>CAYFVM010000005.1:68815-84918 GCA_964346725.1 uncultured Bacteroidales bacterium
ATGAATGCCGAACTGTCTATTTTCAATATGTCAGCTTCAATTTTATGGCAAGAACTCGTCGCAGAAGGGAAAATGTGATCCGTGATTTTAATAGCATTTCCTCCGATTCTCCTGGCTTCGAATTTTGCCTCGTTTACCACCACATTATACGTGCAATTTGACGTTAGGGTAAATCGAGATTCGTCAATTTTCATGTGCCCCAGGATTTCTGCATTATCGGGAATGGTTTGGTTTTGTTCAAATACAGCAACCTCCTCTGTGTATTCCACAGGTTCGTACGATTTGCTAACACTCGTTGAAATTAAAGTGTTGCAAGAGCTGAATAAGAATAATGTAGGGATAAATAGTAGTCTGTATAGTTTTTCCATTTGTGATAGTTTTTAATTCCTCCTTTTTTTTGAATGAGAATGAAAGTTGGAGGATAAATAATTACAAGTGTAAATGTAAATAAAAATAGAATAAATTGTGTTTGTTTTTATTGGGCATAAAATTCTTCTTGTCAAGAAAAAAGTCAACGTCCCTTTTTCTTGGAGATTTTCTGCTATTTTTGTTCAATGTTAATATTGTAAGAAAATGAGAAAGATAGTAAGTGTTTGTTTGTCAATTGTTTTAGCGGTTTCTTTGTTTGGCCAAAAACGCATCGTTTTCATAGGTGATTCTATTACCGATGGGAAATGGGGCTACGAATGCGATGGCTCACGCAATCCCGACGATATGAATCATATTTTTGGACATGGATATATGTTTCTCTGTGCTTCGCAATATATGGCTGAATATCCCGATTTGCAGTATGATTTTTACAATCGTGGCATCAGTGGAAATGCTCTCAATGATGTGGCGAAACAATGGTCTGCCAATGCTTTGTCGCTCAATCCCGATGTGCTTTCGGTGTTGGTTGGCATAAATGATATTTTGAACAATAATCTTGTTGTTGATACCATTGCTTTTGAAAAACAGTATCGTGAATTGTTGTCACGAAGTCGTGCAAAAAATCCCAATGTGCGCATAGTTTTGGGTGAACCATTTTGCGAGGTGGGTTTTCGTCTTGATACCGCCGGAATTGCTCGCAAGCAATGTGAAGCCTTGTCGCATGCGGTTGAACGAATCGCAAAAGATTACAATGCGGTGTTTGTTCCGTATCAGGCAATGTTTGATGAGCTTTGTAAAACCGGAGATGTTACGTATTGGATTTGGGATGGCGTGCACCCAACGCCCGCCGGGCATTATAAAATGGCGCAATTGTGGATGAAGAGTGTGGGTGAATTATAATAATTCGCGCGCAAGACTTTCATTTCGCAGTTTTTGGCACATTTCATCGTACGATTTTGAGCCGGAAAGTATTGCATCAAATCGTTGCCAGCGATAGGCCGAAAGCAGAGAATCTTCAACCCAGTAGAGATATTTTGTGTTAGGTGAAAATCGTTCCATACCCTTCGCTTTTTTGTACAAAGGCAATCCATCAGCGGTGTTGTGCCAAAGGTCAACAAAGGCATAGTTGTAGGATTGTTTTGGCAACACATTTCTCATAAAATCAAACGCATCGGTGCAGATGATTTCTATTTTCTCCTTATGCTCAAATTGGGGAAGAATGTAGGTGTTAAATAATTGAATAACAACGGAATCGCGTTCTATTATGCTGATGTGCGAGACAGATTCTTTCAGAGAAATCATATACGGAAAATAACCAAGTCCAAGACCGAATACGGCAACGTTCCCCGCAACTTGATTAACGGCCGGCTGCATTGTTTCAATTTCGCTTGGTTTGATGGCCATCCATTCTCGTCCGTTTTCGTGTACGGCGGGAAAAGAAAATGGAGTTAAAAAGAACCCAATTTGTGGTATTTCCCGAAAATCATTTTTTACGATAATGTCCTTATATACAAACGCTTCGTACGGCTGGTAAACCGTTTTTGTTAGTTTCCAGTTTTGAAATGAAGTTTCGGGAATGCAAATATTCTTATAGTACGGATTTTCTTTATAAATATCCTGGTGTAAGAGCGTAACAGACTGACGTAAATAGTTGTCAATGAGCATATTGTCATATTCGTTGGCTGAGGGATCAAGATTGAGTAATCTGGAAAGAATAGCCCTAACTAATGTCTCTTCTGGAAGAATGCCATCTTCATCTATTTCTTGCAATAATGAATGAGAAATGGCGCAGGGGGAGTTGTTAATGTAATCGCTTAAAAGCCACGCATAGGAATTGTTGTGTTTTCGTGTTTCCCGTAATGCGTCAATTTTTTCTTGCTCGGTTTGCATTGTCGTTAGTATGAAATACTTGCGGTACTGGAATTTACTTCCAATTTCACCGTTCTTCCTAAAAATGTCGCAATGTTTTTGGCATCGTGGCCCATTTCTGCACCGTACATGATAGGAATTTCCAAGTCGCCAAAATGGTCGCCAATAATTTCTTCGATAGATTTGTCGCTCGCTTGTACGGTGCCGGTAAATTCGCCTACTACAACGCCTTTAATGGCATCGAGTTTCCCGCTCAATTTGAGGTTCATAAGCATACGGTCTATGGCATAATTTGCTTCACCGGTGTCTTCAATCAAAAGGATTGCGTCTTTTACGTTAAGGTCGAAAAGCGTGCCGCCAAGGCTATAAATGAGCGAAAGATTTCCGCCTACAAGTCGGCCTTCTGCCGTGCCTTGAGCGCAGTTGGCGTTGGTTGCAATGCTATAATTTGTAAGTTCGCCGAACAATGCTTTTCGCAAACTTTCAACGCTTTCGGGTTCACTCAAATGTTTGGTCATTGGACCATGAATAGATTCAATGCCAAGGTTGTTGAGCGCAATGTGAATAGCGGTAACGTCGCTGTAGCCAATTATCCATTTGGGATTGGTTTTGAGTGGCGAAAAATCAATGAACGAAAGTACTTGTGCTGCTCCATAGCCGCCTCGTGCCGAAATCAACGCTTTTACCGTTTTGTCATTAATTAGTTTTTGAAAACCCTCAATGCGTTCTGCTTCTGTTCCGGCATATCGTCCGTCTTGATTATATAAATTGTCGGCTTCAATAACATTCAAACCCCAACTTTTGAGCACTGCAATCCCATTTTGCAAATCACTTTTTGTAACATAATTTGACATGGCAAATATACCAATCGTATCACCGACTTTGAGATATGCCGGGCGAATATCTTCAGTAATTTCTTGTTGGTTGGCAAGCACCGTTTGGTAGTAATTGCTGGTATATATACTATCAACTTGGGTATTGTATGTGTAGTAATAATTGTATTCTTTTTTACACGAAACAGCCATTAGCACAATTGCTGGTATTACTAAGATTTTAGAAATTCTTCTTTTCATAATCATTGAGTTTTATTCAAACATTGCCGCCACTTTTGCAAGTATTGACATAAAGTAGTCTATCTCTTCTTTTGTGTTGTACATACCTACCGATAAACGAGCAGTTCCGGGCACACCATAGTATTGCATAACCGGCTCGGTGCAGTGCGTTCCTGTTCGGATAGCAATGCCTTGTTTGTCCAAAACCATTCCGATGTCGGCTGGGTGCGCTCCGTCAACTTCAAAAGAGATAGCTCCAGCTTTTTGTGGTGCATTGCCAATAATCGTTACTTGTGGAATTTCTGCGAATTTCTTGGTTGCGTAGGCTATCAATTCTTCCTCGTGACGTTGAATATTTTCTATGCCAATGCCGGAAACGTAGTCAAGCGCAACGCCAAGAGCGTGAGCACCAACGTAGTTCGAAGTTCCTGCTTCAAACTTAAACGGAAGTAGATTGTACGTGGTTTTTTCGAGCGTAACGGTTTCTATCATATCGCCGCCACCTTGATACGGCGGAAGTTTGTCGAGCCATTCTTCTTTGCCCCAAAGAACCCCTGTGCCGGTGGGAGCGTAGATTTTATGGCCTGAAAATGCGAAGAAATCGCAGCCGAGTGCTTGCATGTCAATTTTGCAATGCTGAACAGATTGAGCTCCGTCTATCATGATAGGAACATTGTGCGCATGAGCTATGGCAATCATTTTCTCTATCGGGTTGACCGTGCCAAGCGAGTTGGAAACGTGCACCACCGAGACAAACTTGGTTTTTTCGGTGAAAAGTTTTTCGTATGCTTCAATATCCAAAACGCCGTCGTGATTGAACGGAATAAATTTAAGCGTAGCGCCTTTTCGTTCGCATACCATCTGCCAAGGAACAAGGTTGGAATGGTGCTCCATGGCTGAAACTATCACTTCGTCGCCTTGGTGAAGAAACGCCTCGCTAAAGCTTTGTGCCACCAAGTTCAACGCTTCGGTAACGCCTTTGGTGAAAATAATTTCTCGGTCTTTTGGCGCATTAATAAATCGTTGCACTTTTTTGCGTGCCTCTTCGTATCGTTCGGTAGAAATTTGGCTCAACGTATGAATGCCACGGTGAATGTTGCTATTGGTATGAGTGTAGCAATCAACAATTGCATCTATCACGACTTGCGGCTTCTGCGTGGTTGCCGCGTTGTCAAGGTACACCAAATTGTGATTGTGCACTTTTTCATTGAGTATCGGAAAATCTTTGCGTATAGCTTGAACGTCGAACATAATTTTATTTTTTTACAAAGGTATTCAATTATTTGTTTGAATGATTTTTTATAAGTTTGGCATCTCAAATTTTGTAAAAATATGACAACAAAGAAAACTTCAAATAAACGTACCGTTTTGCTCGCAACTGGGGCAATTGCCGTTATTGTTGGATTGTATCTTCTTAAAATAATGTTTGCCGGAAATGTCTATAGCAAGAATGGCGAGGAAGATATCTATTTTGCAATACCTTCTACCGTTACGACCGTATCTGAGATTTCAGAATCTCTTGATTCAAGTTTGGATGTTTCAAGTATGTTGGGATTCCGTTTGGCGGCAAAAATCGTGAGTTTGCAAGATCATATTTACCCTGGTTTGTATCATTTGAAAAATGGAATGTCGAGCAAAGACGTGGTGCTTTTGTTCCGCTCTGGTCGTCGCGAAGCGATTGATCTTACTATCAAATTTGCCCGTCATTACGAAGATGTTTTACGCCTCGTTTCTGAAAAAATTGAAGCGCCCTACGATGATTTGTACGCACTTTGTAACGACCGTGCTTTTATGGATTCATTGGGATTTAACAAAGCAAACATTGTGTGTTTGTTTGTGCCCGATACGTATGAATTTTATTGGAATACGTCGGCGCGTAAATTTTTGCTCCGAATGAAAAAAGAGTATGATGCGTTTTGGACAGATGCACGTCGTGCAAAGGCTCGCGCAATGGGGCTTTCTCGTCAAGAAGTTTCTACGTTGGCATCAATCGTAAATCAGGAAACGGCGCTCGATTCCGAAAAACCGAAAATTGCCGGCGTGTATGTCAATCGTTTACGTTCTAACGAAACAGGAGGGAAACTTCAAGCAGATCCAACTATAAAATTTGCACTTAATGATTTTGATTTAAAACGTGTGCGTAATGGACATAAAGAGCGTGCAAGTGCCTCTCCGTATAGTACCTACGCACATAGAGGTTTGCCTCCGGGCCCAATTTGCACACCGTCAAAAACGGATATAGATGCGGTGCTCAATTACACACATCACAATTACTTTTATTTCTGTGCGCAGCCAAACTATTCCGGCAAAAGCAATTTCTCAACAACCTTCTCTCAACATCTCCGTCTTGCTACCCAGTATCAGAATTGGCTGACGAAAGAAGGATATTGATTTATTGCAGCAATTCTTTCAGTTTATGATTGATGTCTGTGTTGTCAAACACGCCACGGAATAAATCGCTCCCAACTCCAATAGCCGAAACCGGCACTTGATTTCCGGTGTGTGCAAACGTTGTCCATGCTACGCCTGCTCGGGAAGCAATAAGTTTATTCATGGTAATGATGAGCGCCATAGAACGGTCTTGAGGAGCGTATGTAGCAGCTTCTACAGAAGAATCGTACATAAGTTTCACTTCTTCGTTTGCCATGCTTTTGTCGGGTGTCATGATAAAATCGTAAGCTTTTTTCAATTGCACACTATCGTATGCGCTGAGCGTAAACGGATTCCCTGGATTGCCATTGTAGTAGGTGCTCATGAGAGCCAGGCATTTTTCAAACGTAAACCCCTTCCCTTGTGTTTCAATAGCTTTTCTCAGAACTCCTTCTAATTCGGTATGCGAAGTTTTTTGATTTTTGAGCAAACCAATGTTTGAATAGTATGGGCAAAGTTGCGAACCGAGAGCCAAGCCGCCGGTTTCATGGTCTGCCGTAACAATTATCAATGTTTCAACGGGATGTTTTTTGTAAAATTCGAGCGCTTTCTCTACCGCTTTGCTTAAATCAATCACTTCGTGTAGCGCCGTAGCAGCATCGTTGGAGTGAGAAGCCCAGTCTACTTGACCGCCTTCTATCATCATAAAAAATCCGTTCGGGTTTTCCAATGTGCGAATACCTGTTTCTGTGAGAGCAGAGAGCGCAAACGGGTTTTCCGGCTTGTCAATTCTATAATCTATGCGAGAGTTTGGAGCAAGCACGCACACTTTTTTATTTCGTTGCGAAAGCAATGATAAACTATCGCTTGAGGTAACTATGGTATAACCACTATCTTTCAATGCAGTAAAAACCGATTCTCCATCTTGTTTTGGCTTTACAAACATGCCTCCGGCAAAATAATCAAATCCACTTTTTGGCATATCCATGGCAATCTCGTGATAATTGTGGCGGCTCTCATTGTGCGCATAAAATACCGAAGGAGTTGCGTGGTCAATAGAAACCGTTGTGAGAATTCCTACTTTCATGCCACGTTCTTTGGCATCGTAGGCAATGCTTTTGAGCGGTTTGTTGTTTCTGTCAACCGCAATGTGCTCTGCCAATGTTTTTTGGCCGCAGGCCATTGCCGTGCCTGATGCAGCCGAACAAGTAATGTACGAACTTAGTGAATAGGTGGTTTGGTATCCTTTATTTGGAAAATACATGAAATTGAGGCTGTCGCCTTCGATCGCTCGCAAATATGCATCGGCCAATTGTGTTTGACCGAGGCCCATGCCATCACCGATAAATAGAAAAACATATTTTGGCTTTTTCTCGTTTTGAGAATAACCGCTGGCAAATATGAAAAACGCAGCGAAAAGAAAACATAACTTTTTCATTATAGATTATTTAATATTTATTACTTCAATTATTGATGGAAACGTATTTGAGAGAATTTCCGGGAAATTATCGGGCGCAATCCATTGTAGTTCGGTAATTTCTTCTTCCAACTGAGGCGTACTTTTTTGTTGTTTTTCGCCTTCCATATTGTACCAATACGTTTGCTTCAAAATTTGTTCGCCGTGCAATTCGTAGGTGTGCCAAGTAGAGCAACGATAATTTTTCTCTGTAACTTTTTGCAATCCGGTTTCTTCCGAAACTTCTCGAAGAGCTGCAACGCTTGGCGTTTCACCTTCTTCTAATTTCCCTTTCGGTAAATCCCATTTTTCACGGCGGTAAATGAATAAATATTCGCCGAATTCATTTTTGATAAAACCTCCGGCAGCCTCGATATACTTGAAATTTGACTTGCACAATGAGAGAAGTTCGTCGAAATTTTCGTTGAATAAAACTATGAATTCCGAGCCGTTCTGCGCCAGCTCTTGCACTGCTTTTATTACGTCGCTTTTGTTGGAACAATTACTAAAGTTTTCGTTTTTTTTTGTACTTTTGTCGTCAGTTAAAAGTAGGTACTTGGCTTCAAAATAAATTTTACATTCCATGTATAGTAATACTAATATTGAGAGTACAATTATAGAAAATTTATTGCAAATACGGGCAATTAAATTACAACCAGACAATCCATTTACATGGGCAAGTGGCTGGAAGTCTCCAATTTATTGTGATAATAGAAAAACACTTTCGTATCCTGAAGTGCGCGATTGTTTAAAACAAGCTTTTGCTGCAAAAGTGCGTGCGTTATATCCTGACGCTGAGGTGATTGCAGGTGTAGCAACAGGCGCAATTGCGGTTGGTGTTTTGGTAGCAGAGGCATTGAATTTGCCTTTTATTTATGTTCGCTCTTCGTCTAAAGATCATGGATTGGGAAACCAAATCGAAGGTTTTTACACTGAAGGTCAAAAAGTTGTTGTCATAGAAGATTTGATTTCTACGGGCGGAAGCAGTTTGAAAGCTGTTGAGGCTCTTCGCGATGCAAAACTTGATGTGATGGGAATGCTTGCAATTTTCACCTATCAATTCAATGTTTCGGTTGAAGCGTTTGCCAACGCGCAATGTAAAGTTGATACGCTGACGAATTATACGGCGCTTGTAGAATTAGCAACAGAAAGAAATTATATTACGCCACAACAAATGGAAAGTTTGAAAGAGTGGCGCAAAAATCCAGATACTTGGGGAAAATAGATGTCAATTTCGGTTCAAAATATTGTAAAGACGTACGGAACGCAATGCGCAGTTGATGGGGTTTCGTTTGAAATTCCTTCGGGCGAGATTGTAGGATTTATCGGTCCAAATGGTGCCGGAAAATCTACGACCATGAAAATTATAACCGGCTATCTTTCACAATTTGAAGGAACGGTTTTGGTAAACGGTCTTGATGTACGTGAAAATCCTATTGAAGTTAAAAAAACAATTGGATACTTACCGGAGCATAACCCACTTTACTTAGATATGTACGTACGCGAATATTTGTTGTTTTTCGCTAAAATGTACGGTTTAGGTAAAAATTCAAAAAGTGCTGTAGATGAAGTAATTGAAAGGATAGGTTTAGAGAAAGAACAGCACAAAAAGATTAGTATGCTTTCAAAGGGATATCGTCAACGCGTTGGATTGGCTTCGGTGTTGATTCACAATCCTCAAGTTCTAATTCTTGATGAACCAACTACCGGCCTTGATCCCAATCAGTTAGTAGAAATCAGGAATTTGATAGAAACGGTTGGAAAATCAAAAACAGTTATGCTTTCTACGCACATAATGCAAGAGGTTGAAGCTATTTGTGATAGAGTGATTATCATAAACGATGGTCGCATTGTTGCAAATGATAGTGCTGAATCTATAAAGAAACAAAATACAAGCGAATTAACATTGTCGGTGGAATTTTTAGAAGATTGTACAAAAGAACAATTGCTTACAATCCCACTGGTAAAGGAAGTAGCAAAGGTTTCAGAAAAACATTGGTTACTTAGTCCGACAGATAATGCGGATATTAGACAAAATGTTTTTAAATTTGCAGTTGAACATAATTTAACGGTACTTTCTTCTCAAGTGCAAGAAAAGTCGCTCGAGAAGGTATTTTACGAACTTACACAAAAAACGACGGAATGAAGAAATTATACGTCTTAGGTGCATTGCTTTTCTTGGCTTTCATGGTGAAGGCACAAGATGCTACACTAGAATCAGACGTAGAACTTCCCGATACAGCCGATTACTTACCTGAGTACAGCACTATCATTCGGAATTATAATACCCAATTAGACAGTTTGGTAAATCTTTGGTATGTGCAAAAAGCAGAGAAATTGAAATTCTCTGATATTTCAAAACATTACCGCGACAGCACATATATACCTCAATATTCTGATAAAGAATATAGTAAAAGAATTAGCGAAATGAATTCTGTAGTTAAGTTAACGTATAACCCTAGGGTTAAGGCATATATAAACGTTTATGCTAACAAACGAAGAGGTTCCGTTTCGAATATGTTAGGCTTGTCTGAATACTATTTCCCATTATTTGAGGATATTTTTGAACAATATGATGTTCCTCAAGAATTAAAATATTTGGCAATTATAGAATCAGCTTTAAATCCGAAAGCTAAATCGCCTGCGGGCGCACGTGGCATCTGGCAGTTTATGCCTTCTACTGGCAAGGCCTACGATTTGAAAATTAATTCATACATAGATGAACGATGTGATCCTATTAAGTCAACATATGCTGCAGCGCAGTATCTTAAAAAATTGAATGAAATTTTTGATGATTGGGTGCTTGCAATAGCAGCTTATAATTGTGGCCCGGGCAATGTTCGTAAGGCAATTGCTCGCTCGGGCGGGAAAACAGATTTTTGGAAAATATATAATTATCTGCCTAAGGAAACGCGCAGTTATGTGCCTGCTTTTATTGCTGCCTACTATGTGTTCGAACATCATGAACTACATAATCTCTATCCCCGGAAAATTGTGATGCCGCAAATAGACACGGTGATGGTTTCTCAAAAGATGGACTTCAAACAGGTGTCAGAGTATTTACATGTGCCATTGAAAGAACTTGAAGATATCAATCCGCAATATAAGATTGGAATAGTGCCATATAGTGAGCACGGTAGTCCTTTGTATTTGCCTGTAGAACTTGTTTCTCCTTTCTTGCGATTAGAGGATTCAATATATGCGTACAAGGATTCTCTGTATTCAAATTCACAGCCTGAAAAAGAAATAGCTTCAAGTAATTCTTCAAGTAATCCCGTAGAAAGTACACCTGCAGGAAAGATAAAGAAATATTACACGGTCCGTTCTGGTGACAGTTTTTCTAAAATTGCATCCAAATACGGCGTTTCTGTAACTACGCTCAAAAGTTGGAATGGTAGGAAGAGCAATATGCTACATGTGGGAGATAAACTCGTCGTGTATGTTGTTGCTCCTGCTAAGGTAAACTCTACCCCGAAGCCAACGAAAACCGAGATAAGTGAGAATGTTGCCGCATCTACAATGTACAATAAGCCAACAAATACGGCTTCAGAAGAAGATGTTTCATATTATACCGTAAAAGTTGGCGATACCCTTTGGGGTATTTCTCAACGATACGGAACAACAGTTAAATCCATACAAAGCTTGAATGGACTGAATACAGCGCAACTTTCGCCGGGAATGAATTTACGAATACAATAGTTTCACTTTATGTGCGGAATTGCCGGATATTACTCGTTAGATACAGTGTTTAATCCTCATGAATTGAATGCTGTAGGGAAAGCGTTGGAACATCGTGGCCCTGAGGTGCAAGGTGAATATTCAGACTCCGCTGTTGGACTTGTACATCGCCGCCTTAAAATCATTGATTTATCTGACGATTCAAATCAACCGATGTTTTCGGAGAATAAACGCTATGTAATGTCGTATAACGGTGAAATATACAACTATAGCGAGCTTCGCCGTGAACGTCAGATTCAAGTAAAAACCGCTTCAGATACCGAGATAGTCCTTTCCATGCTTTCTACAGAAGGCCCGGAGGCGTGCAATGAGTTTAATGGCATGTTTGCTATTGCTTTATACGACACGAAGGAACAAAAACTCACCCTCATCCGTGATAGAATGGGTGTTAAGCCACTGTATTATTATTGGGATGGGTTGCATTTTGCATTTGCTTCAGAAATTAAAGCGTTGCTTCAATTTGACTGTGTAAAAAAAAGTAAGTCAGTTGATTATGAATCTTTAAATATATTTCTTCATCTTGGTTACACCGGTGCCGAAAAGACAATTTATCGTAACATATTCAAAGTGCCTGCCGGTTCGTATATGACTATAGACAAGTCGGGAATAGCAAAGCATTCGTTCTGGCGCTCGTACGACAAGTTGGAGAAAGAAACAATAAACAATTATTACCAGGCAAAAGAGATTTTGCGCGATATGGTTGAGCAATCGGTGCGCTATCGCTTAAAAAGTGATGTGTCTTTTGGTGCCTTCCTCAGCGGTGGTGTTGATTCTTCATTGGTTACGGCTGTTGCACAACGAAATATTTCGTCTCGCCTCAAAACGTTTACCATTGCATTTGCCGAACAAAGATATGACGAAAGTGGTCCTGCTCGACAAATAGCAAATTATTTGGGAACTGACCATACGGAATTGACTGTCACTCAAAAAGATGCGATAGATTTATTGCCTTCTGTGCTTGATACATTTGATGACTTGTTTGCCGATTCATCCTGTATTCCAACGATGTTGGTTTCGCAATTGGCAAAGTCGCAAGTAACCATGGCGCTCTCGGGCGATGGCGGCGATGAGTTGTTTATGGGATACGGGGCATATAATTGGGCTCGTCGTTTGCAAAATCCTTTGTTGCAGTATTCTCGCAAGTCTTTGTATCAAATATCAAGGTTGGGAAACTCTTGGAGTAAACGTGGAGGTAAAGTCATTAATTACTCTGATAAAGAACAAATTCCATCTCATATATTTTCACAAGAACAGTGCCTTTTTTCTCGAGATGAAATTTCTCGAGTGTTGCAACCTGATTTTGTTCATTCGTTTTCTTTGGATAATGAAATAGCAAAAGCAGCGCGCGAACTTTCTCCTATGGAAAATCAAGCTTTGTTTGACGTGAATTATTATTTACGTGAAGATTTGCTGCAAAAGGTTGACCGTTCGTCAATGAAATACTCGCTTGAAGTCCGCGTGCCTTTGCTCGACTACAATATTGTTGAGTTTGCGCTCAACGTGAATGAGAATTTGAAAGTTCACAAGGACATACATAAATACTTGCTTAAACAAGTGTTGTACGAGTATGTTCCGTCTTCATTCTTTGATCGTCCAAAAAAGGGATTTTCTATTCCACTTAGTGATTGGTTAAACGGTGATTTACATTTCCTTATCGACAATTACTTGAACGAAGAGATGATAAAGAAAGTAGGTGTGTTTAATCCGAAACATGTGCGTATTATCCTCCGAAGATTCAAAAGCAGCCGCTATAACCATTTGTATAATAGAATCTGGCAAATGATTCTGGTACAAAAGTTTATGCTTGAAAAATTCTCTAACAATGACTAAGCAAACGGGAGTTCTGTATGTTTCGTACGATGGCATGACCGATAACCTTGGTCAGTCGCAGGTGATTCCGTATCTTCAGAAATTGTCGGTACAAGGGTTTTCTATTCATATTATCAGTTGCGAGAAACCGCAAGTGTTTGAAAAACGAGAAATGGTAATTTCTAAACTTCTGAAAGCTTCGGGCGTAGTGTGGCATCCAATTCCATATACTTCAAAACCGGCGGTTGTGTCAACTATGTACGATTTGCACGTGTTGGAACAAAAAGCACGCGAAATTGTAATGGGCAAAGCAAACAATATTTGCTTGTTGCATTGCCGCAGCTATATTAGTGCTCACGTAGGTTTGTATTGTCAGCAAAAATTTGGCATTCCTTGGATATTTGATATGCGCGGCTTTTATGCCGACGAGCGTGTGGAAGGTGGTTTGTGGCGACTTTCAAATCCGGTTTTTCGCATGGTGTATCGGTATTTTAAGCAGGTAGAGAAAAAATATATTTCGCAAGCGGCTCATATAGTGTCTCTTACGCATAACGGCGCAAACGAAATCCGTTCGTGGAAGGCATATCAAATGGCACAAACGCCTATTTCGGTGATTCCGTGCTGTACCGATATGCAGTTGTTTCATTTTGAAAAAGTGAAATCTTCACAAGAAACTATGCGCAAAAAATTGCAAATAGACGAATCGGCATTTGTGTTGAGTTATCTTGGCTCTTTTGGTACGTGGTACATGACCGATGAAATGTTTGACTTTTTTAAAGTTGTGTACGACAAAAACCCGAAAGCAATTTTCTTGTGCATTACGCCCGATTCTGCCGACAAACTCGAATCTCTTGCCATGCGAAAAGACATTCCTCGTTCGGCATTGCGCGTATATCGGGCAAATCGTGAAGATGTGCCGGCCTACGCTGCTCTTTCGGATTGGTCAATGTTTTTCATAAAACCGGTATATTCCAAAAAAGCCTCGTCGCCTACAAAAATGGGCGAACTACTTTCGATGGGAATTCCTATTGTGTGCAACACCGGTGTGGGTGATGTCGATTCCATTATGAAAGACTGCCCGCAAGGATTTGTGGTGCAGGAATATACTCAGTCGGAATATGCTCGCGTAGTTGATGGCATATTACAATCGTCGGCACCAAATAGAGAAACGCTTCGCGCCGTAGCTGATACGTATTATTCTCTTGAAAAAGGAACTCAGCAGTATGCGGAAATTTACAAGACTATTGTTGGGTAAATTTCGTTAGACTGTGATTTTTTCTATTCCATTGTAGCGCCAAGAATCTGGTCTATAAAGTTTAACATGATATAAATAATCTCAACAAGCTTGTCAAAAGGAAAGCGAACGACCAAGTAAAAACACTCGCAAAATATGTGTTCAAAATTGCTAATTTTAATCTTTGGCTGTATCTTTATCATTTTGTAAGAGAGAAAAATGAAAAAAAATCACGCATTTAGAAATACAGTTATTGTAGTGTTTGTTGCCCTTGTTGTGTTGTTTCCTGTGATAAAAACATCGGCACAATTTTTTTTGAATAAAACGAAAAAGTCAAGTCAAGTTGTGTTGACCGATTTGGCAAAAATTACCGACAATCGTGCAAGTCAAATCATTGAACACCTTGGCTTTACTGTGAGTTATAACACCGAATGGCATATACCTAATTGGGTTGCATATCAACTTACAAAAGCAGAAACCCTCGGTAACGTGCCTCGTGCAGATATGTTTTTGCCTGATCCTCAAGCGCAGGGAACTGTAATTAGCCCCGGCGATTATAGTAATTCTGGATACGATCGTGGTCATATGGCACCTGCTGGTGATATGAAATGGAGCAGACAGGCTATGAATGAAAGTTTCTATTTGTCAAACGTGTGCCCGCAAAACCATAATCTCAATGGAGGAGATTGGCGCAATTTGGAAGAACGTGTTCGATTGTATGCACAATGGTATGGCGAATTGTTTGTTGTATGCGGCCCTATAGTTTCAGCAAATCCCCAAACAATTGGATACAATAAAATTGCTGTTCCTGATAGTTTTTTCAAAGTATTACTCAAAAAAAACGAATCCAGCTATGATGCGATTGGTTTTGTGTTCAAAAATCAATCAGGACATAACCCTATTTCGTCGTATGTGATTACGGTAGATAGTGTAGAAACGCTCTCCGGAATAGATTTCTTTTCTTTTTTGCCTGATGCTATAGAGAACAGTGTTGAAGCTAATTATTCACTCAGTATTTGGAATTTGCGATAAAAAAAGCCTTACGATTTTTCGTATGGCTTTTTTGTAGAAGCGTCATAATGTGGCGTTTGTCTATAATGTTTTTCGGCACTTATTGTACCACATTATTTGTTTTCAAGAAATTAATCAAATCGGTTGCCATATTTGCTTGTTGTGCAGCGCAAGGGTGCCAATCGGCTCCGGTACCTAGTGTTGGCGTAAAGTCAAAACGGTAGAACGGATGTGCTGTTGTGTTAAATTCTGTTTGAATTTCGTTCAAAATACTTTTTACCATTAACAACCCATCACCTTGCATCATACTGCCTGTAAGCAAGACAAATGAGGAGTTCGGATAGTTCGCAATGATATTGTTCAAGAATGTGCGGTAGGTACTTGCAAAGGCTGCAGAATCAAAAGCTGGTTTATTCTGATTACCTGCCAAGCCATAATTCCATGTGTCGTTAGTTCCTAAATTGATGAATACAACATCAGGAGTGAATTTTGTAAAATCCCAATTTGTACTGGCATTAATCCATGTCTTGAAATAATTATCAGGCATCATGCCGTAGGCAGAATTTTGGTCGCCATAGTTTGTGTAAATGCCAATACCAGAGCGAGCAACTACCATAGTTTCGGCATTAAATTCTTTTGCAGTAAGATACGCAAAGCCGTGGCAGAAGTTTGATGTAGAGTCGTTGAATGCTGAACGATTAGTTACTTCTGTTCCATATCCGCAAGTGATAGAGTTTCCAATAAATTCAAATTTCACTGACTTTGCTGCCGGTTTTGAAAGTGAAGCATTTTCGTCTATCACGAATCCGTAGAATTGAGGATTTTTGAAAATCCCTTCCGAACAAAGTGTAATGGTAACGCTGTGCGTACCTTCAGCAAGTCCTTGTGCAAGCATAAATTCATTGTCTTTTACCCATCGTGCATTAGAGCGAGTATATAATTTAAATGGTTCCATGTCGTCAATCTCTACCCAATAATATGCCACAACTTTGCTGAATATTGCAGACAATGATGTGCCGGTAAAATTGGTAGAAATAGAACTTCCCGGATAGAGATATTGTGCTGATGTGCCATCAATAATCATACGACCTTCGTAGGTGATGTTTTCGTCGGTAAACGAAATTGTTTTTTGAGGAATTGCATTCACGGTGATATAAATTGAATCTTTAATTTCGGGACGAGCTGTGCTTATTGC
>CAYFVM010000005.1:85018-94245 GCA_964346725.1 uncultured Bacteroidales bacterium
ATTGTGTCAAAAATAAAAAAAATAAATGAGTATTGGTTCTTCAAAGAGAAAATCTTTATTCGGTTATCCATTCAGCTCGCTTGTTGTCATTATCCGAATTTTGTAGGTGTAGTTGCAAATTAAAATGTAGAATAACAGAAAAAAAAGGCTATCGTTTGAGGATAGCCTTTGTGTGAAGAATAAAAAAAGAGTCTTTATTTTTTTACAACGGTGCCGGTAAATACCAGCGTTTGTTCGGTTGGTTTTGCATTTGAAGTAACCACTGCCGTTTTAGAAAATTTGCCGCCGGTTGCTGCGTCAAATGTTACCTGAATTTCGCCTTTTTGTCCCGGCATGATTGGCGTTTTTGGCCAAATGGCATCGGTACAGTTGCAAGCCGGTTCTACTTTCGATATAATTAACGGCGCATTTCCTGTGTTGGTAAATACATATACCACATCAACAGGTTTGCCTTGCGGAATTTCACCAAAGTTGTAAGACTCTTTTTCCCACGTAATGCTTGGTGCTTTTAATTCGCTTGCGTTAAGCTGTTTGTTTGTTGGGTCGCCTCCCCACTGCGCAAATGAAACAAATGGTAGTACACTTGCAAATGCCAAAGCTAAAAGTAATCGTTTCATAATCATTAGTATTTATCTGTTAGACAAAGAACGCAATTAAAATGTTACATTCAAATGAGAAAATAACAAAAACCTTGCCAGTATTTGAAACGTAATTTCTGGGTATTTAGTCTGCATAAAATTATATCTTTGCCACAAATATATGTTTGCAATGAAACTCAATTTTTCTCAAAACAACGGCTTGGTACAGGCAGCCGTGCAAGATAGTCGTTCCAACAAAATTCTTCGTATGGGTTTTATTAACAAAGAAACTCTTTCAACGATAACGGAAACGAAACAGGTATATTTGTTTTCGTCGGCAAGCAACAAGCCGGAACTCATTACCGCCGGAGAATACAACAAACCAATGCAAGTGGTAGATATAGTGACAGACCAAGACGGCCTTTCTGTTGTAATTAAAGCATTGCCCGAAGGTTCAACAACCGGTGCAAATGCGTTTTTGGGAGAAAAAAATCTTGACGATTTGGCATTTCTTTCATATTTGCAAGATTTCATAGAACGTCGCAAACGTGAAATGCCCGAAGGTTCGTACACAACTAAATTGTTTACCAAAGGCATCAACAAAATATCACAAAAAGTTGGCGAAGAAGCTATTGAAACCATTATAGAAGCAACCAATGGTACCAAAGAACAATTGTTGTACGAAACGTCAGATTTGATTTACCACCTTATCGTATTGCTTACCGAGAAAGGTTTGCGCATAGAAGATTTAGCGCGCGAATTGAAGGCTCGCCACAAAGAGTAGCGGCAGCTTACTTGTTTTTTATCCGTTGCCAAATGTGCCGAAAAGCCGCCTTTGGTGAATAAACAATCATGCGAGGGCCTGTCCAGCGCATAACTTCACGTACCTTTTCTCGCATGTCGGTTTTGTAGCAATGCGTGGCGCAATCTTTACACGCCGGTTTTGTTTGCCCGTAGCGGCAGTGCGTCAATCGTTTTTCTGCATAGTCTATAAGTTGGCTGTATTCTTCGGGAATTTCCTTTGCGCGCAAGCGGTGTCGGCAGTATAGACCAACCATCAGACGAATTGTTTGTTTGTCTTGTTCTGTTTTATTCATAGCGTTACAAAGATACTCAAAGACGTTTTTGCAAGCCCCTTTTTTGTCTATTTGTTTGCCATACACCCGATAACGGCGTTATTTTTTCAAAAAAAGTATTTCAAATACATAAAAAGTGTACATTTGTAAAAATTATAAAAATAAAAAGAAAATGAATTCAAAAGGTGGTTACATTTCTTTGGCCGTTGCTATTCTTTTAGCATTGGGTCTTGGCTATTTTGTATGGCAAAATACACAATTACAAAGTGAGATAGTATCGTTAAAAGATACCGTTTCGGTGGCTCATGTTGAAAAATCTAAATTGTTGAATAATCTTGATTCTCTTGAAGTAGAAATCAAAAAACAAGTAGCAGCAAACGATGAAATGGATTCTGTACTTGCACAACGTTTGGTAGAAATAGAACAAACTCGTGCAGAATTGGCAGTAGCAAAGGCTGATGCAGCTTTAGTGGCTAAGTATAGAAAACAAATCGCAGTGTTGCGTCAAACAGCTGAACAATTTATTCGTGAAAACAATATGTTGAAACACAAAGTTGATTCGTTGAGTTTTGAAAACAATACGAAACAACAGAAAATTGACACTATGACGATTTTGGATTACCAAAAAACACAACAAATTGAAAACTTGAGCCAGAAAGTAGAAGTTGGTTCTCAGTTGCGCATTGGTGATTTGGTATCTAAAGGATACAACAAAAGCGGCAAAGTGGCAACAAAAGCTCGTAGAACTAGCAAAATTGGTGTTGCAGGAACATTACTCAAAAACAATTTGGCAGAACCGGGAAACAAAGTGTTGTTCGTAAGAATTATAGCTCCAAACGGAACAGTCCTTACTGCTAACAATGCAAATCAGTTCGATTTTGAAGGGAAAACAATTATGTATACTGAAAAGAAAGATCTTGAGTATAACAATGAAGATGCTAAATTTGAGATATTCTTTGATGCTTCAAATGAAACATTGGCTGTAGGAACCTATCAAATTTCGATATTCTGCAATGGCAAGGAAATCGGAAAATCGACATTAGGTTTGCAATAAAACTTTTACTACATTTGTGAAAATAATATGGGAATCCCGATTGCGGGATTCCTTTTGTTTTGTATAAATCAATAAAAAATATTTCTTATGGCGAAGATTTCTTATGTAACAGAAGAAGGCTTGCGTAAACTACAGCAAGAGTTGGATCAATTAACGGCAGTAGAACGCCCAAAAATTTCACAACAGATTGCCGAAGCGCGCGATAAAGGCGACCTTTCGGAAAATGCAGAGTATGACGCGGCAAAAGAGGCTCAGGGATTATTGGAATTACGTATTTCAAAATTACAGGAAACCATTATCAATTCCCGAATACTAGATGAATCTAAATTAGATAATTCAACCGTACAGATACTTTCAAAAGTAACTGTTCGTAATCAGCGCAATAATGCAATAATGCAATTTATATTAGTTGCAGAATCAGAGGCAGATTTGAAAGAGGGTAAAATCTCTATTAACACTCCTATTGCCAAAGGTTTGCTTGGCAAAAAAGTAGGCGATGTGGCTGAAATTCAAGTTCCTGCTGGAAAAATGCCTTTTGAAATTGTTGAAATAACACGTTAATACTATGGCTTCTATTTTTTCAAAAATCGTAGCAGGCGAAATCCCTGCATATAAAGTAGCCGAAAACGATCAATTTTTGGCATTCTTGGATATCAGTCCTATGACTATGGGACATACATTGGTAATCCCTAAACAAGAAATTCCATACATTTTTGATGTAGAAGATGACTTGTTGGGCGCAATGATGGTGTTTGCAAAGAGAGTTGCAAAAGCCGTAGAAAAAAGCGTGGAATGCGCTCGCATTGGCGTTGGTGTAGTTGGGTTGGAAGTTCCTCATTGTCATATTCACCTAATCCCCTTGCATAACTCGGTAGGCGAGATGAATTTTGGCGGACCAAAGCTTTCTCCTTCACAAGACGAGTTGCTTGCTATGGCGCAAAAAATTAAATCAAATTTTGAATAAACGACCATTTCCATTCTATGGATAAAATTGTCATTTACACCGAATCAAAGTTCTTGCCCGAAAAAAAATATGTGTTCCAAGTTATTCTTGGTGAGATACTTGGGTTAGAATACGAGGTTTTTGATACTTCGGTAAGTCAGGTGTATAAATTCGTGTTACCGAATGGCAATTTTATAGAGTTTGCCGATGAATTTTTTACCTATATCCCCGAATCTATTGGATATTGCAATAAAAAATATCTTCCTACCAAAACTACGGAACTCAAAAATGTCTTGCAAGACTCGGTTCCTTTTTTGTATGGAAACAATCGGTTTACAAACCATGGTGCTTCAGTGTATTGTGGTGGCGACATTATAGGGAGCGCATTTTTCATGTTAAGCCGCTGGGAAGAAGCTATAGCTGAGAATTACGACGGCTACGGCCGATTTCTCGAAAAAGAAGCTTGTGCCGTAAATTTCGGAATTATTCGTAAACCGGTAGTGCATATTTATGCGGAATTAGTACGTAAGTTCTTAAAAGAATTTGGCATAGATGTTCCACAACGTCACAAGTACAAGAAAATTCTTTCTCACGATGTTGATTGCATATATAAATGGGGAAATACGCTCGATTTTATAAAAAGTTGTTTGGGCGACTTGTTTAAACGTGTATCTATACGATCATTTCAGACTTCGTTGCAAATGAGAAAGTGCAATCAAGACCCGTATGATACCTTCAATTTTTTGATGGATTTGAGCGAAAAAAACAATCAAAAATCAATCTTCTATTTCCTATACACAAAGCGAAATGAAACACAGCTTGCAACAGAAAAAGGAAAACAAATAATCAATGCAATTAAAGATAGAAAACACGAGATAGGTATTCACTCAAATTATTTCTTGGAATCAGACGTTGAACGAATGAAAGCTGACCAAAAATTCTATGAAACTATTTTTAATCATTCTCTTGTAAAAAATCGTCAGCATTATTTGAAAATGCGAGTGCCACAAACGCTTCGTGCCTTGGAAGAAATAGGGATAACACAAGATAGTAGTTTATATTATCCGCATTTCCCGGGCTTTAGAACAGGTATGTGTATAGAACATTCTTTGTTTGATTGCGAAACGCGCAAAGTTATGAAAATTAAAGAATTACCTCTTACACTTATGGATGTTTCTTTGCAAGATGCACGTAAGTATAAAGAAGCCGAAGAATGGGTTGATTCACTTATGGCAGCCGTGAAACGCTATCATGGAAGTTTTGTCTGTCTTTGGCACAATAGCAGTTTCTGTTCTATGGAATGGAAATACTTAGACGGATTGTATGCGCACATTGTTGAAGGTGAGTAAGCAGAATCTCCTTCTATGGTTGCATGATTTTTTTCTTCTTGGTGTAAATGCAATAATTTTTTCGACCTATATATCGCAATAGAGAAAATCATATAAATAAATCTGTATTTTTGTAAAAAAGTCTTCTGTATGAACACATTTGGAATAAATTTTAGGGTTGAAATTTTTGGAGAAAGCCACGGCGTGCGCATTGGCGTTATTGTTGATGGCTGTCCTGCCGGTATCCCTTTGTGTGAAAATGATTTTACCGAAGACTTGCAGCGTCGTCGCTCGGGTGGACTTGGCTCTACACCCCGCATTGAGTCCGACTTGCCAACAATTGTAAGTGGCGTGTTTGAGGGGAAAACCTGTGGAACGCCCATTACCATTTTGTTCGAAAACACCAATACAAAATCAGGAGATTACGCCAATTTGCGCAATCAACCTCGCCCCGGCCATGCCGATTTTACAGGCGCAAAAAAATACGATGGATGCAACGATCCACGTGGCGGCGGACATTTCTCGGGCCGCATTACTTTAGGGCTTGTGGCTGCCGGAGTTATTGCTAAAAAAATAATAGCACCTATTCAAATTTCAGCTGACTTAGTTGAGGTTGGAGGGAGCGCCGATATTGAAACAGCTATTCAAGAAGCCATCCGTGCAAAAGATTCTGTTGGCGGAATGGTTACCTGCACTTGCAAAAACGTGCCCGTGGGTTTGGGCGAGCCTTTCTTTGATTCGGTAGAGTCAGAAATTGCTCACATAATTTTTGCTATCCCTGCTATCAAGAGCATTGAGTTTGGCAGTGGTATAGCTGCTGCTAAAATGCGAGGTAGCGAGCATAACGATTTGATAGTAGACGAAAAAGGAACCACCAACACCAACTATGCCGGAGGAATTAATGGTGGAATTACCAACGGAAACAATATAGAATTTCGTGTGGCGGTAAAACCAACTGCAAGCATAGCACAACCGCAAGAAACCTATAATTTTTCTACCAAACAAGTGGAACCGCTTACTATTGTAGGTCGCCACGATGCTTGTATAGCGGTGCGCGTGCCGGTTATTGTAGAGTCGGTGGCTGCAATCGCTTTGGCCGATTTATCATTACGCCGTTAAAACATAACTCATAATTCATAACTATTTCCATATCTTTGTGGCATGGGAATGCCGCGTTCTCCTTTTACTTTAGTAAGCCTATTCTTGTGCTTATTCTTTTCTCTATCCGCTTATTCGCAGGATTGGGAGATTGTGATGGCTATGCTTGCCGATGAAAGTCGGGAAACCATTTCGGAAGATGATTTTTCGGATTGGGAAGAGTTGTATAACAATAAATTGAATATCAACGATTTATCTGACGATGATTTCTCGGCGTTTTTCTTCCTTACCGATTTTGAACGAGCAAGTCTTGCGTATTATGTAAACCACAATCGTCCTTTGCTCAGCGTGTATGAATTGCAGTTTGTGTTGGGTTTGCCTTTGCAAAAAGCAAAATTACTTTCGCAGTTTTGCTATGCCGGTCCTCTCTCACGGTCAAAACCGATAGAGCAACTTCTGCGTGAAGGTCGTCATGTGGTGGCTTCAAATACCTCGCTCACAAACGTCAAGAACGACGATTACAAGGAAAGTAATAACTACCAAGGTGGCGCGCAAAAAGAAGTCCTACGATACCGTTTTCAGTCGTACAATTCATTGTTTTGCGGAGTAACTCTCAAAAAGGACAAAGGAGAAGCCTTTTCTTTGCGCGAGGGCTTTGATTCGCAGTCGATGTATGTGCAAATAAAGAATCGGGGCGTGCTTTCCAATCTTATTGTTGGCGATTACAAAGTCTCAATAGCACAAGGACTTATGCTTTCGCAAGGGTTTAGTATGGCAAATTCGCTAGAGCAGTCGGGCGGAGTGCAGTCCTATGTGTTGTCAAAACATAGTTCTACGTCGGAGTTTTTGTTTTCTCGTGGCTGTGGCGCAAGTTTTAATCTTGGTGCGTTTCAAATAACGCCGTTTGTCTCTTTTCGGAAATTAGATGGAAAACCCGGCGATGAGGTTGATTTCCCCTTTTCTATATCGCAAACCGGATACCACAGAACTGACGGCGAGATTGCCTCGAAACAAGCCATAGCGCATACAATGACGGGTTTGCAGGTTTTGTCCGGACAAAAACATTGGCGATACGGTTTTGCCTTTGTTCAGCATAATTTTTCGCTTGATACACTTTCTGCTCGTATTCAAAATGCTGATGTGTTTTATACCTATTTCAAACGGCATGTGCGCTTGTACGGCGAATTTGCCATCGATAAAGATTTTCGTTTTGCAAGCATTCACGGAGTTTCATACGCATTGTCCGAAGAGGTCTTGCTTTCGAGTAGTTTGAGGTATTATCAGTCAGATTACCAGAGTTTTATGTCGTCGGCAGAAGGACGGCAAAGCAGTGTGGGGAATGAGATGGGATTAAATATACATATGAAATTTTCTCTTACCGAGCGACTTTCTTGCATTGTGGCCAACGATCTATTTGCTATGCCCGAAGAACGAACCACAATGCAACAGCCAACGCAAGGGAATAATCTGCGGTGTAGGCTTTCATACAAAACATTTTCGGGCGTGTATATGTATTACCAATGTGGTTTTACTCGGCAAACAAGCAAAACCGAAACGGGATTTTCTTTGCCACAAAAGCAATCGCATAAGTTGTATATGTCATTGTCCATAAGTAGCACAATGGTATTGAAAACCTCTGTGCAAATTTCTGCAGGTGAACAAAGTAGAGGATTTCTTTTGTATGAAGATTTAGTTTGGAAACCTACACCAACTCTTGTGCTAAGTGCACGGTTTGCAAATTTTGATGCACCGTATGAGAATCGCTTGTATGCCTGGGAAGATGATGTGATGTATTTGTTCTCAAATTCGCAGTATTTCTATTCCGGAACCTACAACTATCTCGTTGTGAAATGGAAATTGTCTGAAGCGGTTGCGTTTCAAACGAAAGCGTCGTGTACGCACTTTTCAGAGAAATACGAATTGCCCGAAACGTATGATGTATATCAGAATAACCGAAAAGTGAACGTGAATATAATGCTTCAGGTACAGATATAAAAAGAAAGGAGATAGCAACGTGCTATCTCCTTCGGTTCTTTGATAAAATAAGAGTTATTATTCTGCTATTTTAACATTAACAGCGCATTGACCTTTTTTTCCTTCAGCCAATTCGAACTCAACATTGTCATTGTCGGCAATTTTGTCAACCAAACCTGAAACGTGTACAAAGTATTCTTTTTCCGTTTCTGTCTCTTTAATAAACCCATAACCTTTGGTTTTGTTAAAGAATTTTACTGTACCTTTCATAATGAAAAATATTTAATTAATAATTAAGCAAATATAGAAAAAAGTTTGTTTGTATATATCTCTATCACATTTTTTTTATCTATTTCTTTGTAAGATTTTGGTATACTATTTGGAATAAGTTGATTTTTAATTAATTTCGTGAAAAAATAATGGAGAAAAAGGCACATTTTTTATTGCTTGTTTTGTTCGCATTGTTCGCATTTTCTGCAGCAGCTCAAGATAATAATGTCTTTATCGAAAAGAAAAATAATCCAGAATTAAAGGTAACAGTAACGGGTTATTTTGGCATTAGTTTAATGACAACATATACTGGCTTTGTGCGTTATGGGTATATTCAAATAAAATCGACGGGAGAACAACTCACTACGTGGCTTACGCGCGATCAATTCATTCAACAAGCCAGCGGACAAACTTTTTCCAAGGCAAATCCCGAAAAGAAGAATCTGCTAGAGGAGAAAGGCATAAAAAAAGAGTCTTTTGAAAATTTATGGAAACTTCGATATGCTGAATATCCATATGAAGGAAGCGAAGAATTGGGTTGGGCTGGTATGCCGTTTGGCCCAAGCGAGGGACAGTGGAGTTTCTTAAGTAGAAATTACCATTTTAGCAAAATGAACCAATTCCTCTATGGCGAAGATATGTGGCGCTTGGTAAAAGATTCGCAAGATCCCGATTGGCAACGTCAATACTCTAGTTTAAAATAGCAACTTTATTCTTTATACTATAATGAAACGGAAGAAAACAATCGCATTGGGTGATTATCTATTGGCCAATAGAAAGGCGAGTAGAGAAGAAGAAATTGCTCTGCATGGACATCCGTTGCAACACGGACGAGTCCATAAGTCAAAGAAAGTGTACGATAGAAATAAAACGAAGGCAGGCGACAGAAACCTGCCTTTTTTGTTG
>CAYFVM010000006.1:0-27616 GCA_964346725.1 uncultured Bacteroidales bacterium
GGCTATTTGATTAATTGTTTAACTCGTCCCATTTTTAACGGGACACTAATGAATTCTTTTTTTATGTGAGAATGTGGTATTCCTTCTTTTTTTAATTCGCCCGTTCTATGCGGAGGATCATTGCAGATATACCAAACAGCGTGTCGTTGTTGGTGGCTGGCGAGAAGTAAAATTTGCTTACGCCTTGTTTCATAGAGTTGCCGTAGAGTATGGTTTGCTCAAAATTAAATCCTTTCTTACTATTTCTTTCGATTATTTGATGCTGCTTTTTTTTGTATTTGTTTTAGACTCTCAAGATAATCTTTTTCAACCGGCGACAGTGTTTTTACCTGATATTTGCGGTATTCCAGCTCTGCCTTTTTTATTGCTTTTTCGTGGCTTATTTTACCGGCATCGGGCAACGTTCCTTTTCCATACATTGATGTAAATTTATCCAACTCCCTTAGCCAATCGCTCATTTTCATAGGTGTGTGTTCCAACGCTTTTAATTCCGCTAAATCGAAAAATGCTAAAACCATACGATTGAGGCGAGCCAGCTCATCGCTATCTAAATAGTTTTTTGCAATGGCTATGTCTTTTTTTGTTGGCATAGCCCGCTGAAAACTTGTTAAACCCATAAATTCTTTTTCGGCATCGGCTCTCAAATAGATTACTTCGGCTGCTGTAAGTTGATTAACAGCATAATGTAGTTTGTTTTGCACGATTTTGAAAAACAAAACAGATTCTTCGCTCTTCGGGCTGTAATCAATGCTGGTTGCATACAAATCAAGTACCTGACGATAAATTACTTTTTCACTGCTGCGTATATCACGAATTCTGTCTAAAAGTTCTTTCCAATAGTTGCCGCCGCCGAGTTCTTTTAGCCGCGCATCATCCATAGTAAATCCTTTGATGATGTATTCTCTCAAACGCTGTGTAGCCCATTGACGAAATTGAGTTCCACGCAATGACTTTACTCTGTATCCAACAGAAATTATTACATCTAAGTTGAAATAATCGATTTCGCGAACAACGTCTCTGGCACCTTCCTTACGAACCTGTCGGAATTTCCGACAAGTTCGATTTTGCACTAATTCTCCTTCTTCGTACACATTTCCTATATGTTCCGCTACTGTGCTTCTTCCTTTTTCAAATAGTTGTGCCATTTGCTCCTGCGAAAGCCAGACAGTTTCATTTTCAAATAATACATCTATTCTGATTTTTCCATCGTCTGTATTGAAAAGTACTATCTCGGTATTTTCTTCGTTTGTAGCCATACTAATACCTTGTTATGAGGTCAATATCAATTTCCTTTTTGTTTGCATACTTGCTTAACTATTTCCGAATATCAAATGTACGCTATGGAATTTCAAGCGTTACACGATAATTCGTGCGCCTAGTTTTTTTAATTCGCCCGTTCTATGCGGAGGGTCATTGCAGATATACCAAACAGCGTGTCGTTGTTGGTGGCTGGCGAGAAGTAAAATTTGCTTACGCCTTGTTTCATAGAGTTGCCGTAGAGTATGGTTTGCTCAAACACCCATGCGCTGTCTATAGCCTCCTTTGAAGGCTGCAAGTTTTCTTTGGTAGCGGGTTCGTAAGGCAAGCTCAGTGCAATAGGAATACTGGCAGAGTCGCCATTGGGGGCAACGTAGCTAAAGTAGAGCGGCACTTGGCGGTACCATACCGAATCGAAGTTGAGTTTGAGCGAGAGTATCACATTGTACAGTTGGAAACTGTCTTTGTTGTTGGTAAAGTCGAACTCTACCGGCTCAGCAAAGAGGTCGTTTTTGAACGTGTGCGTTTGTTCGCTTGCCACATTCGACCATTCACACGAAGCGAGCGTAAGTGCGCCGCAGAATATACTAAGTACGAGCAGTTTTTTCATATCCGATTATATTAGTTTAAAGTTAGTTTTTTGTGCCTCAGAGTCATAAAACGTAATCAATATCTTGGCGGTATTGGTATCGTGCAAGAAATTCTTTAAAGGGAAATACGGCATGGCTATTTCAAGGAAGCGTGCGCTATTGAAGAGTGCTATAATTTTCTCGGGCACGGTGGTATAGTCGGTCGAGATGGTATCGGTTTGCAATATTTGTCCGCCCACCATTATGGTAAACAGGCGGCCTTTGCCCACGGTATCAAAGTGCGCCTTGGTAATATTGGTAATGCCGTTTCCGTAGGAATCGAAGTCCAAGAAGCTTCCCACTATTTGGTTGCCGCGAATTTCGGGCAGTCCCACTCCTCTTCCTCGCTCGCGCGTGGCAGGTGTGCCTATGGCTTTGAGCGCTTTGCCTTGCGACAATTGCAACACAGTATCGATACAGGCATCGGCCTCGGCAAAGCTTTGCACATCGGGGTGCTGCGCGGCTATGGTATATACCTCAAACTCGGCATCACCAAACACCATATCCCACAAGCCGTTATTTGGGCCTATAAAATAGTGTCCTTCATATTCAAAACAGATATATTCGCGATTTTTTGCCTTGTCGGCCACCGTCATTGAGGCTAGGCTCACTACATGAATAGAACCGGCGGGAAAATGACGATAGGCAGAGCGCAAAGTAAATGCACCTTCGTTAATATTGTACGGAAGTATCTCGTGTGAAATGTCTATAATCTGCGTACCGGGTAGTTTGTTTACAAGTTTTGCTTTGAACAAGCCTGAATACAGCCCTTTATTTCCCCAATCAGTTGTAAGTGAAACTATCACGATTCTTTTTGTCTATCAATTTCCTTATAGAAAATAAATTACTACATTTGTTCCAAAGATATAAAAAAATCTTGCAAACAATGATGGCAGAGCAAATAATATATTTGGACACAGTTGACCCGATTGACATTATAGGTGTTAGGAACGAAAAAATTGATGCCATCAAGAACTATTTCCCGAAACTGAAAATCATAGCTCGTGGCAACGAGTTGAAGCTGATAGGAAGCAAGAAGGAAACGGAGAATTTTGAACGTCAGTTTTACAAAATACTTACGCACACCGAAACCTGTCATGGCATTTCGTTAGACCAGATTCAAGATATATTGTCGAGTTGCGAAACCAACGAATGTCTGCACGGCAACGAGAACCCCAACAATGCGATACTCTTTTACGGCAACGAAGGCAAGCCCATAAAGGCGCGCACCACCAATCAGAAGAAACTGGTGACCATGAGTGCCGAAAACGATTTGCTGTTTGCCATAGGCCCCGCAGGAACGGGAAAAACCTATACGGCTGTTGCCTTGGCGGTAAAAGCGTTGAAAGACAAAAGTGTGCAACGCATTATACTGTGCCGTCCGGCAGTTGAGGCTGAAGAGAAACTGGGATTCTTGCCCGGTGACCTTCGCGCAAAGCTCAACCCCTACATGCAGCCGCTCTACGATGCCTTGCAAGACATGCTACAACCGAAGAAACTGCAAGAACTGATTGATGCCAACGTAATACAGATAGCACCACTCGCCTACATGCGCGGACGCACGCTCAACAATGCGTATGTGATACTCGATGAGGCGCAAAACGCTACGCTCAACCAGCTTAAGATGTTCTTGACCAGAATGGGCGAACACGCTAAGTTTATCGTTACCGGCGACCTCACCCAGATAGACCTTCCCGACCGCAGCAAGTCAGGTTTGGCACATGCTACCGATATGTTGCAAAAAACCAAAGGCATTGGCACCGTCAACTTTAACGAGAAAGACATAGTACGCCACCGATTGGTGCCTTCTATCATTTCCGCTTTCGAAAAAAACAATACTAGTAAAAAATAATTTACACAATTTATATGGACGCATTAACAAAAACAGATTTTTACTTTCCGGGACAAACAAACGTGTACCACGGGAAAGTACGTGACGTGTACAGTATCAACGACGACATACTCGTAATGGTGGCAACCGACCGCATTTCGGCATTCGACGTAATTCTTCCGAAAGGAATTCCCTACAAAGGACAAATGCTCAATCAGATAGCTTCAAAGTTCTTGGACGACACCAATGACATTTGCCCAAGCTGGAAACTTGCCAACCCAGACCCAATGGTAACGGTAGGTCTTAAATGCAAAAGTTTTCCGATTGAAATGATTGTGAGAGCATATCTTTGCGGAAGTGCTTGGCGCGCATACAAGAGCGGCGTACGCGAACTTTGCGGCATTATACTTCCTGAAGGAATGAAGGAAAATCAGAAGTTCGAAAAACCAATCATTACCCCTACTACCAAAGCTGAGATAGGCGAACACGACCAAGATATTTCAAAAGAAGAAATACTTGCACGCGGCCTTGTTTCAAAAGAAGACTATGAGGTATTGGAGAAATACACCATGCAAATATTCAACCGTGGTGCTGAAATAGCTGCAAAACGTGGTCTTATCTTGGTTGACACCAAATATGAGTTCGGCAAAAAAGACAACACAATCTACTTGATTGACGAAATTCACACCCCCGATTCTTCTCGTTATTTCTACGCTGAAGGATACGAAGAACGTTTCAAAAAAGGCGAAGCACAAAAACAACTTTCTAAGGAATTTGTACGCGAATGGCTTATGGCTAACGGATTCCAAGGCAAAGAAGGAGAACAAGTACCGGAAATGACTCCACAAATTGTTACCTCTATCAGCGACCGCTACATTGAATTGTTTGAACACATTACCGGCGACAATTTCATAAAGAATCGCGGTACCGACAATGATATTGCAAACAGAATATATAAAAACGTGGTAGATTATTTAAACACGCTATAATAACTCATGAGAGGTGCCCCAAAAAGCACCTCTTATTTTAAAATAACGCATTATGAAACTGACCATACGCAAAGCAATGCTTTCGCAAACGCGAAGCAAATCAGCCGAAGAATTGCAAAACTATTCTACACGGATTTGTAGCATCGTAGAAAAGAACAAACACTTTTTAGAAGCCAACACTGTTCTTTGTTTCTGGTCACTTCCCGATGAAGTAAACACCCACGACCTTATTGAGAAATGGGCTACAAAGAAAACAATTCTGCTGCCTAAAGTTATCGGCGAAAAGTTAGAATTACACTATTTCAAAGACAAGAGCAGTATGACTACGGGCGAGTTTGGCATTAGCGAGCCGATAGGAGACATTTTTACCGACTATAGCGCCATTGATCTCTGCATTATTCCTGGACTTGCATTTGACAACGAAGGAAGCAGAATGGGACGCGGTAAAGGCTTTTACGACCGTTTTCTTCCACAAACGCATTGTCATAAAATGGGCGTTTGTTTTCCATGGCAAATAGTTGCAAAAATTGATTGTGCTCCATGGGACATAAGAATGGATGAAGTAGTAAGTAGTAAGTAGTAAGTTTTAAGTTATAGTTAGAAAAAAAGGGACTCGAAAAAGTCCCTTTTTTTTATTATTTCTTATCAGCTTCGTTGTAGCCAAGTATATTAAACATATCCTCGGCACTCTGCTCTTCTCGATACACGTAATCAACAAAGTTGCCTGTCTCGTCTCTGTCTATTACAATATAGCGAGGAGAAGGTATCAAACAATGCTTTATGCCGCCATATCCACTAATGGAATCTTGGTATGCACCTGTATGGAAGAAGCCTAGGTACAAGGGGTCTTTTTCTTTCTCTGAATACGCTGGCAACATTACTTCCTGGTTTAAATCCTCTGAGTTGTAATAGTCAGAGTGGTCGCAACTGATACCGCCTATATTCACACGCTTGTATTCGTTTTGCCACTTATTGATAGGCAACAAAATGAACTTCTCGTGAATGCCCCACGCATCGGGAATGGTATTCATTAAACTATTGTTTATAATGTACCAGCACTCGGTATCGTTTTGCTGTTTTTGTTCCAACACTTGGAAGATAATAGCACCACTTTCACCTACGGTATATTTACCAAATTCGGTGTAAATATTCGGGTCATCTATCTTTTCCTTTGCACACGATTCTTTAATATTTTTGATAATTTCACCAATTATGTAATCGTAATCGTACTCAAAGCCGAGATGGTTTCGGATAGGTAGCCCACCACCTAAATTAAGTGAGTCAAGGGTTTCGCATTGTTTTTTCAACTCTACATACACCTTGAGTGCTTTTTGGAACTCACCCCAGTAGTACAAACTATCTTTTATGCCTGAATCAACAAAGAAATGAAGCATTTTCAATTCAAGGTTCTTCTTCGTCTTAAGACGTTTGTAGAAGTGTGCTATCTCGTTTGGACGTATGCCCAGACGTGAGGTATAATATGCCGACTGCGACTCCTCATTGATTGCCATGCGAATTCCCACTTTCAACTTCTTGCGTCCCATGAATTTCTCCAAACGGTTGAATTCTTCGGTACTATCAAGAATGGTAATAGTATTGTGAAAACCAAGGTCGCGCAAGAGTACAATTTTGCGAAGATAATCATCGGTTTTGTACCCGTTATGAATCACGGTAAGTTCTTTGGTAACCTTCTTTGCTTGATATAATTTTATAATTAAATCAATATCAAACGATGACGATGTCTCGAGATTGACATTGTGCTTAAGAGCCTCATTTATGACGTGATAGAAGTGATTACATTTGGTACAATAGCAATATCCATACGCACCTTTGTAATTGTAGTATTTGATTGCCTTATTAAAAAGATTTCGAGCTTTACGAATCTGTTCACCAATTTTTGGGAGATATATAAATCGAAACGGCGTACCGTATTTATCGATTAAATATTTGAGAGAAATTCCTTGAAAAGTAAGGAAACCATCGCGTAGGTCAAAACCCTCTTGCGGGAAGTAGAAACTTTGTTCTATCAAATCAAAATAGGTATTCTTCATCGTTTTCTTTCAAGCATAAAATATGTTTCTAATAAGTTTCGCAAATAAAAGAAAAAAAACAAAACAAGAGACCAAATATGTATTTTTTACACGGATGTTTTACATAAATATTTCTCTCGTTTTTTTACACTGAAATTTGATGCCGTTCAAACCACGCCTGCAGGGCTTGATAGTCATTTTCTATTTCATTGTACGATGCAGTATAAACCGCCGAAAGCAGTTCAGGCTTGTTTTCTATTCTGCCAATTGGCACTTTCTTCTTTGGTCGAATGACGTATATCTGCCCTTGGCGTTCGAGCAATTCTATGCGTGCCAAGGTGTTGTTGTACATGCTGTGTCTGTTCAAAATGGCCTGCGCCAATTCGGGATATTTACGATACTTTCGGGAAATGAGCCAACCGGGCTTTACGGGGCCTTTCACATACCCTAAGGGTTGCGTGAGTATCACAATTGCGGGTTTGTCGCCTATTCTATCTATAGGGATTGAGTTGCTAATGCCTCCATCTAAATAAGGCGTGCCGTCAATCTCTATGGGATTTGAAAGGAATGGCAATGCCGATGTGGCTGCGAGTTTTCGGCCTAGTTCATCGGGATTGGATGTAACCATTGACAAAAAATCAGCACCGCCGGTATTGCAATTGGTTGCGCAGACTTCAAACGTCCCCTGATATTCGGCTATTTTCGAATAGTCAAGCGGCAACAGTTCGGTGGGAATGGTTTTGTACACAAATCTCCAATTGAAGTAATTACCATCACGCAAAAAGAACCTCATGGCACAATAGTTGGGATGATTAATGAACTGTATGGTGTTTTGATTTCGATTGGCTTGCTGCGTCAACATTGAAAGGCTGTATGCTGCTCCTGCCGAAACGCTCACAATGTGATTGGGAAGAATGTGATGATTGGTTAAAACATCTATCGCTGCTGCGGCAAAGATAGCTCGAAAACCGCCGCCCTCTACTACCAGCGATACATTTGTATTATTCATGATGATTCGTTTGTTTTATGCAAAATTACGAAATTCTGCTCATTTTGTATAAAAAAATCCGATAGCGTGTACTATCGGATTTCTCTGTATTGAGTATGAATTCCGGTTACGATGAACGGTAACCTTTTCGAATTCAATTAATATGCAAACAATGGATATTGTGTCATCATATCGTTTACCGTCTTTTTAACTGATGCAATTGTAGCTTCAGTTGGATTGCACAACACGGTATCAATAAGGGTAACAATTTGTTTGATTTCGTTTTCTTTCACGCCACGAGTTGTAATAGCCGGTGTACCGAAACGCAATCCTGATGTTTGGAAAGCACTACGAGTATCAAAAGGAACTAAGTTCTCGTTAGTAGTGATGTCGGCAGCAACCAATGCATCTTTTGCAGCCTTACCCGTCAATTCAGGGAATTTAGAGCGAAGGTCAACCAACATAGAGTGGTTGTCGGTTCCATCAGAAATAATCTTATAGCCAACGTTCATGAAAGACTCTGCCATTACTGCAGCGTTTGTCTTTACTTGTTTTTGATATACCTTAAATTCTGGAGTAAGTGCTTCGCCAAATGCTACTGCTTTTGCAGCAATCACGTGTTGCAACGGACCACCTTGCATACCTGGGAACACTGCTGAGTTAATCAATTGTCCCATAGTTTTTACAACGCCTTTTGGAGTGGTTTTGCCCCATGGATTTTCGAAGTCTTTTCCAATGATAATAACACCACCACGAGGACCACGCAAGGTTTTGTGAGTTGTTGATGTTACAATGTGAGCATATTTCACAGGGTTGTTCAACAATCCGGCAGCGATTAAACCTGCAGGGTGAGCCATATCAATCATTAAAATAGCACCGATTTTGTCAGCGATTTCGCGCATACGAGCGTAATCCCATTCACGACTATATGCAGAACCACCACCAATGATTAACTTTGGTTTCTCAGCCAATGCAATGCGTTCCATTTCATCATAGTCAACACGACCTGTTTCTTTGTTCAAGAAATAAGGAACCGGTTTGTAAATAAGACCTGATGTATTTACCGGAGAACCGTGAGACAAGTGACCTCCGTGGTTCAAATCCAAGCCCATGAATTTATCGCCCGGGTTTAAGATAGCTAACAACACAGCACCGTTTGCTTGCGCACCAGAGTGAGGCTGCACGTTGGCGAATTCTGCGCCATACAATTCTTTAAGACGTTCAATTGCTAATGTTTCTATTTCATCAACAACCTCGCACCCTCCATAATGACGCTTGCCCGGATATCCTTCTGCATACTTGTTGGTGCAGTATGAACCCATAGCTTGCATAACTTGGTCACTCACAAAGTTTTCCGACGCAATCAATTCGATGCCTCGCATTTGTCTTTGATGTTCTTTTTCAATTAAATCAAAGATTGTAGTATCTCTATTCATCTGTACAATTTTTTATTAGATGCAATACAAAAGTATTAAAAAAGTGTTTTGAGCTATTCCACACATAACGCAAGATATTAACAATTTATGTGCGTTATGGTTAATGGGAATGATGCACAAATTTACTCGTCAATAATGTTCAACATTTTGAGCGTTGCCTTAATGGCAGCGGTTGTTTGGTCTAAATCCAAACCACGTGTTTTGAACGAGCGCGAGCCATCATTCCACGTAATCAGTGTTTCAACCAAGGCATCGGTTTTTCCACCCGGCGGAATGGTTACCACATAGTCTTCAAGTCTTGGTATGGTAATATTTCTACGGTCGTATATTTTATGAAGTGCTTTCATGAGCGCATCATATTGTCCATCACCCGCAGACGTTTCTTCGTACACAACACCATCAATTTTCAGACTAATGGTTGCCACCGGTTTCATACCCTTTACATTGCACACATAGTAATTTTCTATCTCCACGTGCTGTTCCGTCTTCTTGTTGTCCATAACCTCACGAGCTATGTAGTACAAGTCTTCGGTGGTGATTGTCTCTTTTCTATCGCCTAGTTCCACCACACGTGCCGTGATTTGTGCTTTAATGTCTGCGCCAAGCTCTAGCCCGAGTTCTTGCAAGTTTTTCTCAATATTTGCCTTACCTGATGTTTTTCCGAGCGCATATTTACGCACACGACCAAAACGTTCGGGAATCAATTCGTTGCAATATAAGTCACCTTTTTTGTCACCATCGGCATGAACACCGGCGGTTTGGGTAAATACATTTTCACCGATGATTGGCATATTAGATGCAACCCGAACTCCGGAAATTGTTTCAACCAGTTTACTGATCTTGTTCAAAGAAATCTCCTGCACGGTGGTGAGCAAGTGCAAATGATCGTGAATACAGGGAACAATAGTTGACAGTGGCGTATTTCCTGCACGTTCGCCCAATCCGTTCACTGATGTATGTATGCCGTTGAAACCTGCAGTAAGCGCTGCAGTTGAATTTGCAACCGCTAAACCATAATCGTTGTGCCCGTGAAAATCGAAATGGAGATTTGGATAGCGAGCACGGATTTCTTTGCAGTATTGGTATGTTTCTTTTGGATAGAGTATTCCGAGCGTGTCAGGCAACATGAATCGTTTGATTGACATCTGCGAAAGATTGTCGAGTATGTAATATACGTAATCGACTGAATGGCGCATACCATTTGACCAATCTTCCAAATACACGTTTACGTTTATTCCAAGACTCTCTGCGTATTCTATGTTTTCCTTGATGTCGGCAAGATGTTCTTCGGGAGATTTGCGCAATTGTCCTTCCAACTGCCGCAATGAACCTTTGCAAAGCAAATTAATGCACTTGCCTCCGGCTTTATTTACCCAATCAATAGATATATGTTTATCGAGGAAACCGAGTATTTCGATTTTATCAACGCAATGCACTTCTTTAGCCCATGCTAAAATTCTTGAAGCACAATCAAATTCTCCGCGAGAGACACGAGCCGAAGCAATTTCGATTCGACTTACTTTCACTTCATTCAACAAATGTTTTGCTATCGACAATTTTTCTTTATCGGTAAAGGCCACACCGTTGGTTTGCTCGCCATCTCGCAACGTGGTATCGATTATTTCAACAAACATAGTTTTTATCTTTGCTGCGAAAATACGATTTTTGCATGATATTAAAAAAATAAAAAAACGATTAGTCCAAAGATGAACGTAATACGCTAATTGTATAACAAAGAGTGATTTAAATTCCGAACAACTGCGTGTTTAGAAATTCATTGTAGTGGTTGAAGTTGAATCTAAACGAGCTATTGGATTCAAATATTCAGAGTACATATTCACAAATACCGGAGCAGCTTTTTGTGCTAATGAATTCGGAGAATTGAGCAACATAGCCATTGCTATCTGTTTCTCTGGCCAGACTACTACTTCAGCACGATATCCTTGTACAAATCCACCATGATATAAGATTTGTTCGTTTTTGTAAGTATATACACGCCAACCCATACCATAGTCTTTTGAGTACAAGTCTCCTCCCCAATATCTTGCTGACTTTTGTGGAATATGAACATACGGAGTTGAAATTTCTTTGAGAGTATTTGGTGACACCACACGAGGATAGTTTCCCAAAATTGCATTAAGCCAAATTCCCATATCGGAAATACTTGCGTTTACTCCCGCTGCTGGTGCTGTTGTGTAGTAACGGTCGTTTAATTCACAAGCTCTATAAGAGAGCGTTTTTGCCGAAACCATTTTGTGTGGGTAGGCAAAATTCTTTGAATCAACAAAACCATTGAACCCCACGGATGCATCTCGCATACCAAGTGGTTGGAATATAAACTCCGACATAAGGTCGGCGTATGTCATACCGGTGCGCAATTGCAATACGGTGTCCAACAAGCTGAACATTACATTTTGATATGCATAATGTTGCCCCGGATTGGCATCAATTTTTGCCACATAGAGTTTATCATAAATCTGATGCATAGACAACCCACTTTCAACGTATGGGTCAAAGGAATAGGCAAGTAAACCTGATGTGTGACTCAATACATTGCGCAATGTTACATATTCCTCATTGTACGTTTTTGATAAATTCAACGATGGTAAATATGCAATTATTGGAGTGTCCAAATTAATAGCCTCACGCTCTGTCATTTTAGCAGCAAGCACACCGGCAAATCCTTTAGAAACAGATGCCAAACGGAAACGAGTATGTTCATTCACCGAATCATGAGTTCCGGCACGTTTTACACCATACGGTTGGCAAAAAACAACTTGTCCTTTATAGACAATAGTCATTGCGCCACCAACAGAATGAAGAGAATCAAATTGTGATTGGAAATATTCAGAAAATTCCGATACAAAATCGGCTACTTCATTGTAACGATTAATTGTATCGAGTGTATTAGTCTGAGGATTAGAAGAGGTATTAGATGTTGGATAATAATCGGAAACGTATGCGCCTTTTTGAGTTTGTATGGTGTAGCCTAGATATCCAACCAATAAAACCAAGCTCAATGTTATTATATGTCGTATTTTCATGAAAAATTCAATTCTGTTTACAAAAGTCAGAATTTTTTTTCTTTTTGCAAAGAAATGAAGGTCAATATTTTACAAAAAATGGGAAATAACGACAATTTACGGAAGGAATACCCTATGCGGCAATACGGGATTTTAAGAATTTGGATTGATTGTTGAATCTATTGTATAAGCCCTACGGGCTAAAAAATATTTCGGCACAATCCTTTCTATTAAAATACAAGTCTTCACGGACTTGATGTAACATACCGTTTCATTTTTTCACAACACTACGAAATCTCAACCCCGGAGGGGTTCCATTTTATTAGCATTCAATTCACCATTAAAATCTTTTTTGACCGTAGGGCATACATTGTTGTAAAAAAAATGGCGAACACACTGGTCCGCCATAATTCATAACTCATAAACAATAACTCGTCTACTCTTCTTTCGGTGCCATATCCACCAATTTCATTTCATCTACATAAATTTCGGCGGTACCTTCAAATGACATAATCATCTGACTGATTTCTACCGGATTCAAACCCGAATCAACAAAACGGAAATATTTCAATGGGATGGTTATTTTTTTCCACGTTGAATTTAAACCGAAGCCTTCGTAAAAACGGCTTCCACATGCAATTACGGGAGTTGATTTGTTATTGTTATCCAAGAAGCAGAAGTTCAATGGAACAGAACCGATTTCATCACCATCGGCAGTACGAGCCCAGAATTCAAGTGCCCATGTATCAATAATATCAGACATATCAACCGTTTGCCAATTGTTCCACATAAAACCTGAGCCTATCCAATCGCATCCTTTTTTTGATTTATCCCATTTAAGGTGCAAACTACCCATACCTTTATATACAATATTGCTTTCAACTGAGAAATCACGACAGGCATCCTTTTCAAACCCCCAACATCCGGGTAAGTTATCCAAGAAAATAGCCGAAGCAGTAAATTTTTCTACATAGTCGGCGTTTTTCTCTTGATTTATTGTGAAATACGGATCATTATCTTCGGCAGTATCGAGAGCCATAGGAAGCATTTGCACGCCACAGCCTGACATCAAAAACAATCCTGCTACTACTACACTTGAAAAAAAGGCAATCTTTTTCATATCAATCATTTTTATTATTCAACATTAGAACCATATATCGGGAACAGAGGACGTTTCTTGGTTATCACTAAGAAATCTATTGCCGTTTTCACGTCTCCCGCCTGACCGTTAGAAAACAAAGCGAATATAAATTTATCAACCTTGTCATAATCAAACGTTTTGCCTTCTGCCGGTTGAAATACCGACATTGGTACAGAAATTCCGTGCCATCCTTCCTTTACCGAGAATCTTGCATTATAACCAGCCTCAGTATTGTCCGTATTGTTTGCAAGCGCAATATACACACTAGTATTATCAAGATAGTCTGGAAAACCATACATAAAGAAATTGAGATAGGTAGTTGCCGTATCTGCTACCGTGATAGGATATAAACCGTTCGGTTGCGACCAGCCAGAAGTTTGGGCATACGTGAAACCTCCCCCATCTATATACCACTTTGTACCATCTTCTGTTCCCTGCATTAAGCAATACGTTGTTCCCTCAGGAACTGCCAAATCACCATTTACATACGTAATACAAGATCCTTTATACACCGGAAGATATTTAGTATCAGTATTCACATTAGTAGACTCAAAACTACCGAAAATGCAATAATCACTTGCTGTGAATGTTTCTTCTACTGCAGACGCAATCTTCACAACTGTTTTACACGTATCTACGCCGTAATAATCAGGAAAACGTAACGTAATGGTACACGTTTCACCAGCGGTAAACGAATGAGCCTCACCTTCAGTTTTTCCGAACAAATCTGTAATATTAAATGTTGTTTTTATTACAGAATAAGGAAAATACGAAGTAGAACCTGAACTTACATTTCCGTTCCATATAATATCGTCCAACGAAGCAGAATTACCACGAATGGTATCTGTCTGTCCCGATTCATTGCCCACAATCACTATCTCCCAATTGGTTTCGGTATTCCATGCTCCTTGAAATGCAATTTCGTCACCATTGGCAAAATCAACTTCTATCGTGTCAGTAGTCGCCCCAACTACATCGAATGTTTGTTCCGTTTTGAGTTTTACGTCCCAAATATCATCACTCTCATTACACGAGGTAACTCCAGCAAAAGAAAAAGCAATCAATGCACAAGTCAGTATATTTTTCGTATTCATATCCATCGTGTTTAATTATAAAGTGGGAACAACGCATATCCCTTGGTGAGTATAAAATAATCAACCGCACATTTTGCTGCACTCTCTGTTCCATCAACAGAGAAAAGAGAATAACCTCCTTCTACAATTGAATTATAATCGAACGGAGCACCAGTTTCGTTGCTCGTAGCTTTCAATTTTGACAACGGAATAGAGATGGCGTTCCATCCTATGCCGGGAATTTTTATACGGTCTTGATATCCTATTTCTACCGCATTTTTGTCGCGGAAGAAAACGAACAAGGTAGATTTTTGGTAATAATTTGGATAACCATACACAAAGAAATTGATGTATGTTGTAGCCAGATTATCAACCTTGATAGTGTCGGATACAACCAACGAATTCCCCGCTAAATAATATTTTCCACCTGATTCGTAGCCACTCATTTGCAAATACGTATTTCCTTGAGGAACAGGAATATTTTCACTTTCAGCAGTCATCAACTGTGATTGTGGAAGTTGCACCCCATCTTCGGTAATAGGATTATTACCTCCCCAGCCTATGCCACCTATTGTTTCGTAATCCGAAAGCACAATACCATCGTAGGTGTACGTATTTGTTATCTTAATAAATGCAGAAGCTGTATCGGTATTATCATAATTTTCAAATGAAAGAACGGCTTCGCAAACCTCATTCGATTTAAAGAAAAGTCCATCGGATGTTCCATCCCATACAACAGAATCAATAGCTTTATCTTCACCTTTGAGTGTTTTTTTTGCTCCCGACTCTTTGCCGGTAATGGTTATAATCCATTTTGCATCAGTTTCCCATGAACCTGAAAATGCAACTGTTTCTTTTTGTGAGAAATCTACCTCAAGCACTTCCTGGTTTGTCTTAATGGCAAACGTGTCTATGGTAATTCCATATATGCTCGGGCCTACCATCTCCTCTTCGCACCCCGATGCAAAGAACAAAAATGCTGCAATTCCTATGAATGTCAATCGTTTCATACTCATAATCATTAGAACAGAACGTTAAACAACAAGAATGCTTGGTTTATCTTATACGAATTTCCTTCATCAAGATTGTCTTCCAAATTGAAACGGTCGTATTGTGCCGTAAGCGAAATATTATCGTTAAAACGGTAGCGTAGTCCAACAGCAATAAGCATTTGACTGCCATCGTACGTTTCGCATTTGTATTTTACTGTTTCGTTGAAACCATTCAATTGTGCTTTGAAATCTGAACCTTTGTAGAACAACATTTTTGTTCCCAACAAGAAATCCAAACGGTTAAGAACTTCAATACTTGTACCTAAATCAATTGTGTGAGAATTCAAATCAACTGCTTCAACAAGCGCGTTTGATTGTTTGTAATAATGCTCTTCAGCACGATTTGCCATAGCAAATTGGTATCCGGCTGATAGGCTCACTGATTTATCCCAGTGGTACATTTTGTCGAAATTTACATTTCCACTCCAACGAGCCAACAAGTAGCTTTTCTTTGCATCTGTACCTTGTCCGGCAACGTCTTGTAAAAATTGTGCGTCAATTTTGGTGTCATATTTTCCATCAGCATTGGCATACGAAACAAGCAAATCAAAGCCTTGACGGTTTGGTGTTGCTTTTCCATACGGCGTTACGTTGTTGAAAATCATCTCATAATCCATCAAACCAAATGAAATAGCTTGGTTGTATATAGCATCATCTGTAACTAAATCGAGTAAACTAATAGTGCGTGCGTATGAATTCTGGCCAACGGTTGGCAACACATTCACTTGCGATGTGTAATTGATACGTTTTGATTGTGCTCCGGCGCTAAAGAAATTTTGGTCAACACGGCGGAATGACAACTCCGTCTTTAATTGATCTTTTGCTAATAATTTTCCTAAACCAATTTCGAAGAATGTACCGTTTACGTCAACGGTTTTAGCATCAGAAGTATCAGTATAATCAATTGACGAAACACCACCTTCACCAAACACATACAAGAGTTTAGCATCAATGTGTGCATTTACAGTAGCTACACCGTTGGTATATTTCTCATACGAGGTTTTTGAAACGGTTTTTGGAATGTCGAACAAATTAATGTAGTTAGCACCAAGGTATGTTTTTTCATTAAAGTTAAATACCATACGACCACCACCTTGCAAACGATCTGGAGTTTTTCCATCGCTGAGACTTTTATTTCTCATCATGAATGTTGTGAAATCAATTGATTCTACAACTTTATCAAAGCCAAGACTCCAAGCCAAATCAACACCTTGATTGCGCCAATAGTTTCCTATATTGAAATTTTCTTGATGACGAATTTCGCGAATAAAGTTGAATACGTGAGCTTCGTTGTTTGCTGCCTCACCATCACTATTATACAATGTATATTCTGTCATTTTTGAATCTATGTCGCCAAAACGATATTTGATAACCTTTCCAGCTACGCCTTTGATAGAAATTTCGCGTAATTCAAGCGATGAACCTTGTCCCCAGAAACCGCCAATGGCATTCTTGACACGCAATGTGGTATGAATACGCACAGCATCGTTCGGGTGAATATTGAGATGCAAATCAACCAAAGCCGCACCACCCAACGACTGATCAACATTTGACGTATCTTCCGATGCAAGCCAGTTGTGCAACATATCGCCTCGCGCAACACCATTGAATTGTATTTTGGGATTGGCTGTTTGTGCTTGTGCCAACATACCTAAAAATGCAAGACCTATGAGAACGTATAACTTTTTCATTCTTCTATGTATTTATTGATGAATAAATTTCTTTGTTACTATTATTAAAAAAATACTTTTAATTCGATTGAACCCTCAAAACCATTGTAGTGTGAGTTCACGTTATTTTTATCTTCAAAATCGAACCAGCGAGTGCGCACATAGAGGTTGGTAAGTTCAGCCAACACTATATCGAAACCCAAGCCGAGTCCTTTTCCATATTCATTCACAGGATTTGCACCTTTTTGTGCATACACATATCCTTCGGTTCCTTTCATGTTTTCGAAACCGAAATAACTTGCCAACGCGAATTTTGAAGTCAATTTATAATATGCTTCAAATTCATGATATTGTACTCGCATGTATGCTTTGTCTTCCTTTAAAACCGGGAATGGAGACAATTTTTCTTGACACGATGCATACGAACCTAAATAGAATAAATACACCGGACGATTGAACATATTGAATTTGTACTTCAAATTCCACTCGGTAGCAGCAAAACGTATTTTTGATGTTACGTTTGTTGTATCAAACGGATCTGTTTCGTAATAGCTACGGAAATTGGTTGTGAGCGCACTATACGGTCCCATATAATTTTGATAACCAAATACGCGTGCGAACATGATACCATTGATGCGATGCCCGAACGAAACCGAGTTAGATTTATGCTCAACTTCTTCAGAAAAACCGGTCGCCAAATTCACCTTTACACCGGCAAGATTCAACTCTGTACGCAAATCCAATCCCTGGCGGTTACCATTAATGTAATCAATATCAGACATATTTGCACCAACCGGATATGAAGAACCTCCTTCACCATTGTAACCTGCAGTAGTTGAAAGGAATGTATTGAAACCGGCGTTCAAGTTGATGAATGATGGTGAAAGACGATAGAAATGTAATTTAAGTGGCGCACCTATAAGCGCTTGACGTGAGAGCAATACCAAATCCATTGCCTCACCATACGAAACATTCAAGGTTTCGTCTTCTACATATCGCCCATAACCTAGTTCTCCTGAAGCATTGAAGTCTTTAAGGAAATCTAAGCTAAAATTAAACGACCCAATATTATATCCTACAAAATTTCCATTCACCGTACTATCGTAGCTCACTGAATGGAAAGTATTGATACCTATAAAGTTTTGTCCAAATTTCTTATGTATAAATCCACCATATGAAATATTAGGAATAGTGTCGAGATACGAAGACTGCCCGCCGTTGTTTGGCGTTTTTGCATACATAATCCGCGATTCCAATCCCCAAGGCAAATCATACACCGAAGCAACAAGACCTTGGCAGAACTGATTTCCCCAACGGAAATCGCGAATAACGGTACCTTGTGAATAATAAGAGTCGTAGTTTTGCGCAGCCATTTGGAAATAATCCCAAGAATTGCGTTCAAACAAACTCTCACCTTCGTTTTCCGTAGCCCACAATGTTAATTTAGAAAGTCGCGTATATTGCAAACCGCCTAAACGGAAACTGATTTTTGCGTTGTCATAATTCATTTGACCATCAAGGTTTACCCCCATTTGCAAACCGGTCTCATTGGTATTGTAGCCTGCTCCAAGCATTGGCGAATACAAGTAAAAATCGGTACGGAATGCTGTGTTAGCCGTAGGACGTGCCACTACATCAAGTTGCAACTGTGACTGACGTCCACCATCGTTTGTTGAGAGCAACATTTTTTCTTGAGAATACGTACCATCAAACAAATCATTCATGTTTCGATAGTAAATCATGCCTCGATAATTTCCGGTAACACCGAAATTACGCAATCCCGGTTTCCCTTTAAACTTCGCTCCCGTTTTTTTATGTTCACGATGCACTACCGTATCGCCATACGGCACATCAGCCGAAGGAGGACCTGCTATCGCAAATATTGGGAAAAGAAGCAAACAAGAAACGTGTAAAAGTAGTTTCATTTGATAAGGTTATAACTTTTAACTTTCTATAATTTTTTTCAAAGAAACGGAATAAAAATTAAAATACAATGCAGTTAGTGTTTTTTTTACAATAATAAGATAGACACATATAGATTGAAATTTTACCTCTTTGATAAGAAATTGTTTTTGTATGCATAAAAATCAAAAAGAAGAAAAGAATAGTTACTTTTTGAAAACAAAAATTTCAACATATCTATAATGAAATGAAAATATTGATTTTTTTGCCGTGCTTAGTGTAAAATTTACAACAATAGTTTTATCTTTGAAAAAATAAATAATTTACTAAAAACTCATGAAGAGAATACTTTACTGCTTCTGCATTATTTCGTTATTTTTCAGCTTAGGACTTACGGCTCAGACTCGAGAAGTGCAAAATTTCAATCAGAATTGGAAATTTGCCTTAGGTCATGCCTACGATTTCAACAAAGATTATGGCACAGGAACAGGTCATTTCTCGTATTATGCAAAAGCAGGTTTCGGCGATGGGGCCGCTGCGCAAAACTTTGACGACCGCATGTGGCAAGACGTTACAATCCCTCACGATTGGTGCGTTTCATTGCCATTTGTTGAAAACGGAAGCACAAGTCACGGCTCTAAAGCAATAGGAAGAAAATACCCTGAAAACAGCGTGGGCTGGTATCGCAAGGCGTTTGCCATTCCCGAAGATTGGTATGGAAGTAAAATCAGTGTTGAATTCGACGGTATATACCGAAATTCTCGCGTGTGGGTAAATGGTTTCTATCTTGGCGAAGAACACAGCGGCTACAATACATTTGGCTACGATCTCACAGAATATTTGAATTATGGAGGTGAAAACGTGATTGCGGTCCGTGCCGATGCAACATACGAGGAAGGTTGGTATTATGAAGGTGCCGGCATATATCGTAATGTGCGATTGGTAAAGACCAACCCGCTCCACATTGCTCCTTCCGGATTATTTATCACAACAGATAGCATTTTTGCGGGAAACAAGGAAGCATTGCTCACCTTGAGAACCACTATTTCTAATGAAACAAATCAACCACAATCTTTCACAATACATCACACCATTTGTAATCCGCAGGGACTACAAGTAAAAGAAGTTTCGTCTGATGTAACACTAAAGCCATTTACATCAGAACAATTCTTCAAAACGAATGTTTCCATCGCACAACCACAACTTTGGGAAGTATGGGACATGGGAACACCGAATTTGTACACCGTTAAAACTGAGATTCTTTCAAACGGAACAACAGTTGACGGTGCAGAAAACACCTTTGGCATCCGCACTCTTCGCTTTGATGCAAACAAAGGATGTTTTCTAAATGGGCACCCAATCAAAATTCGCGGAGTTTGTTTGCATCAAGACCATGCCGGCGTTGGCGTGGCAGTAACACCTGAATTGCAAGAATTCCGTGTAGAAAAAATGATTGGCATGGGTTGTAACGCTATTCGTAGCTCGCACAACCCTACTGCGCCCGAATTTCTTGACGCGTGCGACCGACTTGGCGTACTCGTCTTGACGGAAATCAGATTAATGGGAATAAACCGAGAACATCAATATACAATTGAGCAGCTCATTACTCGAGACAGAAATCATCCGTGCGTATTCATGTGGGGATTGGGTAATGAGGAATGGTACATCGAGGGCAACGAACGAGGTGCTAGGATTACTCGTAACATGGAAAACTTCGCAAGGATGCTCGACTCATCTCGCGCATTCACCATTGCTTCTAGTGGGGGCTGGGACTATGGTATTAGCAAAGCGAGCGAAGTTGGTGGCATAAACTACATCAGGCACGGTGATGTAGAGGGCCACCACAAATTGTATCCAAACCAACCTATTGTTGGCACGGAAGAAAGTAACACAGTGAGAACTCGCGGTATATATGAAACCAACAATGAAAAATGTTGGCTCGCTGCTACCAATCTCTATGATGATGGAATGGAAGGTGGATGGAAATTTTATTCTGAACGCGATTGGGCTATGGGCATCTTTTATTGGACAGGACTTGACTATCGCGGAGAACCTACTCCATACGTATGGCCGGCCGTAGTTTCTCAATTTGGTATTGCTGATTTATGCGGTTTTGAAAAAGATAACTACTACTATCTTGCTTCGTGGTGGAAAAAAGAACCTATTGTGCACATTGCTACCAATTGGAATTATTCAAAACAAGGTAAAGAAAAAAATATCACCGTTTTCAGCAACTGCCAACAAGTTGAACTTATTCTCAACGGAAAATCGCAAGGCAAAAAAACGATGGAGAAAAACGGACATCTTGAATGGAACATACCATTTATTCCTGGCACTTTGCAAGCAAATGGATACGATGCCAATGGAAAAATTATTGCAAAAGCAACGGTTACCACTCCTGACGTTCCTATAAAAGTTGAACTTATACCATATCACAAGCAAGTGGCAGAACAAGATGTGGCAATTGTAACAGCACAAACGCGCGACAAAAAAGGGAACGTTGTCTCTACGGCTAACAATCTCGTTCATTTCTCAGTTCAAGGCCCCGGAACTATTGTCGGTGTTGGCAATGGAGACCCATCAAGCCACGACGCTGAAGTTTTCTTAGACGAAATCACAACTGTTCCTATCACCGATTTACGTGAACTCACGGTAACAGACCTAAACACCCGCCCTGAAGTGGCTGCCGGATATAATTATTCGTCATGGATTCCTGCATTCTCCAACGAACCTGCCGATTGGCTTGAATACACCGACACACTCAAAGTTACTCGCGGCGTGTTCCAAATTGATAATTTGGTTGCTTCTACAAAAGTCACCTTGTTTGCGAAAAGCATTCTTGAAAACCAATCTGTCTACGTAAACGGACATTTATTGAAAGCAGATATTTCAAAAGACAAACAAATTCCTGCAATTGTAATTCCTAACAGCTATTTGAAACAAGGAAAGAATGAATATGCCGTTACAGGACAAAAATTGCACCGTCCAAATCAATGGGATCAACCAAATCGCAATCCGGGATTGGTGCAAATAATCAACAAAGCACCAGAAACTACTCGCACGTTATTTAACGGATATGCGCAAGTAATTGTAAAAGTAACGGGCAAAGGTCCTGTTACCATAAAAGCCACCGCCGATGGCATAAACAAACCGGCACAAGTAGTAATTAATTCAAACAAATAATATACCTATGAAACAAAATTTTGTAACAATGGCAGGATTATTTTTGGCTGGAGCTGTTTCTTTTTCCAGTTGCGCCGACAAAACCTATGAGAAAACAGATTCGGGAATTATTGTAAAAACCAGCGACTCAACAAAAGTGCGTTTAGAAGTAATTTCGTCTGACATAATTCGCGTAACGGCAACGGTTGACAAAGAATTTTCCAGCAAAAAAAGCCTCATTGTTCTTCCACAAAAAGCATATTCCGACTGGGATGTGAAAGAAGTGGACAGCCTCATTGTGTTGACAACGCCAACCTTGTCTGCTGTTGTTTCACCTGCGGGAACTGTTTGTTTCAAAGATAAAGACGGCAATGTGCTTTTGAACGAAGAAGAAAAAGCATTTGCACACGTTGACTCGTTTCCATGGCTTAATCATGGCAATCAAGAACAACACAAAACGTGCGTAGCAAAAGACTGCAAAGATTCGTACTATCGCGTAATGGAGCGTTTCACGTCTTCCGACGATGAAGCGTTTTACGGCTTGGGCGGTCACCAACACGGCATGATGAACTACAAAGGGAAAGATGTAGAATTGGCGCAACACAACATGATTCCATGCGTTCCTTTCCTTTATTCTAATAAAAATTATGGTCTTTTGTGGGACAACTACTCTATCACTCGCTTTGGCGACACTCGCGAATACCAACCTATTAGCAGCTTGAAGTTGTATGACAAAAACGGCAACGAAGGCGGTTTAACAGCCACCTATTCTCTTGACGGCAAGAAAGTTATAAAAGAACGTACCGAAAACACCATTGACTACGCTTGGCTTGCAACCAATGGAACACGCAGCAACATTACCGATTCTATTATTTCGGAAGTTGTGAAAGGTCACGATGGCAAAATTGTTTGGGAAGGTCAAATTGAATCACGCGAAGAAGGTATTCACAAATTCTTGCTCTATGGCTCAAGTTATTTCAAGCTTTGGATTGATGGAAAACTTGTGTTTGACAAATGGCGTCAAAACTGGAATCCATGGTCAAATCCGTTTGAAGTGGCAATGAAATCGGGCGAAAAACATTCTATCAAATTGGAATGGAACACCAATTGGGGATTTTTGGGACTTACGTATTTAACGCCAAATCCTGACCAACAAAAACTTACACTTTCGTCGGAAGCTGCCGATGAAATTGATTACTACTTTGTTCGCGGAAACAACGCCGACGAAGTAATTTCGGGCTATCGTGCTCTAACAGGAAAAGCGACAATTGTTCCAAAATGGGCAATGGGTTTCTGGCAAAGTCGTCAACGTTACCAAACGGAAGATGAAATTTTAACTACGGTAAAAGATTTCAGAGACCGTCACTTCCCTCTTGACAACATTGTGCTTGACTGGCACTACTGGCCAACAGACGCATGGGGTTCTCACGAATTTGACTCAATCCGTTTTGCTCATCCCAAAGAAATGGTTGACTCGCTGCACAACACGTACAACGCACACATAATGATTTCGGTGTGGCCTAAATTCTACGAAAGCACGGCTCACTACAAAGAAATGAAAGAAAAAGGTTTCATGCTTACTCACAACGTTGACATGAACCGCATAGACTGGGTTTGGCCCGGTTTCAAAAATGGTTTCTACGATGTGTACAATCCGGGCGCTCGCGAATTGTTCTGGAAATTCCTTTCTGAAACAATTTACCCGAAAGGCTTCGATGCTTGGTGGCTTGACGCAACCGAACCTGATATGCACTCAAATATCTCCGTTGCCGACCGCAAAGTTGACCTTACGCCAAACTATTGTGGTAACGGCGAACGCATGTTCAACCCATACGCAACGCTTCAAGCGAAAGGTGTGTACGAAGGACAACGCAAAGCCGACAACGACAAACGTGTATTCATTTTAACCCGCTCTGCATTTGCCGGATTGCAACATTACGGTGCGGCAAACTGGAGTGGCGATATTGTCTCTCGTTGGAGCGATTTGAAAGATCAAGTTGGTCACGGAACAAACTTCTCTATTTCCGGAATTCCTTTCTGGACAATGGACATTGGAGGTTTCTCTGTTGAAGAACGATACAGCGGAAAAGAAGTTTCTGCAGAAAATCTTGCCGAATGGAAAGAATTGCAAACACGTTGGTATCAATTTGGCGCATTCTGCCCACTCTACCGCTCTCACGGAGAATATCCATACCGCGAGCCGTTTAATATTTCCAAAGAAAACGAACCTGCATACGCTTCAATGTTGTACTATTCAAAAATGCGTTACACGCTTATGCCATACATTTATACATTGGCCGGCATGACGTACCACAACGATTACACAATCATGCGTGCGTTGGTAATGGATTTCGGTTCTGACAAAAACGTACTCAACATCAACGACCAATATATGTTTGGACCATCATTGCTTATAAATCCTGTAACAGAATACAAAGCGCGCAATCGCCAAGTGTATTTGCCTGCAGGAACTGATTGGTACGATTTCCATACCGGAAAATCTCTCAAAGGCGGACAAACCATTACCGCCGATGCGCCATACGAACGTATGCCGATATTCGTAAAGGCCGGTTCTATCATTCCTACCGGAATTCCTATGGAATACACCGACCAATATCCTGACTCAATTATTACAATTTACGTATACGCCGGAGCAAACGGTAGTTTCAAATTGTACTCTGACGAAGGTGAAAACTACAACTACGAACAAGGTAAATTCAGCATGATTCCTATTACCTACAACGATGAAACCGGTGTAGTTGAAATTGGCGACCGCCAAGGAGAATTCAAGGGAATGCAAACAACGCAGACTTTCAACATAGTGTATGTTTCTAAAAACAGACCGGTAGAATTTGGAAGCATTACAACGTTCTCTAAAACAATGCAATACAAAGGAAAACGAATTTCAATTAACTGCAAATAATACAGAATATGTATTTCTTAGGTTTTGACATAGGTTCTTCTTCGGTAAAAGTTTCGTTGGTAAACGGCGAAACCGGAACATGCACTGCTTCGGCGTTTTTCCCAAAACAGGAAATGCCGATTATTGCCAAACAGATTGGTTGGGCAGAACAAAATCCCGAAGATTGGTGGACAAATCTCAAAAGTGCTCTTGCCGAGGTGCTCAAAACCGCACAAATTGATGTGCGACTCATTTCGGCTATTGGTATTTCGTATCAAATGCACGGATTGGTTGTGGTTGACAAAGACAAACAAGTGCTCCGCCCTGCCATTATTTGGTGCGACAGTCGTGCTACCGAAATTGGCAACCGCGCGTTCAACGATTTGGGCGCAGAAACCTGCCTACCGCATTTGCTCAATAGTCCGGGAAATTTCACTGCGTCAAAACTTCGTTGGATTCGCGAAAACGAACCGGATATTTACGAGAAGATTTACAAAATAATGCTTCCCGGCGATTATATTGCTATGCGCCTTTCGGGAGAAATTCAAACAACCGTTAGCGGTTTGTCGGAAGGGATGTTGTGGGATTTTCAAAATGCCCAACCGGCTTCTTTGCTCATGAGTTACTATGGCATTGATTCCTCGCTCCTCGCCGACATTGTTCCTACGTTTGGAGACCAATGTAAAATTACTCCGCACGTAGCAGAAGAACTCGGGCTTAACGCTGACATTGTCATTAGCTACCGCGCCGGTGACCAACCTAACAATGCACTTTCGCTCAACGTATTGAATCCTGGTGAGATTGCCACTACGGCAGGAACTTCGGGCGTGGTGTACGGCGTTTGCGATGAAATTAAATACGATGAAAAATCACGTGTAAACACGTTTGCGCACGTAAACTATACGCCCGAAAACGTCCGTCTAGGTGTGCTTTTGTGCATCAACGGTACCGGCATTATGAATTCGTGGATACACAAAAACATTTGCCCTACGGCTTCATACGACGACATGAACACCATGGCAGCTTCGGTTGCAATTGGTTCCGAAGGACTTACCATTCTGCCATTTGGCAATGGTGCCGAACGTGTGTTGGAAAACAGAAACGTGAATGCAGAAATTTCCGATTTGAGTCTTACCAAACATACCACGAATCACATAATTCGTGCGGCTCACGAAGGCATTGCGTTCTCATTTGCCTACGGTATGGAAATTATGAAAAACATTGGCATGAAACCTTCGGTAATTCGTGCGGGCAAAGCCAATATGTTTTTGAGTCCTATTTTTAGAAAAACAGTAGCAAGCGTATCAGGGGCTACGATTGAACTATACAACACTGATGGTTCTATTGGTGCAGCTCGCGGATCTGGCTTAGGTCGTGGTTTTTACAAAGATTCCGACGAAGCTTTTGCAAGCCTTACAAAACTTGCAACTGTTACGCCCGATAACGAAAATAAAATATCTTACAACGAAGCATATCAACGTTGGAAAGACTGCGTTGAGAAAAAATTGAATTAACTAAACATAAATTGTAATTTATAAATATATGGCAAAACAAGACTTTTTCCCTACTATCGGGAAAATTAAATTTGAAGGAAAAGACAGCAAAAACCCTATGGCTTTTCGTTACTACGATGCAGAACAAGTTGTCGCTGGTAAAAAAATGAAGGATTGGTTAAAATTCGCTATGGCATGGTGGCACACGCTTTGCGCAGAAGGTAGCGACCAATTTGGTGGTAATTCAAAATCACTTCCATGGAATGAAGGCACTGATACTCTCACCGTTGCAAAACAAAAAGTTGATGCTGGATTTGAATTCATGCAAAAACTAGGCATTGAATATTATTGTTTTCACGACGTTGACCTTATTTCTGAAGGCAATTCTATAGAAGAATACGAGGCTAATATGCAAGCCATTACCGATTATCTTCAAGAAAAAATGAAAGCAACCGGTATTAAATTATTGTGGTCAACAGCAAACGTTTTTGGACACAAACGCTACATGAACGGTGCGGCTACAAACCCTGACTTTGACGTTGTTGCTCGTGCCTGCGTTCAAATCAAAAACGCAATAGATGCTGGTATAAAATTAGGCGCCTCTAACTACGTATTTTGGGGCGGTCGCGAAGGCTACATGAGTCTTTTGAACACCGACATGAAACGCGAAAAAGAACATTTAGCAATGATGCTTACCAAAGCTCGTGACTACGCTCGCAACAAAGGATTCAAAGGCACATTCCTTATTGAACCAAAACCAATGGAACCTACAAAACACCAATACGATGTTGACGTAGAAACTGTTGTTGGTTTCCTAAAAGCGCACAATCTCGACAAAGATTTTAAAATAAACATTGAAGTAAACCATGCGACATTGGCAGGTCATTCTTTTGAACACGAACTTGCTGCTGCGATTGACGCAGGCATGCTCGGTTCTATTGATGCAAACCGCGGTGATGCGCAAAACGGCTGGGATACCGACCAATTCCCTATTGACAATTTTGAACTTACCCAAGCCATGATGCAGATTATTCGTAA
>CAYFVM010000006.1:27716-78625 GCA_964346725.1 uncultured Bacteroidales bacterium
AATTCCCTATTGACAATTTTGAACTTACCCAAGCCATGATGCAGATTATTCGTAACGATGGTCTTGGGAATGGTGGTACCAATTTCGATGCAAAAACTCGTCGTAATTCTACCGATTTGGAAGATCTTGTAATTGCTCACATTTCCGGCATGGATGCAATGGCTCGCGCCCTTCTTTCTGCTGCTGAGTTATTGGAAAAATCTCCATACAAACAAATGCTACAAAATCGCTACGCTTCTTTTGACAGCGGCAAAGGCAAAGAATTCGAAGAAGGAAAACTTTCTTTTGAAGACATAGTTGCATACGCTAAGAAAAACGGCGAACCAAAACAAACAAGCGGCAAACAAGAACTTTACGAGGCTATCGTAAATATGTATTGCTAATTTATTTCTGTAGAGACAGGATGCGCTCCGTCTCTTTTTTTTATCTTTAACTAGAAAAAATCAAAAACACATGAACGGTAGTAAACTTTATTTATTTAGCATTGTGCTCGTTGCCGTAATTGGCGGTCTGCTTTTCGGGTATGACACTGCAGTGATTTCAGGAGCAGAAAAAGGTCTTCAAGCATTTTTTATGGGAGCCACTGACTTTGAATACACCAACGGACTTCACGGATTCACTTCATCGAGTGCATTAATCGGTTGTATTATTGGTAGTGCGTTGTCTGGACTTTTTGCATCACGCCTTGGTCGTAGAAAATCATTGATGCTTGCAGGTGTTCTTTTCTTCTTGTCGGCACTTGGTTCGTATAACCCCGAGTTTTTATTCTTCAAAAAAGGAGTTCCAACATTCAACTTGCTCATTGCGTTCAACTTCTACCGCATTTTGGGAGGCATTGGTGTAGGACTCGCCTCGGCAATTTGCCCGATGTACATAGCCGAAGTTGCTCCCGCAAATATTCGCGGAACACTGGTTTCGTGGAACCAATTTGCTATCATCTTTGGACAATTGGTAGTGTATTTTGTAAACTTTATAATTTTAGGCGACAACAAAAACCCTATAATTGATATGGTTGACGGCATCAATCAAATTATAAACCCTAACGAATCGCTTTGGGTTACAGCAAGTGGCTGGCGCTATATGTTTGGTAGTGAAGCAATTCCTGCCGGTTTGTTCGCAATCTTAATTTTGCTTGTGCCTGAAACTCCGCGTTATTTGGTTATGACCGGCAACGATGAAAAAGCAATGAACGTTTTAACGAGAATTAACGGCAGCGAAAAAGCAAAAGAAATTCTCAGCGAAATTAAATCTACCGTTCAAGAAAAAACAGAAAAAGTCTTTACGTACGGCTTCTTAGTCATTTTTATAGGTATCATGCTTTCGGTTTTCCAACAAGCCGTAGGTATCAACGCACTATTGTACTTTGCCCCACGTATTTTTGAAAGTGTTGGCATGCAAAGTCCAATGGTACAAACCGTAATTATGGGTTTTGTAAATATTCTATTCACGTTGGTTGCAATTTTGACCGTTGAAAAATGGGGTCGCAAACCATTGCTCATCGTTGGTTCGCTCGGTATGGCAATTGGTGCCGGTGGTATGGTTATTTCCAACATTTTTGCCGTTCCTTCACTCTTTGCTGTTGTAAGTATCATGTTCTACAGCGCAGCATTCATGATGAGTTGGGGACCAATCTGTTGGGTTCTTATTGCCGAAATTTTCCCGAACACCATCAGAGGCACGGCTATTGCCATTGCTGTTGCATTCCAATGGATTTTCAATTTCATCGTTTCGTCTACATTCATTCCTATGTACAGCATCTCGTTCGAATCTATGCCAAACTTCGGACACGTGTTCGCATATGGTTTGTACGGAATTATCTGCCTTGTAGCAGCGTGGTTCGTTTGGAAACTTGTTCCTGAAACGAAAGGGAAAACTTTGGAAGAAATGACGAACCTTTGGAAAAAGCGGAATCAGTAAAAAACTATTAAGTAACTTTAAAACATAGATCATGAAACAAATCAAGTCTCTCTTCTTTGTGGCAGCAATATTCGGACTATTCAGTTGTTCGGGCCCCAAAATTACCGAAATTCAAAACGGTGTTCAATTTCAAACCGATTCGAGTTTGGTACAAGTACAATTCTATCAAGACGAGGTTGTGCGTGTGCAGAAATGCCCTATTGGCGGCACTATGGAGAAAAAAAGCCTGATGGTTGTAATTGACACTCTCCAACCAGTGAAATACAAAGTTTCTTCTTCGCGCAAAACCGTTACTCTTGAATCAACGGAACTTTGCGTAGAAATTTGCACAAAAACCGGTGCTATAACCTATACTCAAGACGGGAAGAAAGTTTTGGAAGAACAAGGTTTTGCTCAATTCACAAAATACGTTTCTCCCAACGAAAATGCCTACAGCGTACAACAAACATTCACACTCTCTAAAGATGAAGCCATATATGGTCTCGGACAAAATCAGAGTGGAATTATGAACTACCGCGGGCACAAAGAAAAATTGGTTCAAACCAATACTGATGCTGTTATTCCGTTTATTTGGTCAACAGCTGGATATGGTATTTTGTGGGACAATTATTCTAAAACATTGTTTAACGACGATGAAAAGGGCTGTTCACTCTGGTCAGAAGTTGGCGACAACCTTGACTACTACGTAATAGTTGACGAAGAAGCCGACGACGTAATTGGCGGCTATCGTTATTTAACCGGCAAAGCACCTATGTTCGGCAAATGGGCATACGGATACTGGCAATGCAAAGAGCACTACCACACACAAGACGAAATTCTTGGCGTTGCTCGCAAATACCGCCAACTTGGCTACCCTATTGATGTTATTATTCAGGACTGGAACTATTGGGGAACAAATGCTGATTGGGGCGGTATGTACTTTGACAAAACACGATACCCCAACCCACAAGCTTTGGTTAATGAGCTCAAATCGCTCAAATTCCATACAATGATTTCGTGCTGGCCGGCTATTGGCCCCAACGCTCCAATGTACAAAGCCATGCAAGACAAAGGTTTTTTGTATAACAAAGTTGGTTGGGCAGGCTTTAAATATTACGATGCATTCAATCCTGATGCCGTTAAATTGTACTACCAATACCTTAAAGAAGGAATTGCATGCTACGGCTGGGACGGCTGGTGGTTTGATTCTACAGAGCCGGACATTACCAATGCACTCACCAAAGAATCTACCGAATACGATTTAAAAACAACCGGTAAAAACTTCCTTGGCTCGTGGGATCGTTACCTCAACGCATTCTCATTGATTGAAATGACGCAACTCCACGACTTAATGAAAGCCGATGCTCTAAAAAGCGTGAATCCACAACGACAATACATTCTAACCCGCTCTACCTATGCCGGGCAACAACGTGCCGGAGCTGTAACTTGGAGTGGCGACATTGGTGCCGCTTGGGATATTTACCAACGTCAAATTATAGCCGGTATTAACCACTGTATGTCAGGCGTTCCATATTGGACATTTGACGTAGGCGGATTTGTTTTGAGTTCATACGAAGGCGTATTTAGTAATTCGATTAAAGACCCGGCATATCAAGAATTGTACACACGCATGTTCCAATTCTGCACATTCTGCCCGATATTCCGTTCGCACGGCTCAGAAACGCCTCGTGAAATCTGGGAGTTTGGAGAATTCAGTCCAACATTGCTCAAATTTGATCACCTCCGCTACCGCTTGTTACCATTCATTTACACTCGCGCTTGGCAAGTATACAACGACGACTACACTATGATGCGTGCTTTGGCAATGGATTTTCCACAAGACAAACAAACGTATAACATTACGGACGAATACATTTTCGGTACTTCATTCCTTGTTGCTCCCGTTACCGAATACCAAAAGTACAAAGCACCACAACGCAGTGTTGAAGTGCCGGGTTCGGTTTTCACTACAAACGATGGCAAACCGGGACTTCGTGCTCGTTTCTACAAAGACAACAACTACAAAGTTCTCGGACTTGACACTGTTGTTGAAAAACTTGATGTGTTCTGGTATTGCAAACGTCCTGATTACGTAACTGACTCAATGTTTGCTATTCGTTACGAAGGAAAAATTACCGTTCCTGAAAGCGGTAAATATCGTTTCCACATTAAAAACTTTGACCGCAAACGATTATTTATAAATGGAAAAGAAATTCCACAAAACGAAGGTGGAACGGAAAAATACACCGACTACGTAGAATTGCAAGCAGGCAAAGCATACAGTTTTGTGTTTGAAACTGAAAACTCTTCTACCGGTGCCGCTCGTACCATACTTTGTTGGAAAACACCTTCAATGTTTGCCGAAGATGCTGCTCCTATTAAAGTGACAAAAACAACTCGTCCGGTATATTTACCAAAAGGCACCGCTTGGGTTGATTTCTGGACAGGCAAAAGCTACAATGGCGGACAAACTATTAACGCAAATGCTACAATAGAAACCATGCCGTTGTTCGTTCGTACCGGTTCTATTATTCCTATGGCAAAAGTTAAAAACTACGCATTGGAATCACCGGACGATACACTTGAAATTCGCGTGTACCAAGGTGCTGATGGCGAGTTTACATTGTACGAAGATGAAAACGACGGCTACAACTACGAAAAAGGCATCTGCGCTACCATCGAGTTCGAATGGGACAACGATGATAAAACGTTGACGATAGACGAGCGCAAAGGCACGTTCCCGGGAATGTTGCAATCGCGAGTTTTCAACATTGTATTAGTTTCAGAAAACAATGGCGTTGGTTTGCCAATTACGAAAAATGTAAGCAAAACCGTTACATACAAAGGTTCAGAAGTTAAGGTAAATCTTGCAAAATAATCATTCGTAGAGCAACCACTACTCCACTGTAATTAAAGAAAGAGAGATGCATTTTGTGTCTCTCTTTTTTATTTCCCACAAGGCATATTTCGCATATTAAAATGGTTTACTACATTTGTACAACCAAACCAAAAGACGCCAATATTTTAAAACCTACGGAAGTAGAAGACAAAGTAATCACCGTGCGTGGACTTTCTGTAATTTTAGATGTAGATGTTGCTACACTATACGGAGTTGAGACCAGAGTTGTCAATCAAGCAGTAAAAAACAACATTGAGAAATTTCCGCAAGGATATGTTTTTGAATTGAAAAGCAACAAGTTAGAACATTTGCAATCAAAATATTTGATCGCAAATATTAGTCCAAAATCAAGAGCTTTACCAAAAGCCTTTACAGAAAAGGGATTGTATATGCTTGCCACTATTCTAAAAAGTCCACAGGCAACTGCAGCTACGATTGCCATTATTGAAACGTTTACTAAGGTAGAAGTTTAAAACGCGAGTTAATTTCACTCCACGACGAAAAAGATGCAAAGAAGCAACAAGCAAAAATGCAACATTTTGGAGAAGTGCTTTCCGATATAGTAATGCCGGACTTAGAAACTTCGGAAACAGAATCGTCGCTTGAACTCAATTTATTATAGGAAAAGTCAAGCATACGGTAAAGAGAGTGAAGAAAAATGATGGTCAATAAAACATTTTACATTTTTTTTAAAAAAAATCTGCAAAGGCTTTGCTGAAAAGAAAGAATATGTATATTTGCAAAACCAAAATTTGGTGCGGTAGTTCAGTTGGTTAGAATATCGGCCTGTCACGCCGAGGGTCGCGAGTTCGAGTCTCGTCCGCACCGCAAACGCTCAACAAATGTTGGGCGTTTTTGCTTTTTACACATTAATAATACTGTGAATATGAAGAAACTAGCCCTACTCTCACTATTCTTTCTCCCTCTTGTTGCTTGCAGTCAAAAAAATTTGACCATAGCTGAAGCAGAAAAACTCATGAATTCAAAGACTAATTTGCAGATTGTAGACGTACGCACACCGCACGAATTTGACTCGGTTGCTATAGTCAACGCTATCAATATTGATGTTCGCAATCAAAATTTTCAGAACAATATTGCCACTCTTTCCAAAGAAACTCCAATTTTGGTGTATTGCCGTTCGGGCAAACGTAGCCTTAATGCTATAAGCATAATGCTTGACTTAGGATTCAAGGAGGTTTACAACATGCAAGGCGGCATCAATGCGTATAGCAAAGAATATCCAAATAAAGTTATTTTCAAGAACAAATAATTAATTGTATTTCAATTATTTACAAAAGTCTTTTTATATTTGGCATACGGTTTGCTTTACAAAGAGAAAACAATATTTGTAAATATTAAAATATAGGAGGACTTAGTCATGAAACGGTTTATAGCAATAGTAGCAATTATTTTCAGCACAGCTCAAATTTTTGCGTCGGACTTAATAATCAGAGGTGAAGTAGATATTCCATTCTCTGTGTATGTAAATGGTCAAAAATATTATTCATATTACAACCAAGTTACAATCTCAAACATACCAAGAGGCTATTATAGCGTACAAATTTATGCTGAAGGCGGTTCTAACGAATTAATGTACGATTGCCGTATAAACGTTCCAAAAAGAACAACGGTTACCGCAACATTTACCGGTGGAAATGAAATCTATGTTTCGTCAACTCGCTATGCAACTCCAATGGTTATAGATGTAACTCCATATCCACATCGCTACGCTGCTCCTGCCACTCCGGTGCATCACGAACCGGCTCACGTACATCATTCGGTTCCTAAAAAATCAACACCGATAAACCACAATAGTAGCGCTGCAAAACCAGCACAGAGCAATACAAACGCAACTCAGAGTTCTTCAAGACCTGCACAAAGCAATACAAGCCGTTCTACAACAAGTTCTCGTAGCGCAGATGCAAAAAGTTCATCAAACTCAACTATGCGTAGTTCTGCACCAAAATCATCTTCTTCTACTTCGGTGAACACATCAAAATCATCTTCGACAAGTTCAAGTGCACGTTCTTCTAGTTCAACACAAAGCAAAACGAGTACTTCACGAAGCACACCAAGTTCAAGAAAATAAACCCATTGACTGTATTATAAGAATCCCGGCAAACAACAATTTGTCGGGATTTTTTTTGTGTTTACGACAAATAGGCACAGATTCTTACTATTATACGTCAATTTGTCCGCTTTAGAGTATTGGCAATTGTTTTGTACTATATGTACCGAAACTTAAAATCTTACAACTATGGATTTCAATCAATTCACAATTAAAGCGCAAGAGGTTATGAACCAAGCGGTACAAATTGCGAGTGGTAATAACCAACAAGCCGTTGAAACAGGGCACATTCTCAAAGCTTTGTTTGAAAAGGCAGAGAGCATTACATCGTTTTTGCTCAAAAAACTCGATGTGAATGTTACTGGCGTGCAAGCCGCTCTTGATAGAATCATAAACACGTACCCAAAGGTTTCTGGTGGCGAGGCTTATCTATCGTCAAACGCAAACAAAGCGTTGCAAGAGGCGGTAAATCAAACCAAAACATTTGACGACCAATATGTTTCGGTAGAACACATACTATTAGGTATTTTCAAATCGGGCGACCAAATTTCTCAGATGCTGAAAGATTCCGGCATTTCTGAAAAAGCCTTGGTTGCCGCTATTCAAGAACTTCGTAAAGGAAATAAAGTAACGAGTCAAACAGCAGAAGATACGTACAATGCGTTGCAAAAATTTGCCATAAACTTGAATGCGCAAGCACGTGCGGGCAAACTTGATCCGGTTATTGGCCGTGACGATGAAATTCGCCGTGTGTTGCAAATACTTTCGCGTCGTACCAAAAACAACCCGATTTTGATAGGCGAACCCGGTGTTGGTAAAACAGCCATTGCCGAAGGTATTGCGCACCGTGTTATCAAAGGCGACGTGCCCGACAATTTGAAGACGAAACAGATTTTCTCACTTGACATGGGTGCGCTTATTGCCGGTGCAAAATATAAAGGTGAATTTGAGGAACGACTCAAATCAGTCATAAACGAAGTGATTTCGGCCAATGGCGAAATTATTTTGTTCATTGATGAAATTCATACCTTGGTTGGTGCCGGACAAAGCGAAGGCGCAATGGATGCCGCAAACATTCTAAAACCTGCATTGGCGCGTGGCGAACTTCGTGCCATAGGTGCAACCACTCTTGACGAATATCAAAAATATTTCGAAAAAGATAAAGCATTGGAACGTCGTTTCCAGATGGTAATGATTGACGAACCGAGTGTAGACAATGCCGTATCAATCTTGCGTGGATTGAAGGAGCGTTACGAAAACCACCACAATGTTCGTATTCTCGACGAAGCGATTATTGCTGCGGTTGAACTTTCGCACCGATACATTACCAACCGATTTTTGCCTGACAAAGCCATAGATTTGATGGACGAAGCGGCTGCAAAACTTCGCATGGAAATGAATTCCGTGCCCGAAGAAATTGATGAATTGAACCGTAAAATTCGTCAGTTGGAAATTGAACGTGAAGCAATAAAACGTGATGGAGAAACTGCGCGCACCGAGCTCATTGACAAACAAATAGCTGATTTGCAAGCAGATTTAACCAAATACATGGCTACGTGGAACTCCGAAAAAGAAATTGTTTCGAAGATTCACAACATCAATCAAGAGACAGAAAACTTGAAGTTTGAAGCTGAAAAAGCAGAACGCGACGGTGACTATGGAAAAGTTGCGGAAATTCGCTACGGCAAACTCAAAGTTCTCGAAAGCGAATTACAGAAATTGAGCGAAGAGTTGAAAGAAAAGCAACTTAACGGCGGTTTGATTGACGAGGAAGTTGGTGCCGATGATATAGCCGACGTTGTTTCTCGCTGGACAGGCATTCCGGTGAACAAAATGCTTCAAGCCGAGAAGGACAAACTTTTGAATCTTGAAAACGAATTACACAAACGTGTTGTTGGACAAGAAGAAGCGATAGAAGCCATTGCCGATGCCGTGCGTCGTAGCCGTGCCGGTTTACAAGATGAGAAACGGCCTATTGGTTCTTTCATTTTCTTGGGAACTACCGGTGTTGGTAAAACTGAGTTGGCAAAAGCATTAGCCGAATTTTTGTTTGATGATGAAAACCTGATGACTCGTATAGATATGTCTGAATATCAGGAACGCCACTCCGTTTCTCGTTTGATTGGAGCGCCTCCGGGATACGTAGGTTATGACGAAGGTGGTCAACTTACCGAGGCAGTACGCCGCAAACCATATTCGGTTGTATTGCTTGATGAGATTGAGAAAGCGCACCCTGATGTGTTCAACATATTGCTACAAGTGCTTGACGACGGACAATTAACCGATAACAAAGGTCGTACGGCAAGTTTCAAGAACACGATTATCATTATGACGTCGAACATTGGCTCTGACATCATTCAAGACAAGTTTGAGCAAATAACCGAAGCAAACAAAGAGCAAATAATAGAAGAAGCGAAAGACGATGTGTTTAATTTGCTCAAAAAGAGCGTGAGACCGGAGTTTTTGAACAGAATTGATGAAACAATCATGTTCACGCCACTCACTCCCGACAATATCTCGGAGATTGTCCGCATGCAGTTTTCTCGATTGGCACAACGACTTGCCGAAATGGAGATACAAATCGAAATCACCGACAAAGCGATTGCCGAACTTGCTCAGGCAGGCTACAATCCGCAATTTGGTGCTCGACCTATAAAACGTGTCATTCAACGTGAGTTACTCAACGAATTGTCTAAAAAGATTCTTTCAGGCGAAGTTGTGAAAGATTCGAAGATATTGGTTGACGCAAAAAATGGAGCGATTGTGTTCCGAAACGAATAAACCTTTCATACAAACAAAAAGGGCTGGAATTACAATAATTCTAGCCCTTTTTTATTTCGCTCTCACGTTTTCTATTTTTTCATTTTCAAAACAAAAATTTGTCCTTGCAACGCACCTTTTTTCACTCCTTCGCTACAAAGTACCATATCTCCGTTTTGTAAGAAATCAATACCTTCAGGCTTGTAGTAATCCTCTGGAGGTAATAAGAATACCGACTTGAGCGTAGTTCCATCATAAACCGCAATCATTCGTTGATCCGAAGAAAGAATATACGTCTCGTTTGTTATTGGATGAATTGCGATAGCGGATGAATTGAAACTTTCTACATTCAAACCATACATTTCTTTCACGAACGTACGAATCTCTTCGATTTTCACCGACAAAATTTTCTCCGGTTTTACCATTGTATTTTCATCGAATGAATAAACCGCACGTTCTTGTGTAGCATTCATTGCAAGTTCTTGTTTATGCTGCTTTGCTGACATCACCTTTCTGCCTAACGAAGGTTCTTTGCAGGCAACGAGGTATTTTTTGGTTTTTGCATCATAGAATAAACCTTCCAAATTCATGCAAGGTAGGTTCATCATAATTTGATCGGCTTTCCCTTTGAAATTTACATAATCAAAAAAGAATAAAGAGCCATCGCTGCGCAACACTACTACATGGTCGCCTACTACTTGCAAATCTTCAAAATCACCAACATCGGTAAATCTGCCTACCGATGACATGGAATTATCATCTAAATTAACTTGAAACACAGCACCCAATTCGTCTTGCACACAAAAAACTGCCGTGTCACCCACAACAGATATTCCGGAAATTTCTTTCAAAACCTCATCCAAATCAATAACTTTCGTCGGGTTAAGGAGGTCATATGGAAGCGAGGCATTATATTTTGATTTTTTCAACTCTTTAGCTGACCACGATTCGGTTGTTACATAGCTTTTGAATTTGTAGAACTTGCCATCCATGGTAAAGAACATACTTTCTTCCACTCCATTTTTCAACAATTCCAATTTTACGAACGAAGTATCTTTGGTTTCTACCAATGAAAACTCATCAAGAGTCCAACCGGCATGCGTTTTTTGCACTTTTTTCTGTGCTTTGCGAAGGAATGTTTCATCGGGATGAAATGCAGTTTCTTTATACAAAAGAGTACCCTGATTGTCGAAGACCAAAGACATTGCTTCTTTTCCACACAATATATCTACCTCACGCGATTCCACTTTGTGCTCAACATTTATCACATCGGCCTTTGGACAGATTTTATAAACCTGCGCCATCATAGGATCTGACTCTTGAGTTTTGCCGGCACAACACACTAATGTTATACTTGTAGAAAGAATCAAGCCTTGAATTATACTTCGCTTCATTGGCAATTATTTTTTAAATTTCTTTACAACTAATGCACTATTGGTGCCCCCAAAACCAAAAGAATTTGACAAAAAGACATCAATAGCCTTTGATACAGGTTCGGTAGCTATGTGCAGATTCTTAGAATATTCATCGGGCGATTCGAAATTGATATTTGGTGCAATAAATGAGTTTTGCATCATAAGAATAGAATACACCATCTCACTCGCACCTGCCATCCAACATTCATGGCCAGTCATTGATTTTGTAGAACTGATCCATGGACGAACTGTTCCAAACAACGAATCAAGCGCCATGGCTTCATACATATCGCCTTGCACCGTTGAAGTGGCGTGCGCATTGACATAATCAATATCACCAATTTGCATACCTGCATCACGCAACGCACGTTCCATTGCTATACGAGAGCCGCTGTCGCTTGGCTGTGAAATGTTTGCACCATTTGATGAAAAACCATATCCAACAACTTCGGCATAAATAGTTGCCCCACGACTTACAGCATGGTCATAATCTTCAAGAATAACGGTTGCTGCACCACCACTTGGCACTAAACCATCGCGCGATGCGTCAAACGGACGTGAAGCTTTGGTAGAATCGTCAGTGCGGACAGAAAAAGCACTAATGCCATCAAAACTACCCATTGAAAGATAATTGGTTTCTTGCGCTCCTCCACAGACTATCATATCTTGCATACCTTGACGGATAAACATAGCGCCCAAACCTATGGAATGAGAACCACTCGCACATGCGGCACTAATAGTCATGTTTATTCCTCGTAATTTGAAAATAGTAGAAAGATTCATTGTCACAGAAGAATTCATAGACTGGAAAATAGCACCAGAACCCATCAATGTTGTGTCTTTTTTTTCCATTGCTATTGTATGGGCTTCTATAACTGCTTGCGCTGATGAATCGTTTCCGTATAAAACACCAACCTCATTGTTTGCGAGGTAATCCATATCTATATTGGCATTTTTTAGAGCCTCAACGGTTGCCATATAGGCATATTCCCCTTGTTCCGGTAAACATACACGTAATCGACGATCAAGCACACCTTTCAGTTGAGGACATTCTACAATTCCTGTTAAAGGTGAACGATATCCATATTCCGTTCTTTTCGGATCTATGCCAATTCCCGACTTGCCCTCACGTAACGATTTGGTTACCTCTTCTAAATTCTTTCCAATACAGGAATAAATACCCATTCCCGTGACCACGACTCTTTTCGCCATAGGTTATCCTTCATTAAAAAACATTTTCAAATTAACTACCACTCTATACCGAATCGTAATGAAGCTCCGGTAAAATCTATGGTCTCATAGTCCGATATGGTGCTCGTTTCCCAGTCCCACACTTCTTCTTTGAAAGGCTCAAAGTAAGAAACTGCTGCAGAAATTGTCAACGCAAAATCTCGTTTAGTAGCAAAACGAACTCCAACTGCAAGATCGGCATACGTTCCAAAATCATCGCCCAAATATGAACCCAAACGAACTTGCCCTACTGGAGAAACATATCTGTCATTATAAAATACATGTTTGATTGATGTGTAAATTGGAACTAAAGTATGTTCACGTCCGGCAGAGATTCCAATTCCAATACCGGCAAATGTATGACCATTAAAATAAAATCCGTGAGTTGTTGATACATCAACAGAACTTGATTCATCTCCCCAAAAATGATAACGGGTACCTTGTTCCAAAAATCCTTGATATCCTTCAGGGATGCGAATCTTTTCTTCTACTTGCTGTGCTGAAACTGATAGCATGGTACCGATTAACACAAAAATTGTTGCTAAAACCTTTTTCATTTTGTTACTATTTTGAATTAATACTCAGTAAATTCAACACTATGTATACAAACCGCCATTAATAGAAACAACCTCACCATTGATGTACGCAGCCTTTTCCGATGCTAAGAAAGCAACTAAATCGGCAACTTCTTCGGGATTACCGAATCGTCCTGCAGGAATCATTTTTTTCAAATCAGCCTCAGGCAAATCTTGTGTCATATCTGTTGTAATAAAACCAGGAGCTACGGCATTTACGGTAATTTTTCGAGAACCAATTTCTTGAGCAAGAGCTTTTGTTGCACCAATCAATCCTGCTTTGGCTGCTGAATAATTAGCTTGTCCTGCCAAACCTTTAATTCCCGAAAGCGATGCCACATTGATAATGCGTCCATTGCGTTTGGTTATCATATTTTTAAGCACGCGGCGAGTTACAAAGAAGAAAGAATCAAGATTTGTGCGCAATACGTTATTCCATGCATCTGTTTGCATAAAAACAAGCAACGCATCTTTTCTAATTCCTGCATTGTTTACCAACACTTCAATATATTCGTTTGCATGTATTTCTTGCCACGAAACAATTGCTGCATCAACCGATTTTTCATCAGATACATCAAACGGCAACAATTCAGCGTTTCCACCGTCTGCTTCTATTATTTGTTTTACTTCGAGAGCGGCTTGCTCATTAGTATGGTAATTAATAATAACTGCGTAACCCTCTTTTGCGAGTGTTATACTTATTGCACGGCCTATTCCGCGCGACCCTCCGGTTACTAATGCGTATTTCATTAATTAAATATTTACGTTTTTTAAATATGTTATTAAAGTCGCAATTTCCTCATACTTTGGCGTATCTTCAACAAAGATAGGAACAATTTTTCGAATATCTTCATAGAACGCACGAGTTACCGGCGACAATTTATCTTGTATTTTCAAACAATCAACAGCTTGAGCCAATGCCATACAATGAATAGCGGCAACTTGGAAAGAATTTTCTATTATGTGTTTTGCAATTAAAGCTGAATTCGTTCCCATTGATACAATGTCCTGATTGTCATTGTTGTTTGGAATTGTATGAACGCTCATCGGGTTTGACAATGTTTGACATTCTGCTGTAGTTGACGTAGCGGTAAATTGGGCGGCTTGTAAACCATAATTCAAACCTAATTTCCCCAAATTTACAAATGGAGGCAAAATTCCATTAATTCTATCATGGAACAAGTAATTTAATTGGCGTTCGTTGAGTATTGTCATTTTCGTGATACCAATTTTCAACTTATCCATTTCATATGAAATATAATCTCCGTGGAAATTTCCACCGTGATATACATTCTGAGTTTCCACGTCAACAATAGGGTTATCGTCTACCGAATTGAATTCGTTCACAATCACTTTTTCCGCATTATCAATTTCATCAGAAATTGGTCCTAATACTTGTGGAACGCAACGCAACGAATAGTATGGCTGAACTTTTTTGTCGTCAGAGAAATGCATTGTCGTGGTTTTCTGAGCGTACAATTCAGCCTGACGATTACGCAAACACTTGCTTCCTTTAAGGATTTCACGCATAGTTGCGGCAACGTTCTGTTGACCTTCGTGTAATTTTATGTTGTTCAACGCCGGACTCAAAAAATCATCATACGATCCTGCAATCTCATTCATCAACGACGAAAACAACAGCGACCAATGCAATAATTTTTGAGAATAGACAAGATTTACAAATGCTATTCCCGACATACATGCTGTGCCATTCACGATTGACAAGCCATCACGACCACGCAATTTGAGCGGTTGCAATTTTTCTTGTTTCAACACTTCGGCAGTTGGGCGTTTTTCACCTTTATAAAACACAAAACCTTCTCCAATCAGTGTTAAAGCCATATGCGATAGCTGCACCAAATCGCCACTTGCACCAACGCTTCCATGTTCCGGAATAAATGGATAAATACCACGATTCAAAAACTCTTTAAGCTGAATAGCACAATCTAAATGAATTCCCGATTTGCCTTGGACAAATGTAAGATAGCGAGCATACATTGCAGCACGTACGCATAGTTCCGATAATGGTTTGCCTGCACCGCAAGAATGTGAGCGAACTATGTTGTATTGTAAGTCATTTAAATCTTTGTCGCTCACACGGTACTGTGCCATAGGCCCAAAACCCGTATTGATTCCATAAATGACTTTATCTTTTGAAAATTGTTCTAAAAAAGAATAGCTTTCCGTTATTTTTTCCGTCTCCTTTTTGCTGATATTCAATCGATTACCATCGAAAACTATTGACTGAATTTTTTCTAAGGTTACCATTTAAAAAATAAATTTACATCTTCAATAATGAATTAATGCAAATGTAAACAAATTGTTAAGATAGAAAACAGATAACTCCAAAACATTACGTTTTGAATACATTATAAAAAACAACCGTGTTTGTTTCACATACAAGAATTTGTGTTAATTTTACAAAATAAATATTTAGAACAATGAATATTGCTTTTAATACCATTCCCGAGAAGGAGGAAAAGAATTTTAAAGGTGGCGAGAAATCTGTAATGATACAAGGATTCAGCGATGGAGCAAACAAAATTATGCGTTTACGACTTGTTCCCGGAGCCTCTATCGGACTTCACAAACACGAAACCAATAGCGAAACGGTTTACGTTCTTGAAGGTGCAGGTAAAGTTCTTTGTGATGGGGAAACTTCACCCCTCAAAGCCGGCGACGTACACTATTGCGCACAAGGCTACGAACACAGCATTATAAACTGCGGCACACAAGATTTGATATTTTTCGCTGTCGTTCCCGAACATAGCAAATAAGACAAGATATGACTAAACGGTTGTTTTTATTTTCAATGTTTGGCATTATGGCAATTTTCACAAGTTGTTCATCAATGTATATTCCAAGTATGGGTATAGCCCCATTACTCAAAGACCAAGGCGAAGTTGTAGGTGAAGCAAATTTTTCAACCAATGCTTTACAACTAGGTGGATCATATGCCATTACCAACCACATAGCCGGAATGTCCAATATGAACTTTTCTTATGGTAATTTTTCAAACCACTACGACATATATACCAGTAAGGATAAGGATTCTTCAGCATTAGCTGATTTAACCTATTTCGGCAAATTCAACAATCGTTACTACGAAGCTGGTGTTGGATATTACGACATGTTCAACAAAGAACACTTTAAAATGGAGGCATTTGGAGGAGTAGGATTCTCACACGCCACCGATAAAGATGATTCAAACAACAAAGACATGCAAACCTACGATAGCAAATATGTATCAATCTTTGGACAAGTTAACGCAGGGTATGTATCTAAATACTGTGATTTCGGACTAGCGCTCCGTTTTGTTCCTTCGTTCCACACATACTATTGGACCAACGAAATTTTTAGCACGTCTACAAAAACGTTTGGAACTGAAGAATTTTCAATGATGCATATAGAACCTTTACTATTCCTACGTGTAGGCTCTCCTACCGTAAAATTTGTAGCGAAAGCAGGTTTTTCGGTCCCTTTCTATTCAGCAGCGTATGAAGATGCGAGAGAAAACAATATTCCGAATAGCGACTATATGGGTTCAACAATAATGCACTTTTCTATGGGTGTGAACGTTACAATTCCAACGAATAACAACAATATAAAACAATAACAAAATATGGCAGAATTTCATTACGAACCAATGTTTCAATTGGGCAACGATGACACAGAGTACCGCCTTCTCAGTAAAGACGGTGTGAGTGTAAGCGAATTTGAAGGTCACAAAATTCTTAAAGTGAGCAAAGAAGCACTTACCTTGCTGTCACAACAAGCATTCCACGATGTTGAATTCATGTTGCGTCGCGAGCACAACAAACAAGTTGCAGCAATATTGGAAGACCCAGAAGCAAGTGAAAACGATAAATACGTAGCATTGCAATTTTTACGTAATGCCGAAACAGCAGTAAAAGGTGTTTTACCTTTTTGCCAAGATACCGGAACGGCTATTATTCACGGAGAAAAAGGCCAACATGTATGGACCGGATTTGACGATGAAGAAGCGCTTTCTCTTGGTGTTTACAACACGTTCGTGAACGACAATCTTCGTTATTCGCAGAATGCTGCCCTCAATATGTATGACGAAGTAAACACAAAATGTAACCTTCCTGCTCAAATAGACATTGAAGCTACCGAAGGTGCTGAATATAAATTTATAATGGTTGCAAAAGGTGGTGGTTCTGCAAACAAAACCTACTTCTATCCTATGACTAAAGCAACTATTCAAAGTGAAGACACATTGCTTCCTTTCCTTGTTGAAAAAATGAAGACATTGGGAACAGCAGCGTGTCCTCCATACCACATTGCATTTGTTATTGGTGGAACTTCGGCTGAGAAGAACTTGCTTACCGTAAAACTTGCCAGCATAAAATACTACGACAGCCTACCAACTACCGGAAACGCATCAGGACGCGCTTTCCGCGACATTGATTTGGAGAAAAAATTACTCAAAGAAGCCCACAATATTGGACTTGGAGCACAATTCGGCGGAAAATATTTAGCACACGACATTCGCGTTGTCCGTTTACCACGCCACGGCGCAAGCTGTCCTATTGGTATGGGCGTAAGTTGTTCTGCCGACCGTAACATTAAGGCAAAAATCAATGCCGATGGTATTTGGATAGAAAAAATGGACGAAAACCCAAGCGAACTTATTCCTAAAGAATACTGCAAAGCAGGCGAAGGATGTAAAGGCATAGAAATAGACCTTGACAAAGGTATAGATGCTGTTCGCAAAGAACTTTCAAAATATCCGGTTTCTACTCGTATCAATTTGAAAGGAACTATCATCGTTGCGCGCGACATAGCTCATGCAAAACTCAAAGCTCGCCTTGATGCGGGAGAAGGTGTACCATCATACTTTAAAGACCATCCAATTTTGTATGCTGGACCGGCAAAAACGCCGCAAGGATATCCTTGCGGAAGTATGGGTCCAACTACGGCAAACCGTATGGACACGTATGTTGACGAATTCCAAGCAAATGGAGCTTCTCTCGTTATGATTGCCAAAGGTAACCGTACCGACGAAGTGACTAACGCTTGTAAAAAGCACGGAGGATTCTATCTTGGAACTATTGGCGGTGTGGCTGCTGTACTTTCACAAAGCAGTATTAAGAGCATTGAATGCGTAGAATATCCAGAACTTGGTATGGAAGCAATTTGGAAAATAGTTGTTGAAGATTTCCCTGCATTTATTTTAGTTGATGATAAAGGCAATGATTTCTTTAAACAATTGAAACCACTTTGCTGTTGTAACTAAAAAACACAGCATACACATGTAAAATCCCGGGAATATTCTCGGGATTTTTTGTTTATTTTATACTGATTGCATAGTGAGCTACAATATCTATTTCCTGTCTTAAAAAAAATTACTATTTTTATGCGTTAAAAAATTAGACGTGAATTTATTCTTTCATATAGGTCAGTATATGTTGCTTATGAAAAAAGCTATTGCTATACCTGACCAAAAACGGATGTTCTGGCGAAAAGTAGGAAAAGAAATTGTTGCTATTGGGTATGATTCAATTGGTATAGTAGCTATCATTTCTTTCTTTATGGGAGGTGTTATGGCACTTCAACTTGCAATAAACATGGAAAACCCAATTCTACCCCAATATTTAGTAGGACTTGGAACTCGTGATGCCATTATTCTTGAATTTTCATCATCGGTAGTTGCGTTGATTCTTGCAGGAAAAGTCGGTTCGAGTATTGCTTCAGAAATTGGGACAATGAGAATAACGCAGCAAATTGATGCTCTAGATATTATGGGTGTTAATTCGGCTAACTATCTTATTATGCCTAAAATTACTGCCGGAGCTCTTTCATTTCCAGTTCTTTGTTGTATAAGCATTATTTTAGGTATTGGCGGCGGATGGATAGTTGGTGATGTTACCGGGAAAGTACCCTCTAATCAATTCACGTATGGGTTGCAATTCATGTTTCAACCTTTTTACATTGTGTACACCAACATAAAAATGTTTATCTTCGGAATATTAATTACATCAATTTCGAGTTATTATGGATACTATGCAAAAGGCGGCTCTTTGCAAGTAGGACAAGCAAGCACACAAGCCGTTGTAAAAAGCAGTATTGTTGTATTGTTATTTAACCTATTACTCACTTCTTTACTCTAAGTCATGATTGAAGTTCAAAATGTATCAAAATCATTCAAGGATGTGGCTGTTCTTAAAAACGTATCAACCGTTTTTGAAGAGGGTAAGGTAAATTGTATAATTGGACGAAGTGGCTCCGGTAAAACCGTACTTATGAAGTCAATTGTAGGCTTGCTAACTGTTGATGCCGGTAAAATTTTATTTCATGGACGTGATTACACAGCCATGAGCGATAAAGACCGTAAGCAAATCAGAAAAGAAATTGGAATGGTATTTCAAAGTGGAGCCTTATTTGACTCTGAAACACTTGAAGATAATGTAATGTTTCCGCTTCGAATGTTTTCCAACATGAGCGAAGAAGAATGCCGCGACCGAGCAAATTTCTGTTTGAAACGTGTTGAAGTTATCAATAAAAACAATTTATATCCGGCAGAAATTAGTGGTGGTATGCAAAAACGAGTGGCAATTGCTCGCGCTATTGCGTTGAACCCCAAATACTTATTTTGCGATGAGCCTAACTCAGGCTTGGACCCTATGACTTCAATTGTGATTGATAACCTCATCCATGGTATTGCACAAGAATACAACATTACCGCTATTGTAAACACTCACGACATGAATTCAGTTATGGAAATAGCAGACAAAATTGTCTTTATTTATAAAGGTGAAAAATGGTGGGAAGGAAATAAAGAAGAAATTTGGTACACTGATAATCAAGAAATTAACGATTTCATTTTTGCATCAAGTTTGGCAAAAAAAATAAAACAAACATTATGATGAAAAAGCTACTGTTCTTTTTTGTATTGATTCTTTGCTCGACTACAGTGTTCTCGCAAAGCATTAGCTATTTTAATGGTCACAAAATAGAAACAGGTAAAATTATTTTTAAATACAAATCATTGCCTACGTTGAAGAGTGCAACCCCAATAGAATTTGAGGCCAACAAACAACAAGCGAACCTATATCTTGCACAAATTGGTGCAACAACACCAAAACAAAAATTCCCTAAGTCAATCACTTCAAATAATAACGAGAATTGTGTAGATATAAGCCAAATCTACGAATGCTACTACACAGGAGATGTTCCTTTCGAAAAAGTTTTGGCCACACTCAATCGTATGAAAAGTATAGAATATGCTGAGCCATCATACATTGGTGAACTACTCTATATTCCGAACGACACAGAGTATAATAACGGGAATCTCTGGCATCTGAATGTTTGTAAAGTATTAGATGCATGGGACATAGAACAAGGTGATAGCTCGGTAGTTGTAGGCATTATTGATGGTGGCAACGACATTATTCAAACCGATTTAATAAACAAAATAGCATACAACCTCAAAGACCCAATAGACGGATATGATAATGATGGCGACGGATTTATAGACAATTACCGTGGTTGGGACGTTGCAGATAATGACCAAGATCCAACCTCATCGGCTACCGAACATGGTACCTACGTTGCCGGTATTGCAAGCGCAGAAGTTAATAATGGTTTTGGCACAGCAGGAGTTGGATTTAAAACTCGTTTTCTTCCGGTTAAAGTTTGTCCAGATGGTAGTACATCTATTATAAATGGATACGATGGTATTGTCTACGCAGCAAATCATGGATGTAAGGTTATAAATTGTTCTTGGGGCGATGTTGCCGGTAGCATATACGGGCAAGACATTGTAAACTATGCAACATACAATTGCGATGCTTTGGTTGTTGCAGCTGCCGGGAATTCGGCAAATACAGAAATGTATTATCCTGCTTCATACAAGACGGTGTTAAGCGTAGGTGGAACAATATACGGCGACTACATATGGAGTGACTCTCCAACAAAAGGAACGCATTTCAATTATTATGTTGATATCTGTGCTCCTGCTAAAGGATTTTATTCTATTGCCAACAATGACAAAACGATTTCAATGTCGGGAGGCGGAACATCATTTGCATCTCCGATTGTTGCAGGAGCTGCAGCTTTAGTACGAAGTAAACACCCGGAATATTCGGCCATACAAGTAGGTGAATTACTTCGTGTTACAGCCGACAATATTTACACTATCAACACCGACCTTCTCTATAAAAACAAATTAGGGAACGGCCGAGTAAATGTTCTAAAAGCAGTGACCAATAATACCTTACCAAGTATCCGAATCACAGATTTTAGAACCGAAAACCTTACCGGACAACCACACATAAATACTGGCGATACTGTTGCTATTTATGTAACATTCAAAAACTACTTGCACGATGCAAAAAATCTGATTATCAACGCAAAATGTCTGACAAGCTATCTAAGCCCTATCAAAGGAGTATTCTCTTTCAGCCAATTAGCAATGGGAAAAGATACGACTTGTAAATTTTTGTTCCTTGCTTTAGCAGAACCCCCGCAAGACTTTACTGACTACTTTGAATTTACCTATACTGGTGACAACGCATATTGGAGCTACGAATATCAGCAGGCTAAATTCAATCTAAGTTATTATGACTTTGAACTTGGTGATATTAAATCAACAGCTACCGGCGATGGTAGTATTGCTATTTACACAATTAATCTTGATCAAAATGGTTTCGATTATAAAGATCAGGGGAACTGCATTTTCCAAGGTGGTTTGGTAATTGCGGAGAACCAGACAACTATCTATTCGCGTTCAGATAGAAAGGCTAGTTTTGATCCTATCACTCCACCAACCGTTATTAATACAGATACTGCTGATTTGATGATATATTCTGAATATGAAGTAGAAAATATTTCCACTAATCAATATATCTATGGCAACAACGATGAAACTGCATTGATTTACGAATATCGTATTAAAAATCAGCGAGATAGCACACTTTACGGCCTACGATGTGGAGCCTTTATCGATTGGGATATTTTAAATTCGTCATACAACAAAACATGGTTCGTTGATAGTTTACAATTGTCAGTAGCAGCAAGTGTAGAAGACCGCACATTCTACGTTGGGTATATGCCCTTGACTTACACACCATTTGATGTGTATGCATTTGATGTATATTCCGATGTAGTTGTCTATAGCGATGGTTTTTCTAATAATGAATTGTGGTATGCCTTGAATAATAGCAAGCATTCTATAGGAATGAACTCAATCTATGGTAAAGAGATTGCAGTATTTGCACATTCCACAATTGACAGTATAGCTCCCTCCGACTCTTGCGTATTACGGTATGCTATGTTAGCAGCCGACACACAATCAGATTTGTATAATTTGGCATCCCAATTGAAGCAAAAATACAATCCAAACATAGTAGATACCACAGAGAATAGCAATGTTGCAATACAAACCATTGATGATTTTTCGGCAAAACTATGTTATGCCAATAATGAATATTGGATAGAATATCCTCAATCACAGTCTACTATAGCAATCAAAGTATATGATGCACATGGGCGAACACTTGAATCTGCTATTCTTTCTCCAGAAAATCAATCAAAAATTTATTCGCTAAAAAAATACCAAAACGGCGTTTATATCTGTTCTTTCTCTTGTAACGGGAAAATACAAACATTCAAATTTGGAGTGAAATAAATGAAACGAATATTTTTGTCCATACTAGTGGCTTTGATATTTAGCTTTGAAAGCTATGCACAAAATTTCAGCATAGATGCATACAACTTAAATGCTGTTTTTTCAAAAATCACGAATACCGCTAGCGAAGAAGATAATATTAAAAACAATACGATTTTTATACGTATGCTCGATTCGGTGCTTCGCATACCGGAATCATTTCAATATCCCTTTCTTGAATTAAAAATGGGGAACGTTACCGCACCCGACCAAACATTTCGCATATTCACTTGGCACCTTGTTCACACCAACGGAACATACGAAACATTCGGTTTGTTGCAACAATATTTTAAAGAAAGTAATACCGTTGAAGTGCACAAACTTGTTGATAAAGCAACAACAATGCGAGACCCTACAAGGGTAACGAATACTCCAGACAATTGGTATGGTGCTGTTTATTACGACCTTCGTGCATATAAATATGATGACATTACAACGTATATTCTTTTAGGATGGCGTCCTAACAATATTTATACGCAAAAAAAAGTAATAGAAACATTTAGATTTGATAAAAAGGGGAAACCATCATTTGGATATCAAGTTGTAGAACAAAAAGGTAGCGGTTACAAAAAGCGTATCATATTTGAATACTCTTCTAAACAATCCATGATGCTTCGCTACGAAAAAAAGAAAAAAATGTATGTGCTCGATCATATTGCACCATCAGACTCGCGTTATGAAGGAATTTATGAATTCTATGGCCCTGATTTTTCCGTGGATGGATATAAATTCAAGCAAGGCAAATTCCACTACATAGCTGATATTGATCTTCATAGCTCACGTGAGAAATTTTCGGATTATATTCCAGAAAAATTGAAACGTAATAAAAAGAAAGGAACTAGCGTAGGATTATAATTTCATGCTCACCGAAACCAATGGCATTGTTTTGCGTACTATAAAATACTCGGAAACGAGTGTAATAGCACACATTTATACTGAAGAATTTGGGAATGGTAGCTACATTATGAATAATGTAAGGACAAACCACTCTAAAATGGCAATGTTCCAACCCCTTTCGTATGTACACCTTTCGATTGCTCGAAAAAAAACATCAAAGCAAATTCATCGAATTACAAGCATCTCTTTTCAATTAGTTCCCTCCGATATTACAGCAAATATTTTCAAATCTACAATAGCACTCTTTATAGGCGAAATTACCGACAAAGTATTTAAAGAAGAGGAACGATCCGATGCGGTATTTCAATATCTGAAAAGTTTTGTATTTCTCTTGGAAGAATCGAAAACAAACTATACTAATTTACATATTCTCTATTTGTTGCACCTTACCCGTTTTTTGGGATTTTTTCCACAAAATAATTATACACCGCAAACAAACATATTTTCGTTGCTCAACTCCCAATTTATATCACAAAACGGATTGCACGAGAACTTATCATTAGAACAAAGTCGGTTATTTTCTTTGTTAATTGAATCTAAAGAACTTACCGATATGCTAGAATTGAATCGCCACGAGCGCCAACAACTCTTAGATATTTTGATCTTGTATTATGACTATCACATCTGCAAAACGCAACAATTAACATCATTGGGAATACTCAAAATGGTTTTTGAGTAATTTCAAAGTGGTTGCGAGTATAATTCTACATCGGACTCTTCAATGGTTTTTCCACTAAGAATTACCAATCGCTCTATCACATTTCTAAACTCGCGAATATTTCCCGTCCAAGAATATGTTTGTAATTTTTTTATAGCACCTGATGTAATTTCTTTTTTCGGAATACCCATTTCTTTACTCGTCTCTATCACGAAATGTTCCGCAAGAAGCGGTATATCTTCAAGACGCTCTGAAAGCGAAGGTACTTTTATGAGAATCACACTCAACCTGTGATATAAATCTTCACGGAAACGTTTTGCGTCAATCTCCTCCTTCATATTCTTGTTGGTAGCAGCTAGCACACGTACATCTACACTGATGTCTTTTTCGCTTCCCACGCGAGTTATTTTTTGTTCTTGCAACGCTCGAAGCACTTTTGCTTGTGCAGAAAGACTCATATCTCCTATTTCATCAAGAAATAGAGTACCACCATCTGCTTGTTCAAATTTACCAATACGCATTTTCACGGCGGATGTAAATGCACCTTTTTCATGTCCAAATAATTCACTCTCAATAAGTTCCGAAGGAATTGCAGCACAATTTACTTCTATAAATGGTGCATTTTTACGATTACTTTGCTCGTGGAGGGCATGAGCAACCAATTCTTTACCAGAACCATTTTGTCCTGTGATAAGCACACGTGCATCAGTTGGAGCTACTTTTGCGATTATTTCGTTTATTTTCTTCAATGCTGGCGAATTACCTATCATTTGATACTTCGAACCAATTTTCTTCTTCAGCATTGTAGTTTCTTGCACAAGTTTTTTCTTATCCAAGGCATTGCGAACTGTTACTAATAAACGGTTCATATCGAGTGGCTTGGAAATAAAATCGTATGCTCCAATTTTTATAGACTTTACTGCAATATCAATTTCTGCATGCCCCGATATCATAATGACGGGAACATTCCCACGCTCTTTCAAAACGGCTTCAAGGAAAGCTATGCCATCCATTTCGGGCATTTTAATGTCAGAGAAAATGAGGTCGTATTTTTCGTTTTGCACTTTTTGCAAAGCTTGAACTCCATTTTCAGCAATATCTACCTTATATGATTCGTATTCAAGAATTTCTTTCATTGAATTACGAATGGCACGTTCATCATCAACAATTAAAATTGAAGCCATTATATCTTTTGTATTAATTGTTCTTTTTCTACAGTTACAACTCCCGGTTGCTCACAAACAAGGCCTCCGGCAATATTTGATATTCGAGCGATTTCCGCAATTGGAAAACATAAAATATAACACACAGTTGCAACGCTTATAACAGTGTCACCAGCACCAGAAACATCAGCTACATGACGTACCTGCGTTGGTATATGAACATAGGTGTCTTTGTCGGCTACGAATATTCCCAATTCCGATAGAGTAATCATCATAATGTCAATGTTTTGCTTCTGCATAAATTCTTTTGCAAGAGAAAACAATGCTGCATAATCATATTTTGAACACGTTTTACCTAATCCTTCTGTGAATTCCTTGAAGTTTGGTTTAAAAAGAGTTACGTTTTTATAGTTGGTAAAATTCTGTTTTTTAGGGTCAACTAAAATTGGTATTGATTTCGCTTTTGCCTCATTTACAATAAATTGAATAAGATTTGACGAAAAAACTCCTTTGTCATAATCTTCAAGAACAATGGCCGCAATATTTTCCTCTTGTATTCCTTTGCGTATATTTTCCTGCAACTTTTTGCGTACGTCTTCACCTATCTCATCTACTTGCTCGCTATCTATGCGCAACATTTGCTGCTTACCGCAAATAACACGTTTTTTAATTGTTGTTTTTCGAGTCGGGTCAACTACGCAGTATTTAGAATCAACGCCCAACGTTTGAAGTATTTTGAAAAACGTAAAACCTGCCTCATCATTACCAACTACACTACAAACAAAAGGACGCATACCGAGCGAAATGAAGTTTTTTACAACATTTGCCGCTCCGCCCAAACGGTCTTCTACTGAATCTACAAGAACTACCGGAACTGGGGCTTCTGGCGAAATTCTATCTACATTACCCCATAAATAGGAATCTAGCATAATGTCGCCTACCACCATTATTGACTTTGGTTCAGTCGTGTTAAGTATACTTTTGTAATCCATAGTATAAAAAAGGCTGTTGTATGTATCCAACAGCCTTCGTTATTATTATACGTTAAATTTTATTTGTCTGAGTTCAATATAAGTGGAAGTCCATTATCTCCTCCACCAATAATCACAATCTTAGAATTTTGTGATTTACCCAAATCCAAGGTTGCTTCAATTCCACGCATTTTAAGCAAGTTTGATGTCAAACTATTGTTGATGATATTGTTGGCACGAGCCTCACCTTCTGCAGCAATTCTTTTACGTTCTGCTTCCGATTTCTCTTTGTCCAAACGGAATTGATATGCAAGAGCTTCTTGTTCTTGTTTCAATTTGCTTTCAATTGCTTGACGAATATCTTGTGGCAAATTAATTGAACGGATCAACAAAGCTTTCATTTCTATGTGATTGTCGCGTAATTTTTTACCTGCTTCCTCTATTATTGTTTGTTCAACTTCAGAACGTTTTGTTGAATAAATTTCTTCAGCAGAATAACGGCCTGCAACTTGACGCACAGAAGAACGAACCTCAGGAACTACCAAGACGTTAGCATAATCGGTACGGAATGCTTCGTACAAACTTCCTACTTTATTGTAAATAGGATAGAAACGAACGGTGATTTCAATATTGATAGAAAGACCATTTTTGTCAAGTACATCCATTGTTTCTTCAACTTTTTGCTCTGCAACGTTGAAAACATACATATCATTCCATGGTGCAATTATATGAAATCCTGGTTCATACACATTTTCTTTGTCCAAACCAGTTGTGAACTGACGAAATATAACACCTCGCTCTGTTGCTTCCAATTTTATGAACATTGTGTTTCCAAAAGCAATGAGAAAGAATACGGCTACGATGCCAATGATAATAAGTTTCTGATATTTTCCTTTCATAGGGGTTTTTATTTAATTTATTTTCACAAAGATAAAAAAATTATGGAACTGCCAATCTTATTTCTGGAGACGTACATATATTTTTTGATTTTTTTCGTCAAAATATTTGGATATTATTTGTAATTACTACAAATTTGTATAAATTTTAATAATGGAACGAAAACAGAAAATAACGGACAAAAAAATTGTAACATTGTTAAACGAATGTGGCGTTAAGGCTTCAGTGCAAAGAATGTCTATTTTACGTTATATTTTGGAGTATTCAACTCACCCTTCCGCTGACGAAGTATACAATGCTCTTGTGCCGAGCATTCCAACTCTTTCAAAAACAACGGTATATAATACACTTGAACATCTTCAAGAAAAAGGTGTTATATTAGCAATTTCAATAGACGGAAAAATGATTCATTTTGATGGCAACACACATAGACATGCACATTTCCTTTGTGAAAAGTGTAAAACTATCTATGACATTCCACAAAACTTTGATATACCAATTGATACTTTAGTTCAAGGTTTTTCCGTTACTGAAACACAAGTTTACTATAAAGGAATATGTAATAAATGTCTAACTAAAAAATAAAGATTATGAAAAAATTTGTTTGTAAAGTATGTGGTTATGAATACGATCCTCAAGTTGGTGACCCAGATAACGGTATAGCACCAGGAACTGCGTTTGAAAATTTACCTGCCGATTGGACTTGTCCGTTGTGCGACGTTGGAAAAGATGAATTTGAAGAAGCATAATTATGGATACGAAAGCTTTATTTTCAATAGGCTACGGACTATACGTGCTATCTGCAAATAACGATGACAACGACAATGCGTGTATGGTAAACACCGTACAGCAAGTTACAAGCAATCCCTTGCTAATTACGGTAGCTATAAATAAGGTAAACCATACACACGATATGATAAAAGCCTCGAGGAAATTCAACATCTCGGTACTTACACAAGCTACGCCATTTTCGGTTATCGAACGCTTTGGGTTTCAATCAGGCAAAACCGTTGACAAATTCAAAGGATTTGACTCAGTAACACGTTCAAGCAATGGTGTGTTGTATCTTTCAGAATACAGCAATGCATTTTTGTCTGGTTCTGTTACATCAATGGTAGACTTAGGCACCCACACCCTTTTCATTGCCGAGCTAACCGATGCTGAAGTTTTATCAAAAGATGAAACACTTACGTATTCGTACTATCACAAACACGTAAAACCAAAACAAAACCCAACAGCAACTAAAAGCAGGGGCAAAGTTGGTTGGCGTTGCAGAATATGTGGTTATGTATATGAAGGAGAAGAACTTCCTCCTGACTTTATATGTCCGGTGTGCAAACATGGCGCTGCTGACTTTGAAAAAATTTCATTATAACATTACAAATAAAAAAACACTTAGCATATGGAATTAAAAGGATCAAAAACAGAAAAAAACTTGCAAACAGCATTTGCAGGAGAATCACAAGCGCGTAATAAATACTCTTATTACGCCTCAAAAGCAAAAAAAGATGGTTTTGTACAAATAGGAAATCTATTTGAAGAAACAGCCAACAACGAAAAAGAACATGCAAAAATATGGTTCAAATTGCTTCACGGGGGGAAAGTTGCTGACACCATTGCAAACTTGAAAGATGCTGCAGCTGGTGAGAACTACGAATGGACAGACATGTACGCAAATTTCGCAAAAGAAGCTCGCGAAGAAGGTTTTATTGATATAGCAGTGCTCTTTGAAGGTGTGGCTAAAATTGAGAAAGAACATGAAGAACGTTTCCTTAAACTATTGTCAAATATAGAAGGTGGACTCGTTTTTAGTAAAGACAAAGACATGATTTGGCAATGTTCAAATTGCGGTCATATCGTAATTGGCAAAAATGCACCTGACACATGCCCGGTATGCAACCACCCACAAGCTTATTTTCAAGTAAAACCAAACAATTATTAATACTAAATATAACATCAAAATGAAAAAGAAATTTGTATGCCCCGTTTGTGGGTTTGTATATGAAGGCGAAGAAAACAGCCTTCCAGAACATTGTCCTCAATGCAAACAAAAAATAACATGGAAACCCGTGGATGAATCAGCCGGTTTGTCGTTTATTACAGAACATGTAATAGGAATAGCAAAAGACTGTAACGAGGAAATGAAAAAAGATTTGACCGCACATTTCAATGGCGAATGTTCCGAAGTTGGAATGTATTTAGCTATGAGCCGCCAAGCCGACCGCGAAGGATATCCTGAAATTGCAGAGGCATTCAAACGATATGCGTTCGAAGAAGCAGAACATGCCGCTAAATTCGCAGAATTGTTAGGCGATGTAGTTTGGGACACAAAAACAAATCTTGAAAAACGTATGATCGCAGAATCGGGAGCTTGCGCCGACAAAATGAGAATCGCAAAAAATGCAAAAGCACAAAATCTTGATGCTATTCATGATACCGTGCATGAAATGGCTAAAGACGAAGCTCGGCATGGACGAGGTTTTCAAGGATTATTTAATAGATATTTCAAATAAAATCTACAAAATCCCTCAGAAAAGCAGAAGTTGTGTAACTTCTGCTTTTTTTGTTTTCGCATATAAACCTTAAAAATAACTCTACCGAACACAACTTCGCTGTTGCAACCATGTTTTTTTTAACTTTGTAAAAAATAGAACATATGCTGACATACACAATTTGGGGCAATAGCCTCCTAGATATATTTATTTCATTAGCCATAGCGATTGGTGGATTCTTTATTGCAAAACTCATTTACCTAATTTTTACAAAAATTTTCAGCAAGATTGCATCAAAAACCGAATCACAATTTGACGATTTGTTGATAAATAAACTTCGTGCTCCATTTATGTTTGCCGCAATTATTGCACTCATTTGGTTTGCTATCAAACGGCTTAACATTTCCGAAGCTACCGAAACTTCAATGTGGAAGATCTACACCGTTTTGATTGCCATCAATTTTACCTGGGCATTCTCTCGTTTGACCGGTGGAATTTTACAAAACGTACTCTCAAAATACGCAGAAAAAGGCGATTCGAAAATCAATCGCAGCATTACTGAAATTCTCTATCGCACGACTACCTACACCATTTGGATTATTGGCATTCTGGTTACGATGCACAACATCGGTATTGAAATCGGCACTTTAATAGCCGGTCTCGGTATTGGTGGAGTTGCAATTGCATTGGCTGCACAAGACACCGTAAAAAACCTTTTGGGCGGGTTTATGTTATTTTTCGATCGCCCGTTCAACATTGGCGACCGTATCCGTTTTGGAGCTATAGACGGGTATGTCATAACCATCGGTTTGCGAAGCCTGCGCATTCGTACCTTTGACGACCGTGTAATTACAATTCCAAACTCACAAGTGGTTGACAATGCTATAGAAAACGTGAGTTCGGAATCTTCTACACGTATCAAATTAACGCTTGGTTTGACGTACGACACAACTCCCGAAAAAATGGAATTAGCCATGAATATTCTCCGTGCCTTGCCATCAAAAATTCCTACCATTAAAAATGACGTGGCCGTGAGTTTTTTGAACTATGGCGATTTTTCAATGCAGATACTTTTTATTTATTTCATAAAAAAATCTGCAGACTATTATGAAACGCAATCAAAAGTGAACATAGCAATTCTACAAGAATTCAATACCAATGGATTAGAATTTGCATTCCCAACACAAACGATTTATACAAAGGGACAATAACAAAAAAAGGCTTGTAGCATTTCATACTATAAGCCCTCCTCTATTCACCATACTACCAAATTAGAAGGTATAATTTACACCAAGAGATACATGAAACATTGTTGTGCGAGAATAATCTAAGGAAACAGCATTACAAATTACATCAAACGATGATGTTGGTATTGATAAAGCCCATCCTATACGTGGACTAAACTTTAAATGATCCCATCCTAGACGAACAAATGCCATTGGTTCTACATGAAACATAAAGAAAGTGTCTTCATTCTTTTTCCCATCTACCTGCCATTCAAATTCATGCAAAGATGACGACAAACGAAAAGACACTCCCCAATCAATGTTAGAAAACTTTTGCCCTAAATCTGTTTGTACAAAAAAGACCCCATATTTATTTTGATAGACAGAGTCGTCTGCACATCCATATCCTAAGCCTGCAAAACCTTCCATTAATAAAGAACTATTTTGACGTAATAGATTATACTTCCCTATTCCTCCTTCAAGATATTTATGATTATATCTTCCATATTTTGTCCAATTGTACTCATCCAAATCGCCATCCCTCTTGTTGGTAAAAATATCATAATAGTCAGAGAAATTTCCATCTGAGAAACTTCCATTAAGAATTAATGCATAGTTTTCACTATATGCATAGTCAATTGCACCCATTATACTATTGGTACTTACTGAACCTTCTAACTGCACTTCATTTTTTCTTCAAACAATGGAGCATTATTCATTGAAGGTATATACATCGAAGAACATCCACTAAAAAGGATGAGGGTTGAAATGTAAAACAGATTATGTTTCATAGTTTTATTTAATATTTGCTTTGCTTTTTCAAGAGCAAATATAATTAATATACTACACTATTAGCTACTAAAAAAAACAAACTCAAGCCCATTATGAGCAAAATCGCCATATCTATATAACAATTAACACATTACACTAGTATTTCTTTAGAAAGACCATCCAATAATATAGGTTGTTCACAGATTTTTGAATATTTTTTCATTTTTTTATTAAATAAAAATAAATACACTATCTTAGTCCGTTATTTGAAACTACAATGAAGATAATAATAGCTGGTGCCGGCGAAGTTGGACAACACTTAGCGAGAATTTTGGCAGACGACAGACACGAAGTAACTGTGATTGATGTTGATACGCAAAATCTCAAGCAACTTGCTTTGCATTTGGACATATTGACAATTGAAGGCTCTGCACTTACAATATCTGTCCTCAATGAAGCAGGAGTAGCTGCGTGCGACTTGTATATTGCCGTAACGCATTTTCCAGAAATGAACATAGCTTCTGCTGTAATTGCAAAAAAACTAGGCGCGCCACACACCATTGCTCGTGTACGCGATCCGGAACTTTTGCTCGAAAAAAACAAAAAGTTATTTCGCGAAATAGGCATAGACTCTATCATATATCCGCAAGCACTTGCTGCACAAGAAATTGCAACATTCGTAGAACGAGCTGCTACACGCGAATCATTTGATTTTGTTGATGGTTTGCTTTCGCTTTTCGTACTCAAAGTAGAAGAAACGGCTGCGGTTGTTGGGAAATACATGCAAGAAATTATTCCAACGCAGGAAGAACTACAAAAATATCGTGTCATCGCTATCAAACGTGGCTTTTCCACTATCATCCCTAAAGGTGATGATATTTGCCAACCCAACGATATTCTCTATATCGTAAGCAACCGGCAAGGCGTGAATAAAATGCTTGAAACATTTGAGAAAAAGGATTTGGCAGTTTCGCAGGTTATGATTTTAGGCGGAAGCCGTACTGGCCGTGCTACAGCAAAGATTTTACAAAAACAATTCGATGTAAAATTGATTGAAATTAACCCAGAAAAAGCACGCAAACTTTCTCAACAATTGGAAAACACGCTCGTTATCAATGGTGACGGCCGTAGCATGGATTTACTTGTTGAAGAAGGCATACGTAACACCGATGTATTTATTGCCACCACAAGCAATGCCGAAACGAACATTCTTTCGTGCTATTTGGCGAAACGCATTGGTGTAAAACGCACCATAGCAGAAGTGGAAAACGTTGACTATATTGGGCTTGCTATTGACATGGGAATAGACACTTTGATTAACAAAAAAACAATTGCAGCGAACAGTATTCATAAATACACATTGAGTAATTCCGCGAGCATATCGTCTTCGCGGCACTTAACACAAAGTGATGCACAAATTTTGGAAATCATTGTCAACGAAAACATGAAAATCACCAAATCAACATTAATGCAGATGAAAAATTTGCCAAAAGATGCGGTAATAGGTGGGGTTGTTCGTGGAAAAAATGCTTTTATACCTTCAGGTCGCACGCAAATAGCCGATGGCGACAAAGTGTTGGTATTTGCGCTGCCATCTGCTGTTAATGAAATTAAATTTTTTTTTGAATAACAATTATGAGAAGTAAAATTTTGCTTGCAGTAGCATTTGCGCTAGGTATAGCATCAATGGTACTGATGTTTTTAGATGCCGCCGACAAAAATACTATAACTGCACTACTTGGTATTGGTTTTATATGTGTAACTATTGAATTCATTGCAAGCCGTAAAACTAAAAACCAAGATTCAGAAGAATAATGAATTGGAAAGTTGTCATACGGACCGTTGGGGTATTAATATTACTAGAAGCTACACTTATGGCTTTTTGTATCATTCCTGCAGTGGTATATTCCGAAAATATGAACGGATTACTTCTGTCATTAGGAATAACCCTTGCTGTTGGTCTTGCTATGATTCTTTTGTTTCGCAATGCACCCAAAAACATTGGACGACATGAAGGGTATTTTATAGTTGGAACGGTTTGGCTCATCTTTTCTATTATAGGCGCCATGCCATTTCTATTCTCTCAGACTCTTTCTTCATTTGCCGATGGATTTTTTGAGGCTATGTCGGGGTTTACAACTACCGGAGCCACAATTATTCCTAATGTTGAAATACTACCGAAACACATTTTACTTTGGCGTGGACTTATGCAATGGATTGGTGGTATGGGAATTATAGTCCTCACAGTAGCCGTTATTCCTATGATGGGTATTGGTGGAACGCAACTTTACAACGCTGAAGTTAATGGCCCCTCTAAAGACAAAATTCACCCGCGCATAAAAGATACAGCCAGCCGACTATATCTCACCTATATAGCATGTTCCATTCTTGAAGTTGTGCTACTCATGGTTGGAGATATGAATTTCTTTGATGCGTTAATTCTTACGCAATGTACTATTTCGTCGGGAGGATTTTGGAACTACAACGACGGCATGGCAAGTGCTTCGCCTTATGCACAATATGTAGTGATTTTTTTCATGTTCGTTTCGGGTATAAACTTTGTGTTGCTTTATATGGCTTCTCGTGGCAAACTACGGCACATTGCCAAAGACGAGGAATTGAAAACGTATATTTTAATAATTGTACTTTTCACATTAAGTATTTTCGGTATAAATATTTGGAAAGAGTTTAATACATGTGAATCATTTGCTGATGTAGAAGAACAAATTCGATCCATACTATTCCTAGTTGTTTCGTTCATAACAACCACGGGCATTACGGTATGTGACTATGGTGTCATGCCGTATGCAGCAAAAATGTTGTTTTTCATTCTTAGTTTTATTGGAGCGTGCGCTGGTTCTACAAGTGGTGCTATCAAGGTGGTGAGAATCAACGTTTTGATAAAAAATAGTTATTTGGCTCTCAAACAAATTCTTCATCCAAACAGCATACTTACACTACGTTTAAGTAAAAAGCCAATTGAAAAAACAGTAATTTCCAATGTATATGCTTTCATTGTTATGTACATCGCCATTTTTTTGTTTGGAGCGTTTCTCCTCTCCATTATGGGACACGACTTCTACACCTCTTTTTCAGTTTCAGCTCTTTCTATCGGTAACGGAGGAATGGGATTCACGCCCAATGGCATGATTTCATGCTTTGCATCATTCCCCTGTGTTTCCAAATACATTATGGCACTCTTAATGTTGGTTGGTCGTTTGGAAATATTCACGGTCTTAATCTTATTTGTACCGGAATTCTGGAAAAAATAAAGAAATGACAACCATTTATGGTTCTTATTTTTCTTCTGCAAATTTATCGATAATGGTATTCAGCCCTAAAAATTCGGCACACGTAAGAATTGCACCAATTGTCACGCCCAATATGCCGTGTGAATTGATATTTTGGCCGGTCATAAAGAAATTAGGAATTTTTGTTCGCTGAGAAATAAGCGTTTGCGTTGGAAAATTCTTATCGCGTACAATACCATACATTGAACCCTGAAACGTTGCTGTGTAGTCTTGATACGTAAGCGGAGTCGATGTGCTGTATGCCTCTATGCAACGATTTATGCCCGGGAACTGACGTTCCAACGCCTGCAACATTCGTTGTGCTTTTTCTTCCTTGAACTGTTCGTATTCGTTGCCGCGATGTCCAACATGCGTTCCTGCCCATCGCGCAACCTCATCGTAACGCATATACCCTATAAGTTCCGCACTTTGCGCATAGGTAGGATTTGGCGCATGGCATTGATGCATGTATAAATACTGCTCCGGCCAGGTGCTTTCATTGTAGTCGTTACCTGCCCACACATCGGCATTTTTATAATAGAAATAATTATAGTTGAGATACGGCGTAGTATTTTCTTTGAACTTAATATAGACAGTAAAATTCGATATGGTATTTTGCAAATTTCCGATTCTCTCACGATAGGCGCGGCGCAAAAGAGAGGAATCAATTTTTGATACGGCAACTTGCGGATGAATATTTGAAACGAAATTTTTCGCTTCAATCACCTCGCCATTGGTAAGTTGCACCGCTGTCATACATGTATCGTTGCAAAGAAATTTGTCAACCTCAGCATTGGTAAAAACCTCTCCGCCAAATTGTTTAATTGATTTTACCAACGATTTCGCAATCTGATCGCTTCCGCCAATTATTCTATACGCACTTTGTATGTAGAAATTAGTAATAAGCGCATGAATATAGGTTGGAGTAACATTTTTCACTCCGGCATAGAGAGGAAGATTTCCCGCCAATACATTTTGTAATGTAGGATTTGCTGTAATTGAACCTATAAAATCGTTAATACTGGTTTTAATGTAATCCGGCTCAATAAAAACATTGAGGTTTATTTTTCGCAGATTATATAATGGCGATGATGCTGCAATTTCACGCACACGACGAACATATTCTTCAATATCACAATGATTTTTGGGGAATTGCGCCGAAAGAGTTTCTTGAAAATTTTCAAATCCTGAAGCATATTTATATTTAACTCCATTAAGGTCAATAACATCAAAGGCATCTTGATTTAAGCGTTGTAAAGGCACATTGTTGAGCAAATCAAGGTATTTCCAAAACCTGTGCAAAATCTGCCCTTCTTCCATGCTTCCTATATAGTGCATACCGGTGTCAAATTTCACACCATTGCGTTTAAACGTTTGTAAGCACCCTCCTATTTGTGAATTTTTTTCTAATATGATTATTTTAAATCCGTTTTTGGCAAGTACATAACCACAAACGAGTCCACCCAATCCACTACCTACTATTGCTATGTCGTATTTTGAGCCCATGAAAATTTATTACAAATCAATTATATTGTTACGAATAGCATATTTTATCAAATCGACCTGCGTTTTGAGGTTGAGTTTTTGCATAATATGCGTTTTGTGTGTTTCCACCGTGCGAATGCTTATATGCAATGTATCAGCAATTTCTAAATTAGTTAGACTATTTCCCCACAACGAAAGAATTTCAATTTCACGAGAACTCAATTGCTCTACTTGATCATTTTCCGGCTTTTCATGATTTTGAATTGACGACACGTATCTATTGAGCAAAATGGTGGTAATACATTTACTGAAATAATCATACCCATTGCGTAGCGAATATATTGCCTCAAACAAATCTTGACGGGTGGCATCGTGCGAAAGGAATCCTTTAGCTCCTACTTTTATAATATTGAAAATAGTATCTTCGTTTTCGGAATACGAAATAATTAAAACCTTTGCTTTAGTGTATATGCGTTGTATTTCCTTTACATCAGCAATGTCGTCAGTAGTAATTTTAGGAATATTTTTCACAATTACATGCACCGGCTCATCATACGTCTTGTGTAACAATTCAGGAGTGTGAGTAAGAACATCGAGTACCTTAAATTCGCTATTCGATTCTATCAACATAGCCATACTCTCTGCCTGAAGGTGGTGTATTCCGATTACAATTACATTTATCATATCTTATTCGTTTTCTTGTACATAAATTGATGCCGTGCGCTCCTTACCTTGCATATGCACGAAAAGATTTTTATCAAAACGCACATGAACAAAATATTCTGTTGTTTCAACCACAGTTTGTTGTTTAAGAATATCCCAATTGATAAAATTATCTTCATTGGTATTTTCTATAGCAAAATAACCAATATTCATAGTAGAGACGTTATGGAAGAAATGTGAACCCAATGAGGCATCGAGAGGAAAATTAGAAAGACTGATTTCTACTATCACTTTAGCGTTGGAAATCTGTGACCATTGCACTGGAATGCCAAGAAATCTATCACTTGTGCCCCATCGTCCGGGTCCTATCAGTAAATATTTTCTACCTTGCTCTACCATAGCTTTGTTGATTTTTTCAATCTCCTCAACCATCTCGAGTGTGCGTAGTTTGTCGAACTTTTCAAAATCTACAAACACCACGTCACTGATATTTTCTATAAATCCATTACCCATACACGATGTTGTACTCAGCAATTTAGATGCATTTAGCATTTCTTGTGGTAACGAATTTTCTGTAAGTAAACTACCAGTAAGCGGTTTTATTTGAAGCAAATAGAACGAAGGGACTCCATCTTTATTTTCGTTTAAATCAACGGCAAACTCTAGTTCTACTGGAGTGCCCATTGCTTCTTCCACCGTTTTTAACATCAGCGAAAGCACCTCAGCCAACGGTGTATAATCATATTTCAAAATGTTGGCAAAGTTTATAATACGTGGTCCTATGGCTGAAAGTCCTGCTTCAATTCTATCATTTTCAACATTGTAGACCGAAGCACAATGGGAGATAGTTTTGTGTTTTTCGGCTTCTGAAATTGGTAGCAACGACAATGCAGCACGTTCTCCATCGCGCTTGTAGTTTATATCTTTCTTGGTAAAATCTACTGCATAAAAATCAGTCTGTGATGAATTGATCTGATCTTTTGTGCTTAAAATATCCACCTTTGGATAATGCGGTGAAAAACGATAAGCCTTTCCTCCATCAACAATGTAGAAACCAAGCCCCACTGCACAGACCGAAAATCCTTCTTCGGGCTTCATATGCGCTACCGGATAATAGTTGTATGACTGAGCTACACCGCTTATGTGAGGATAATAATAATTATCGTAATAATCGCCCACAACCTCTTGAATCACGATTGCCATCTTTTCTTCTTCGAGCTTGTGGTTGGTTGACTTATAAAATTCTTTGACTTGTTCGCCATATACTGACGCATATATCAATTTGATAGCAACTTCCAAATCATTCAATCGTTTGCCAAGATCCATATCGTTATTGGGAATGATATAGGTACTAAAAACTCCTGCCAATGGCTGTGTTACAGAATCCTCGAATATACTGGATGAACGCACTGCCAATGGTTTTGATACTTGTTCCAACAACGTTGCTAATTTCTTCCGTAAATCTTCGGAAAGACGTGCCGCAATAAACATATCCTTGATACGGTCATCAGACAATTCTTTTGCAAACAAATTCTTTTTGGCAAAATTCTGTTTTAAAAAAACTTCAAACTCATTTGTCCCAATAATTGCAGTCTTGGGGGTACGAATAGCAATGCGGTCTGCATACGGATTCAAATTTATATTGTTTATCAACGTATTAACAAAAGCCAATCCACGACCTTTTCCTCCTAGCGAACCAGGTGCCAAAGTGACTACATTCTTTTCATCAAGTACTGCTGTTTCTTCAAACGTTAGAATTTTCCCTCGTTTTTTGGTCTGACGATATTCATCAAGAATCACATTATTCATATGGCGTAATTCTGAGACATCTTCTCCCAAATCAGACAACTTAATAGGATTCAGTTTACGTGCCAATTCAATTTCACCACGTCCCATGAGCCAAACGGAAAATTGATTTTGGTCGGCATGATATTTCAAAGAATCATCAGGAATAATACGAAGCAATGTTTCAAACTCACGCAAATTTCGTGCTTTTGCTATTGGTTCACCTTTACCGTTTCGGAACACAAAATCACCATATCCGAAATTGTGCATCACGAATTTTTTGATTTTTTCAAGCAGATTTTCGGACTTCTTGTTAATAAACGTTGCGTTGAGTTTACGCGACGACATTGAATATTTCAGTTCAAATGATTGTATAAGCACCGGTAGGTTTTTATTGTACTCTCGCACATGCTCAAGGAACAATCGGCCAGCTTCTTTATCTAGTTTTCCATTGCGTTCAAACTCCATGTCGGAAATTACGCAGGTCATGAAATCTTTGTACTTGTTGAACAAAAACGATGCCTCTTCATAATTCCGTGCCCACAAAAGTTTTGGTCGAGAACGAATTTTTGACAATTTTTCCAACTCATTCAATTCAAAATCGGCTATCTGTTCTCCAACTTGGTTGAACAACACGGAGAAAATTACTGGCAAATATTTAGAGTAATATTGCACAGAATCTTCTATCAGCAACATAGTACGAACAAGTCCTATTTGGGTATCGTTCTCAACATTAGCAAGATCTTCAAGCGATTTAACCATAGCAAAGAAAATCTGCGAATCGCCATTCCACATAAATATTTTGTTAAACAATGTGGTTTTGACTACCAAATCTTGAAAATAGGCGATATTTGATTGTTGATTGAGCAAAAGATACACCGGAACTTCATTTGTAAACTTTTTAATTTCGGCACTAAACTTGAGCGGTTTTTGGACATCAGCACCAACCATCAAGACAATTAAATCGAAATGTGTGGTTTTAAGCAAATCAATTGCCTGTTCGTGTGACGAGACACCGATAATTCTTGGCAATGTAAATATGCTATACTGGTATATTGGTCCCATGAATTTCTCAAAAAAGCTATCATCTTTTTCAAGATTAAATGCATCGTACATTGTGGCAACAAACAAGATTTGAGAAACCTTGTGTTTCATCATGTCTAGATAAATGTACTTATCAAGCGTTTGCTCGTTGAGCAGTTTTTGCAACGGCTGATCGTTGTTTATGAGTGATTCTCGCGCAAGCCCTTCCTTGCTAGTCGGGTTGGTGTTCATAATAGGGTTATTCGACAACAAACGCCCCTTAATATCATTGATATAGCGACTGATAAAAATACCTATTGTGTTTGCCATATCATGCTCACCTTTAGTAAACATAGGCATATTTTCAGTACTTACATCTTGCGTATAAAATATCTCAATTGTTCCGGTTGTATTGTCAAACGTAACAAATGTCTCTTTCATAACCCATTGTGACTCATTGAAACCATGAGAGGCGTATATCAAATCATCAAAAATAATTCGGCAACAAGCTACATCTGCATGCTGCCAATATTTTGGCAAGGCATCACACACGTGTTGCAACAATTCATCCAATGGTAAACCAGCATTTATAAAACTTTTTACCTCCTTTATTGCATCAAGTTCTCGTTTCCGTTGCTCATATTCAGAGGTAATATCAACCAATTTATTTTCGGAAATAAAACCCGAAATCACCGTTGTGGTATAAAACAAATCGTCATCGGGAATCATTTTAAATTCCGATTGTTCTTTATAATAGATTGAAATTCCACCTATATTTTGGTTGCCTATTTTTAGTTCCTTACTTTGTACACGTCCACTAATAGTAAATCGAGAACTATAATAATTCACATCTTTATATGAAATAAGAACACCAAGGACGTCAGGGAATGTTGATATACTATTGCATATTTCAGGAAGCATAATGTGAATAGATTTCCCACTTTGCCCAATTTCTATTACTTTCTGTAGGATAACGTACATGTATCGAATGGATTCAAATTGTACGAAAATACGGAATTTTCAAGAAACTTTTTTAGTCTTTACCAATTTTCACTACAGAATCTCAAAAAAAAACAAAACGAAGCCTCGAAACCTTTTTGCAATACGCAAACTTTACTACATTTGTAACATATAAAAAAATGATATGCAAGTAGCAATAGTAAAATACAATGCAGGGAACATTCAATCAGTGAGTTACGCTCTCAATCGGTTAGGCATAGAACCCATTGTGACAAACGACCCTGAAGTATTGTACAAAGCTGACAAAATTATATTTCCTGGCGTAGGCGATGCAGGAACGGCAATGCCCTATCTGCGCGAGCGCCACCTAGATGAAGTGCTTGTTTCGCTCAAGCAACCATTTTTAGGAATTTGCTTTGGCATGCAACTTATGTGCAAACACTCTGAAGAGGGAGATGTTGATTGTTTAGGAATTTTTGATGTGAACGTAAAACGATTTCCTTCCGGAAAAGAAAAAATACCTCACATGGGATGGAACACAATTGAAAACCTGCAAGGTTCGTTGCTCAAAAACATTAGCCCTGAGAGTTATGTATATTTTGTTCACAGTTACTACGCCGAAATGAATTCGCACTCAACTGCTACCTGTAATTATGTACTAGATTTCAGTGCAGGAATAGAGAAAGATAATTTTTTTGCGTTCCAATTTCACCCCGAAAAAAGTGGTACCCTAGGTGCACAAATACTAAAAAACTTTATTGATTTGTAGCAATGCCAAAAACTGAGGAAAATTTACGAATAGACAAATGGTTGTGGGCTGTGCGACTCTACAAGACGCGCAGTTTGGCTACTTCTGCCTGCAAAAACAATCAGGTGTCTATAGATGGCATGTCTGTAAAACCCTCGCACATTGTAAAAATCAACGACGTGGTAAACGTAAAACGCCCGCCAATTGTTCGTTCATACCAAGTTATGGGATTATTGGCACAACGAGAATCAGCAAAGGTTGTTGTTGATTTTATAAAAGATGTAACACCCCAATCGGAGTTGCAAAAGCTTGAAGATGTAAAAATGGTATTTACCGTATATCGTGATAAAGGTACCGGGCGTCCTACGAAAAAAGACCGCCGCTCTCTTGAAGAATTTGGTTATTTATAAAAAGCACATGGAACTTCAGACAGAACAATTCGAAAACGCAAAACAACTACTCGTTTCATTAATCGAGACTAACTCGGTGAGTCGAAACGAATCGGGTACTGCCGAACTGCTTGTGGCGTTTTTCAAGAAACACAACATTGTAGCGCAACGCATAGAGAACAATGTGATTGTTCGTTCCAAAAATTTTGACAAAACCAAACCGACCATTTTACTCAATTCGCATCACGACACGGTAAAACCTGCCATAGGATGGGAAAGCGACCCTTTCAAGGCTATTTGCACCGACGGGAAAATTATCGGATTGGGAAGCAATGACGCTGGTGCGCCACTGGTTTCGCTCATTTTTACATTTCTTTATTTCAACGAAAAAGAAAACAATCCGTTCAACCTGATTTTAGTAGCCTCTGCGGAAGAAGAAGTTTCGGGCAAAAATGGCTTAGAATGTGTGATTCCAACACTGGAAGAAATTTCATTCGGAATTGTTGGCGAACCTACCGGAATGCATATGGCAATTGCAGAAAAAGGTTTGTTGGTTCTTGATTGCAAAGCGTTGGGGAAATCGGGTCATGCGGCACACCAAAACGGTATCAATGCCATATACAAAGCCATGCAAGACATTGAATGGTTTAAAACATATACGTTCCCAAAACATTCCGAGTTTTTGGGCGACGTTTCCATGAACGTAACGTGCATCAACGCGGGCACACAGCACAACGTAATTCCCGGCGAATGCACCTATGTAGTAGACGTGAGAACCAACGAAATGTATAGCAATCAAGAAGTGTACGAGATTATTACAAAATCAGTACAATCGGAAGTTACGGCTCGTTCGTTCCGACTCAATTCTTCGTCAATTGCAAACGACCATCCAATCGTAAAAAGCGGACAAAAACTCGGACTTGAAATATTTGGTTCCGGAACCCTCTCCGACCAAGTTTTCATGACCAAATTTCCATCTGTAAAAATCGGTCCTGGCGACACTATGCGCTCACACACCGCAAATGAATACATCCTTGAATCGGAACTGAAACAAGGTATAGAAACATATATTGAATTACTTGAAAATTTGAACATATAATGGCAAAAAATCACTCTAACACGCTTTGGCAAAAAGATGTAGCGCCAAACGAGAAAGTTTCAACTTTCACTGTTGGCAAAGACAAAGAATTTGATGTGTATTTGACAAAAGCCGATGTGCTTGGCAATTTGGCTCATACGCGTATGCTGGAATCAATCGGTTTGTTGACAAAAGACGAACTTGACCAAGTACAAGTAGAGTTAAAAAACATCTACAAAACAGTAATGGATGGTAAATTTGTCATTGAAGACCATGTGGAAGATGTTCACTCACAAGTAGAATTTTTGTTGACCGAAAAACTTGGCGACGTTGGTAAGAAAATCCACAGCGGACGCTCACGCAACGACCAAGTGTTGCTCGATATGAAATTGTATCTTCGTGATGCTATTCAAGAAACTTCGGGCAGTGTAAAAGAATTGTTTACGCTTTTGCAAGACCTCAGCGAAAAGTACAAAAACGTGCTTATGCCGGGTTATACGCATTTGCAAATAGCCATGCCATCGTCATTTGGATTGTGGTTTGGTTGCTATGCCGAAAGCCTTGCCGATGATTTACAACTGCTTTTGGCTGCATATAAAATTGCAAACCAAAACCCGCTTGGCTCTGCTGCCGGCTACGGTTCATCGTTCCCGCTAAACCGCACTATGACTACCGAGTTGTTGGGATTTGAAACAATGAACTACAACGTGATGTATGCCCAAATGGGACGCGGCAAGGTTGAAAAAATTGTAAGTTACGCATTGGCAAGCATCGCGTCTTCCCTTTCAAAAATGGCAATGGAAATGTGTTTGTTTATGAATCAAAACTTCCATTTCGTTTCGTTCCCCGAAGAACTTACAACAGGTTCAAGCATTATGCCTCACAAAAAGAATCCTGATGTGTTTGAAATCATTCGTGCCAAATCGAACAAATTGCAAGCATTACCAACCGAAATCACGTTTATCACCACCAATTTGCCATTTGGATACAACCGCGATTTGCAAATCATCAAAGAATGCATCATACCGGGCTTTACCGAAGTGCATAGCTGCATAGACATGATGATGTTGATGTTGAACAACATAAAAATCTCGGAGCACATTCTTGACGATTCAATGTACGACTACATTTTCAGCGTTGACGAAGTAAATCGTTTGACGTATGAAGGAATGCCGTTCCGCGATGCGTACAAAAAAGTTGGTCTCGACATAAAACATGGCGAATTCAAAGCAGAAAGAAAAGCGAACCATACGCACGAAGGAAGCATTGGCAATCTATGCAACGACAAAATCAAAACGAAATTCGACAAGATTTACAAAGAATTTCCATTCGACTTTGTTGCCAATAAATTAGAAGAATTGGTAAAATAGCTAAGAGAGCGAATCCAACTATAAAAAAACATATATTTGCACATATACGAGAGTTCTGCAAAGAACAATCTCATTACTGAAACTGAAAACACGTATTATGAAACTAAAACTCATATATCCTAAATGGAAAAAACTTCCCGGACAAACTACATTTAATTTACCGCCTCACGGACCGGTAGTATTTGCGGCAACGCTTCCCGAATGGGTTGATGTTTCGTTTACCGACGAAAATGTTGAGGAAATTGACTTCAACGAAGAGTGCGACATGGTTGCTATTTCCATGATGCTTTCTACTCAGGTAAAACGTGGATGGGCCATAGCCGACAAATATCGCGCAATGGGCAAACAGGTAATTTTTGGTGGAATTTCTACCATGCTTCATGCAGAGGAAACTATTGAACATGCCGACTCGGTATTTTTAGGAGAATCTGAAGGAAGAATGGAAGCCGTGATGGACGACTGGAAAAACGGAAAACTTCAAAAGGTATATAATTTCATGGGCAACATGCCCGACATCAATTTGGTAGGCCCTGCTCGCCGCGACCTATACAAACGAGATTTATACAACCACAAAGGCGTTCCTATGGTTGACTTGTTTCACGCTTCACGCGGATGTCGTTTCAGTTGCTACCCTTGTGCAGTATCGTACTTGGGAAGCCGTAAATTCCGCCCTCGCCCAATTGACAAAGTAATTGAAGACTTGGAAACGATAGACAACAACCGTTTGTTTATAGTAGACAACTCGCTTGCGCAAAATAAAGAGTGGGAAAAACAACTGTTTAAAGAAATGATTCCTCTCAAGAAAAAATGGATTAGTCATACGATTGAAGACGACCCGGAAGTGCTTAATTTAGCAGCACAAGCAGGTGCTTGGTATGTCTATCAAGCAGTTTACGACACGTCGGATTATATTAAAGAAAGAATCAAACGCTACCACGATTATGGAATTGGCGTAGAAGGCACTATTCTTTTAGGCTTGGACAACCAAACCGAAGATGACATAAAACGCTTGATTGACTTCTTACTTGAGGTTGATTTGGATTTGGCCGAATTCACCGTGCTCGCTCCATTCCCTCATACCAAAGCGTATGACGACTTGCTCCGTCAAGGCAGAATTTTCGACTTTGATTGGGATCACTACAACGCAGGCCAAGTGGTATACACCCCCAAACACATGACTCCCGAACGATTACAAGAATTATATGACTATGCGTGGAAAGCGTTTTACCAAACTGAGACACAAGAAGAGAAAATGTTTAAATTATTCTCCAATGTGGTACTCCGCGAAATGGAAGACGGCACATACCGTCCGCGCGACCGCAAATTAGCAAACAAATCGTTTGGAAAAGATGTGGTAAGAAATATCATTAAATAAGAGACAAATGAAAGTTCCCGAAACATATTATGATGAAATTTTTGACTTCAAAGGGCAATGGGATGTTCCTTCGAAGTGTGGTTTAAAAATACTTGAATACAAAGGCAAGAAAGTAATAATCGTAACTGAATTGTACCAAGAAAATCCGGGAACTTCAGTGACCTCTGCCGCCAATTCGCTCGCTCACCAAATTTGCGAAGCCAAAGGACTTAAGTTGCAAAACTGCATCTATTTGGAATGCAACCCTGACACTAACTCAAAACTTTCTTTCTACGACGAAGAATATTTTGAAGTTACCTTTGCTGAAGGTGAAAGACCAACATACCATCAACTTTCTAAAGAAAAAGCAAAAGAGATTATTACACGATGAAACGCATTATTTTTCTCCTTCTTACTTTTTTTGCAAGTCTCAACCTTTCGGCTCAATATGCTTCAAAAGTTGAGTTATGGAAGGGCTTTAATAAAAAAGGAGAAATAATAAATGAATATACTAAAGCGGCACGACGAGCTACATCAAAAATATATGCATACCCGGCCGCACAACCTCTCGTTCAACATACTTCTACACAACAATCTGCAGCAACATCTGCTGTAATTATTTGTCCTGGAGGAAGTTATCATCACCTTGGCATGAAACACGAAGGACACGAAGTGGCACAATGGTTTCAAGAACAAGGCATTACTGCTTTTGTGCTTCGATATCGTGTAAGTAGTCATAGATTCCACCACCCCGCAATGATTGAAGACATTCAATACACTATCTATACAATCCGAAAAAATGCCTTAAAAATGAACATCGACACGACGAGAATTGGTGCCATTGGATTTTCGGCCGGCGGACATTTAGTACTCCATGCGGGAGTAACGCACACAAATTATTTACAAAAAGACCTTCTCATTGATACCGAAAATATTGGCGTTAGACCTAATTATGTAATGGCGATATACCCTGTTGTATCTATGGAAGACAGCATTGCACACGTTCGTTCACGCAAAAACCTGCTTACGAAAAAATATACAGAAACAGATATTCAACAATTTTCGATAGAACAAAATATTCCGATGGATATGCCACCGGTTTTTCTTCTTGCAGCCGAAGATGATGATGTTGTTGATTTTCGCAATAGCGAAGTTTTAGACAAAGCTTTGGCTAAGGCAAATGTTAGTCACGAATTTATCCACCTTAAACACGGTGGACACGGATTTGGAATGTTTCGAACGACGACGGAAGAGTCAAAAAACTGGAACGAACAACTCTACAAATGGTTGGTAGAGAATGAGATGTTGCCAAAATCATCATACAATTTTTCTTCATCTAAATAAATGAACCACAACAAATTAGTCGGTCATTTTGCAATATTTATTGCATACGTCATATTTGGGTTCAACATTATTTCTTGCAAAAACCTTGTTTCGGCGCACATTATCTCATCAATGGGGATTTTTTGCATACGAGCCATAGGCGCAACTATCTGTTTTTGGTTGGTTTCATTATTCCTTCCCAAAGAACAGATAGACAAAAAAGACTTCCCAAAGATTTTTCTTGCGTCAATGCTAGGATTATTTCTCACACAAATAAGTTTTCTTGTAGCTATAGACATAACCACCCCACTTGACGCGTCAATATTGGCTTCGCTCACGCCTATATTCACCATGTTTTTTGCTACAATCTTCTTAAAAGAACCGCTTACGCTCAAAAAAGCTGGTGGCGTAACAATTAGCTTTGCAGGCGTTATTCTTCTCATACTCAATAGTACACACGCCAACAACGGCATTACACACACACAGCCACTAGGAATACTACTTATGGTATTGAACGGATTATTTTTTGGACTTTACTTAGGTGCTTTCAAACCATTGGTAACAAAATATAGCACCATCTCATTTATGAAATGGATGTTTCTCTTTTCTACAATCGTAGGACTGCCAATGGTAGGCAAAAAACTTGTAGAAATTGACTACGCAGCCTTTTCGGGAAGATTTTTATTTGACCTTGCATTTACGGTATTTGGAGCAACATTCATTGCATATACTCTTATTCCTATAGGACAAAAACGACTTCGTCCAACAGTGGTGAGTGTTTACTCATACATTCAGCCTATTATTGCCGCAAGTATGAGTATCTATTTACAAATGGACGTGTTGAATTGGCAGAAAATTCTTGCTGCAACGTTGGTATTTACGGGTGTATTTCTCGTAAACAAAAGCAAAGCAAAAGACGACGCTTAAAAAGCTGCCAAAAGCAAATCAATACTTTTGCTATTCAAACCATACATGCGTGCAACGTTTTCATTAGTAATAATACCATTGTACATATACACACCACGTCGTGCATGTAAATTTTGTTTCAAAAAGGCATAAAACGTTCCACACGTCAAAACATCTTGCACCGAGGATAGTTTTTTCATACAAGAATCAAACAATTTCACTTCGGCACCAAATCCCAATGCGGCACGTGGAGCAAACTTACCAGCGGTTTTTGCACCTAAATCAAAAATCCGACCGAACAAATAAAGAAAAATACCTGAATACTCAAGCGAAAAAAGGATTTTTATTTTGACCAATATCTCACAAAAACACTATATTTGTATTTGCCGAAATTTTTTTATAAAATATTTATCATGAAAAGAATCTTAACTTTTTTTGCATCGTTCATTATTGTAGCAACAACCGTAGCACAACAATGGGCAGGAAGTTCCACAACGGCTGACACAATTTATAGACATGGTATAGCACGAATGATGCCCGATTCGGCAGGCGTGCCATTTTCAGAATGGACTCCGAAGGGGTATAAAGTGTATAGATACAACAACAACGATTGGCGATGGGAGTACGTTAACATTGAATGGGACGGCATTCACATGCGAAGGCATGTTCCCGCTCCGTCAAACAGTACAACAATAGGGCATGGTACTTTTAGTTTTTATACAGGTAATCCTTATTACGACGGATATCAATTAATCTATAATAGCCAAGGAATTTTATCTTCCAATGGCAAAATTATTACAACAGATTCTGTTGTGGCAAAAAACCTAAAGGCATCAAGTTCCGTAAGTGCAACGCATGGCTCTTTTTCAACATTAAAACCAACATATCTATCCGTTAATGGAGCAACAACTACGTCTACATACAGATTGGCAGTAAACAGCGGTATTCTTTGTGAGGAATTAAAAATAATAGCAGACGTTCCCTAATCTGACTATGTATTTGGGAAAGACTACAAACTACGTTCGCTCAACGAATTGGAAACATTTATAAATGAAAACAAGCACCTTCCCGAGGTGCCTTCAGCAAAGGAGTTTAAAGAGAATGGCTACAAAGTTGGCGAAATGGACGACCTACTACTTAGAAAAATAGAAGAACTAACTCTATATATTATTGATTTGCAGAAACAGATTGAAGAATTGAAACAAAACAAAAGCAAATAAAATGAGACTATTGCAAAAAATAGGACTCGTATTGTCGTGTACTATATATAGTTTTTCTCTTATTGCACAAGAAAACTATAATAGCATAGTTTTTTCTCATGGTTCTATTGTTTCAAAAATAGAAGACTACAGCCCTACTTGGGAGATTGCATATTACAGAACAATAAGAGAAGAATTTAAAGTAGGTGTTGCTTTTCACACATATCAGTATCACCATATAACACATTATGAGGACCTTTCTAATAAATCAGATTATTGGTATACTCCCGAGATAAAGTCAAATTGTATTTTTCTCGAATTAGGATATAATAAACAATTACTACATTATTTTTCCATTAATCCTTATTTACGTATAGGTAGTAATAATTGTAAAGTGAAATATATTTTTAAGAACGACACAACTGAGTATATAAAACAAAAAGAGAGTATTCCCACATTCGTAGGTGGCATTTCCACTATATTTATAATACAAAAAGTCTCATTTTCTTTGTCCTATGATTATTCTCTGAACATACGAAAAGATGTGAAAATTTTCGATGGACCATTTACGGACTTTCAGGCTCGTCCCAATCGTTTCTTTGATTTTAAGCATTCTTCAATAAAAATAAGTGTTGGATATAGATTTTAGTTTATGAGACTTGTAATTTCAATAAATGAGTTTGATAAATTAAAGAAATTTATTTTTACTGTTAATGAAGAATCAAAGCTGAAAAGTGGTAAAGAAAATAATCAAACCGTTGAAACAATTTCAAATGAAGCTTTTAATAATATTTCAGTATACCCAAACCCAGTATCAGAAATAATAAACATTACTGATATTTCTGGTTCCGGAATAAATAAAATTGAAATTTACAACTCTAATGGAGTATTTATAAATTGTGAAATAGATAATTCAAGTTTACCAATTTCTATTAATGTATCAGCCATTCCTAAAGGTTTGTATTTTATACAAATCCAAATTGATAAAGATTACTTCACAAAAAAAATCATTAAACAATAAATTTTAATTATCATGAAAACAAAATCAAATAATATTATTATGAAAATCTTAATTGCATTGATATGCACATTATTTTTAAATAATTGTGAAAAGCAAAACAACAACATTGACTATCAAATATCTATAAATGATACCATAGATATTGAATTGGAATCAAACTGGTCAACAGGATATTCATGGTACTGGGTTAATAAAGATGATTTTTCTGTTGTGGATACTTTAAAAAGAGAATATATAGAGAATACAGATAGAAGAGGTGCAACAAATGTAGAAATTTGGTCATTTATAGGTAAAAAGAAAGGAGCAAGTACAATATGCTTATTATATAAACGGTCAAATAACGATTCTGAGTATGAAAATAAAAAAGATTTTTTAATTGAGGTAAAATAGCTACATGCCCCCAACACACAATATAGCCAATAAGGGTTTCAGTGGTATGCGAAGGTTTGTAGCCCGCTTCAACTTATCGTGTAACTTAATTCACTTCAACATAGGTGAACGTGACACTTCAACTCCTTGAGCGAAATGAAATTAATTTCTAGGTGAGAAGGTCCGTCCTTGAACTTTTTGGTTCCTTTTTCTTTCAAAAGAAAAAAGAACAGGAAACGTACTTATCAGCAAACTTTGGCTATATAACAGAAATTAGGTATAAAAGCAAAAGACAACGCTTAAAAAGCAGCCAAAAGCAAATCAATACTTTTACTCG
>CAYFVM010000007.1:0-67261 GCA_964346725.1 uncultured Bacteroidales bacterium
TGCTTTTTCCTAATGATAAAATCCAGTCATAAATGGATTTTGCCCTCACCGATGTAATTGACTGATTTGGAAAACCTTCTTTTGCAACTTTTAGTATTGATTGCCCTAATCTGTCAATTTCATTAACAGATGTATTGTATTTTAATTTATTACCAAACTGTGTAGCGATTAATTGTATATTCATAGTTTTTGTATCGGTTTTTCATCATGTGGCATAACTAGTTTATATGTATGACTTTGTCATACATATACATCCAAAATTGGTGGTGTATGTATGATACTTGTTATTGTTTATTTCTTTTTGAAATTCCAATTTTATCTCATTTTTTACAAACATATATTTTTTTTTGATTAATGTAAATTTTAAAATAGTATTTCTCAGCTATTTCTGTGTAAACTTCATTCTATTCATCACAAATCATCAAAGGGTGATTTTATCTTCTGCAAACTTTTATTACTTACATGAGTATATATTTCTGTCGTCTTAGAACTTTTATGCCCCAATAGTTCTTGAATATAGCGCAAATCGGTTCCTTGTTCCAACAGATGCGTGGCAAACGAATGTCGCAAGATATTATGCATTGTTACTCGTTTGGTTATTCGGGCTTTGTTGCAATTGTTGGTTTGAGCCATTAAGATAGTTTTTTTTTAAAAAGGGTATGTTAAAACAGAAATTTTAGATAGAAAAATAACGTTGAATGCTTCATGTTCCTTTTTTTCTCTTGAAAGTAAAAGAAATCAAAAAGTTCAAGATGGATCTTCTCGCCTAAAAGTTAATTACGTTCCGCTCAAGGAGTTGAAGTGCCGTGTTCACGCAGGTTGAAAGGGGGGAGTAGGAGGACACCAACGCCTTTGGTCGCTGCACTCCATTGATTTTCTTTACGGCTCCACGTCCTGTCAGTAGTCTTGCTACAACGAACCTACACGTTTCTGCAAGGTTCTAAAAACGTCGGGACACGTTTATCTAAAAGAATTTCTGTTTTGTGAATCTCTAAATAAACCGTATTTTTGTAAGATAAAACAAATTTCATCTCGCTAAAACAATGAAGAATATCCAAATACTCTCTTTCATAGTAGGTGTTTTTTTGTTGTTAGGTTGCATTAGCTACTTTTTCCCCGAAGAAGGAATACAATTTACGATACGGTTTCCCTCAATCAAAGAAATTTTTTCTCCACAAAAAGATACCACCAATATTGATAAAAATTTGCAATCAATAGAGCAGGGGCTTGCTTTTGCAGCTGACATTGCTGAATTTCCCCCAAATTCCGATTCTCTCCTATGTATTGATACGTTGCATTTTTATCAGCAATTCGATAGCATGAATGTGGCACGTATTTATTTCCCAAATAACAATCAGGAGATAATGGAACGTGTGTTTATTGCGTTTGAAAATATGCAGCAAAAGGGTGGCTATCTGCATATATTGCATTACGGTGACTCTCAGATAGAGTTGGACCGCATTTCCGGTTATTTCCGCGAGGCGTTGCAAGATAAATTTGGTGGATATGGTGCCGGTTTGCTTCCGATTATTCCCTTGGTGCAGTCTACACCGGTAGGGCAGGCATATTCAGATAGTTTGTCGCGCTATGTGGCTTCGGGCACCATGCGTCAGAAGTTGCCACACAATCGCTATGGTGTGTTGGCTCAAATGGCACAACTGGAAGGTGGAGTAACGCTTACGCTCACTGCGCGGAACTGGAAACAGGTGTATCCACATACCAAAAAGTTTTCAAAAGTTCGTTTGTTTATAGGAAATAATGCGGAAGATTTCCGTGCTGCAATTTCGGCTGAAGGATACGATTCACTGCAAATAGTTGAATCTGCTCATTTCGGACTCACTGAACTTTCATGGCAATTGCCATCATATGTAACTAAATGTGCTATACGATTGCAGGGAAATGCCGAACTGTATGGCATTTCGCTCGAAAGTGCCAAAGGTGTCACGGTTGACAATATTCCGTTGCGAGGCAGTGCCGGAACGTTTTTTACCGGAATTTCATCATCGTTATTACAATCATCTATGAAGGCACTCAACGTGTCTATGATTATTCTTGAATACGGAGGAAATGCCGTGCCTGCAATTACTTCAGACAAGGCAGTTGAAAATTATAAAAAGGATTTTGCACGTCAAATTCGTTATTTGCAAAATTTGCTTCCCGGCGTGTTTATTTTGGTGATAGGTCCTGCCGATATGGCAACCAAAATCAATGGTGAACTGCAAACGTGGCCCTACGTAGAAGAAGTGGCGCAAGCAATGAAAGAGGCTGCGTTGGAGAATGGAGCTGCGTTTTGGAATATGTATGAGGTAATGGGTGGTCGAAATTCCATGATACAATGGGTGTCGCACAAACCGGCATGGGCTGCCAGCGATTATATTCACTTTTTGCCATCTGGCGCAAAACGTATAGCTGATTTGTTCACCCAGTCGTTTATGCATTATTACGAGTATTACAAATTTAGACAACGAAATTCACGCTGGTTATATGGAGAAGAGGCTCAACCTGATAAACAGAATTGGGCTGCTGATTCTTTAGAGGTAGGACAACATGTGGAAGAATAAACTATTCGTAGTGTGGTTTTTATGCATGGCGCAGGTGGCATGGGGGCAACAGCCGAATTATCCCTGTGTGGTTGATTCCATGAATACCATACAAATTCCCCAGGGTACAAGTGAACGCTTGAATTGTTTCTACTCAAAATTCTATGAAGTAATTACCTCCAGGAGCGGACAACTTTCGGTTATGCACATTGGAGGCTCGCACATTCAAGCCGATATATTTTCGCACCAAGTTCGTTCGCATTTTGATTCATTGTTTCCCGACTCGCATACCAGTCGCGGCATCATTTTTCCGTATGAAACGGCTCGCACCAACAATCCGTGGAACTATACCGTGTCGCACAAAGGCACATGGGAGGCTTCGCGCAATGTGAGAGAAGAACGCAGAGCGGAATTGGGCGTTACTGGTATAGCCGTCACTACGGTTGATTCTGTTGCGGAAATTACGGTACACCTTAACCACGAGAAAGAACAAGGTCGTTGGAAGTTTACACGTCTTACCTTGCTTGGCACTCCCGAAAGTTCTTTGGTTGAACCTATTTTGCTTGTAAACGATACCGTGCTCACGGCAAAATATGACTCCGTGCATTCGGTGTATGTGTACACCTTGGAGCACGAAGCCGAGACATTTACCCTCAACATTGTGCAACGCGATACGGTGATGCACGCATTTACGGTAAATGGCTTTTTAGTCGAAAATAATAATCCAGGTATAGTGTATCATGCTATAGGCGTGAATGGTGCATCGGTTCCGTCGTATTTGTCGTGCGAAAACTTTGAGCGCGATTTGGCGCTTCTTCATCCCGATTTGATTGTGTTTGGCATTGGCATAAACGATGCTTCGATGGATACGTTTACCGACTCGGCATTTATAGCGCAATATGATTCGCTTATAGCAATGATAGAGCGCGTGGTGCCCGATTGTGCATACATTTTTGTAACCAATAACGATTCGTACCGAAAAATTAAATCAGGCAGGGCATCATATTACGAAGTGAACCGAAACGGTTTGCGCGTGCAGCGCGATTTCTACGAACTTGCCATAAAGCACGATGGCGGTGTGTGGGATATGTTTGCCATAATGGGAGGCTTGCATTCCATGAAACAATGGGAGGCATTCGGTTTGGCTAAAAAAGACAAGGTGCACTTTACCTACAAAGGCTACAAGTTGCTCGGCAATCTGTTTTTTACCGCATTGATTGAGTCGTACAACAAAACAATGATAGAAAAACAATGGTAGTTGATTTCTTGAAAAACATATTTTCGTTTGACCCCAACTCGCCGTTGTTGTTTACCCAATTTTATTTCTGGGTGTTTTTCGCCTTCGTGTTTACCGCGTTTTCGTTGTTCAAGAGCAAAGTATTGTTGCGAAACACGTTCATTTTCTTCGTAAGCGTATTTTTCTATTACAAAACAAGCGGGTGGGCAACGCTCATATTGATTTTTGCCACCCTGTTCAACTATTGGGTGGGAATAACCATAGAGCGGAGCGAGAGCGAACGACGTCGGTCGAGGTATCTGTTGCTGGGCTTGGTGTTGAACTTGGGCACGCTCTGCTACTTCAAATATTCGTATTTCTTTGCCGACATGGTGTATAACCTTGTTGGGTTGCAAATGCCGGTGGTGAACGTGTTTTCTGAGATAGGAAACGTGTTTGCAGGCAAAGAAACGTTTACCATTGATAAAATTATACTCCCCGTAGGTATTTCGTTCTACACGTTTCAGTGCATTAGTTACATAATGGACGTGTATCGCGAAAAAGTGAAGGCTGTTCAAAATATTATGAATTTTGGCTTCTACGTCACGTTTTTCCCTCAGTTGGTGGCGGGCCCTATTATTCGTGCAAGCGAATTTATTCCGCAGATATACAGAGAATATACAATCTCGCGTCGCCAGTTTGGTATAGCCGTGTTTTGGATATTAAACGGTTTAGCCAAGAAGATAATTTTGAGCGATTATTTGGCGGTGAATTTTGTTGATCGCGTGTTCGACAATCCCTTGCTCTACACCGGGTTTGAAAATCTTGTTGCATTGTTTGGCTACTCACTGCAAGTATATGCCGATTTTTCGGGCTATACCGATATAGCCATAGGCGTGGCAATGATTATGGGCTTTTATTTGCCGCGAAACTTCGATTCACCCTACAAGGCAACCAATCCCGGTGAGTTTTGGAAACGCTGGCACATTTCCCTTTCCAAATGGTTGCAAGACTATTTATACATACCACTTGGCGGAAATCGCACCGCATCGGTGGGGACGTATGCTTGCATATTGACCATTGCGCTCATCGGCATCATTTTGTCGGGCAGTATATGGGTGGCAATTATTCTCATTGCATTCGCTTTGATAGTAACGTTTTGTTGCCATCATTCACCCGAAAAGAAGAAATCGCTTACCTCAAATATGAACCGAATGAACACCATGTTGTTGGGCGGTTTATGGCATGGCGCAAGTTGGAACTTTATGATATGGGGCGGACTCAACGGCATAGGGTTGGTGGTGTACCGTTTCTGGAAAGATTTTGGACATCCTATGCGCTTGTTTATTATTTCTCTTGTCACCGCTACGTGTTTTGCAATGCGCTTGTATTTTCCTGCCCCCATTTGGAACATAGCCTTGGCGTGGTCGGGAGCTATTTGGGTAGGTACATTTTTACGTTGTTTATACAACATAATTGGATTCAAAAACCCGTTGCCTGCACTTGAGCGAGCGTGGGCGGTATTGCAAACGTTTGTGTTCATTACCTGGACGCGATTGTTTTTCCGTGCAGGTTCCAATCTCGACCCAGCCGAAGCCAATGACGTGGCATGGAGTACGGCCAAAAATATGGTACAACAAATTGGCTCATCGTGGGATTTGGCACAAGTGCCCGAAATTGCCCTCAGTTATGCCAATATACTGTTGCTTTTTGTTGCAGGAATGATAATTCACTGGCTACCCGAAAACTTTAAACGCCGTTATCGGTTGTTCTTCTCGCGAATGCCTTTGCCTCTCATGGCAGTGTGCGTGGCGTGCATTGTGTTTGTCATCTACCAATTCATTACCGCCGATTTGCAGAAGTTTATTTATTTCCAGTTCTAAGGAAATAGATTCCTCTCCAAGTGGTCGTCATTCCGAGCGGAGCGAGGAATCTCACGTTTAGAACTCCACATGTATAAAACAACCTTCGGGAGTCGAACCAAGAAAGCTATGGTATAAACTCGCAACAGTATCTTTTGCTAATACCGAAGTAACAAAAGGCGCACGTTTGTGCCTTACTGTCGTGTCTATCAATACAAATCCATACGTTGCTGACAACGTTCATCCTATGAGTCATGCTAAACTTGATATAGAAGTCTCTACGTTCAGTTAGCATTCAGGGTTATCGGTTGCTGCGTCAATACACGATACGAAAACATTTACGCTCAATGATTTTCTTGTTGCAACACATGCTGACGGTCTAATGGCTACAATATATGCGAGAATTCCTTATAGCGAACAACATCTATTTATAATGATGATTACAAACCTAACGATAGGGATTGTGATTATCATGTATATAGTATTTCGGTAATAAGTTTAAGGAAAATGAAAAAGTGATGACTGATTTATGGTTGCTAAGCACTCCAGTTCGTCAATCATCACTTTGTTTATGCAAATAAACAAATTATAATATAAAAGTCAAGAACGAATTATGAAAAATTACGCAAGCACAAGCGACGAAAAAGATTTACAAACGCTTACATCTATAAAAAATAATGTGGCATTTAGTGCTTTAATCGCATTAAAACAAAAAATAATAGATTTATTAAGTGGCGTATCGGATCAAGCAAAATTATTATAGTAGAAAAAAAATGACTGCACAAAAACAGGGAAAACAATAGATATAAATTTTCAGGGACAAGTTCTGGAGCAGAGGGCGAAAGTATTGAACTAAACGACAAATATATTTATGTGAAAATGGAACTGTTACTCGTGCCAAAAAATATTTTTTTTTTGTAAAAGTAAAAAATTATTGATATGGATTTTACTCCTTATAAAATAAGTAAATTCAACGGTTATGCAATTGCAGACGATATTACATTTTTATCTATTGTAATTTTGTTTATTGCTATAAAAAAACAATTGCAATATTTGTTTATTGTTTCATTAGTTGTTTTGGTTTTTGCTATTTTATTGGTTTTATATCAATCCATTTGTGGTTATTCTGTTGTTAAAAACGAATCCGATTCGGAATTAAAGAACTTGCCAGATTCCGATGAAGAAAAATGTTATAACGTAAAAGATTACGCAAAAAGTTTAGATGAATTCGCAATTACAAAGACAAAAGATGTTTATAAAATTGGCGATGGGGACATGCAAAGGTCAATAAAGATTATAGCGTTTCTATGCAAACAATATTTTTGGGTCGTTTAGCAAATATGGTTAAAGGAAGCGTAAAAATTGAATTAACAAAATTCAATAACGATTGCAATCGTTGGGGACAACTTTTTAATTAGTTTTTGGAAAAGTTTACTAAAATAAAAACGTAAATACTTGATTTTTAGGCGTTTATATTTTTGCTTCGTGACTCCGGAGGGATTCGAACCCCCAATCTTCTGATCCGTAGTCAGAGGCATTAATCCAATTGTGCTACGGAGCCTTTTAAAATATGGTGCAAATATAGACATTTTTTTTACGTGCAAGCATTTCTGCTAATTTTTTTACAGACAATTTTTGTTGTGTTTTTGTGAGAATATTATACCTTTACTACATAATAGGATTTACGTTTTCGTAAAATGGAGGATTTAAATTTAATACAACCCGCTAAAGAGCAAGACACTGTTGCTTCTTTGCAGTTTGAATTGCAGGAGTTGCGAGAACGTGTAGAAAATCAGAAAAAAGAAATTCTTGAAGAAAAACGCAGGTGCGAGGATTTGTTGCGCAACATGTTGCCCGATGAAATTTATCATGAACTTCTCGTAAACGGCAAAGTTGTTCCCCAATTTTACAGAAATGTTACGGTTATGTTTACCGATTTTGTGGGATTTACTTCCATGTGCGAACGGATAGAATTAAAGTCAATCATACAAGAACTTGATTCGCATTTTTCCAAGTTCGATGATATTTGTTCTGCACATTATATTGAAAAAATCAAAACCATTGGCGATGCGTATATGTGTGCAGGTGGTATACCGTTGCGCAATCATAGTCATCCTATTGATGCAATTTTAGTAGCAATGGAAATAATGCGTTACGTTGATGATATCAATCGTGAGAAAATTCTCCATGGCGAAGACATTTGGAATGTGCGTATTGGTATTCATACCGGTTCGGTCATTGCAGGGGTGGTTGGAAAACGAAAATTTTTGTACGACATATGGGGCGATACCGTGAATGTGGCAAGTCGTATGGAGTCGACGAGCGCTTCCGCACGAATTAATATTTCCGGAACAACATATGATTATGTAAAAGAATTCTTCAAATGTACGTATCGTGGAAAAATTCCCGTTAAGCATAAAAATGATGTGGATATGTATTATGTAGATGGATTTTTACCACAATATGCAACAGACGAAACATGTTGTACCCCAAACGACGCATTTATAACAGCATTAAGAAAATTATAGGAATGAAAAAATTATTGACTACTCTCGTATTATTTCTCGGAGCAATCTCCGCCTTTTCGCAAATCAAATGGATATCGTTTGAAGAAGCTATGAATTTGTCAAAACAAGATGGGAAACCCATACTTGTTGATGTCTATACTGATTGGTGCGGATGGTGCAAACGGCTTGATGCTACCACATATAAAGACACAGCCATAATAGGGTATATCAATCAGAAATTTCATGCGGTAAAATTCAATGCGGAAATGAAAGATTCAGTCAAATACCAAGATTCGGTGTATGTGAATCAAGGAAAGACACACGATTTAGCACTCAAATTGATGAACGGACGTGCAAGTTATCCGACTACAATCTATATAGTGCCACAAAAACAAATAATTGCGCCTATTCCCGGGTATCAAACACGTGATAATATTCAGCCGTTTTTGTTTTATTTTGGCGAAGCTGTGTATGATTTAACTACCACGTGGGATTGTTTCCTTAAGGGATTCAGTGCACCTAAATTATAATATTCATACATGAACAACACCACAATTGCAAGTATTGACTTGACCAAAATTTTGTTTCTTGACATTGAAACGGTGCCGCAACACGAATCAGTGTCACAACTTTCGGAGGCGGAATTGACTCTCTGGAATAAGAAATCACAACGCCTGCGCGAAGAGGGCATGAGCGATGAAGAACTTTATAAAAAAGCGGGAATTTTTGCCGAATTTGGGAAAATCGTGTGCATATCGGTTGCCTATATGCGCAAGGTTTCAAACGAATACGAACTTCGTGTGCGCTCGTTTTATGACGACGACGAACGAAAACTGCTCACCGATTTTATGGAATTGGTGAATGCGTATTTCAATACCAAGAAAACGTATTTCTGTGCCCACAACGGTTATGAATTCGATTTTCCGTACATAGCACGTCGTGCGTTGATTCTCGGCATTAAAGTACCGAATACCTTGGATACGCGAGGGAAAAAGCCATGGGAAATACAGCATCTTGATACGCTTGATTTATGGCGTTTTGCCGATTATAAAAATTACACCTCGTTGGCCTTGCTTGCCCACGTGTTTGGCATTCCAACACCCAAAGACGACATTGATGGTTCGCAGGTGGGTGATGTGTATTGGAAAGAAAATAATCTGCAACGAATTGCCACCTATTGCCAGAAAGACGTGGTTACTGTGGCGCAGTTATTTAGAAAATATCGAAGTGAGGAATTGATTCCTGAAAATAAAATAATTTACGTGTAAACATGAGTGTGCAAAAACGTTTTCCGGCAGAGTGGGAACCTCAAGATTGTGTACAACTGACGTGGCCGCATCGTGCTACCGATTTTGTAAATGTGTATGAGACTGCTGTTGCCTGTTTTGTAAATATAGCCAAAGCCATAAGCACATACCAAAAGCTGGTGATTGCCTGCAAATCCGTTACTGATGTAAAGAAAGAACTCGGCTCGGTGTACAATGAAAATATAACATTGATAGAAGTTGATACCAACGACGTTTGGGCACGCGACCACGGAGCTATTACCGTGTACGAAGATGGCAAGCCGGTGTTGTACGATTTCACGTTTAACGGCTGGGGACAAAAATTTCAGGCAGAGAAAGACAACAAAATCACCGAACAACTCTATCGAAAAGGCTGTTTCTCGGGAGCAGGCTACCGTGCGTTCCCCGATTTTGTACTCGAAGGCGGTTCAATAGAATCCGATGGTAAAGGAACCATGCTCACAACCGAATCGTGTTTGTTGAGCAAATTCCGCAATCCGTCATTGACAAAAGCCGACATAGAGCAGTTTTTGAAACAAACATTCAACATACAGCGAGTGCTTTGGCTTGCACACGGCGAGCTTGCCGGTGACGATACCGATGGACACATAGATACACTTGCACGTTTAGTGAACGAACACGCTATTGCCTACGTTTCGTGTGACGATGCGAACGACGAACATTTTGCCGAACTCCAAGCGATGAAAAAAGAACTCGAAGCGTTTGTAACTGCCGAAGGTAAACCATATACGTTGATTCCGTTACCAATGGCTTCGGCAAAATTTGACGAAGACGGAAATCGGATACCGGCCACCTATGCAAATTTCTTGATTATGAACGAAGTGGTGCTTTTGCCAATCTATGATTGCGCCACCGATGCCAAAGCGGTTGAGACAATTAAAAATACGTTTGCAAATAAGAAAGTTTTGCCAATTGATTGTTCTGTATTACTTTTGCAACATGGTTCATTGCATTGTGTAACTATGCAATATCCACAAGGAGTGTTATCTAACAATGGTACGAATGGAAAATAATATAAAAGTTGGTTTGGTTCAGCAGTCTGTTGGTACAGAGATAGCAAACAATACACAAAAACTTGTGGCAAACATTCGTGATTGTGCACAACGAGGAGCAAAATTGGTTGTACTTCAGGAATTACACAACACACCATATTTTTGTCAGGTAGAAGATGTTACTAATTTTGACTTGGCAGAACCAATTCCCGGTCAATCTACCGCATTGTATTCTTCAGTTGCCAAAGAACTTGGAATAGTGTTGGTAACGTCGTTGTTCGAAAAACGAGCAGCCGGTGTGTATCACAATACCGCTGTGGTTTTTGATACCGACGGTCACATAGCCGGAACGTATCGCAAAATGCACATACCAGACGACCCTGCATATTACGAGAAATTTTATTTCACTCCCGGTGATTTGGGTTTTGAGCCAATTAAAACCTCAATAGGAACCTTGGGTGTGTTAGTGTGTTGGGATCAATGGTATCCCGAAGCAGCACGTTTAATGGCACTTCGCGGTGCCGATATGTTGATTTACCCAACCGCAATAGGATGGGAGTCAACAGATACGCAAGACGAGAAAAACCGTCAGCGCGATGCTTGGATGATTTCGCAACGCGGTCATGCCGTAGCAAATGGTTTGCCGGTTATTTCGGTGAATCGTATAGGATGGGAAAAAGACCCTTCGGGGCAAACGAATGGAATACAATTTTGGGGCAGCAGTTTTGTGGCTGGACCTCAAGGAGAAATAGTTGCGCAAGCATCAGATGCTACCGAAGAAAATCTGGTGGTAAAAGTTTCACTATCGCGTTCAGAAAACGTGCGCCGCATTTGGCCGTTCTTCCGCGATCGTCGTATTGATGCCTATGGCAACATACTTAAACGTTTTAATAATTAGCCTATGGTTGAAAAATCTACATATCCTTTTACAATATTTACACACGATTTAGATTTTACCTCAAAAGCAACACTTTTGACGATTGGAAATCTATTTATGAATGTGGCTGGAATTGATTCACATTCCAAAGGATTTGGAATTGATGAAATTCACGATAAAAATTTAGCTTGGGTAGCATTGCGTATTCGTATTAAAATGAATCGTTACCCTGAATTGTTAGAAAATGTTACTATTCAAACGTGGATAGAAAATTGGTCTCGATTTGCAACACAACGTAATTGCGTTATACGTGGAGAGCAGGGAGAAGTTATCGGAGAATTGGCGTCAGTATTTACTTTGATAGATTTCAAATTGCGTCAGACGGTAAATATGCAAGAACGATTGGCAGAGTACGAAAAATTCGTTATCCCCGATGAATTGGATTTGGGTTGCCCGGGTAAGGTCAAGACATTGCAAAATGCAACTCTTGTTGGAACTCGCACTGCTGCATACAACGATATAGACAGTAACATGCACGTAAACAGTTTTCGCTATGTAGCATGGGTTCTCGATACTATTCCTCTTGAAATGTATAAAGAAAACAAAATTGCCGATTTTGAAATAAATTATATTCACGAGGTATTGTATGGAGAAACTGTTTCTATTTTCAGTGAAAAAATAGATGAAAACGTTGTTGTTTTTGATATCAGAAACGCAGAAGGAATCTCTATGAATCGTTGTAAATTTACTTTTGAAAAACGATGAGTAGAAACGAAGTTCGAGCAAAAAAACAATTAGGACAACATTTTTTGAAAAGTAGTGATACTGCTCGGCGTATTGCAGAAACATTACCTATACGGTGTGAAAATTGTCTTGAAATAGGCCCAGGTATGGGCATTCTTACCGAACAATTAAAATCTCAACAAATTAATTTAAAGGTGGTAGAGGTTGATGGAGAATCAATTGACTACTTGTTGCGCAATGGCGTACTCAGCCAAGAACAATGCATTTTTGGAGATTTTCTCAGAATGCCGGTACAAGAGTTTTTTGGTGGGCAAGAATTTATGGTTGTTGGAAATTTCCCCTACAATATTTCAAGCCAAATTCTATTTAAAGTAATAGAAAATAGAGAATTAGTTCCATCGTTAGCCGGAATGTTTCAGCGTGAAGTTGCAAAACGAATTTGTTCACCGGCAGGCTCAAAAGAATATGGAATATTGTCTGTCTTGATACAAGCATTTTACGACACCACATATCACTTTACGGTAGATGAGCACGAATTCAATCCGCCACCAAAAGTGAAGTCGGGGGTGCTTTCAATGGTGCGAAAAGAAAATTATACCTTGCCTTGCAATGAGCGCTTATTTTTCCAGGTTGTAAAGACAAGTTTCAATCAAAGACGAAAAACTCTGAACAATTCGTTAAAAAAAATGCTCAAAGAGAAAAAATTAGAAGAAAAAGTCGGACTTTTGCGTCCGGAACAACTAACCGTTCTCGATTTTGTTAAAATCACTAATTTTATAGATACTACAGTGGAAGGAGGTTGAATATGCATTTCGAATTAACCAAAGATTTTATCATCTACTTGAAATCCCTAATAGAAATTCAGGATGTTGAGAAAATTTTAGAGTGTTTTTCCGATGCGCACCCAGCCGACATAGCCGATATTCTTGAGCAATTAACAAACGAAGAGGCTAATTACGTTTTTATACAATTTTCTCCAAGTATAGAAGCAAACATTCTTGTAGAGTTGGAAGATGAACAGCTCGACCGTTTTTTGCAGGTTATACCTGCCGAAATTATTGCCACCGATTTAATAGAAAAAATGGATTCCGATGATGCTGCGGATATTTTGCAGACACTACCGGAGCGTATTAAAACTGAGGTTCTTGCCAAAATGTCCGACAAAGAACAGGCGAGCGATATTGCCGATTTGTTGGACTACGATGAGAATACTGCCGGTGGTTTGATGGCAACCGAGTTGGTGCGTGTAAATAAAAATTGGAACGTTCAGAAATGTATAGTTGAAATACGCAAACAAGCCGAAGAGGTAGACAATCTCATGGATGTGTATGTGGTTGATGATGATGATGTGTTTGTGGGGCTTTTGCCTATTGCTCGCTTAGTTTTGGTTGATGAAGGGGCATTGGTAAGCGATTTATATGACGAAGATGCACATTCGGTTCCTACCAGCATGCCCTCAGAAGAGGTTGCCAGTATAATGGAAAAATATGACTTGTTTGTAGTTCCTGTGGTTGATTCTCTGAATCGGTTAAAGGGACGCATTACAATTGATGACGTGGTCGATGTCATTAAGGAAGAGGCCGAGCGAGATTTCCAAATGCAAGCCGGTTTGACGCATGATGTAGATGAAAGCGATAGTTTTGCTCGACATACCTTAGCTCGTTTACCGTGGTTATTTATTGGATTACTAGGTGGAATTTTAAGTTCTCGCGTTATTGGAGTGTTTCAAGGTGATATCGTAAAAAATACAAGTCTTACATTATTTTTGCCCTTGCTTGCCGCAATGGGTGGAAATGTTGGGGTACAGTCGTCGTCAATTATTGTGCAAAGTATAGCCAATGGCTCTCTTTTACTTACATCTGTTTGGAAAAGAATACTTCGTGAATTAGCAGGAGGTCTTCTTATAGGAGTTATTTGTTCTATGGTGCTCTTTGTCTATAATTTGGTGTTTTGTGATGATTTACATTTAACTTTTGTTGTGAGTTTGTCACTCATTATCATCATAGTTTTTGCATCGTTGTTTGGTACATTTGTACCTGTTATATTGGAAAAATGCAAAATCGATCCAGCTATCGCCACCGGACCGTTTGTTACTACAACAAACGATATTGTTTGTTGTATACTTTATTTTTCTGTTGCACGAATTCTGCTTTAGTACTGATTCAATGGGTTTGCTTTTAAATACATACATGCAATGTTGTAATATTTCGATGAGTTATTGCAATTCTTATTAAAATTGTATCTTTGTAGAAAAGCATTGAATATGAAACGTTTGCGTTTTTTGGTCATAATAACAGTGTCGTTTTTTTGTGTTTTGGGTGTTTCGTGTACTCCAGGCAAAGCTATGCACAAGCAAACTCAAGCTCATATACTGTTCAAAGAAGGCTCTCACGATTTTGGAACTATTATTTTTGGTGAACCCGCAAAATTTGATTTTGAATTTAAAAACATTGGCTTTGATACGTTGATAATTAGTGAAGTACAAAGCACGTGCGGATGTACCATTCCCAAATGGTCGAGCGATCCTATATTACCAGGAGAAAAAGGAGTGATAGAAGTATCATACGATACTCAAAGAAGTGGCTTTTTTGAAAAAGGAATTACCGTGTTCTCAAATGCCGATAATTATGCACTACTGCTTGTAATACGTGGAAACGTTACAGTAAATCCTCACAAAGAAATCTTAGGAAATCATAAAACAAATGAAGCCGTAACTGATGAAGCGGAGGATTATGATGACAAAGTAGAATTAGATAATACATTAATAGAAGAATAATTATGCCGAGTGTTTCAGATAGAGGTTTGTTAATGCCAGCCTCACCTATCCGACGATTAGTTCCGTATGCTGATGAGGCAAAGCGCCGTGGAGTTGAGGTGTTGCACCTCAATATTGGTCAACCTGATTTGCCAACGCCCGATTTTGCGGAAAAGTCAATGCATAACTATGCAGGGAAATATATTCCGTATTCGCATTCTGCAGGAAATTTGTCGTTGCGTGAAAAATTGGCCAAATACTATCATAACATTGGTATTGAAATTTCAAGCGACGATATTCTTATAACTACCGGAGGTTCTGAGGCTATTTGTTTTGCATATTATTGCATACTCAATTATGCCGACGAAGTAATTGTTCCTGAACCATATTATGCCAATTACTATGGTTTTACAACAGAAACAGGAGCCAGAATGATACCGGTGCGTTCATCAATAGAAACCAATTTTGCATTGCCTTCTATTGAAGATTTTGAAGATGCGCTTACGCCTCAAACCAAGGCAATCATGCTGTGCAATCCAAACAACCCTACGGGACACGTATATACGCAGAAAGAATTGTCGCATATACGCAACTTGGTGCGCAAATACGATTTGTTTTTGGTGTGCGATGAGGTGTATCGAGATTTCTGTTACGATAGCGAACATTACTCCGTAATGAATCTTAAGGGAATAGAGGAAAATACTATTTTGATAGATTCGTTTTCAAAACGATACAATGTGTGTGGTATTCGAATAGGAGCCATGGTTACACGCAATCGCGATGTAATATCAACAGCAATGAAATTTGCGCAAGCTCGCTTAAGTCCACCATCAATGGGACAATTAATAGCAGAAGCCTTACTCGACACACCACCGGAATTTTTAAAGAAATCGGCTGATGAATATAAGGCTCGTCGAGATTATATTATTCCTGCGCTCAATGAGATAAAAGGTGTGCATACTCCAATGCCCGATGGCGCATTTTATTCTATGGTAGAGTTGCCGGTTGACGATGTAGATAAATTTAGTCGTTGGTTGCTCGAAGACTTCGAGTATGAAGGTGCAACGGTTATGTTGGCTCCGGGAACTGGTTTTTATACAGGGAAAAAATTAGGTGTCCATCAGGTGCGAATTGCATACATTCTTGAAATGGATAAATTGAAAAAAGCAGTTCGTTGTCTTAAAAAAGCCTTGTCGGTATATCCGGGTAGGACTATTGACCAAGATTAATTGTTCGTATGAAAAGTGTTTTATTTATTATAAACCCACATTCGGGGAAAAATCGCAATAAACAGGTTCAAAAAGCGGCAATGGAAGTATTGTCTCCAGATGCTTTTACTGTTGATTTTGTTTATACTCATTATGCCGGTCATGCATTGGAATTGTCACGCATAGGTGTAGCAAAAGGATATGATATAATTGTTGCTGTAGGCGGCGATGGAACTATTCACGAAGTTTCACAGTCGGTTATTCACTCCAAATCTGCAATGGCAGTAATCCCTATGGGGTCGGGAAATGGATTTGCTCGTTTTTTCGGAATACCATCGTCTATCAAGCGCGCCATCAAAGTTATTACCGACGGCGAAGAAAAAGTGATAGATACGGTGCTTTGCAATAGTGAATATTTTGTGAACGTAGCCGGTTTTGGTTTTGATGCGCAAATAGGAGAGGTGTATGATAAAAGCTGCGCCGAGGAACGTGGAGGATTAAATTACGTAAAATTAATTATAGAAGAATTTCTTCAATATCCCTTGCAGACGTGCCGTTTCAAAATAGATGGAAAGGAAGTTGAAAAAACGTTCTTTATAGCAACTGTTGCCAATTCAAATCAATATGGACTCAATGCTGTAATAGCGCCTGAAGCTGATGTAACTGATGGTAAATTCGAACTTGTATTGATGAAAGATTTGCCGGTGTTTGATGTAATTCCTACAACAATTCGTTTGTTTGCAAAACAGATAAACAACTCACGACATGTAGAAACGCTTCATTTGGAAGAGTTTACCATTGTCAATAATGTTCCTCGATTGTTGCATTTAGACGGAGAACCACGCATGTATGCTACCGATATCACTTTTACGATACAAAAGAAATCGTTGAAATGTATTGTGCCTAAGAAAGAGAGCTTGTTGAAGTCACTGCCAACAATAAAACCTCCAATGTAGAATTTAAAATGTGATTATCGTAGACTCATCAATATTACTTTTGTTGAGTGCACGATCGTATACGTAGTATGAGAAAACCACGCTATCGTAGGGAAACGATGCGGTAGCTATTACAAAATCTATTACAACTTTTGCTTTGAGAAATTTATCGTTGCCTTCTTCTCTTAGACGAGGAATGCGGTAGGAGAAATTGTAGGGTAATTCGTATCTCACACCGTTTTCAATATAATATGGGGTAGCGTAAAAATTTTGCTGGTATTCATCGATAAAAGGAGCAGCAGTATCGCCAGTTTTCAATCCAATGTCACCATCACCATCGTAGAGCATAAATGTGAAAGCTACCGTTCTATCATTCGTTTCGTTCACAGTGCTTGCAGCTGACAAAAATTCAACTTTTGGAATATCGGAATATTCGGGCAGATTGTGATTACACGCAACGCATAACAAAGCAAGACTGACAAAAGCAACAATTCGCATACACGATGATTTATGGTCAAAATTACAAAATTCGATGAGTAAATGATTGTTTCTTACAATATAATCTGTGTAAACAAATAGAAAAGGAGCCATGAAAATCGTGACTCCTTTTCTATTGCTGTATAGCAAAGAGCTATTTGTCTCTCATATAAATACGAATTGGCACGCCGCAGAAATTATAGTTTTTGCGAATCTGGTTTTCAAGATATCGTTTGTATGAATCCTGTACATATTTACCATTGTTACAGAAAAATGCAAAAGAAGGGAATGCCGTAGGTAATTGTGTAACGTATTTAATCTTGATAGTTTTCCCTTTAACTTGAGGAGGAGAAAAGCGGTCAATTGCTTCAAGCATTGTTTCGTTGAGCTTGGATGTTGGAATTTTTCGTGATCTATTTTCGTACACCTCATTGATTTTTTCCAAAATCTTTTGAATACGTTGTTTTTCCAAAACCGATGTGAAAATAATTGGCACATCGTTGAAAGGAGCTATTTTAGTGCGAATTTGTTCTTCAAAATCTTTTGCGGTGTTGGTTTCTTTGTTAATCAAATCCCATTTGTTTACGCAAATAACAACACCTTTGTTGTTTTTTACAATTAAGTGAAGTATGTTCAAATCTTGCGATTGAACACCTTCTTTTGCATCTAACATAAGTACACATACATCAGTTTGCTCTATAGAACGAATTGCTCTCAAAACTGAGTAAAACTCCAAATCTTCGGTAACGACTTGTTTTTTACGTAAACCTGCCGTGTCAATAAAGTAATAGTCGAACCCGAATTTGTTGAAGCGAGTACCAATAGAATCACGCGTGGTGCCGGCAATAGGAGTTACTATATGTTGGTTGTCGCCAATAAGAGCATTGATAAACGAAGATTTTCCCACGTTAGGACGACCTACTACTGCTATGTTTGGAATATTTTCTTCTACTTTTGGTTTATCGGGTGGTAATTTTGCAACTACCGCATCGAGTAGGTCACCAGTGCCGCTTCCGGTTGCTGATGATATAGTAAAATAATCTCCCAATCCGAGTGAGTAGAATTCTGTGGCATCGTACAAATCTTTGCCGTTGTCTACTTTGTTTACTACAAGGAAATATGGTTTGTTGGTTTTGTGAAGAATTTTTGCCACATCTTCATCAATGTCCGTTATACCACTTTTTACGTCAACCAAAAAAAGAATCACATCGGTTTCTTCAATAGCCATAAGCACCTGACGGCGAATCTCAGATTCAAATATGTCATCTGATTTTAAAGTAACGCCACCGGTGTCAATTACCGTAAATTCACGTCCATTCCAAACACCTTCGCCGTAGTTACGGTCGCGGGTAACGCCACTCTGTGCATCAATAATGGCTTGCTTGTTTTCTATTAGTCTATTAAATAATGTTGATTTCCCCACGTTTGGTCTGCCGATGATTGCGATAATTCCACTCATATCTTAAATTTTTTGCAAAGATAGTTAAAAAAGCTTCTATTTTACTCGTATGATTTGCGCAAATCTTTGTTAAACACATGAATAGATTAAAATTTTTCTATCTTTGCGGTCTAAATTTTTGAAGTTGAATGGAAAATAATGACAAACAGTATGGCTCACGCGGCTCAAGGCCGCGCGGAGAGAGAGATGGAGAATCTCGCGGACGCGACGGATTTTCTCGTGAACGTTCGTATGGACGGAAACCTTTTAACCGTGATGGCGAAGGACGTAGTAGAAGTTACTCAAATAATTCATATAGAAAATATAATAACGAAGGTGAAAAATCAGAACGTGAAGGTTCTTCTCGTTCTTTTGGAGAAGACAGGCCACGTCGTTTTAATGCAGAAGGCACAGAACATCGCTCTTATCGCAGATTTGATGACAAAGGTGAAGGACGTGATTTTAAGCCACGTCGTAACTTTGGTTATGGAGATCGTCCATACCGTCGTTTTGAAGACAGAAATAATTCTTCTTCTTTCAAAAAAGACAACGAAGGAGGACATGAAGGACAATCAGAAAATCGAGAGTTTAGACCACATCGCAGATTTGATAAAAATCGTGAAGGTCGTGATTTTAAACCACGTCGTCCGTACAATTCCGAAAATGGTGAACGCCGCTCGTTTGGTCGTGACAACGATAGATTTGGCGGTCGCAGAGATTTTCGTTCATCGAGATTTGGTGACTCTAAACCACGTACTAAAACCTACGAGAATCCAACCGATTTTGTAAGTATAGACAAAAATTTGTTGAGCAGAAATTTTGACAATGAATGGTCTGACACTGAAGTTATTACTGATTACGAAATGCCTCAAGAAGAGGAACAAGAAATTAAAGAACCAGCTACAGAGGCAGAAGGATATCGCATCAACCGTTTTATTTCAGGAGCAGGTATATGTTCTCGCCGTGCTGCTGACGATTTTATAGCAAGTGGAAGAATTACACTCAACGGAAATGTTGTTACTGATTATTCTACAAAAGTTTTCCCTGGTGACGAGGTTTGTCTTGATGGAAAAAAATTGACCTCACAAAAATTAGTTTACATTGTTTTCAACAAACCCAAAGATTGCATTTGTACCAAGTCAGACGAACTTGGTCGTCGTACTATTTATGATTATATAAAATCTGATGTAGAGGTGAAGAATGTAGGTCGTTTGGATAGAGACACTACCGGTGTGATGTTGCTTACAAACGATGGTGATATGATAGAACGCTTGACACATCCTCGTTACAACAAGATGAAAATCTATCATGTATTCCTTAATAAGAATCTTTCTACTGATGATTTAGAGTCGATCAGAGCCGGTGTAGATTTGGATCCGGTAATGAGTGAAGATGAAACCGAACAAAAAGGCGGACATATTGATGTAGATGACTTACAATATGTTGATGGCGAGAAAAATCAAGTCGGAATTCAAATCCATTCTGGCTTGTACCATGTAGTACGTCGTATTTTTGAAAAATACGGTTATACGGTAGAAAAACTTGATCGTGTGTATTTTTCAGGATTAACAAAGAGAGATTTACCACGCGGACGCTGGCGTTATCTTTCACAGAAAGAAGTAGCAATATTAAAAAGAGGAGCATTCGCATAATGGCATTTAAATCAGGTTTTGTAAATATTATCGGAAATCCGAATGTAGGCAAGTCCACGCTGATGAACGAACTTGTTGGCGAACGCTTGTCTATTGTTACGGAAAAGTCACAAACAACGCGTCATAGAATTTTGGGAATTGTCAACGGTGAGGATTATCAGATTGCATTTAGCGATACTCCGGGCGTTTTGAAACCGGCCTACAAGTTGCAAGAATCCATGTTGAAGTTTTCAGAATCTGCATTGGTTGACGCTGATGTGATTTTATACATAACCGATACTGAAGAAACTGCCGAGAAAAATGCCGATTTTCTTGCCAAAGTTCAAAGGATGGAAAATACACCTATTTTGTTGGTAATTAATAAAATAGATTTAATCAATCAAGAACAGTTGGTAGAAATGGTACAACGTTGGGAAGGTTTATTGCCTAAGGCGGAAATTGTTCCGTGTTCGGCATTAAATAAATTCAATGTTGAGTATATCATGAAACGTATTGTGGCTCTTTTGCCCGAAGGCGAACCATATTTCGATCAAGATGCCTTGACCGACAAGCCAATGCGCTTTTTCGTTTCGGAAATTATTCGTGAAAAAATCTTAAAACTGTACGAAAAAGAAATTCCGTATTCGTGTGAGGTAGTGGTAGAGCAATACGAAGATAAACCTAAGAATGTTCACATTCGTGCGCTAATTCTTGTTACCCGCGATTCTCAAAAGGGAATTATCATTGGAAATAAGGGAGCAAGCATTAAACGACTTGGAACGGAAGCCCGTAAAGATATTGAAACGTTTATAGACAAAAGCGTCTATCTTGATTTATATGTAAAAGTTGAGAAGGAGTGGCGTGATAACGAGAAGAATCTTCGACAATTCGGGTATCTCTTTTCAGATGACGAGAAATAGCCTTAAAATAAAAAATGCAAACCGTTCGGGTTTGCATTTTTTATTTCGGGTATATTGATTAATACTCATCTTCATTGAAGAAAAAGTCATCTTTGCTCGGATAATCCGGCCAAATTTCTTCAATACTTTCATACATTTCGCCTTCGTCTTCTATCTCGTTTAGGTTTTCAACAACTTCTTGAGGTGCGCCAGAACGTATAGCATAGTCAATCAGTTCTTCTTTTGTTGCTGGCCATGGTGCATCTTCCAACTTTGAGGCTAATTCTAATGTCCAATACATATTTTCAAATTTTAGTAATTGATTCCAATGTTATTTTTTGCGAATAAAACAATTTTTATAGAATTTACAAAGAAGGATTCCACGTTATTTCGCTTTTGTTGAAATCTTTTAAGGCTTTCCTTGCTATCACAAACAGGTAGTCGGATAGGCGGTTAAGGTAGATTGTTGATAAGTTATTTACGGAAACGGTCTGCGAAAGTCTTACAACGTCTCTTTCGGCACGTCTACAAACGGATCTAGCTATATGGCACATTGAAGAAACGTAGTTTCCTGTTGGCAAAATGAATCCTTCGGCAGGAGGTAATTCTTCTGAAATTTCGTCAATCCAGTGCTCTAAGTCGGAAATATCCGTTTTTTTTAGGTGCGGAATTTCTTTTTCTTTTTTCTTTTCGTTGGAAAAATCGCAACAAAGAACAAACAATTTGTTTTGTACTATAAGTAGATTCTCCTTGATACTGTTTGTTCGGTTGGGAAATAAGTCGCGAATTAAACCAATGTAGGAATTGAGTTCGTCAATTGAACCGTAGCATTCCAAATGTTCGTTGCATTTTAGAACGCGTGTACCATCAATAAGCGATGTAGTGCCGTCGTCGCCGGTTTTTGTGTAGATTTTCATTGTTGTATGTTTATGGCAATTACACTTGAATATGTATGTGTGATTTTTGGTAAAAAAACTCGTACTTGCTTTTCGTAAATTTGAATTTTTAGAGGATTTTCTGATTGTGAAAGTTCCGTTGCTGTTATGTTTCCTTTATTTGATTGAATTACGCTTTTCTTGCGTTTTTTCAAGGCAATTCCCAATTTATGTAGAGGAACGTCAATATATTCAATTTTTTCGGGATAAAGAATATGGCAGTATATGTTGTTTCCTTTTTGTGTGTAATATCCCCAACTTGGTTCAGGGAAAGGACTGCGCGTTGCTCCATAAATAGATTCTCCATATTTGTCCATCCATTTGCCAATTTCAGTAAGGTTGTACATATCTTGTGCGGTAAGGCTGCCATTGCCTTTGGGGCCAATGTTGAGCAGATAGTTTCCGTCGCGACTAACCACAGCTTCAAGTTCGTGTATCAGCGTGTCGGGCGATTTGTAGTTGTTTACTTTTGATGAATCAAATCCCCAGGCGCCGTTCATAGTTTGGCAGGTTTCCCATGGGCGCGGAAGAGGTTTGCTCGGTATTTTTTCTTCGGGGCATATAAAGTCTCCCAAACAGAGATTGCGCTTGATTCTTTCGTTTACAATAATAGTTGAATCGAGTGATAAAATATAATCATGCAAATTGATTGCATCCTGTTTTATCCACCAAGCAAACACGTTGGCGGTGTCTTTGTTTTCGCACCAATCGCCATCAAACCAAAGCACGCGAGGGTGGTATCTCTCTATCAATTCCTTGAGTTGTGCATTTTCAGCCTCAATGAACGGCGCTTTTTCGTCCATTGAATAGAGTTGTGACCAATAATCTTTGTGGAATTGTGAATGATGATTCCAGTCGAGAATGGAGTAGTATAAGCCAAACGCAATGTCTTGCCGGTCGCACTCGGTTTTAAGTTCCATGAGTAGATCACGTTTGAAATTTGTGTAATGGTACAAATCGAATATTTTGCTGCCGGTATAGTCTTTGAAATCCGCTACGGCAGTCTTCCACATGCTAAATCCTTCGTGATGTTTTGCTGTTATAATAATGTATTTCATGCCGGCTCGTTTGGCAAGCGAAACAATTTGTTCGGCGTTGAAATTCTCCGGATTAAAATGTTGTGTGATTTTGTTTTGGTAATCTTCTTTTGTCCAATTTTCCACAAACATACACCATTCGCCGTGACCGTAATATGAATACGAACCAAAGTGAATAAACATACCAAAACGGTCGTTATACCACCATTCCATTTTTGTTGGAATACTATACCGGGTGCTGCTTTCCAATGATTCGTAATTTTGTTTATCGAACTGGTCTAGTATGTCTTGCGAGAGCAGCTGCAAACTTATTGCACAAAAGAAAATAACGAAAAGCAAACATTTTTTCATATGAATCAAATTTATTGTAAAGGTATGATTTTTTTTGTATAAACATTTTAACCAAATAATTATGAAGCCTTTCATGTTTTTGAAAAATAATGGTGGTTTGCAATCAATGGCAACATCGTCTATTCGTCGCTTTCCGTTTACAATAGGGTTTATTGTTATTTTTTATGGCATATGTATGATACTTGTAAAATCTCTTTTGGAAAAAGATTTGGTACATATATTTACAACCCTTGCTTTCGGTTCGGTGTTTGCCGCACTTTTGTCGTACGCTATCAGTTATAGGCTTACGGTGTGTCAAGGGTTTGAAAACAAGTGGTGGCGAAATCCCAAAATTTTGTATCCGCTGGGGTTCTTGCTCGTGGTAGGCGAGACCTTGTATGTGTGGAATATGGTACAACACCAAGTGAATGCAAATGTTGTGTTTCAGGTTGCTGTTTTTTATTTAGTAGGAATCTATTGTTTGTTTCCTCGTTTTTCATCTAAAAAAGATGATACACTTTCGTGGCATTTTGCAAACAACATGATAGTGAATATAGGTATTAGTTTTCTTTTGTCGTCGTTATTTTTATTGTGCATTATAGCCTTGTTATTAACCATTGAGAGATTGTTTTCGGTGAAAATTTTGCAACATAATGTTCCTGAATATATTTGCGTTACGGTGTACGCTTTGTTTGCTCCGTTGATGGTGATTTTGTTTTCTCCAAATAGAGAACAGTCGTATAATGAGCAGCAAAAAGCGCATAAATTTATTATTGGTGCTATCAAGTTTTTGTTTTTGCCTGTATTGTTGGCATTCATTGCGGTATTTTATGTGTATATATTCAAAATAGCGATTTCGTGGAGTTTGCCCAAAGGTATGGTCTCATGGCCGGTTTCGCTTATGATGGGGCTATTTGTGGCGGTGTATTTGTCGCTCTATCCCGAACGAAACACTCTGTCCAAGAAATTATCGACAATTATGCACTATTTGCCATTGCTTGTGATTCCTGCGCTCATGATGATGACAATTGCCATTACACGCCGTATAAGTGACTATGGTATAACTGCAGACAGATTGTGGGTGCTTACCTTTAATATATGGTGTTATGCGTTGAGTATTGGCTTGTTCATTACCAAATGGGCTAGAATTCGTTGGATTTTAATTTCTTTTGGCATTATGTTTTTGCTCACAACCATTGGGCCTTGGAGTTTTGAACGATTGGAAGATACATATAAACGCGATACAGAAAAGATTGAAGTAGAGTATGAGAACGAAATAGCATCATATGGTTATGGTTCGGAGGTTGCCGAGGATAACGAAAATGGAAATCAATTTTATCCTATACCTAAAAATGCACGTTCAGTATCCGTTTATGAACGGTATTATGCGCAAACAGATAATAGAATTACATATGCACAAGATAGTGTTCTGGAAATTTATCTTACTTTGAAAAATTCCAAAGACACGTTGCGTATTCCTCTTTCCGATTTACCCATGTTGGACACGTTGAAAAATCCGTATGTATTCTATCCAATGGGGAATAAAGAGTTTTGTTTACAATATTTGTCATTGTCTCGCTATGCAAAAGAACCTGTTGATTCTATATCGATACTTATGTTTAAAGGACTTATTTACGAAAAGTGAGAGAACCCTCTGTATGTAGAGAAATAGAGTTCTTTGCTCGAAATGACGTGTTTGTAGTTTGTATTAACCTAAAAATTCTTTTGTGCATACTATTTAATTTATACCTTTGCAAAGAATCATTACATAAAGACATGTCATTTTATTCGTCAGTAGTTAGTCGAATTTTATTTCTTTTTGATCCGGAAAAAATACACAATTTCACTATTAATTGGCTTTCCTTTTTTGGAAGAGTTCCGGGAGTACAATCATATTTATCATGGCACTTTAAAATCAAACCCGATGCGGCTTTGGAACGTGAGGTGTTTGGTATAAAATTCCCTCATCCGGTTGGCTTGGCTGCCGGTTTGGATAAAAATGCACGAGCATTTGATACCTTGGGGACGCTTGGTTTTGCGTTTGTAGAGGTGGGAACCGTTACACCGCGTCCGCAGCCGGGAAATCCTTTGCCACGCTTGTTTCGTCTCAAAAAAGATAAGGCAATTATCAACCGTATGGGTTTCAACAACGATGGAGTTGAAATTATGGTTAAAAACCTTAAAAAACGTCGTACTAAAGTTATAATTGGTGGAAATATTGGCAAAAACAAGGTTACGCCTAACGAAGATGCAATACGTGATTATGTAGTTGGGTTTAATACGTTGTATGATTATGTAGATTATTTTACCGTAAACGTAAGTTCTCCAAATACACCTAATTTACGTGCATTGCAAGACAAAGAGCCGTTGACCAATTTGCTACAAGCTTTGAACGAAGCCAATGCACAAAAAAACAAACAGAAACCAATTCTGCTTAAAATTGCTCCAGATTTGACACATGAGCAGTTAGATGATATAGTGGAAATAGTTGAAAAAACTGGAATTGCAGGAATCGTTGCTACGAACACTACAATTACGCGGGATAATTTAACGTATTCGAAAGAATTCATTGAAAACATAGGAAATGGCGGTTTAAGTGGTGCTCCTGAAACTAAAATGTCAACGGAAGTAATTCGTTATGTACACGAAAAATCTAAAGGTGCATTCCCAATTATTGGAGTGGGAGGAATAATGACGCCCGAAGATGCGTACGAAAAATTGCAAGCTGGAGCAAGTTTAGTGCAGATATATACCGGTTTTATCTATGAAGGACCAGGGTTGATTAAGAAAATCTGCAAGTATTTGGTAGAAAAAAGCAAAAAATAGAAAAATTATTTCCTTGAAAATTAGGCTATTGCTGAAAAAGAACGAAAAAAAATCTAAAAAAATGCGTGCAAGTCTATGTAGGTTAAAAAAAAATGGTACATTTGCAACGCAATCGCGAGAGTAGCTCAGTTGGTAGAGCACGACCTTGCCAAGGTCGGGGTCGCGGGTTCGAGTCCCGTTTCTCGCTCAAATGAATTCGCCTGGATGGTGGAATTGGTAGACACGCAGGACTTAAAATCCTGTGGACATTGCGTCCGTGCGGGTTCAATTCCCGCTCTAGGTACAGAAAAAATATAGGACTTTTAAAGTCCTTTTTTTTTGCTTTACAGTTTCATATTAAATTATGCAAGCAGAAATACTCTCAATATTGAAAAATTCTTTGTCAATCACGTTTTTTGTGTTGGCAATGATGTTACTTATTGAATATGTCAACGTAAAGACAGAAGGCGCCTTTTGTAAGCGTATTCAACGACGTGGTTTGAAACAAATCATCATAGGCGTGCTATTTGGTGTTTTGCCCGGATGTTTGGGAACGTACACGGTAGTTACGTTGTTTTCACACAATATTGTTTCGCTTGGTGCATTGTTTGCCACATTTGTTTCTACAATGGGCGATGAGGCATTTTTCTTATTTTCCTTAGAGCCAAAAACGGCATTCCTTATTACCGGAATCTTGGTGTTGATTGCAATCGTTGGTGGTGTTATTATTGATTTGGTGTACAAACATCCTACGCATGATTGCTCAGAGGCTCATTTTGAAATACACGAACATGAATATGATGCAGAGGAAGTACATAAAACGAGTGTGATTGAAAATTTGCGTCATGCTTCGCCTCATCGGGCATTGTTGTTGTTTGGCGTGCTTTTAATTTTCGTTCTTTCCGTTTTGGGAGAAATTGGCCATAGTCACGATATTATGCCTGCTGTGGGATTGAAAATGGGGCACGAACATCATGAACATCATTTTGATTGGTTTTCCATTACGTTTATTGTGATTTCGTTTGTTTCAGCAATTATTGTGAGTGTGGTGTCTGAACATTTTTTTGAAACGCATTTTTGGAATCATGTAATAAAGAAACATTTTCTTAAAATTTTTGGTTGGACAACCTGTATTATCGCTATTGTTCATGCTATTGATTCGTGGGTAATCGTTCAAGATTTTATGAGTGAATATCAGTGGCACATACTTATTGCTGCCGTGCTAGTTGGTTTAATACCGGAATCTGGGCCGCATATTATCTTTATTTCGCTCTATTTGTCGGGAAATATACCTTTCAGTATTTTGTTGGCAAACTCAATCGTACAAGACGGACATGGTGGTTTGCCGCTATTTGCAGAATCTAAGAAAACGTTTGTGCTTTTGAAAGGCGTAAAAGCTGTGATTGCCTTAATCCTCGGATTTGTAGGATTGCAATTCGGATTTTAGAATATGATATATTAGATTCTCTCAATGTTTTGAGCTAAAATCCAGCCTTCTTTGCCGTTGCCAAGTTTCACTTTGAACCAACCAAAGGCCTCGTTTACAATCTTTACTTTGATGCCTCCGTGGATTGTGGCCAAATCGGTGGCAGTAATCATTGGTTCTGTTTTAATACTTGTGGTAGGCTCTATTACTATGGCATATTCGTGCGAAGTAAGTTCTGTGTGGCGTGATTGGGCGCATGATACGGATGTTACACCTAGGATAAAACTGCAAATAAGAGTAATGAGGGCAATTCTTCGGTGAGAAAATTGTTGTGCGAATAAGAAGATGCAAATTGCAACGCAGAATAGGATAGAGAATATGATTCCCAATATTGCCCATGTGTCAACGGCAAACAAGCGATATAACGATTGGAACAAGCGAGGCAAAAATCCTGGTGCTAAATGCTCAATATTGTCCGGCTGGTTGCTGTATGCAAAATTTAAATTATGTTCTATATCGCTGTCGTTTGGCTCTAGTAGGGCAGCTTTTTCGTAGTTAAGTATGGCTTTGGCCAAATCGCCGTTTTTGAAGTAGGCATTTCCCAAATTGAAATACAAAAACGCGGAACTTTCTCCTTTTGTCAAGATGTTTTCATACGTGGTAATTGCTGTTTGGTAATTTTGGTTTTTGTACGCATTTTCTGCTTCCAAAGGTACATTGTTTAGTTCTTTAATTTGTGCAAAAATACTGCAATTTGCTAATATAGAGAGAAATATGATTAAAATCCGTTTCATGTTATTTATTCTTTTGTTCAAAGTTTTGAATTACTTCGGTTGCTTGATCGTAGAGTTTTTGTTTGCCGTTAGGGTCGGCAGAAGGAGCAAAACGGGCAAATTCGCATTGTTGTAACACTTGAATAAGCGAGTCAATTTTTTGCTCATCAATTTGTTTTGCAATGAGTGTTGCCTTGATTTTGTCGGTGGTTAAATTCACTTGATCTATTGAAAATTTGTCGGCAACGTAGCCCCAAAGTGCTTTTGCTATTTCGTCATAGAAAAGACTGTCTTGATTTGAGTCAAGATAGGTTTTAGCAGTTTTGAGTCGTTTTTGTGATTCTTTGTTGGCGCGTTTGTTTTTCATGCGCGAAACGTCGTTATTGAGTTCTATTTGCTTGCGTTTGAAGAAAATAAGGAATATGGTTGCCAACGCAATCAAAATGTTCAAAATCCAATACGCAATAGATTTAAAGAAGAAATCATTTGGTTTAGAAATGGCAAGGTCGCCGGTTTTTATGAATTGAATATCGTTGCCAAACTTCACATCTTCTTTGTTGGGAGTGGTGTAGTTGGAAACTACAGAGCCTGAACTTGTTCCTTTGGTAACGGTAATCAGAATTTCTTCGGTGCTGATAGTTTTGTACGATTTCGTTGCTACATTGAAATATTGCAAAACAACAGAAGGAATTTTAAAATCACCTTCACGGCGTGGCATTATTACGTATTCAAATGTTTTTGAACCTTTTTCTCCGGTAGCTGTTGTACTAAAGTTTTTGGTGATTTTTGGGTCATATACTTCAAAATCTTGCGGAAATTCAATGTTTGGTTTCGTTATGAGTGAGAAATTACCTTCGCCTTTTATGGTGATTTTGAGAGAAAACGCTTCGTTAGCCGGTATGGTTGTTACGGTTGTTTTGGCTGACATTGAAAAATCACCAACGGCACCTGTAAAATCGTTGGTTTTTCCCGCAGGGAATGGTTTTATTGTTATAGTAACTGGTTTACTTTCAATTTGGCGTCGTTCAATTTTTCGTTGTGAAAAACCCCACCAACCACCTGACGAATATCCTGCAATAACATCGCAGTTAACTTTGAATGGAGAAATTGTAAGTTTTCCGTCTTTTTGTGGGTAGAGCACTACTCGCTGGAAAAGAATAGAGTAGTAATGTTGTCCATCAATCGTTTCATCTTTGTACTCAAGTTGTTGTGGTTGTTCAAGAACACGTTTATAGAACCCATTAAAATCAGGGTAACTATTGTCATTTATGCCAGATATGTCTTTTTGTGTATATAATTTAATGGTAGCCAAGATTGGTTCGCCAATGTATGCGGTGGTTTTGTTTACAAAAATACGAGCAAACATATCGTCGCTTGCCGAAGTTGCTTTTTGTTCTTGTGGAGCCTGGCTTTGTTGATAGTTTTGAGATGATTGTTGTTGATTTTGTTGAGCACTTGCGGTAGTTTTGTCTACAACTTCAAGTGTCATTGATTTGCTGCGATACGTTTTCCCATCGATTTTTACACTTGCTATAGGAATGGGGAACGTACCTTTTTGGGTTGCACGGAATTGACGAGTCTCGCTGTATGTCTGCGATTGTGTCATTTTTCCGTTAACAATGCTGATGCTATTGCTTGTTCCTGTTTGTGGACGTCCCGATGCTTGAATTTCGTTGCAAGTTTCAACACTAAACATATTTCCCGGATCGGTATTGATAGTGTAGCGAACATGAAAAAGTGCGCCTTCTTCTACAACTCTTGGTGCACTCACCGAGATGTTAATGTCTTGCGCCTGTATGTGAAGAATTGCCGCTAAGCTCAGTACTATGAGAGAAAGGAATTGTTTCATGTGATTACCAATTTTTTTCTATTCTGTTTTGGTTTTGTTTGTTTTGCCGTTGTAGCTTAAGGCGTTGTTGAATGGCTTTATCGTCATTGTCTATCGCATCAAGTAGCATTTCGGCTTGTATTTCCGAGATTTGTCCTTTTTTGTCTTTCGGTTGGTTTTGCTGTTCTTTGTTTTCGTCTTTTCCTTGATTTTCAGCACTTTGTTGTTCCTGCTGTTGATTTTGCTGTTTGTTATCCTGACCGTTTTGTTGTTGATCTTGCTTTTGGTCTTGTCCCGATTGATTTTTTTCCTGTTTGTCGTCGTTGCCTTGGTCGTTACTATTTTGTTGATTTTGCTGATTTTTCTTGTCGTCTTTCTCAATCAATCGTTTGAGTTGCGCGAGCGCAGAATCTGATTCAAATAATTCACAACCGCGGGAAACGGTGTATAATGCTGCTTCCTCTTGTTTTTCTGCATAGAGTTTGGAAGAGACATTAAAATATTCTTGTGCGGTTTTTTGTCCGAAAGAAGGGAGGCAAAAACCGATACAGAGCAGTACTATGGAAAATATCTGTTTCATTATTTGTTGTCTTCTATAATTTTCAAAATACCGGAAAGTTTTTGCATATATTCGTTATAGAGCGCCACCGTTTTATCTTTTGCAGCAGCTTCTTGCATGGTTGTTAGCGCTTCTTGGAACTTGTATTGGTCAACGAGTGCCAAAGACTTTTTGTAGCACTCTTCGGCAAATTTTGACGGTTGAGGCTGTTTCTTATCTTGATTGTCTTTCTTAGAATCTTCTTGTTCTTTTTCTTCTTGCTTTAATTTTTCCTGTGCGTACGCCAAATTATAGCGAGTGTCTTCATCTTTGGAATTCAGCAGAAGTGCTTGTTTGTACCAGTTTATAGCATCCTTGTACTTTTTTTCTCGACACGCAATATTGCCAAAATTGTGGAAAATTGCAGCTTTCTGTGCTTTATCTGTCGTGAGAGCCAAGGCTTTTTTATAGGCTTCGGTAGAGAGAATGTTTTTGTTGAGTTCGTAAAGAGCGTTTCCAAAATTGTACCACGCATCAAACGACACAGTGTCGAGCATGCAGGCGTGTTTGTATTGCACTGCGGCTTTTTGAAATTCTTTTTTCGTGTAGAATTCGTTTCCTTTTTCTATGGTTGGGCGTGCATCATTTTGTGCGTAGCCTGCAAAGCCACACAAACAACAATACCCGATTACTATAGAGCGTAATAGTTTCATTTCTTTTTCCCTAATGAAATTGTATAAATATCAATATTCTTCAGCCATTTGTTTTTTCGTTCAAGAATGAAAAAATCTATACAGAGGCAAATGATTCCTAAAATCAAGAACAACTGAAAACGTTCATTATATACGTTGAAGTTCATTGATTCAAACTCCGATTTTCCCATGTTGTCCAACGCATTGAGTATAGGACCAAAATCTTCACGAGAGTAGACGCCACCGCCGGCTTCGGCAATTTCCTGCAACATTTGTTCGTTGAGTTTTGTGGTAACCGGTTGTCCGCTTCGGTCAATCATGAAATTCGATTGTCCGTATGAATTTCTCAGAGGAATAGGAACACCGGATGTTGTTCCCATACCAACGGTATTCACGATTATGCCTTTTTCTTTCGCTAATTTTGCTTCGCCAATTGCATCGTCTTCGTGATTTTCGCCATCGCTAATAATGATGATGGTTTTGGCAACTTTATCATTTCCCGAAAACGAACGAACGCATTTCGAAATTGCTGCGCCAATTGCAGTTCCTTGCTTGCTTACGCTGTTGGTGTTGATTGTCTGCAAAAACAATTTAGATGCGCCAACATCGGTCGTCATGGGGAGTTGTATATACGCATCGCCGGCAAATGTGATGATGCTTATTTTGTTCTGCTCCAAACGATTGATAATTCGTTGAATTGAAAATTTTGCTTTCTCTATACGATTTGGTTTGATGTCCTCTGCCAACATACTATTGGAAACATCGAGCGCAATGGCAATTTCAACGCCTTTTTTCTTCACGTTTTGCGTCTTCACTCCATATTGTGGCTGTGCCCATGCAATGATAAAAAATACCATAGCGCACATCCAAAGTATGAATTTAAGATTCTTTCGAAATGGCGAATAATCGGGGAGAAGAATCGGCAATAAATTAGGGTCGGCCAACTGCTTGAGTTTGCGTGCGATGATGAATTTGTAAAGAACAAAAATGGCAATGCAAATTCCTACACCGATAAGGGCGTATAAATGGTCCGGATATGCAAATCTGAAATTATTTTCGTTCATCGTTAAGGGAATCTTTTACAAATTGTTTGTGATAGTAAGAACTCAATACCAAAGAGCAATAAAGCCAACAAAACGAATGGTGCGAATTCCTCTTTTTTCTGTGTGAATTTATACTCTTCGATTTTTGTTTTTTCAAGCGAATCAATTGTCTTATAGATTTTTGCGAGTTCGTTTTTACTTGTTGCTCTAAAATACAAACCATCGGTCATTTTTGCAATTTTTACCAATGCAGATTCGTCAAAACTGTTTTGAACCATCTGCGTTCCGTAAGGCGTTGGATAGGGGACGTCACCATTTCTTCCTACGCCAATCGTATAGACGCGAATGCCATATTTTGCGGCTAATTCGGCAGCGGTTGTCGGTTCTATATCTCCGCTGTTATTGTCGCCATCGGTCAAAAGTACAATCACTTTGCTTATGGCTTTGCTTTCGCGCAAACGATTAACGGCGAGTGCGAGTCCCATTCCTATAGCAGTTCCGTCGGTAAGCATTCCACATTCCAAATCGTCAAGCATGTTGAGCAAGGTAACGTGGTCGGTTGTGAGCGGACATTGCGTAAAGCATTCCGATGCAAACACAACCAATCCCATGCGGTCGTACGGGCGATTGTTGATGAAACTTGCCGCAACGTCTTTTGCTGCTTCTATTCGGTTTGGCTTCAAATCCATGGCCAACATACTGGTTGAAACGTCCATAGACATAACAATGTCAACGCCATAGGTGGTAGAATCGGAGTAGGAGTCAACCGAAACCGGGCGACAGAGGGCAAGAATGATGAATGCCAACGCAATCAGTTTGAGGACAAACGGCAGATGAATGAGAAACTCCATTTTTGAAGGCGGAATTTGCTCAAAGTCTTGCATTGAAGCCGTTTTTATGTGAACAAAAAGATTGGTGTGCTTGCAAATATACCAAGCAATAATAGGCACAAAAAGGAGAAACAACCAGAAATATTCCGGATTCTCGTAGGTGAAATATTGTATGTTAGACAATGCTTCTTTCATTTTTGTTCAGATGTTTCCGTTTCTATTTGTTGTATTAAATATTTTGTCTCGTTGATACAGAATATGGCAAGTCCATAGTGCAAATTGCCTGTTTCAATAGTCGGTTTGTGTTTTGCAAACTTCACAAAATCAGCCTCTTGTAATATTATTTTTAGATTCTGAATTGCAGAAAACGGCAGTTTGCCGGTTGTGATAACCTCGTTGATGAGTTCGTCAGAGGTTTTCTCAAAGGTATCAATACCAAGCACGTCGCCAAAATATTCACGAAGAATGTCGGTAAGGTCGGTGTAGAAAGACTTGAATTCATCTTTTTCGCAGAGATTCATTGATTTTAATGTTTCCAAATCGCGAAGTGCTTTTACATCGGCTTTCTCTTTGTGTTTTGCTTTTGCGCCCGATTTTTTCGGTTTTCTATGTTTTCTAAAGTACCAAATGCCAAACACGATGGCTGCCAAAAGCACCACAATGCCCAAGATTGTGAGTATCAATGGAAGATGATCTTTCCAAGTATATAGTGGCTGGCGAATTGGTTTTATCGGTTTAATAGTATCGGTAGAGTCGAGCGCAACGGTTTGCACTGAGAGTTGCAAAGGTTTTGACCAAATCGAATCGTTTTCAGAAACAAACGGACCAATTTCAAACGAATATTCTCCTGCGTCAAAGCACGTAATGGGAATTGTGGCAGAGATTTTTCGAAAATCTTTCTTGTCGGTTTTTACCGTATCAAACGTACAGGTATCAACAATAAGAATATTGTGCGAAATTGCTTTGACAAGTTGGGGAAATGCAACCGTTTGTTTTTCGGGAAATTCAACCGAAACAACTACGTGTTGTTGTTCGCCAATGCGCATTGTGTCAGCCTCAAGAGAGGCTTCAATTGTGGGCTGTTCGTTCGCAAACGCAAGTGTTGCAGAACAGAGGCAAGCAATACAGAGTATGTATAGATTCTTTATCATGAGCGTTTTTTGAATAAAGTCATAAGCGGTTTTACATAATCTTCATCACAAGGAATTGCAACGTGGTCAACGCCCGATTTTGTAAACGCATCGTCAAGTTCTTTCATTCTTCTATTGTAATTGGCAGCAAAGGCTTCGCGCGTTGCTTTACTTCCGGCATCAATCCATTTTTCTTGGTTGGTTTCGGTATCGGAAATGCGAATTAAGCCAATGTTTGGCAACGAAGCTTCCAATTTGTCATATACGCGAATTGCAACCACGTCGTGTCTGTGCTTGGCAATAGAGAGCGCATCTTTCAAATTGTGTTTGTCGTTGAAGTCGGAGAGAAGAAATGCCGTGCAATGGCGTTTAATCATATTGGTGAAATATTCGAGCGCAGCAGGAATATCCGTTCCTTTACTTTCCGGTTCAAATTCTAGTAGTTCGCGAATGATATACAGAATGTGTTTTCTTCCTTTTTGGGGGAGAATCAGTTTCTCAATTTTATCGGAGAAAATGAGCATTCCAATTTTATCATTGTTTTGAATAGCCGAAAACGAAAGCGTCGCCGCTATTTCTGTCACCATTTCACGTTTGAGACGAACGCGTGAGCCCAAATCTTGCGAACCGCTCAGATCTACAAGTAGCATGACGGTGAGTTCGCGTTCTTCTTCAAAAATTTTAACGTATGGTTTGTTCAGTTTTGCCGTTACGTTCCAGTCTATGTTTCGAATTGCGTCGCCGTATTGATATTCACGAACTTCGCTAAACGCCATACCTTGGCCTTTAAACGAACTGTGGTATTCTCCTGCAAATATATTGCGCGAGAGCCCTCTCGTTTTTATCTCAATCTTTCGAACCTTCTTTAGTAACTCGCTTGTTTCCATTGTGTTATAACAACGATTTTGTGCGTTTCCTTATTACGGAACGTCTACAGCATTTACAATTTTCGTGATAATTTCTTCGGTAGAAATGTTTTCAGCCTCGGCTTCGTACGTCAAACCAATGCGGTGGCGTAGAACGGAGTGGCAAACTGCACGAATGTCTTCTGGAATTACATATCCACGACGTTTGATGAACGCGTATGCTTTTGCTGCTTTTGCCAAACAAATTCCGGCACGTGGAGAGCACCCGAAGTTAATAAGCGGTTGCAATTCTTTGAGTTTGTATTGGTCTGGGTAACGAGTTGCAAATACAATATCTACAATGTATTTCTCAATTTTCTCATCCATATACACCTCTGACACAATTTTGCGTGCTTTTATGATTGCTTCGGTAGATACAACTTTGTTTGGCTCCGGATATATTTTGAGAAGATTTTGATGAATAATCTGTTGCTCCTCGTTTTTCTGCGGATAGCCAACAACTATTTTCAACATAAAACGGTCAACCTGCGCTTCGGGAAGCGGGTAGGTTCCTTCTTGTTCAATTGGGTTTTGCGTAGCCATTACCAAAAACGGTTCGGCAAGCGGGTAGGTATTAGCACCAATAGTAACTTGTTTTTCCTGCATGGCTTCGAGCAGCGCACTTTGTACTTTTGACGGTGCACGGTTGATTTCGTCAGCCAAAATGAAGTTGGCGAAAATTGGTCCTTTTTTAACGACAAATTCTTCGTTTTTCTGACTATAAATCATAGTACCGAGCAAATCGGCAGGGAGCAAGTCGGGAGTGAATTGGATGCGACTAAACGAAGCTGCAATGGTTTTTGCCAAAGTGTTGATAGCTAACGTTTTTGCTAGTCCCGGAACACCTTCAAGAAGAATGTTGCCATTAGAAAGCAAGCCAATCAAAAGGCCTTCGGTTAATTCTTTTTGTCCTACGATTACTTTGTGCATTTCGTTGGTAATCAAGTCAACAAACGCACTTTCTTGTTGAATACGATTGTTAAGTTCCATTATGTCAACATGGGAACTGCTGTTTTTTATAATATCATCTTCCATACACAATATAAAATTTATTCTTTTTAAACTTTGACCGAAATTATAAAATCACGTTGAAAGAAGAACTATATTTTTAAAAAAAATATTGTGTTGTTTATAAGTTTTATCCTTTTTTATGTAATTTTGTACTGTTTAATGGTCATTGAATTATGGAAAGAACAATAAGTATGATAGGAAGACATTTGATTCGAATAAAAGTCTTGCAAATTTTGTATGCCTATCATAAGGAGGAAAAACCCGATTTTGAAGTGTTTTACAAAGAATTGGAGTTTAGTTTAAAAAAATCCTACGAACAATATCTTATGTTCTTAGAAATATTGGCAGAATTGCGTAATTACGCAGAATTGCGCATTACACAAATTCAAGACCGTAAGTTGAAAAATGAAAAAGAATGGCGTCGTTTGGTGCGTCTATCTAACAATAGAGTATTTTTACAACTTGAAAACAATCCCCAATACAAATCTTTAGTTTCGTCAATGAAAATTTCGTTGATGAATTATCAACCAGCGTTCAAGGAAATTTTCAAGACAATCATTGATTCTGAATTTTACGCAGAATATTTAGCACAAGAAGATTCGTATCAAGCCGACAAACAGTTGGTTCGTACTGCACTTTTAAATGTGGTTGCAGAAACAGAATCATTGTTTGATTCGTTTGAAGAATATTCAATATTCTGGAATGATGACATAGACAACTCTATTTCTATGGTGGATAAAACCATTAAGAATTTTGAAGAAAAAAAACAAGATGGAGGAGATATACTTCCCATGTTTGCTGATAACGAAACTCATGATTTTGGTTATAAATTGTTTACCCAAGCCGTGAAACAGTGGGATGAGATAAATCAGTATATTGATAAAAACCTCAAGAATTGGAAGCAAGAGCGCGTTGCAGAATTGGATATTGTGATTATGCAATTAGCAATTACAGAAATGATTGTGTTTAAAGAAATTCCAATTCCGGTTACGATGAACGAATATATAGAATTGGCCAAATGGTATAGTACAAGCAAAAGTGGTCAGTTTGTAAACGGAATTATGTATAAAGTTGCCGAAGATTTAAAGAAAGAAGGCATTATTAAAAAAGTTGGACGAGGTTTAATTGAAAAACAATGAAACGAACAATTCTTTTTTCCATAATTGCTATGGGACTTTGCGCTGCGTGCAACACGAAGAGTTCAGAAACTAAAACATCAGTATCTACTGATACGTTGACAAGCATAAAGTTTGAAAGCAAAACGTATGCTTTTGGTCGAGTTGTACAGGGGCAAGTGGTGGAGCATACATTCTTTTTTACCAACACCGGTTCTGTAAATCTTGAGATACAAGAAGTTGATGCTGCGTGTGGTTGTACCACTCCTGAATGGACAAAAGAACCTGTAAAACCAGGAGAGAAAGGGAAAATTAGAGTGAAATTTGATACACAACATCAAAGTCTAGGTAATAAAACTAAACAAGTTGCTGTATATTCAAACACAATACCTTCTCGGAACTTGTTGCAGTTTTCTGCTCAAGTTGTAGGTGAGTAAAAATTTACTAAACCATTCCAGAAAATCCCATAAAAGCTAAGGCTAACAAGCCTGCAGCAATAAGAGAAATTGGTTTTCCTTCTAAACGTTTTGGTACGTCGGTTATTGCAATTTGTTCGCGTATTCCAGCAAACAATACTAATGCTAATCCAAATGCCAATGAGTTTGCAAATGCAAATACAATAGCCAAACCAAGAGAGTTTCCGTCTACAAACGAATATTTTGCTGGCAAATCAAGAGCCAACATTGAGACTCCAAGTACACAACAGTTTGTTGAAATTAAAGGCAAGAAAACGCCTAATGCTTCGTATAGAGAGTGAGAAACTTTCTTTAGAACGATTTCAACCATTTGCACAAGCCATGCAATAATCAAGATGAAACTGATAGTTTGTAAGAATTCTAGTTCAAGCGGAATTAATACGTATTGGTTGAGAATGTAGGTTACTAATGTTGATAGTACAATTACAAACATTACAGCTCCCGACATCCCTAAAGCTGTGTTCACTTTGTTTGAAACGCCTAAGAAAGGGCAGATTCCTAAAAATTGACTTAAAACTATATTGTTTACAAATACTGCCGATATTATGATAAGAATGTATGCCATAGTTCAATATATTTTATGTTATTTTTTCGGGTTAATGATTGCGATTAAGTATGCCAACACAAGGAAGGCTCCCGGAGGCAATACGAATACCAACATTGTTTTAGGATCTTCCAAATCAAGTGGATTGTATCCGAAAACCGTACCGGCACCAAGTATTTCACGAATAAGACCGAGTAGCGTAAGAGCCATGGTAAAACCAAGTCCCATACCAATACCGTCAAAAATTGAGTCTACAACGCCATTTTTAGAAGCGAATGATTCAGCACGACCTAGAATGATACAGTTTACAACAATCAATGGGATGTATATTCCTAGTTGTTTGTAAAGAGCGGGAACATACGCTTCCATAAGAAATTGCACTAATGTTACAAATGTCGCAATGATGACAATAAATGCGGGGATTCTTACTTTATTTGGTATTAGGTTTTTAAAAAGAGAAATAACAGCATTAGACATGATAAGAACGAACATTGTTGCTATTCCCATACCCAATCCATTTGTGCCCGATGTTGTAACACCAAGGGTAGGGCACATTCCTAAAAGAAGAACGAAAATCGGGTTTTCCTTTATGATACCTCGTGTTAAGTTACTTATATTTGCCATAACATCTTGTTTTATCAGGTTATAATACTGAGCCTATTTATTCATATTCATATTAGCTTCCGTTTTTGTTGCAAAAGTTTTTGCATCAACGTCTGTTTTTGCTTTTTTCGAAGTTAAATTGCAAAATAGTTTGAAAGCTTTGTTAACCGTGCTACAAAAGGCCCGAGAACTAATTGTTGCAGCTGTTAATGCATCAACATCGCCACCGTCTTTTTTAACACGTGCTTTTTGAGTATCACAGTTAAATCCAATGAATTGTGAACGGAATTTATCTGCCGTCATTTTGTCGCCAAGTCCTGGAGTTTCCTGATGTGCAGTAACAGCTGTGTTGTAAATGGTTCCGTCTGGTTTAAAACCAATCATTACTTCAACTTTTCCACCAAAACCTGAGTTTGTAGAACTTAAAATTGCATATCCAACAGTATCACCTTGATTTATGGCGGTATATACCATCATTTTTTCGCCTTGATATTCAGGAATCATAACTTCTTGTGCTGTTTCAAGAGGATTATTGTCAAATGCAGGAACAACTACAGCAATTGCATCAATTTGTTTTTGCTGTTTTACTTTTGCAATTGGATCGAGAGTAATTTTTTGTACGTACGCAAGCAATAAGCCAGAAACAAAGGCTATCACAAAGAGTACGATAACCATATTTTTGAGTGATGAAGCTATTTTTGCCATAGTTTATTGTTTTTTTAATCCATAATGGCGAGGTTGAATCTTATTGATAAGAGGAACCAACGCATTCATAATTAAGATAGCAAACGACATACCTTCGGGATATGAACCATATTGGCGAATAATGATAGTAAGTGCGCCAATACCAATACCGAAAATAATTTTTCCTACACTTGTCATAGGAGATGTTGTGTAGTCTGTTGCCATGAATATAGCACCAAGCATAGAACCTCCAGCACAAATCTGGAATAATGGGGTTGCATTAAATTCAGGATTCACAAGGTAAAGAATACCCGAGAAAATGAACATTGTTCCCAAAACACTTACCGGAATATGCCAAGAAATTGTTTTTGTGAATATGAGATACAAACCTCCTATAAGAAGTGCTATCACTGAAATTTCACCAAGGCTACCACCGATGTTTCCTAACAATAAATCTTGTGTAGATGGAAAATCAAGGTCTATAATTGGTTTTTTAGTAGTGATACATTCTTTAAGTAATCCAAGAGGAGTCGCTCCTGTTGTTCCATCTACTGCATAGTTTGAAACTTTTGACCATGTTGTCATGTCGGCAGGGAAGGAAATCAATAAGAAAACACGTCCTACAAGTGCGGGGTTGAAAATGTTGCAACCTATACCACCAAAAGACATTTTTGCAATGCCAATGGCAATTAAACTGCCAATAACAATCATCCAAAGAGGAAGATCGTTAGGAAGGTTAAATGAAAGCAATACGCCGGTAATAATTGCTGAACAATCTTTGATAGAGCAATCTTTGTTTTTGAAAAGCAAACGATTTATAGCATATTCAAAAGCCAAACATGAAACAACGGCAGTGAGCATTGATATTAGTGCAGACAAACCAAATACTGCAAGGGAAAATATAAATGCAGGAATAAGAGCAATCAATACGTTGCGCATCAACTTTGTGGTGCTCGTATCGGATTGATAATGAGGAGACGGAGAGGTGGTTAACATACTCGTTATTTTTTTTGTAATTCTGTAGATTTATCGTTTTTACTATCTGTTGACGCTTTTTGTTCGTTCTTTTGAATTTGTAAAACTTTAGTTTTTCCTAAACGAATATAGTCAAGTAACGGTTTGTATGCCGGACATGAAAAGCTGCATGAACCACATTCAAAGCAGTTTAATACATCATGTTCGTTGAGTTGATCATACAATCCTTTTTTTGATAATGTGTAAAGTAAATATGGTTCAAGTCCCATAGGGCATCCATCAACGCATCGAGCACATCGAATACAGTTTGTTTCTTTTTTTCTGTGAGTTTCTTCAGAGTTCATGCATAGAATTCCCGAAGAACCTTTTGTGATAGGTATATCAAGTGACATCATTGCTTTTCCCATCATTGGTCCGCCACATATTACTTTGTCTGTGTTTTCAGGAAGTCCGCCAACAAAATCCAGTAATGCACTTGCTGGTGTTCCCATACGTACTAAGAGATTCGAAGGCTTTTTGACATCAGTACCGGTAACTGTTACCACGCGTTCAAAAAGCGGTTTGTTTTTCACAACAGCTTCATATACGGCAAAGGTTGTAGCCACGTTGCTCACAATTACACCAACCGAAGCCGGTAGTTTACATGAAGGAACTTCGCGTCCAGTAAGAGCTTGTATTAAATGTTTCTCGCTTCCTTGCGGATATTTTACTTCGAGAGGAACTATTTCTATACCTTGAAAAGTAGATGCTACAGCTTTCATTTGTGCGATAGCTTCCGGTTTGTTGTTTTCAATACCAACTTTTGCAACCGGCACATTCAATGCTTTTTTCATAATTTCAATGCCTATACAAATTTCTTCCGCTTTTTCAAGCATTAGAGCATCGTCAGCGGTAAGATATGGCTCGCATTCTACACCATTGATGAGCAAATCTGTAATTGTGTCATCTTTTGATGGGCATAGTTTTATGCAGAGTGGGAAAGTAGCTCCACCCATACCAACTATACCTGCTTCTTTTACTTTTTCCTTGATTTCTTCAGGGGTGAAATTGATATTTCGAACTGCTTCAGGAGAACGATCAATTGCTGCTTCCCATTCATCAGTGCCATCAGTTTTGATGATGATAGTTTGTTTCATAAAACCACATACGTCCGGTTTATTATCAATTTTTTCAACAGTTCCAGAAACGGATGAAAAAATGTTTGCAGAAACAAAACCTACGCTTTCGCCAATTTTTGTACCTACTTTAACCTTGTCGCCAACTGCAACAACAGGATTTGCTGGCGCTCCTAGATGTTGTGACATAGGAATGCTAACAAATTCAGGTATGGGAGCTTGTGTTATTTTTTGTCCTTTGGACAACTTATTTTCTTTTGGGTGTACACCGCCTATTTTAAATGTTTTCATACGCAGACGATTTAATTGATAGATTCTTCTTTTTTCTTCCGAGTAGGAAAATTTGTTTCAATAATGCTACCTGTTGGGCATTCTTCAACGCATTTTCTGCACAATTTGCATTTGTTAGCGTCAATGTATGCCAATGAGTCAGCTATGACAATTGCATCGTTAGCACAAACTTTCTGACATTTGCCACATCCAATACAAGCAACGGTACATGCTTTTTTAGCAAGGAATCCTTTGTCTTTGTTTGAACAAGCTACATAGATTTTCATGTCTTTTTTGTTTGTCTTACGAATTTCCAATAGTTTCTTTGGACAAGCAGCAACACATTTTCCGCACGCAGTACAAAGAGATGTTTCTATTTCTGGTAAATGTGTTTCAGGATTCATTTTCATTGCTCCGAATTGACATGCAGCAACGCAATCGCCAAAACCGGTACAACCAAATGAACAACCTGTGTCTCCAGCATAGAAATTTGCTGCAAATGCGCATGATGAAATTCCTTCGTATGCTACATGTTTCGTTCTCTTATCACAAGCTCCGGCACAACGCAAAACAGCAACTTGCATGTCTTTCTTTTGAACAGATTTTCCAAGAAAATTACCAATTGCATCCATCGTTTCGCTACCTGCTACTGAACAATATAAGCCTTCAAGAGTAGGAGATTCAACCATTTTTTCGGCTAATTTTCTGCAACCAGGTTGGCCGCATCCACCGCAATTTGCACCTGGAAGCATTGCTTCTACTTCGTCATATAGAGGATTTTCTTCGATATAAAACTTCTTCGCAACATAGTATAGCGTTAACCCTACGAATATGCCAATTGCACAAAGAAGGAGAATTGTGTTAAGTATTGTCATAAAATTTATTTTTTTATAGAAAATGAAAATTTACGCTCTATTTTGTCTCTATATTTATGTAACACAAAAAAATGACAAACTAAAAGAGAGATTGCCACCAATGCTGCTATAAGTTCACTTGTAAATTGTAAACAAATAAAAAGAGATGCTATTAATATAAAAAGCGGTAGTATATAGGCTAATACCACCGCTTTAGTTCCTAATGCCGAATCCATTACTACTTGAATTTCATCGCCAATTTGAAGATTTTCTGTTGTTTTTTTGACGTAGACGAGTTTTTCCGACACTTCCGATAATCCACAGATTGTTTTGGCATGGCAATTTCCACATGATGATTCCGCGCTAATCGCAACCGTAATTGTTTCATCGTTTATACAACGGATAACACCTGTATGCATAATCGAATTGCTCATATCTTTGTATTTATCTAAAAATCGTTTTGTCTCTATCTGGTCCTACTGAAACTATTTTAACTGGAACATTTGTTTCTTTTTCAATAAACTCAATGTATTCTATTATTTCTTTTGGTAATTCGTTGTAGTTAGATGTGTTCAATTCTTGCTTCCAACCTTTGAATTCTGTATAGATTGGTTCTGCATTTTCCAAATCGTTTGGCAAGTAATTGATAACAGAGCCTTTATATTTATATGCGGTACAAATTTTTATTGTATCAAATTGGTTCATAACGTCAATTTTCATCATGAATAATTGGGTTACACCATTGAGCATGATAGCATATTTGAGGGCTACTAAGTCAAGCCAACCACAACGGCGAGAACGACCGGTAGTCGCTCCAAATTCATCTCCGTGTTTGCGAAGAGATTCTCCGGTTTCATCAAATAGTTCGGTAGGGAATGGGCCACTGCCTACGCGTGTACAATATGCTTTAAATATTCCGAAAACTTCGCCTATACGTTGTGGTGCAAGACCAAGTCCGGTGCAAGCTCCAGCTGCTATGGTATTTGATGATGTAACAAACGGATACGAACCGAATTCTATGTCAAGCAATGTTCCTTGGGCACCTTCGCACAGCATTGTTTTCCCACTATTTATAGCTTCATTGATGTAAAATTCACTATCAATTATTTTTAGTGATTTAATGAGCGCTATACCTTCAAACCATTCCTTTTCGTATGCATCAATGTCAAACGAATATGAGTAGTTTTTAAGGATATCTAAGTGAGTTTGTTTGCAGTTTTTGTATTTCGTGTCAAAATCGTTTAAAATATCTCCAACACGAAGACCTGTTCTTGCAATTTTGTCGGTGTAAGTAGGACCTATACCTTTTTTTGTAGACCCAATTTTATTGTCACCTTTTGCATTTTCATACGCTTCGTCTAAAGCTTTGTGAGAAGGTAGGATAAGGTGAGCTCGTGAAGATACAATAAGTCGATCTGTAAAGTTTATGTTTTGTTTTGCGAGTTTGTCAACTTCTTCTTTGAATATAAAGGGATCTATGACAACACCATTTCCAATAATATTGATGGCATTAGGACGGAAAACACCAGATGGGATTGTATGTAGCACATGTTTTACATTGTTAAAAACCAATGTGTGACCAGCATTCGGACCACCTTGAAAACGTGCAACTATATCGTATTTAGGAGTTAGTACATCAACGATTTTTCCTTTCCCTTCGTCTCCCCATTGGAGTCCTAACAAGACATCTGCCTTTTGAGCATTTATTTTTGCATTCATTATTAATTATTATTTAGAATATTCAAAAACCACGTAAATATAGATAAAAAACTCTACCAACACTCAATTTTAGAGAAATGTTGATAACTATTTTCTCACTATGTTTTTGTTTATTGTTAAAAGTTTTCTTTATATATTATTGTTGTTCAATTCTTTCCACTTTTGTCATTCCTTTGATTTTTTGTAGATTCATCATCAACATATTAAGTTGTGAACTATCGTGAATGTACAAATCGAAATGGGCGGTAAATTCATTTTCCATTGTTTCAATGTGGACGGTTCTAATGTTCACATTGAGCACGTTGGAAATTACGTTTGAAATTTCATTAAGCATACCAATTCTATCTTTTCCTTTCAGAAGAATTGTCGCTAAAAATACTTGTTCTTGACGGCTAATCCATTTAATTTGCTTAGCAGGTTCTTTTAGTTGCCGTTCTATTGCTATAGGGCAGTTTTGTTTATGAATTTCCCATCCATTTTCGGAGGCAAATCCTATAACTTCATCTCCGGGAATAGGGTGGCAACAGTTTGCAATGGTGTAATTTGTGGAATGGTGAATGATTTTAACGTTTTCATCTTCTTCACCATTTTCTACATCATCGCTTTTTGAAAGTTTTAGTCCCCAAAATAGTATTTTTTTGCTTTTTCTTTTTTTCGTAGCATACTCTTCAATTTTTATTTTGTTAAGTTCTTCTGCACCAAGTTTTTCGTAGAGTTCATTGCTATCAATAAGACCATAGCCTTTTACTAATTTTTCAATTATGGTAGGGGTAGGTTGTAGATTTTTTGCTTCTAGTAGTTTTGGAAGAAGTTGTTGTCCACGGAGTAAATTTCGTTTCTTTTCGAATCTGAATTTTTGTTGTAACGCATTGTTCGCTTTAACGGTAGAAATAATGTTAAACCATTCTTTTTTAGGTTTTTGCGAATCTGATGTGAGTATTTCAACTTGATCTCCGCTTTGAAGTTTATAATCAAGTCCGACAACTTTTTCTTTATTGATTCTTGCTCCAATGGCATGGTAGCCTATTTCCGAATGTATTTCAAAAGCAAAATCCAATGCGGTGGCATTAACAGGGAATCGGTGCATTTCTCCTTTTGGGGTAAATGCAAACAAGTCTGTTGAGTATAGGTTGAGTTTGAAATCATCTAGGAATTTTAATGCATCTTCATCAGGATTATCTAAGGAAGAACGAACGCGTTTCATCCATACTTCAAGTTGACTTTGCTCGAATCCGTCAATATTTTTGTATTTCCAATGTGCCGCATAGCCTTGTTCTGCAATTTCGTCCATTCGTTGTGTACGAATTTGCACTTCAACCCACGTTCCATCCGGTCCCATAACGGTTGTGTGTAAAGCTTCGTATCCGTTGTCTTTCGGAGTTGATATCCAATCTCGCAAACGTTCGGGATTTGGTGTGTATTTGTCTGTGATGTATGAATACACGCGCCAACACATGGCTTTTTCTTCTTCTACAGGCACATCTATCAAAATAATTCTTACTGCGAAAACATCGTAAACATTGTCGAATGAAATGTTTTTATTTTGCATTTTCGCATATATAGAAGACATTGATTTTGAGCGACTTGTGATATTGTATTTAATGTCGTGCTGCTCCAAGGTCATCATGATAGGAATGCAGAAACGATTTAAGTAGTGTACGCGTTTTTTTTCACTGCCTTTGAGTTGATGTAAAATGTCGAAGTAAACCGTTGGGTTTTGATATTTTAGACACAAATCTTCAAGTTCCATTTTAATCTTGTAGAACCCCATACGGTGTGCTATCGGGACAAACAAGGAATTCGTTTCTTCGGCTATGCGTTGTTGCTTTTTTGGCGACATAGAATTCAGAGTACGCATATTGTGAAGACGGTCAGCCAATTTGATAATAATAACTCGAACGTCTTCAGATAGTGTAAATACGATTTTCTTGAAATTTTCGGCTTGCCCTTCTTTATTTTTCAACACACCGCGAATTTTTGTAAGTCCATCAACAATTTGGGTGATTTTAGGCCCAAACATGTTATTGATGTCTTCTAGAGTAATATCGGTATCTTCAACTACGTCGTGTAGTAGAGCAGCAATCACAGATTTAGAGCCAAGTCCTATTTCTTCGGAAACAATTTTTGCTACAGCAATTGGATGGAGAATGTATGGTTCGCCTGAACGTCTTCGTGTTCCATAATGTGCGGTATTTGCAACCTCAAAGGCTTTTCTAACGCGAGCAACCGTTTCTTCGGATTTATGGCATTTGGGAGAATTTTTTAACAGATCCTCAAATTCTTGTAGGATATGTTCTTTTTCTTCTTGCGAAAATTCTGCCATGACTCTTTATTTTAACTACTTCAAAGATAAATATTTTTTTTGAATATAAGCAAAGGTTACGCTTAATTATAAATTAGATGTACAACTCCGTGGCGGTCAATGTTTTCGCCGTTTGGCAATGTTATTTGTATCGAATATTGGTACATTCCTGTAGGGGCAATTTTGCCTTTAACTTTTCCATCCCAACCAATCTCTATGTTGTTGCTTGTGAAGATTGTAGTCCCAAATCTGTCTATGATTTTCAAGGAATACTCTCCGGTAATGAATGCAAATTTGGGTTTAAATATTTGGTTTTCATCTATCTCACTTGTGGGGTTAAAAATATTCGGTATCAATATTTTATATTCCTTATTTAAACAAACACTATTGGTCGAAGAAATGTAACTTGGTGTTACAAAATTGTTGACTGATTCTACATGGTAGCATCGTGAAAAACTATGTGTGGCATCATCAATGTAATCAATATATATATAAGTATTACTCGTTACTGAGTCTACAAGTTGTTCGCTTTCATTGTTTTCCGACATGTAAATTCGATAGTATGAGGCTTCATTCCAGGGAATGTTTTTGGTCCATTCTATCATATTTTGTTCATCGGAAATTTCTCTAATTGTGAGTAGGATAGGTGTAAGTATTTGTGATTCAATCAATTTTATGCCACAATTGTCAAACACTGCGGATTTGTAAAACACGAGAGTGTCTTTTTTATATGCTTGTGTGTCGTGGTATATGTATATGGGCGAACTATTTGAATCTAAGGTAATTGTGTCTATACCAATAAAGTGATTGGTGTCAAATTCTGATTTATATACGACATAGTTTTTATAATCAGCAGCAGTGTCATATTTGAATGTAATTGCCACATCTGTTCCGTCAATGCTTATGTTTTCGGCATTAATGAATTTAGGACTGATTGGCATAGGTTTTATTATGGAGCACATTGAAGAATTTGAAAATTGCAAAGTCCCTCGGCAGTCTTGAAATGTTGCTCTCACATAAAAAAAACGTTCTGCGGTTTCGTTGAGATTTATGAGACAGGTTTTCTCGGATGGAAGGCATTCTTTTACAACAACTTCCGAGCCGTTAATTGATTCTATTATTTCATATTTTTCAACGGTAATTCCGTATCCGTAATAGCCGGTCCACGCAATCAAAATTTGCGATGGACATACAGTCGTTTTTGCGGTAGAAACCATTGTTGTGTGGTACTCCCGCAAAGATGTGCTATTTGTGCCATTTTCCGAATACGCATCTACGGCAATAGAAATAGGGCGCTCATCTGCATTATAGGGGAAAATTGCTATGGTATCGGTTTTGAACGCAAAAGAGTTGTCTTCGTTGCCTGTAATGTCAACAATTCCTTTTCCTTTGATAAGTGTAGTTTCATCGTATATATAGAGGATTCGGGCAAATTTTATATTCGGGCTCTCACTTTTGTACCAACTTACGGTAACTTCAGAAGTGTATGGATTCAGAGAAACGTATGAAACATCAGTTGGGTCTATTTCTTGTGCAAAAGTAAACACCGATGTGTAGCAAAGAAATAGACAAAGTATTGTTTTCTGAATGTTATCCAACAACAATTTCATACATAGAGTCTTCGTTTAGATAAGTATTTGCAAGTTCTTGTAAATCTTTTGCTTGCACCTTGTTTATTGTTTTCCAAAAATTACGATAGTAGTCAATGTAATCAAAGTCATACTCCAATGCTTTTTCTAACATGCCACTCGTTGCAAATGCGCCATCAAAATTTCTAACGAGAGAAGATTGAATATAGGTTTTAACCATTGATAATTCACTTTCTAGAACCAACTCAGTACGTAAACGTTTTATTTCATAATATATTGCATCTAATGCTTGTGGTACTACATCTTTGCCCACACTCGAGGTGATAATAAAATAACCACTATTACGTAATGAAACTACACCGGAACCAATGCCATATGTGTAGCCTTTTTCTTCACGCACGTTAGTCATGAGTCGAGAACCGAAGTATCCACCTAATACGGTGTTCAAAATTCGTAATGGTATAAAGTCAGGATGGGTACGGTTTATAGTCACTTTACCAATATTGATAGACGATTGTACCGCATTTTCTTTTTGAATGTGGTGACGTAGTTGCGTGTCGCCTTCTATAGGGAATATAGGAGTTTTTGGGTAGTTGTCGCTTGTACGAATCTTATTCTCTTTAAGATATGCAATAAGATTCTTTATTTCTGGCGACTTTGGATTGCCACAGATAATTATTTTACAGCCTTCCGCCACGTAGTATTTCTCATAAAAATCAATAAGGTCTTGTCTATTTATTTTTGAAAAATCATCCAATTCGCATGCAGCGCCATAAGGGTGATTTTTGCCAAACAATGCTTGGCGGAAAATTTTCTGAGAAAGAACTTCAACTCGCTCAATATCAATCTTATACTGTTCTTGTCTTTTGAGTATATGAGTAGCTAATTTATCTTCGGGAAAAGTTGGAGCAAAAAGAAAATCGGAGACAACATTGACAACTTCAGCTAAATGCTTTTCTATACAGCAAACACTGATGGTTACGTAATCTTGATTAGAGTTGGAGAATAGATATGCGCCTAAGAAATCTAATTTTTCCGCAATTTGTTCTGCATTCAAAGCAAGAGAACCTTCTTGCAACATTGCTAAGGTAGAAAGAGGAATGAGATTTGATAGAGCTTGGTAATCGCCGGCCTTTACCATAAAATCAATTTTAACAACTTCTTGATCTTGCAAAGGCAAAAGATAAATAGGAATACCATTATTTGTTACAAACTTTTCTGCTCGAAGCAATGATAAGTTTTTGATAACCTTATATTTTGGTTCTTTTCCTCTTTGTAATCTTCGAATTTGCATAACTATTGATTGTTTTTTGACTTATAGTAAAGTGTTGTGTCATTGGTTTCTGCAAAAAGTGTATCCGAAACTCGTTTAATATCAACAAGAGATACGTCTGAATAATTCTGAAGTCGCGTGTTTACAAGATTTGTATCCCCTAAATTTGCGTAGTATGCGAGCGCTCTTGATTTAGAAAGCACGTCAATTTCATTCAGGATTGTTGAACTTTCAAATTTGTTTTTAACTTTTTGTAGTTCATAGTCAAAAACAAAGCCTTCACGTATTTTCTGTAATTCACTTAGAATGGCTTTTTCTGCTGCATCCATAGAAATAGATGGATTCAAGTTACCTGAAATAATAAACAATCCTGGGTCAATTTCTCCTGATATATAGGCATTTATGTCACTAAACAATTTTTGGTCTTGTACTAACTTTTGGTAAAGTCTAGATGAATTTCCATTAGAAAGTATGTCTGAAATCAAATCGGTTGTATAAAAGTCATTTTCAAGTTGACCGCACATGTGAAATACTTTGATAATGCACGATGCTGGCACGTCACGTTCTACCGTAAGTGTACGTTTTTCGGTTTGTGTCGGTTCTATAGGTAAATTGCGTGTTGCAATATTTCGGCGTGGAATAGGACCAAACCATTTTTTTGCCAATAGTTTCACCGTCTTAAGCGACACGTTTCCCGATATTGCAATTATTGCATTATTGGGTGCATAGTGGCTATAAAAAAAGTCTTTTACCTCTTTTATGTTAGCTTCTTCTATATGACTCAATTCTTTTCCTATTGTTGCCCATTGATATGGGTGAACTTTGTAGGCCAATGGCCGAAGAAGGAGCGTTATGTCGCCGTAGGGACGATTTAAGTAACGTTGTTTAAACTCTTCGCACACTACATTTCGCTGAACATCAAGACTTTTCTGTGAAAAATCCAACTCCAGCATTCTATCTGATTCCAACCAAAATGCAGTCTCTAAATTTTGACTGGGAACTGTGATGTAATAGTTGGTAATGTCGGTTGTAGTAAATGCATTATTTTCTCCACCAACTTTTTGTAGAGGGGTGTCAAACGAAGGTATATGTTTAGAACCGCCGAACATGAGGTGCTCAAAAAGATGAGCAAATCCGGTACGTTCGGGCAATTCGTCTTTGGAACCTACATTGTATAGTGTGTTTACCACAACAAATGGTGTTGTTTTGTCAATATTGACTATAAAATGTAGTCCATTTTGTAATTCAAATTCTTCGTATTGTATCATTCTACTGCCAAATATTAATTTTCCGGAGTACGGAAAGATTTTATATTTCCGTAATAGTAATCGTTGTGAACGCGAATGTAACCGCAATAGTAGAATTTAGTATCCGGTTGTGGCCCTTTTAAATCACTGAGCGATAAGGTTACGATGTATGTGTTTCCTTGAAAATTCTTCGTAGTTGCTTCTGTACCTGCTCCATCTTCAACAGTACTGCGAGAGGTGCTGTATAGAACCCCAATTTCTTTGCATTCATCTAAGGAAATGTCGTCAGATTCTATTTCACAAGACACCGATGCGTATACTGCTGAGATGTCGTAAGCATCGCCTGTCTTTATTTCTACATCATCTTCGCAGGCACTAAAAATTGCCTGCGAAGATAGGATGCTGAGAAGATATAGAAACCTCTTCATTGTCAATGTTTTATAAAAACACTTATTTGTTTGCAACGAGATCATATGTATCACGAGCAATCATTAGTTCTTCATCTGTTGGAATTAAACAAACTGTTACTTTTGAATCTTCTGCTGATACAATTGCTTCCTGGCTACGCACGTGATTGCGTTCAGCATCCATTTTTATTCCAATGTATTCCATGTCGCTTAAGCTATCCATTCTAACGCCTTCTTGGTTTTCACCAACACCAGCAGTCCAAACTATGATATCAACACCACCCATAGCTGCTGCATATCCACCAATGTATTTTTTGATACGGTAGTTATACATTTGAAGAGCAAGGTGAGCAAGTTTATTGCCATCTTTGTCGGCTTGTTCTATATCGCGCATGTCGCTTGATAGTTTTGTAACACCAAGAACACCACATTCTTTGTTCATCATTTCAACCATTTCTTGTGGTTGTTTGTTTAACTTTTGCATAAGATAGGTAAGGATAGATGGATCAACGTCGCCACTGCGAGTTCCCATCATAAGTCCTGCAAGTGGAGTTAACCCCATTGATGTGTCAATACATTCTCCGAATTTTACTGCCGAAATGCTTGCTCCATTACCAATGTGACATGTGATGATGCGTTGTGTTTTGATGTCTTTCCCAAGAAATTCACATACGCGTTGTGCTACATAGCGGTGGCTAGTTCCGTGGAATCCATAGCGACGTACGTGCCATTTTTCATACCATTCCAAAGGAAGAGCATATAAATATGCATAGTCAGGCATTGTGCTATGGAAAGCGTTATCAAATACCGATACTTGTGGGATATTTGGCATTAATTCTTGTACTGCTTTAATGCCATGCAAATTGTTTGCGTTATGAACAGGAGCAAGGTCGCAGAGTTCTTTTATAACTTCTTCTACGTGTTCGTCAACGAGCACACTTTTATTGAATTTTTCGCCGCCATGAACAACACGATGACCAACTGCGTCAATTTCATCAAGACTTTTGATTGCTCCAATTTCAGGGTCGGTAAGAAGTGCGAGCACGAAACCTACACCTTCTTTGTGGTTTTTCATGTCGTGCATGATTTGTTTCTTACTGCCATCGGGCATTGTAATTTTTACAAATGCGTTATCAAGTCCGATACGTTCTGCGCCACCTTGACTGATTACGCTTTCGTTCTCCATGTTGAACAATTTGTACTTGATTGAAGAACTTCCGCAATTTAGAACTAAGATTTTCATGTGTCAGTTAGGGTTTTAAAAAGAGATGTCATTGTGTATGACATCTCTATGGTGAATATTATTGTTTTTTGCTATTAATTGCTTGTGTTGCTGTGATTGCAATAACGTTTACAATATCTGATACGAAACATCCGCGTGACAAGTCGTTGATAGGAGCCGCCAAGCCTTGTAGAATTGGTCCATACGCTTCGGCATGTCCAAAACGTTGTGCCATTTTGTATGCAATATTTCCTGCATTCAAATCAGGGAAAACCAAAACGTTGGCACGACCTTTAAGAACGCTCTCTGGAGCTTTTTTAGCTGCAATATTTGGAACTATAGCTGCGTCTAATTGTAGTTCTCCGTCGATTATCAAGTTTGGATTCATTTCTTTAGCAATTCTAGTTGCGTTTACTATTTTGTCAACCGTTTCGTGCGATGCACTTCCGTGTGAAGAGAAACTCAACATAGCAATGCGAGGTTCCATGCCCATCAAGTCTTGTGCTGTTTTGGCGCTAGTTACTGCAATTTCTGCCAATTGTTTTTCATCAGGATATGGATTTACACCGCAGTCAGCAAATAAAAATACACCGTCTTCGCCATATTCTTTATCTTTAAAAATGATGAGGAACGCACCAGAAACAATTCCTGTGCCTTGAGCTGTTTTTATGATTTGAAATCCAGGACGAAGCACATTGCTTGTAGAGTTTTCTGCACCCGCAACTTCACCGTCGGCATCACCTGCTTTAATCATTGTAGTAGCAAGATAGAGTGGGTTTTGAATGGTTTTGCGTGCCGTTTCCATATCCATTCCTTTGCTTTTGCGAAGTTCATAAATCAAGTTCGCATATTCTTCCTTTTTAGGATGATTTTCTGGATCAATAATCGTTGCTTTAGGCAAATAGGTGAGATTATTATCTTTTGCGAATTTTGCAATAAAATCAGGTTTTGATAAGATTATAATATCAGCAAATCCTTCTTTGATAACAATGTCTGCGGCTTTGAGCGTACGTTCTTCCGTGCCTTCTGCCAAAACGATTTTTTGTATGTTTGTTTTAGCTTTTTCTTTGAAATATTTTATGAAATCCATACCAAACTATATTCAGGTTAAAAACTGAGAGAGACGCTTTCTGCACGCCTCTCCTTAAAACTTATATTCCCAATGACTTTTTGAGTCCTTCAATTTTTTTATCCAAATCGGATTGAGCCTTCTTGAGTTCTTCTTTATTTGCAATGTCTGTTTTCACTCCAAAGTAGAACTTAATAAGCGGTTCAGTTCCCGAAGGGCGAGCTGTTACTTTAGAACCATCTTCTGCGAAGAATTGCAATACGTTTGATTTTGGTAGATCGATTTTTTCGGTTTTTCCTGTTTTGCAATCAGTTGTGATAGCGTTTCCATAATCCTTGATGCACACGATTGGCGAACCATTCAATTCTTTTGGAGGGTTGCTTCTAAATGCTTCCATCATGGCTTGGATAGCTTCTTTTCCTGCTTTTCCTTCTTTTTCAATAGAGTAGAGAGATTCTTTGTACATGCCATATTCAACGTATGTTTCAACAAGAACATCGTACAAACTTTTTCCTTCATTTTTTGCTACAGCAGCTGCTTCTGCTACAAGAGCGCAAGCACTTACAGCGTCTTTGTCGCGAACGAAATCGCCGGCTAAGTAACCGTAACTTTCTTCGCCACCGCCAATGTATTGCATTTTACCTTCCAATACACGGATTTTTTCTCCAATGTATTTGAATCCAGTAAGAACGTCAAACATTGTTACGCCAAATTTTTCGCAGAGGTCTGTGATTAATTCTGTTGTAACGATAGTTTTTACCACAAATTCTTTGCCTTGTATTTTGCCTGCTTTTTGCCAAGCTGAAAGTAAATATTGTGTAAGAACGGTTGCTGTTTGGTTTCCGTTAAGAATTACGTAATCTCCTTCAGAATTTTTTACAACAATACCAACACGGTCGCCATCAGGGTCAGTTGCCATAATAATGTCGGCATTCATTTCTTTACCTTTTGCTATGGCAAGTTTCATTGCCGATTCTTTTTCTGGGTTAGGAGAACCGGTAACTTCGTGAATTTTGTTCAACCATTCTGTTTCTGAATTGAAATCTTCTTCTTTTACTTCGCCAATACCCGGTTTGCGTAATGAAGGAAATTCTCCTGAAACAATTGCTTGTTCTTCAACTACGTGAACATTTTCAAAACCTAATTCATTGAGTACACGTGGAACCAATTTGATACCTGTTCCGTGAATAGGAGTGTATACAATCTTTAAGTCTTTTTGTTCCTTAATAATGTCACCATTGATTGACAATCTTTTGATTGCGTCAATGTATGGGCAGTCAATTTCTTCGTCCCACAATGTGATGTTTTCTGGATTTCCTTTCCATTTTACATCATCAACGCTTTTAATTTTATTTACTTCGGCAATTACATTATTGTCGTGAGGCGGAATCAATTGGCAACCATCTGACCAATATGCTTTGTAACCGTTGTATTTTGCGGAATTGTGAGAAGCGGTAATGTTTACACCCGCTTGGCATCCCAAATGACGAATTGCAAATGACAATTCAGGAGTTGGGCGAAGTTCTTTTGAAAGAAATACTTTGAATCCGTTGGCCGCAAAAATATTGGCTGTAGTTTCAGCAAATAATCGACTGCGTAAACGGCAATCGTGGATAACTGCTACTTTAATTTGTTCTGCATTAGGAGTTGCTTTTTTTATGTAGTTCGCAAAACCTTGTGTAGCCATACCAACAGTGTAGATGTTCATTTTGTTGGTTCCAACGCCTATAACTCCGCGCAAACCACCGGTTCCAAATTCAAGATTTTGGTAAAAAGCGTTTTCCAACTCAGGGTCATTGGTCTCAATTAAATGACGAATTTCCTTTTTCGTTTTTTCGTCATAATTTCCGTCAAGCCATTGTTGAGCTTTGTTGAGTATTTCTTTGTCCATTTGTTAAATGTTATCTAAATTTATAATTACGCCAAAATTAAAAATAAATCTGATTTAGAGAAAGAATGAGAGTCTAAAAATAGTATAAAATGTATAGTGTTTTTTAGATTTTTCCAGACGTGTTTATTCTATTTCCAAAACCAATCCTTTTAGATATTCTCCTTCAGGGTGATAAATGCTAATAGGGTGATCGGCAGGTTGGGTAAGTTGGTGCAAAATGCGCACTTTGCGTTTTGTGTTGGCTGCCGCTGCAAATACCGATTTGCGGAATTCTTCTTTGCTTACTGCTTGTGAGCAGGAGAATGTGAACAAGATGCCACCTTTTTTAATTTGTTGTATGGCTTTCATGTTCAATTTTTTATAGCCTTGTAGTGCTTGGTTGAGCACTTTGTTGTGTTTTGCAAATGCAGGTGGGTCAAGGATTATAAGGTCAAACTCATCTTTGTTGTTGTCCAGATATTTGAACGTGTCGCTTACGACAGATTGATGGTTTGAATCGGGGTAGTTGAGTCCAACGGTTTTGTCGGTAAGCTCAATAGCGCGTGCTGAGCAATCCACAGAGACAACTTTGCTTGCGCCACCGCAGAGTGCATATACCGAAAATCCGCCGGTGTAGCAGAATGTGTTGAGTACGGTCTTTCCTTGTGAATATTTTTCTACAAGTTTGCGATTTTCTCGTTGATCAATGAAAAAACCGGTTTTTTGTCCTTGTATCCAATCTATAAAGAATGTGTTGCCGTATTCTTTTGCCAATTCGGTAGTAATTTCTCCCCACAACAGACCGTCTTTGCATTCAATTCCGCCTTTGAATGGGAGTGTGCCTTCGCTTTTATTATAGATTGCAGCGAGTTTTTCGCCCATGGTTTGTTTGAGTGCCGAAACAATGTTGTCTAAGTTTCGATACATTCCCACGGAGTGACATTGCACTACGGCCGTTCCGTTGTAAAAATCTACAACTAATCCCGAAAGATTGTCGCCTTCGCCATGAACCAAACGATAACAATTTGTTTCGGAAGAATCTGTCAGTCCGAGTTGTTTGCGATAATTATAGGCCGAAGCAATTCTTTCGTCCCAAAATGCTTGGCCTATCGCAATGTCGTCAAAACTGAGTATGCGCACGGCAATTGACGAGTTTTGGTAATGTCCGATGGCTAAAAATTCGTTGTCGGCAGAAAACACTTGTACCAAATCGCCTTCTTTGGGTGTGGCTGACATTTTTTGAATAGCACCAGAGAATATCCAAGGATGTAATCTCTTGCTGCTTTGTTCTTTGCCCGGTCGTAATGTTATTTTTATCATAGGGTATATGGTAACAGTTTTTGGTATATTTTGAGGCTCACCCACGCATCGGTTGCGGCGTAGAGTTTTTGAGCTTCGGTCAAATCATTGTTATCCCAATTCGATAATTGTTGACGTTTTGAAATGCGAAAATCAAGAGCAATGGGCGTAAGCCGTTTTAAACCCATGGCATCAATGTTCAACTGCTTTGCAATCGTTTGCAAGTCAATAAAGTTGTTTGCGGTGAAATCACGTAATTTTTGCAAGCATCGCACATCATCATGCACAGCGACGCCAGTTTTTACAATATTTTCTGCACTTAGCAATTTAACGACAGACAAGGGCATTCCAATTTTTCTGAGTTGGAAAAGAAATGCATCCGTTTCGGTGCTCAGTTGGAGGAGAGCTACCGAATTTGTTTTGTGTTTGGTAAAAGACGGACGCGTTTCTGTGTCAAAACCAAGTTCGCTATGTGTTGACAAGAATTCCGCGGCTTTTTCAGCTTTGTCTAGGTCGTCAACAACGTGAATCGTACCTTCAAAGGCGCGAACAGGGTAATTTTCTAGTTCTTCTTTGCTAATTGTTGTAATTTCTGGATATGTCATTCGTTTTCTTTGTCTATGGTAGAATCTGAAGCATATAATAAATTATGAAATTCGTTCATGATAGCGAGTGCTCTGGTTCCCCAATATAATTTATAGTTCATAATAAATTCAGCTGCAGCAGCTTGTAGTCCTTCGTCGGACGTGTCTTTGCACAATTCTGCAAAGTTGCGAGCATCTTGAAAAATGTCGGCAAAGCATTCCGAAATATAGGTTTCAATGCTTTCGCCGCTCGTGTAATTGTCGGGCTCAATTATTTCTATGCGATTGTCGTCCGGACCAAGTTTTGTTTCTACTAGTTGTCTAATGTATTCCCAGTCTTTTTCGGTAACAAATTTTTCGCAGCTATCTTCTGCTTCAAAATCGTTTGCCAAAATTGTTGTTTTCATGTAGAGTAGAGCCAGTAGTTTGTGCGTTTTATCAATAAATGCTTTTTTCGAGAAAGAACTTGTTGATTCGAGTGTGGAACATAGTTCTACAACGACTGCCACTAATTCTACGATACTTTTTTTCTCTGCCATATTATGCTAGTTTTACCGTGTTTCGTTTGCTTATAAAAAATAATCCAATAATAGTGATAAGTGCATTGAAAATGAGTATTTCAAACCCAAATTTATATCCGTTGAATAATACTTCAGAGTACATACTTACTATGTAGCTGATGATTGGCGACAAAATGGCGATAATTGGAACAAATTTGTCGTTGACTATGCGATTTTTGATTACGAGACCGAACGTAAACAAACCTAACAACGGACCATAGGTGTAGCCAGCAATGTCAAACAAAGTTTTGATAAGAGAATCGTTGTGGAAAGGGCGGAACAAAATAATGATACCAAAATAAATCGCTGCAAATATGATATGTGTTCTTTTGCGAATTTTAGTTTTTTTGTTTTCATCATATTTTTCCGCTTTATCAAAATTTAAAATATCAAAACAGAATGTTGTGGTAAGTGAGGTAAGAGTTCCATCGGCACTTGAGTACCCTGCTGCAACTAAACCAATTGTAAACACAATGCCTGTGACTGCATTTAAATGAAATGCAATGGCCGGAAATATGCTATCGGATTTTTCAGGAAGTTCAAAGCCCGTTTGTGAAGAATAAAAGAGCAATGCAACACCCAATACAAGGAACATTAAATTTACAAAAATGAGTGACAAACTAAAACTGAACATATTTTTTTGAGCATCACGCAACGAACGGCATGTTAAGTTTTTCTGCATCATATCTTGGTCTAAGCCTGTCATTGCTATGGTAATGAATGCGCCACTCAGTATTTGTTTTACAATATAATTATTGGAACGCCAATCGCTTTCAATCAATTTGGTGTATCCTTTTTCTCCGGCTTGTTTCATCATGTCAATAAATGAAATATCCATTTTGTCGAGCAGGCAAAATACTGTAATAACTGTAGCTAAAAGCATAAATGTAGTTTGTAGTGTGTCGGTCCAAACAACTGTTTTGATGCCACCTTTGAACGTGTAAACTAATATGAGTGCAATAAACGCCAATGCCAGAACCCAAAAAGGTATTCCTATGCTTTTGAAAACAAATTCATACAATACGTACACTACCAAATACATGCGCAATGCAGAACCAATGAGGCGTGAAATTATAAAAAAGAAAGAACCCGTTTTTTGTGAGTTTTCCCCAAAACGTTTCGCAAGATATGTATAGATAGACGTAAGGTTGAGCTTGTAGTATAGTGGAAGTAAAATTAAAGCTATGGCAGCGTAGCCAAATAAGTATCCAAAAACAACCCCAAAATAGGTAAATTGCGTTGTTTGTACATAGCCGGGAACCGACATAAATGTAACGCCCGACAACGATGCTCCAATCATGCCGTATGCCACAACATACCATGGCGACTGGCGGTTTCCGGTAAAGAAAGATTCGTTATTCGCTTTGCGAGAGGTTATGTGGGAAATTAAAATCAATAATCCGAAATATGCTATGACTATTGCTGCAATCAAATATGGATGTATAATCGTAGGAGAATTCATAATTTTATTTTGCACAAAAGTAAAATTTTTAACAAACAGCTTTGGTTTCTCTTTGTAAAACATATTCACCAGATATTCACAATATTAATTAAGAAAATTCGTTTATTTTTTGTAAATTGAAATGCGTAAGAAATACAATGGAATAGGCTATTCCAGAAGATTCTTAATAATTTTGAGTCACACAAATAAGAAAAGAGAATGGAACAGAATGAGTTAATGGAATTGGTAACTACAAAAATGCCGTATGGAAAATATAAGGGAGTACTTTTGTGTAATTTACCCGAACCATATTTGGCATGGTATCACGAAAAAGGATTTCCACAGGGCAAAATAGGGCAATTACTGGGACTTATATACGAAATAAAGCTCAATGGCCTTGAATATTTACTTAAACCGTTACTCAAATAAATTCGATGTTGTTGATAACTTTTCAATACTTTGTTTTTGAAGTTACCCTCCAAAAACACACTTTTTTGTACATTCGCTTGCATTTCTTACAAAAACGAAGTGTACGTTGTAATGTGTTGTAAATCATTAGATTAAAATAAAAAGTAATGTCAGAAGAAAAAAAGAATGCTTATACTGGTGACAGTATTCAGGTACTTGAAGGCTTGGAGGCCGTTCGTAAACGTCCGGCCATGTATATTGGCGATATTGGCGAAAGAGGATTACATCATTTAGTGTACGAGGTTGTTGACAACTCTATAGATGAGGCTTTGGCCGGATATTGCAGTCATATTGAGGTTACAATAAATGAAGATAATTCAATCACGGTGCGCGATAATGGTCGTGGTATTCCAGTAGATTGGCACACAAAAGAGAATAAATCAGCATTGGAAGTTGTAATGACAGTGCTTCATGCTGGCGGTAAATTCGATAAATCTTCATATAAAGTTTCCGGTGGTTTGCACGGTGTGGGTGTTTCTTGTGTTAACGCACTTTCTACGAAATGTATAGTAACTGTTTGTCGTGACGGTAAACAGTATCGTCAAATATATGCAAAAGGTAAACCAATTACAACAGTAGAAGAGTTGGGGGAAACAGAAGACCAAGGAACAGAAGTATCTTTTTGGCCAGATGATTCTATTTTTTCAACTACAGAGTTTCAATTCTATATATTGGAAAACCGTTTGCGTGAATTGGCTTATTTGAACAAAGGTGTTCGTTTGCAATTAACTGACAAACAAGTTCTAGATGAAAAAGGTGAGCCAAAAACTGTTGTTTTCTATTCTAAAGAAGGTTTGAAGGAATTTGCAACATACCTTGACGGATCACGTGAACCATTGTTTGATGATGTTGTATACATTGATACTACTAAAAATGGTATTCCGGTTGAGATAGCATTGCGTTACAATACTTCATATAGTGAAAATGTACATACATATGTAAATAATATCAATACAATAGAAGGCGGTACTCACTTGGAAGGTTTTCGTCGTGGTTTAACTCGCTCTCTTAAAAAATATGCTGATGGTTTAGGCGTGTTGGAAAAACAGAAAATTGAAATCAGTGGAGATGATTTCCGTGAAGGATTGACTGCTGTTATTTCTGTGAAAGTTCAAGAACCATTGTTTGAAGGACAAACCAAGACAAAACTAGGAAACTCAGAAGTTTCGTTGGCGGTAGACCAATCGGTGAGCGAAATGTTGACGTATTATTTGGAAGAACATCCAAAAGAAGCAAAAACAATAGTTGACAAAGTATTGCTTGCTGCGAGAGCTCGTATTGCAGCTCGAAAAGCTCGCGATGTACAACGTAAGTCGGCAATGACGGGTGGAGGATTACCAGGGAAATTAGCCGATTGTTCTGATCGCAACCCTGAAAAATGCGAATTGTTTCTTGTGGAGGGAGATTCTGCAGGTGGTTCTGCAAAACAAGGTCGTGACCGTCATACACAAGCTATTTTACCTTTGCGTGGTAAGATTTTGAATGTTGAGAAAGCAATGGTTCACCGTATTTATGAAAGTGAAGAAATTAGCAACATTATGAAAGCCTTGGGTATCACTATCGGAACCGATGAAGATAGCAAAGCGGTAAATGTTGATAAAATTCGTTACCACAAAATCATTATCATGTGTGATGCCGACGTGGACGGAAGTCACATTGAAACATTAGTAATGACGTTGTTTTATCGCTACATGAAAGAAGTGATAGAGAAAGGATATTTATACGTTGCTTGCCCGCCGTTGTATTTAGTGAAATCAAAGTCAAAGAAAACAGAACAACGCTATTGCTGGACAGAAAAACAACGTGAAGAAGCAATAAAAGAATTCAGTGCCGGACGTGACCCGGAAAAAGCTGTTACTGTAACGCGATACAAAGGTCTTGGAGAAATGAACCCAGAACAATTGTGGGATACGACTATGAGTCCTGAAAATCGTATGTTGCGTCAAGTTACTATTGAAAATAGTGGTGCTGCCGATGCAGCTATTGCAATGTTGATGGGTGAGGAAGTTCCTCCTCGTCGTAAATTCATTGAAGAAAATGCAAAATATGCTAATCTTGATGTATAACAAATAATTCACTTAATCATTAAACTCAAAAGATAAAAAGTATGGAATTTATAGTTTCAACATCTAATTTACTAAGCCAACTAAATACAATAAAGGGCGTAATTAATTCTAAAAACACGTTGCCAATTTTGGATAATTTCCTTTTTACTCTAGAAGGAAATGTATTGAAAATTGAGGCTTCAGATTTGGAAACTCGTTTGGAAACCAAACTAGAGTTGGAAAATGTAAAAGGTGCAGGTGTTATAGCAATTGAAGCAAAAAAATTGACCGATATGTTAGGCTTGTTCTCAGACGAACCGCTTACTTTTAAAGTTGATTTAACGAATTACAAAATTGATATTTTCTCTGCAAGTGGTAAATATACTATTGCAGGTGCCAATGGTAAAGATTTTCCAAAAACACAACCACTTGGTGAGTCAGATGATGCAGCTTCTATATCTTCATTTACCATCGCTCCAGACATATTGCGTAAGGCTATAACTAGCACAGCATTTGCTTCATCAGATGACGATGCTCGTCCAATGCTTACGGGTATTTTGTTTGAATTAACTCCAGAACATCTTCGTTTTGTTGCAACTGATTCTCACAAATTGGCTCGTTATACTCGCACAGATATCAAATCAAAAACAAAAGCATCGTTCATTTTCCCTCAAAAACCTGCTAATTTGTTGAAAAATATTTTAGCAAAGGAAACTGCAGATGTAAAGGTAGAATTTGATTCAAAACAAGTGGTAATTACCATGGCTCAATCTATTTTGAATTGCCGTTTGATTGATGGTAAATATCCAAATTATGCTGCCGTAATTCCGTTAGAAAATCCTAATAAGTTGATTATCAATAAGGCAGATTTCTACTCTAAATTACGTCGTGTAGCTTTCTTCTCAAATCCTTCAAATAATCTTACTCGTTTGGAAATGTCAGGTACTCGTTTGATGATTTCTGCTCAAAATATTGATTATGCAAGTTCTGCAAAAGAAGAATTGAATTGTCAATACGAAGGTGATGATATGCAAATAGGATTTAAGTCAAAATTCTTGTTAAACATTTTGGACAACATCAACAGCGAAGACGTAACAATTGAAATGTCTGACCCAGGACGTGCCGGCTTAATTATGCCTGTTGACAAAGACGATGAGAACGAAGACGTTCTTATGTTACTTATGCCAATGATGATTTAATAAATAACAATGTATAGGAACAAAGAGTGATGAAGGTTTTTCGTCACTCTTTTTCATTTTTAGATTATGAAAATACAATTAACTAGACCTATCGCTTTTTTCGATCTTGAAACCACGGGACTCAATATTGTAAGTGATAGAATTGTTGAGATTTCAATTCTCAAAGTAATGCCAAACGGAGATGAGACGTCTATTACACGCCGAGTGAATCCTGGAATGCCGATTCCTGAAGTATCTACAGCCATACATCATATTACCGATGCCGATGTAGCAAATCAGCCTACATTTAAAGAAATAGCAAAAGAAATAGCACAATTGCTTGACGATTGCGATATAGCGGGCTACAATTCCAATAAATTTGATGTGCCTGTTTTGGCAGAAGAATTTTCACGTGCAGATATCCAATTTGATTGGTCAAAACGCAAATTCGTAGATGTACAGGTATTGTATTTGAAGAAAGAACCTCGAACACTTTCAGCTGCATATAAATTCTATTGCGAGAAAGATTTGGAAGGTGCTCATGGTGCCGATGCCGATACTAAAGCAACTTACGAAGTACTTCAAGCACAATTAGATAGATATTCTGATGTGGAAAATAACGTTGATTTTTTGAGCGAATACACACACCATACAAATAATGTGGATTTTGCCGGAAGAATCATTTTTAACGACAAAAAGCAAGAAATTTTCAATTTTGGTAAATACAAAGGACAAATTGTTGCTGAGGTGTTCACGAAAGATCCAAGTTATTACAGTTGGATGATGAATGGCGAATTTCTCTCAAATACAAAACAAGTTATTACAGCCATTAAATTGCGCACGTTTGGAAATAAATAACGTATGAAAATACTCGCATTAGAATATGGACGTTCGGAGGTAAAGCTTGATGGAGCTATTGCGTGTTATCCCGACAATACATTGCTTAGGAATAACGACGATTTTTATATTCCTAATTTTTCAAAAGAAATAGTGGCGTATGTCGGTGTCTACATTCATTTCACGAAAATCGGAAAATGCCTAGAGCCGCGCTTTGTTGGTCGCTATTTCGACGAAGTAGGCGTGGGCATTAAATTTATGGCTGCCGATGCTATTACTCGCAACCAGTCTCTTGGGCTTCCAGCCGATTTTGCACGGTGTTTTGATTCCTCGTTCGCTATCAGTAACGACAAGGTAAAACTTGATGATGATATACAAAATATTTCGCTGCAAGTGTTCCGCAATAAGAAGAAAGTAGAGCTTAATATGTCCGTATTGACAAGCCTTTCAGAGGTTGTTTCTACAGCCACCAAGTATTTCACCATCAAAATAGGTGATTTATTTTTTGTTCCCTGTATGAAGATGCCTTTGCAAATATCTTTGGGAGATGTTTTTGATGTATCTTTGCAGCAACAACAACTGCTTACTTGTACGGTAAAATAGATATGCAAGAATTTGATTTACAACCAGTTTGGGATTTTCTTACAGACTTGTCTTGTAATAATAACAAGCCGTGGTTTGATGCACATAAAGACCGCTATCAGGAAGCATTAAGCAATTTTCGCATTTTTTCTACAGAATTGATTGCCGGTTTGGCTCAATTTGACCATTCGGTAACCGGGCTTTCTGTTACTGACTGTACGTATCGTATTTATCGCGATATGCGTTTTTCGTTGGACAAAACACCATACAAAACGCACATGGGCGTATACGTTTGCCCGCAAGGGAAAAAGAGCGGTAATGCTGGATATTATGTTCATATAGAACCGGGAAGTCAAAGTATGCTTATCTCGGGATTGTACATGCCTTCGGCACAAGTTTTAAAAAGTGTGCGCGAAGAAATTATGCTCAATGGCAAAGAGTTTGACAAAGCCGTAAAGCAATGCAAAGGTTTCGATTTAGATATGAACAGCGCACTTACACGCATTCCTAAAGGTTGGAACGCTGAAGACGAATTTTCTGAATATTATAAACTAAGGGATTTTGATATTGTGCAGACTATTTGCAAAGAACAGATGTTGAGTAAAGATTTTTTACCATTCGTTTTAAGTGAATTCAAAAAGACCTTGAAATTCAATACGTTACTCAATAAAAGTGTGCAATATGCACGTGAAGAACTATAACTTCAAAATTTCCCAAAACTCACAAATCATAATCCATAACTCATAACTAACAACATGGCTTTTGAAAAAGAAATACAAAGACGACGCACATTTGCAATTATTAGTCACCCTGATGCGGGTAAAACAACATTGACCGAAAAACTTTTGTTGTTCGGAGGTGCAATACACGTGGCCGGAGCGGTTAAGTCAAACAAAATTAAGAAAACTGCTACGTCAGATTTCATGGAGATAGAGAAACAACGTGGTATTTCTGTAGCTACGTCTGTTATGGGTTTTGAGTATGCCGGTCGTAAAATCAACATTCTAGATACTCCGGGGCACAAGGATTTTGCTGAAGATACCTATAGAACTTTGACGGCTGTTGACAGCGTAATTATTGTGATAGACGTTGCAAAAGGTGTGGAGGAACAGACCAAAAAATTGGCTGAAGTTTGTCGTATGCGCAACACGCCGGTTATGGTGTTCATTAACAAACTGGATCGTGAAGGTAAAGATGTGTTCGATTTACTTGATGAAATAGAATCGCTATTACAGATTAAAGTCCGTCCGTTAGCATGGCCAATTGGTATGGGACACGATTTTAAGGGCGTATATAATTTGTATTCGCACAATCTACGTTTGTTTGAATCAAACGTAGAACGAATAAAACCTGCCGAAAAATATGAAAATATTAACGACAAAGGAATTGATGCGGCAGTGGGAGAGCGCGCTGCGCAAAAACTTCGAGAAGAGGTCGATTTGCTTGAAAACGTATATCCCGAGTTTGACGTAGAAGCTTATCGTCGTGCCGAATTGGCGCCGGTGTTCTTCGGAAGTGCGTTGTACAATTTTGGTGTACAGGAATTGTTGGATTCATTTGTGGAAATTGCACCATCGCCTCGTGACACAAAGACGGAAGAACGTGTAGTTTCACCATATGAAGATAAATTTTCCGGATTTGTGTTTAAAATACATGCCAACATGGATCCGAATCACCGTGATAGAATCGCGTTTGTAAAGGTTTGTTCTGGTTGTTTTGAACGAAATAAGAATTATTTGCATGTACGTCAAGGCAAACAGTTTAAGTTTTCAAATCCAACTTCGTTTATGGCTGAGAAAAAAGCGGTGGTTGATGAAGCTTTTCCTGGTGATATTGTTGGTTTGTACGATTCCGGTAACTTCAAAATTGGCGATACATTAACTGAAGGTGAAAATCTTCAATTTGCAGGCATTCCAAGTTTCTCACCGGAAATGTTCCGTTACATAGAAAATGCCGACCCAATGAAGTTTAAACAACTTGCAAAAGGTATTGACCAATTGATGGACGAAGGTGTGGCGCAGCTGTTTATCAATCAATTTAATGGCAGGAAAATTATTGGAACCGTAGGAGCATTGCAGTTTGAGGTTATTGAATATCGTTTGGAACATGAATATAATGCAAAATGTCGCTATGAGCCTATTCAACTATATAAAGCATGCTGGTTTACCTCTAAAAATAAGGCACAGTTAGAAGACTTTAAAAAACGTAAATATCAGTATTTGGCACTTGATAAACGTGGATACGATGTGTTTCTTGCCGAAA
>CAYFVM010000007.1:67361-74039 GCA_964346725.1 uncultured Bacteroidales bacterium
AAATATCAGTATTTGGCACTTGATAAACGTGGATACGATGTGTTTCTTGCCGAAAGTGGATATGCATTGGAAATGGCACAACAAAATTTTCCCGATATCCAATTCCATTTTACATCGGAGTTTTAAATTAGGTTAAATCATAAAAAAGTGACGATGCTAAATATGCACCGCTACATCAATATTAAAACTATTATGAATAATGAATGGTTGACTTAGTTTTTTGCAATTCTTCTTCGATATACTCGGCGGTACGAAAACCATGCGAGGAAGAAATACATAATGGCTTGAATCCAAAGCCCGATAAATTCAAATTGAACATCTTTGAGCAAAGCACCCATTTCTGAAATGCGCACATATCCGTTGATGCCAAATGTTGATGGAACAAGGTATGAAACGTATTTCCACACGTCAGGAATAGACGATGCAGGCCATGAAATTCCCGAGATAAAGAGGAGTGGAATTGAAAGAAATACAAATAATACGATGTACGTTTCGCGGTCATAGGCCATACTTGCAATGAACATTGTGAAAAATACGCACGCAAGAAGAAATGGGAATAAAAACGCAAATAAATCTTGCCACTGCCAGATATGAATCAAATCGAAGAGTTGCGGTACTATGCACACCAAATAGAGAGCGATAGCAATGTACACGTTAAGATACACTCCGGCTTTTCCAATCAATATTTCCAATGGGCGTTTTTTACGCATATGGTGGTCTACAATACCTCTTCGGCGGCGTTCGCGCTCATCTCCTTGGAGCATTCCTACACCCAGTAGCATAGATTGTTGTATAATCATCATAAGCACCGCAGGAATTAAAAATGTAGCAAAGCCGCTCTGCGTGTTAAACAGGGGAATATATTCATATTTAATTGGGTACGCAAATGTGGATGCTTGCTCATCGGTAGCTCCAACGAGTCGCTGCGTTTTTATGTCTTTATTCATTTCCAACGAAACTTCGGTGCATGCGCTAAGAATTGCTTTGTAGTAAAGCAATCCGCTCATATCGTTGTAGGTCTCTATAACTGCTTGTTCGCCGTTTATAATTTGTTTCTCAAACTCAGCAGGAATGTATATCAAGCCGTATGCTTCATGTTGGTGTATGAGTTCTTCGGCTTCTTTCATATTGGCACAGTGACCAATAATTTTGATGTCGGCAGTAGCATTGACCTTGCGGAGGAATTCGCGACTCATAGACGTTTTACAGTTGTCTACAACAACCGTCGGGACTTCGCGAACAGTTTCTTCACTATACAAATAGGCGTAAAGCAAGGGGTACAACAACGGCACAACAAGGAAAAAGACGACAACGCCTTCGTCGCTTAAAGCACGAATAAATTCATGTCGCCATACATCCAATATGTTTAGAAACCTCTTCATCTGTTGCACAATTAAATTTGATATTGGTATTCAAGCAAGAATTTCCGCAATCTGCCTAATACAAAGAAAGGCAAGGCTAAAAATCCTAACAAACACGCTATGCTTATCCATGAATACCACAATGGCAATCCGTTGAGTGCTTGGTCAACGTAAATTAAGAAATAGTGACGCAAGGGAAACAAGTACGATAATGCGCGTAGCGGTGCAGGAAATGCCATTTGCGGGAACGAGAAGCCACTGATTGGGAACGAAAGAACGCCCCAAAGTGTTGCCAAACTTAATGCCCAACGTAATGAAGGAACTGCTCCGCAGAAAAATACACCAAAAGCTTGACTTACCAATATAAAGATTGTCATAAGGCCTATCATAGTTCCAACGCCACACAGAACAGGGAAGTGGCAGTAGCCATAGAGCAAAACAATGGAGAACATTCCCATAATGAACCAAACAATAAAGTGAGGCAACAGTTTTCCTGCCAATGCTTTGTATATGTTGTTGTTGGCAAGTGCCAACCATTCTTTTGCCGTTTCTTCTTTTAATTCAGAAAATATGGAGTAGATGGTGAGCTGAAAAATAAGCAACATGAGTGCTCCCGGCAACAATATGTTAGATAAATAAATAGAATAATTGAGGGAAGGGTTTCCAACCGCGTGCATTTCTATTTTTATAGGTTGCAACATTGCCATTGCTTGCTCTTCGCTATAGCCTTTGGCGTAAAGCGTTGCTCTTGTTAGTGCTCCCGAAGCATATTCCGACATCATTCTCATATCGCGATATTCCAACGAAGCGGGAACAATGTATGAGGCTGCTGTGTAGAACGAAACGGTTGGTTGTTTGCTTGCCAAAGCCAGTTTTGTTGTGCCTTTGGGAATATAATAGAGGGCGTAAATTTTGCCTTGTTGTATCGCTTCACGACCTTCTGCAAAGTTGTCGTATTGCGCAGTAATCTTTGTTTGCTGAAACGCATCGAGGTTTCGTACGATTTGTCGCGTTACGGATGAATTATCCTCGTCGACGACCCCTACGGGAATATCCGCAGGAAGCCCTTCGCCCATGAGCGTTATGAAGAATAAGAACGAGAATGCCGGTGCCAGTATCATGCTGAACATGTACAGCGGCCGTTGAAGCATGCGCTTCACTTCGCGTTTCATAATCGTTACTATCATACTTTCTCTGAGCATAGAGTAGTCTCTTATTTTTCGTTGATTTTGTACAAAACGGTCATTCCCGGACGAAGATTTGCAATAGGTTCTTTTGCGCTTGCACGAACTTCAAATGTTTTTAAATCATATTGTCCGGTTTGCTTTGTAGCTTTCCATGCTGCATATTCGCCTAAGTCTTTCATGTAATGAATTTTCATGATAGCAGTCGTATCGAGCGCAGGAATGTATGCTTCGAATTCAGTGCCAACTTGCATTTGTGTAAGAAGATCTTCACGAACGTTGAACGTAGCCCACACGTCGCTCATTATGGCAACAGACATAATTGGAGCGCCTGTGCCAACTAATTCACCAACATGAGGATAGATTTCGGTAATTTCACCATCGGCATAGGCAGTAAGAATAGTTTCGTTGACGTACGAAGAAACTTCGGCTACAACGCCTTCGGCTTGTTTTACTTGCGCAGCAGCCATTTCCTTATCTTCTTGTTGTGCGCCGTTTTTAGCCATGCAGTATTGTGCTTTTGCTGCTTTTTCTGTCGCAACGGCAGCATCAAATTGTGCGCGAACTTCATCGTGTTTTTGCTCACTTACCACACCTTCTTTGTAAAGATTGCTAATGCGGTTGTATGATTTTTCGGTAATCTCGCGACCCGTTTTTGCTTTTTGCCACATTTCATAAGCGGCTTGTATTTGTTCTTCGCGAGCACCTTTTTCTGCTTTATCGTTTTGAGCTTCGGCAGCGGTGCGCACGGCTTGTGCTTGTGCCATTTTTGCTTCTACTTCCGGTGCTTCTATAATAGCAAGCGTGTCTCCTTTTTTTACTTTTTGACCTTCATGTATGCGAATTTCAAGGATACGCCCTGGAATTTTACTTGACACGCGGTATTCCGAAACTTCGGCTTGTCCTTGAATAATTTCATCAGTTTTGCCAAAAGTGAGTATGCCTATTACGCATACTGCTGCAATAATACAGGCCAATACGGCGAGTGCTACGAACGTATTAAGTTTCTGTTGTCTTACGGTTGTCATAGTTATTTCGTTTTATTTATTTAATACTCCTATTGCTTTTTGTAAATATACGTTTGCCATTATCCAATCAATTTTTGAATCAATGTATTCGGAATGGGCTTGCAACCAGCCGGTTTGTGCTTCGTTGAGTACCGATGAGGCTATCACACCTTCTTCGAATCCCAATGTGGCTATGCGTAAATTTTCTTCTGCGTCCAATAATTTTTCTGAAGCCATGTTCATGCGTGATTTTGCTTCGTTTATTTGGCACTCATACTGATTGACTTGGAGCATGATTTTTTGTTTTGCATCGTCATATTTATATTGTGCTATGCGTGCGTCTGCTTTTGCTTTCTGAATCTTGTTTGCGCCTTCTCCCCATTGTAGGATAGGGATTTTTGCCACAACGCCCACATTCCAAAATCCATTAAATTCATTGGTGAACCCATTTTCGCATGAGGGATTTGAAAGAACGTAATTACCAAATACAGCAACCGTAGGAAGGTAGTCGGAGCGGGTGAGTGCTATGTTTTTGTTGTAAATTTCTGTTGCGAGATTCAAACTTTTCAATTCCGGCCGGTTTTCCGTGATTTCTTGCTCTGTATACACATAGTGCTCATTCGGAATAACCACGTCTTTAAGCGTTTCGTCGGCCAAAACAATGTTGGTTTTGAGGTCAAGTCCGCAGTTTTGGCAAAGCAATATTTTCGAAAGGTTTAATCCGTTTTGAACTTTCAAAAGAGTAGTTTCGGCTTCGTTGAGTTTTACACGCACCGAAAGACAATCCGATTTTGTTGCCAAACCTTGAGAAACCATTTTTTCGACATTTTCAGACATGGTGCGAAGTAGTTGTACATATTTCTCGGTAAGTTTTAGTTTGTTAGCAAGCGATACTATTTGCCAATAGAGTTTGTCGGTTTGAATTATGATTTCTTGTTGTTCTGCGTTGTATTGGGTGGTCACAAGTTCTTTTTTGTAATCTGCAATTTGATTGTAAGCCATTATTTTCCCACCTAAAAACAGAGGTTCTTGTACTGAAACGATACCTGCAAACACGTTACGTGTATCTAACGTGAGATTGTCGGCCAATTCGTTTCCAAAAGCACCAACACTAGATGAAATTTCGCCGCTTTGCATTTTTGCAAAAAGCGATTGCATAGTGGTACTGTTTTGGAGCATATTAATCATCACGGGATCTGTTGACATTTTGGTCATCAATTTCGTAATTTCATTACTTGTTGCAGTACCCATATTGCGAAGAGTGTTTTCTTGATCTTTACTTATGAGGGAGATATTCTCGCTAGTGTATGCGTATACGCCCGAAACAGATACTTTGGGTAAATAGCTCGCAAATGCTGTTTTTTTGTCGTAGTTGGCTTTGTTTATCTCTTCTTGCGCAATTTTCAGAGCGTAATTGTTATTTAATGCAAGATTCCTGCACTCTTGCATGTCCAATACAACTGAGTCTGCACTGGAAGAAGTTAACTTTGAAGCAAGTGTATCGTTTGGTGTGATTGCAACTTCTTGTGCTCCAACAGATGTTGTCAGTCCTAAAATGAGCAGGAGGACTACTAAACTGGATATTTTTTTTTTCGTTCTCATCATACTCGCACGTCTCATAATTTCTGTTTTTTCTTTAACAAAAGAACTACAGATTTTGATATGGAGAACGTATTTTTAGCTCATTTTGAACAAACTGACATTATTCGTTCTTAACTGCTAAAAATGAGCGACGAAACGAAAAAAACAGAAAGGGGATTAAAAAAAATGCCACAAGTTCGCTCTGTTTTTTGAACTTCGCTGATCATTGTGGCAATTATAAATTTGTATTATGACCGTTTATTCTGTAGCAAAAGCGCTTTTGTATTCTGCTTTTTTGATGACAAACGATGCGTTTTTCTTTACATCGTTTACTTCGGAGAAATATTGCGTTTTTTCTCCGGCACCGTTTGTTATTGTACCTTTTGCTAACATCGGGAATCCTGATGCGTTGGAATAACTATTGGTTGCATTTTTATATGAAGACGAGAAATCGCTACTGCTAGTAACCCAAGTTTCACCGGAGAACGCTGGACAAGGAATTTTATATCCTTGACATGTGTATCCGCAAATTGTTTTTGTGCCGAGTTTTGTAGTACTAACATCTGCACATTGTTCAGTGTTGTTACTGTTCGCTTCTTCACTTATTTGGTACGAAATGTAGAATTTTTCTCCGTTAGTATTTGAAAAAACTACGCTTACCTTGTTTTTATAGTTAATAACGGTAATCATATCACCCAGTCCGTAGCCATAATAGTCTTTATTTGTCGGATTTATGTAGATTTTTATTTCAACCGTGTCGGCTTGATCATCTTTATTGGTCACAATGGTTTGTGATGTTGCAATTGTGCTGAATGCATATTCATCTTCAAATGGCACATTCATCATTTTCATAAGAGAATCTTGTGTGAGAGCCAATGCTTTTTGGCTTTCGGCTAGTTCGGCATTCAAACGAGATTCGTAGTCTGTAATTTTTTTATTAAGAAAAGCTTCATTTTTTTCTCGGCAATACTTTCTGCTTGTTTAGTAATAGCAGAGGTAATTCCGCGACCGGCTACATTTGCTGCACCACGCAATAAATTTCCTTGTGCGTTTGCCATTCCACATGTAAAATATACTAAAGTTGCAAAGAGAGTGTTTTTTTATCTTTTATGTTTTAATATTTCAGATGAAAAATAATACTATTTGTCAAAAACGTAAAGATTCATCGTATTTTTTTGCGTTCTTCTTTCGTGCTAATAAATCTAAGAAATTGTATCTTTGTCATTACTAATAAATAGAGAAGAGTATGAAAACTTTCACAACGAATAAACGATTGATTATCTTTCTTGTACTGGTATTTATTTTTACCTATGTGTTTGAATTTTTGGTTATAACTCCAATCGCAAAACAAGAAGGTTACGATACGAGCACTACAGTCAAAGGAATGGTTGCTATAGTAATGTTTTTGCCTGCGTTGAGCGCACTGCTCACGCGACTCATAACCAAAGAAGGCTTTGGCAATTCTATGATAAAGCCAAATTTTAAAGGAAATCATTGTTGTCCGATAAAAATTTAAGAGAAGGAAGATTTTATGGTCTTCCTTTC
>CAYFVM010000008.1:0-3195 GCA_964346725.1 uncultured Bacteroidales bacterium
TTGTTCCAATCGTAACCGGACGTTTGATATACTTCAGCTTTGTAGATTACTTGTAAATCTTTGTCTACATCAGCTACACGAACCTCATAGAACGGCGTCCAGCCAGCATTGTTGAAGAAATAAGAAAGTCCTAAATCTATGGTTTGCGCTTTGGTTGAAGAAACCGTAACAACCACTTCGCCTTTGTTTTGCTTGTCAGAATACGTAGCCAATTCTTTTTCTACAACCGTCAGATCTTCTTTGATTTTTGCTTGTTTCTTTTCTATCTCATAGATTTGAGCATTGAAATCTAACAATTGTTTCTGATAGAATTTCAACACTTTTTCCAACTCAATGGTGCTCAAATTGGCATTTGTTCCCTTTATTTCTTTGTTTGCATTGAGTACGTCAATCTGTGTTTTGTACACATCTTTCGTGTATGACAATTCTTTTTGCTTGTCGGTAAGTGTTTGTTTTACTTGCGTAAGACTATCAACAATTCGAGTGCGTTCTACTGTTTGCTGAAACAATACATTAATAATGGTAAAATCACCTTTCCCGGCAATTTGAATAGACTCTTCATTGACAAAAGTCGGCAAATCGGTAAGAACAACTTTGCTCACACCTTCAGGTATCTTTACCGAAGTTTCACTAAAGACACTGGCACCTTGAAGATACACGATTACATCTGTGATTTTTGCTGTTGTTTTGATTTCCGCAGAGAATACCTGAAAAACTGACACAACGGAACACGCAAGTAAAAGAATTCGTTTCATATTTATACAATTTTAGTAATGTTACTGCAAAAAGCAGATTTTATTGTTTAGGCTCTTCTGTTTTTGCCTTGATTTTATCAAACGTCCATCCAAAAGAAACGCCAATATTAGGAGTAATATAGAATTCATCGTACTTTGTTCCTACGCCGAATCCTAATTCAATTTCAGCTGTCAAACCGCTTGCTATAGTACCTTTCCCGAAAAAAGAAACACCACCTAAGTGTTCTATAACATTTGCTTTGCTATAGTAAATCTCATTGTCGCTTATTACAGAATAATCTGCATCATTTTCGTATTTGAGTTTATTATTCAAATAATCTATCTGTACTTCTTCGGTAACGTCTTGTTTTCCTGTGTAGTTCCAATATTTATAAGAAAGCTCCAATCCATATTGAATAAAGCAATTTTGACTTGCTTTAGGGAAATACCAACGTGGTTCTACCATACCATAAATACCACCAGCTACACAAGATTGTTGTGCTTCTTTAAACAAAATACGTGATCCCAAAACTGTTCCTACCCCAAATTTCATGGAAAATTGAGGGGTGACATATATTTCGTAATTGATATTTGCTGTTCCTGTCGCGAATTGCAACACATTTGTAGATATATATTGTCTATATTCTGCCAAACATTTTGTTGGTGTGATTGCTGTAGTGTCAATAGGATCAACTTCTTGTGAAAATGAACTTATTGAAAATGATAATACACAAACACTTACGGTAAAAAATCTAAATAACTTTTTCATATCTATATTTTGATGTTTTATTCGATAACACAAATATATTAAATAGCCGTTATTTCGAATTCATTTTGTTGAATAAAAGATTGATTTGTTAATAAGTTATTTCGCCGATAGGTTGCGATAAAGTACGATTTTTTGCGTATACTTGTAATGTCAATTTAAAACAACATGTATGACCCGAAAAAACGAACAATATAGACAATCAACACCAGCAGAAATTACAAACAATATTTTATCAGTATTTCGAAAATCCCCGAAAAAACCAATAAATAGTAGACAGGTTGCGACATATTTGGGCATCAACAACAAAGAAGGATTGGTCACCACCAACAAATACTTGGCTTCTTTATTAGAAAAAGGAGAAATTGAAGAATGCCAAAATGGAAAATATCGCCTAAAATCAAAAATGGGATATATTACTGGTCGTGTGGACCTTACCCCATATGGCACGGCATATGTAGTAAGCGGACAACTTGAAGAAGATGTGTACATAGCCTCTACAAACTTAAAACATGCTTTAAATAATGATTTGGTTAAAGTTGCTTTATTTGCCAATCATGGTCGCCGCTCTCGATTAGAAGGTGAAGTTGTTGAGATTTTGGAGGAAGGGAAAAGAGAATTTGTAGGAATAATTGAACGCAACAAGAAATATGCATTTGTCATTGTTGATAAACGATATATTCCATACGATATATTTATTTCTAACGAAGATATTCTTGATGCTAAAAACGGGCAAAAAGTTGTGGTTCAAATAGTTGATTGGCCACAAAAAGCAAAAAATCCAATCGGACGTGTTGTAAAAGTACTCGGTGAAGTTGGTAACAACGAGACCGAAATGAATGCTATTCTTGAAGAATTTGACCTCCCCTATCGCTTTACCAAAGAATTGGAAGACGAGGCAAACGCACTCCCCGATGGCATTTCAGATTCAGAACTAAAGAGTCGTCGTGATTTTCGTAGTGCAACTACATTCACAATTGACCCTGCCGATGCAAAGGATTTTGACGATGCACTTTCAATTGAGTTTTTGCCTGATGGTAATTACCAAATAGGCGTTCATATAGCCGATGTAACATACTACGTACGTCCCGAAACAAAACTTGAGGAAGAAGCTCAACATCGAGGGACTTCCGTATATTTGGTTGATCGCGTAGTTCCAATGTTACCCGAAAAACTATCAAATAATGTCTGTTCTCTTCGCCCCGATGAAGATAAACTCACTTTTTCAGCTGTTTTCACCCTTGATAAAGAAGCAAATGTGCTGAAAGAATGGTTTGGTAGAACAATTATTCGTTCAAACTACCGATTCTCATACGAACAAGTACAGAAAATAATAGAAACAAACGAAGGTGAATTGGTTCAAGAAATTACTACGTTTGATACACTTGCAAAGAAAATGCGTGCTCGTCGTTATGAAAAAGGAGCAATCTCTTTTGATCGCAGAGAAGTTAAGTTTAAGCTAGACAACGAAGGACACCCAATTGGTGTGTATTATAAAGAATCAAAAGACGCCAACAAATTGATTGAGGAATTTATGCTTTTGGCCAATAGAAAAGTGGCCGAATTTGTTGGCAAACGAAATCCTGCACCTACCTTCGTATATCGTGTACACGACAATCCAGACGAAATGAAATTAAAAGACTTTTCTAATTTCATTAAAAAGTTCGGATATAAAATCAACACGACAGGAGGCAT
>CAYFVM010000008.1:3295-5754 GCA_964346725.1 uncultured Bacteroidales bacterium
ATGAAAGACCATGTGGGTGAAGTATTTAATGGAACCATTTCAAGTATTACAGAATGGGGTTTTTACGTTGAATTGGATGATTCACTCTGTGAAGGCATGGTATCAATTAGAGATTTGTCGGATGATATGTATTCTTTTGATGAACGAAACTATTGCCTCCGTGGACGTTATACCGGCAAAGAATTTACCTTAGGTGATAAAGTTAGTGTAAAGATAGCACGTGCCGATTTGGTTAAACGCCAATTGGATTACATATTAGTTACGGAAGAAGAACAACAAGAAACAAAGAAATAATGGATGCAACGAGAAAACAACTTTTAGAGACAGTTAAAAAATTATCCAATCCAGAATCATATAGTCTTGTATATCATGAGCCAACGCATGGCATTTCTATGCCATCAGTAAAGGAATTGGAGGCTGTTGTTCAAACAATACAAGAAATTATTTTCCCTGGATATTTTGGTCATGCCGCAATGAAAGAAGACACTATTGAGTTTTATACTGGTGTTAATGTAGATAAACTATACGACCGTCTTTCTCGCCAAATTCAACGTGGCTTATTGTTTGCCGATGAAAGTTTATCGTGCGAAGCTGCATTACAACAAGCAGAAATACTTACAATTGAATTTATTAAACGTCTCCCCTCTATTCGTAATATGCTTGCTCTTGATATTACAGCAGCATACAATGGCGATCCGGCTGCAATATCATTTGGTGAAATTATATTTTGTTATCCGGTAATCAAAACATTATTGCACTATCGTGCAGCACATGAGTTATTAAAGGTAGGAGTTCCTTTAATTCCAAGAATTATCACCGAAATGGCTCACTCTATCACAGGAATTGACATACATCCGGCAGCAGAAATTGGAGAATATTTTACCATAGACCATGGTACCGGTGTTGTAATAGGTGCAACCTGCATTATAGGCAAACATGTTCAACTATATCAAGGTGTTACACTTGGGGCAAAAAACTTTCCACTAGATGGTGAAGGTAATCCAATAAAAGGTATACCTCGTCATCCTATTGTTGAAGATAATGTTATCATATACTCAAATGCAACTTTGCTAGGAAGAATTACCATTGGTAAAAATTCCGTAATTGGTGCAAACGTATGGGTAACACATGATGTAGAACCGGATTCAAAAGTACTCTACTCACAATCACAACACAACAACATTGCGAAGTAAAAAAAAGACAAAAACACTATTTTACAGCCTTTATTGTACAGCTAGTTCAAGAAGAAATTATACATTTGTAAAAATTAAATTAATATAAATTATTTCTATGGATAATTCAGAAAATCAAGTCCCAAATTCTTCTCAAAAAGAAGAGTCTAAATCAATGTCTTCGGGCGGCGAAAAATTAGCTTGGGCCAGTGGAGGTATCTCCGAAAACTTAGCGATGAATGTTTTCCCCTCGTTAAGTTTTAACATATTCCAAATTGGAATGGGCGTAAGTCCAGTTGTGATTAGTATTGCCACTAGTGCTTCAAAATTTATTGAAGGATTTTCAGACACATTTTTTGGTAACCTCAGTGATAACACACGCTCGAAATGGGGACGTCGTAGACCATGGATATTTGTTGGTGCTTTTTTATTAGCATTAGCATTTATAGCTATTTGGTTTACACCTCGTACTCCAGGAATATTCCAAACAGTATATTTCATAGGAATAGTTTCTATCTTTTACATTGTAATGGCCATTTGGCAAATGCCGTATGGTGCCCTTGGGCTTGAATTGGAAGAAGATTATACAGAGCGAACCAAATTACAGACGTATAAATCAATATTCTCTTATGTAATTGGTGTTTTGATTGGTTCTGCGTACTTGATTTGTCAAATGGATTTCATGAAAGGAAGTGGCGATGAAGTTGACGGAGCACGTAATTTAGGACTTATTGTAGGTGCACTTATTATCATCTTTGGTATTATTCCAGCCATTTTCTGTAAAGAAAAAAATATGGTTCGTACACAATCACAAAAGAAAGACCCATTCTGGCCTTCATTGGTTGTTACATTCAAATCAAAACCATTCCTTTTGTTAATGGGAGCATTGTTCTTTGTATATGTTGCTTTGTTTTTCATGTTGCCTTTACTTGGTTACATTTCAATGTACCATGTATGTTCTGATGGTATGCACAACATTCTCAACTGGTCATGGCATCATCCATTGACATTCTCTTTTGAAGAATCATTTGTTACACATAAAGAATTAGCTGGACACATTGGTGTTTATACTGCAATTTTACAACCAGTTACACAAATCTTGATGGTAATTATTGTTAACCGTATTGCAAAATTCTTTGATAAACGTACCTTATTAATTATGGGTTCGTCAGTTGCTATTCTTGGTTATGTATCAAGTTGGTTCTTGTTTACTCCAACTGCCCCATTCTTGGCTGTATTTCCTCCTGTAATCATCAACATGGGATTGGCAATGTGCTGGCCTTTGAT
>CAYFVM010000008.1:5854-9081 GCA_964346725.1 uncultured Bacteroidales bacterium
ATATCCATTATCAAAAGCAAAAGTTCAAGAAATTCAAGAGATATTAAGACAAAGAGCTGCCGGAATTGCAACAGAAGCTGCCGTTTAACAAGAATAATAACGAAAAATTAAAAAACGATGAAAAAAGTAATTATAATACTCTCTTCTATAACTCTTCTTGCTGCATGTGGCCAAGAGACAGAAGAAGCAAACTATACCCGTTGTCCGCAAGCTAATTCAAAAGATGTTGCATCAACAGTAACAGATATTGACGGAAACACGTATAAAACCATCAAAATTGGTGATAACGAATGGCTTGCGTCAAACTTGAAGACAACAAAATTGAACGACGGAACACCTATAAAAAATATTACCGATAATAAAGAATGGTCAGAAGCCAAAGATGCTGCATATGCAACATACAATAACGAAGAAAATGCGGAAGTTCTTTACAACTGGGCAGCTGTAAGTTCTGACAAATTGTGTCCTGAAGGCTGGACTGTTCCTACGGATACAATAGAATGGCTACAATTAGCAGCTACATATGCAAATATTGAAGATGCCACAGGTTGGGATAAAGTTCCGACTACTATAGGTTGGGATGCTTCAAGTTTTCAAGCTGATGCTGCAGGTTTCCGTGAAAGGAATGGTAATTTCTATAAAGAAGGAAAACTTGGTTTATGGTGGACGAAAAATCATCATAACGAACAAAATGCTATGTATATCTTGATGAAAAATGTATCAAGCAACAGTGCTAAAAAATATGTAGGAATTAATAAAAGTCATATTGGTAGAACTGCCGGTTTGAGTGTTCGTTGTGTTCGCAAATACTCAGCTGATAATTCTCAAAAAGAAGTTGTTGACACCGTTGCTTCTGCAATTGCTGATTCTCTTTTGTTGTCAGCAAAGAAATAGAAATTGGTATCATACCAAAACAAAAAAACTTGGTGAAAATTCATCAAGTTTTTTTTATGAAACAATGTAAAAATATTGTTTCTATCCGTTTGCTGAATATGCTATTCGGTCTTTTAAAGAACGAGCTAACGTGGCTTCATCAGTATATTCCAACTCATCACCAACCGATACTCCACGAGCGAGCATACTTACCTTTACCAATGGAAAATCTTGTAATTTCTTAAACAAATAAAAACTCGTGGTATCACCTTCAGTAGTTACCGGCAAAGCAAAAATCACCTCTTTAATTTTCCCTTCCTTCAACCGTTCTACAAAAGATGTAATATTCAAATCAAGCGGTGAAATTCCATCAATAGGCGAAATTACTCCACCTAACACATGAAACACTCCTTTATATTGATTGGTACGCTCTACAAGTAATACATCGTTTACATTCTCTACCACACAGACTGTGCTATTATCACGGTTCGGATTTGCACATATTTCACATAAATCAGAATCGGAAATAGTATGGCATTTTTTACAAAAATGAATTTCGGTCTTTAGCTTGAGTATGGCTTCACTTAAACTTTTTGCATAATTCTCATCTTGACGCAAAATATACAAGGCTAACCGTAAGGCATTTTTTTTACCAATGCCTGGCAGTTTGCTTATTTCATTTACAGCAACCTCTAAATGTCTTGAGGGTAATTGTATACCAGCCATAGTATTAGTTAATATGCAAATAACTTGCGGTAATTCCTTCCAGTAACAAAGTTTGTTTTTGAATCAGACTTAAATCGTTAAACCCAAAGATAGTTTTCCTGCAATTTTGAGATTTACACAAACATTTCTTTCCTTGTAAGTTTTTAGTAACCTCAGTTTCCGTAGTTGCATAATCAAATACTATCTCCTCTCCTTTTTTGATTGGACAAATTGTTATCATTAAAACTTGTGTTACCAATGTCTGATCATCAAAGTTTGCAATTAATTGCGTATTTGGAGAACATGAATGATTAGCAAAAGCCCCAAAATCACCGGGTTCTACATGCATATCTTTAGAAACTTGTATTGAAGTTCTTGTTCGTATTGTTGTTGATGGAGCTTCGTATAAAAAAATGATTGCGTTTTTAGGTAAATCTTTTTTTGTTATAAGTGCTTTTTCTCCTTCTACCATATTGCTATCGGCTATAGCAACGAATTTGTTTTTAATCAAATATTTGCCGGTATTCATAAAAAAATTAATTAAACAATCGTGTACTTTGATAAAATCCTTTTTGGTGTGGGTCTTTTCGCATTCTCCATGACAAAAAGACTTCATGACTACCATACGTAAATTGGCTATGTTCTCCTATGTTGTAATCAAAAGAATACCCCATAAAGATTCTTTCACGCAAAATGATGCCTGCCAATAAAATTACTGATTCTTTAGATCGATATGACGCACCCAACCAGAATTTCTGATTGAAATATGCGGTAACATTGCCTTCACCTTGTGTTTTTGCACTTCCATATTTTATAAGTACGGATGGAACTATTTCAAGTTTTGGGTTTGGCGTAAAAGTATAATTTGCATATCCGAATATATGGCGGGGCAACTTTTTAATTGTAGCTTTTGATAATGAGCTAGCAATGTGGGTTGCAGATGCTCCTAATGTGAATTTTTGAACAGACAAATTCAAACCCAAATTCAATGTTGGTATTATATTATTATTATCCTCATAATATCCATTAGGGTCGGTTTGTGTTGGGTCTTGATAGACAAATTCTGATGCATTGATATAGCGGTCAATAATACCTGCCCCAAATCCCGCTGTCAAACGAGAATTTTTGGAAAGATTAACTCCATAGGAATAATTGAATGTAGCCGTTACGTTGTTTTCAAAACCTAATTTATCATTTACTACATGAAGTCCAAAACCACCATAATGCTTAGTAGCTCCATCTACGCTTAACGTTTGCAATAATGGTGATCCCTCAAATCCCAACCATTGTTTACGAGCAAGAAGTGATGCGCGAAATGTTTCACCTTCCCCTGTAAATGCAGGATTGTAACTAATCTCATCAAACATGTAATGACTAACATCAATATCATTCTGTGCAAAAGATTCCACAGAACAGAATGTAATACCAACAAAAGTAATATATCGTATAAGTCTATTCATAACCTATTTGTTTTCTGATTTTTGTATTTTTCGTAATGCTTCGTTTATCGGAATTTGCTTTCCATTTTCATATGATATAATAAACGAATGATGTCCTGCCTTGTCTATTTCATCTTTCATTTGATTTGCTTCTTGGTAAGTTGCAAAAGAACCTACTGTGTATTTGTACATACCATCAGAACCTTGTGT
>CAYFVM010000008.1:9181-17953 GCA_964346725.1 uncultured Bacteroidales bacterium
GAAGCTCGTTCGTCTGTGTGTGAATTTATTTGAATGCAGATTTCCGGATTGTTGTTCAATATTGAGACCAATTTATCAAGCTCAGTAACCGATATCGGTCGTAATTCATATTTATCCAAATCGTAGTAAATGTCATGAATTTCATATTCTTTACCTTTTTCTATTTTTTGTAAGGTAAAATTCATATCATATCCATGTATAGAATCCAAAAAAGTATATTGTTTAACCCCTTGTGTGCTAATGAGTTTTCCATCTTGATTTAAGTAACCACTTTTATACACAAAAATCTTGTATTCCATATCTGGTTCCATTGCGGGGAAATGATATAATCCCACTGAGTCAGTAAGCAATGTATCAACGGCTTCTGTTACAACGTTTTTGACAATCACAATGGCATTTTCCATTGGCAAGGAATCGCTTGCATTGATAACACGTCCGGTAGCCTCTATTTTTACATCTTTTAACATAAACATATAAATGTCGTCATTACCAACGCCACCTATTCTGTTTGAGGTAAACACTCCCGTATTTTCATTCAAATACATAAGCGAAAAATCGTCTGCCGATGAATTAAACGGAGGTCGTAAATTGATTGGTTGACCAAACGATTGATTGTTCTTCGGTGCATAAAAAATATCAAGACCACCATATCCTAAATGACCATTTGACGAAAAATACAAGCCGTTATTGTCATTAACAAAGGGGAACATTTCTTCACCTTTGGTATTGATAGTACTTCCTAAATTTGATGGTGCAGACCATTTTCCATTAACAGAATCCCTACGGCACATCCAAATATCGGTTCCTCCTAATCCAGCGGGATTATTTGAAGCGAAATATAATATCAAACCATCAGGTGTTATAGCAGGATGTCCGGAGCTATATTCTGTTGTAAAATATTCGAATGGTACCGGTTTTTGCCATAAGGCATCATTCGTATTATACGTTGAAGTATAAATATTGCAATTCTTTTCAGCACCACTCACACCATTGCATTGCATAAAATATGCTGTTTGGGTTCTTTGATCAAATGAAAAAGTACCATCATTGAAGGTTGAATTAATTCCACCTTGCAATTTAGATAAAGGCGCCCATGTGTTTTGTTCGAAATTATAATATGTTTCATATAAATCTTCAAAACCATCACCAGTATAGGTATAAACAATACTATCCGCATCAAAACGTGAGGTTGCAAGCACCACTTTTTCTCGATAAGGCGCCGGAGAAAAATCGCTATATCTTGAATTGATTGTTTGTATATTTATGATATCATACATTGTCTCATAGGTTTTTGCCGTGTCAACAAAATCGCAAGATTTTATACGAGTTTTAGTGAGTTCGTCATAACCATACAAATCCATTTGTTTCTTATACATTTCACGAGCTTTGGCGTAATCACCTACCATCATCAACATATCGCCATAATTTCGATACATTGTTTTTGTGGTATCCTGATAATTTAGCGATATTGCATTGCTGTAAAATGGAATAGCTCTCTCGTAATTATTGGCTTTGTAATAACATTCCGCTATTTTCATACTTGCAAATCCGGCAGTTTGATTGTCTTCATTGGCACGTGCCTTATCATAAACCTTCTGATAGTATTCTCGAGCGGTATTATAAGTTTTTTCCTTATATGCCCAATTACCTTTCCGCATATTTTTAGATTGCGAATAGGAAGCTATTGCTATTAAGCTGAATGCAAAATATATAAGTAATTTTCTTTTCATTGTGTCTATTATTTTCTAATCAACATTAAAGGTCCTTCAAATTTCTCGCCATCAGGCAATGTAATAATATAAAAATATGTTCCCGCTGACATTTCTTTACCGTTGCTAGTACCATCCCATCCATCTGATCCACTATATAATTTCTGTCCCCAACGATTCAATATGTATATTGTGACGTTAGGTGTTTCGCTTAAGAATACATCGTTAATTCCATCGCCATCTGGAGTGAATACATTCGGAATTTTTACACTTGATTTGACCGTAAGAGGTAGTATTAGTGTATCCATACATTCTTCATGTGTATATCCTAGCAAACGAATATCGTAGTCTCCTTCTTTAGAAAAAATGTAGGAAGATTCAAAATCGGTCATTGTTGATAAACCACCTATATCCCATATCCAATTTACATGTTCCGAAATAGCTGTAGTGTCGGTGTTGTTTGTAAAATGAACAGTTTCCAACATGCTTATAGGATTTTTGTCTATTTCAAAATCAATCATAGGAGTTTCATATACTTTTACAAATTCCAGAGAATCTTTTGTATATACGCAACCTTGTACCTCTGTTGTTAAACTTATGTTGTATACTCCATAATCAAATGGATAGTCTATGTCTTGTGTATGAAGTGTGTCTATTCCAACCTCACCTTCGGTAATTATCCAAGTCCATGACTCTACCGGAGAAGGATTTGCAATTGAGGTATCCAATAATACCATATTTTTGCTTTCACATGCCAAAGTATCACCGGTAAAATCAGGTATTACACCATAAATAGAAACTGTTCCTGCAAACAATGTAACCTCACAACCATTTATGTCGGTTATTGTTAATGAAGGCGTATACACATTTCCTTCAGGATACACATACACTGACGATTCTGTTGTTCCTGTTTCATATTCGCCATCACCATAGAGCCATGAATATTCAGCCACATTCTTTGTATTGATAGCATTAAGAGTTATATCTGTATAGGTGCAACCACTATTCGGAGAAATTTGCAATGTTCCTTGTGGTCCATTCACTACAACATAACTTGGACGAGTCAAGGTATCTTTACAACCAAAATCATCAGTTGCTATCAATCTTATATCATACTCTCCGGCTGAATAATATTGCCAGAATGCATCTTTCACAATGATTGGCGTTGTTGTCGGAATTCCAAAATCCCACACATACGAAAGACCCGTTCCTACTGAATTATTCACAAAAGAAACATCGGCAGGAGGACATTGGAATGCAGTACTTGGAGTTTCAAAGTCTGCTATAGGATTGTTAATTGCTATCGTTTTTGTAATAGAATTTACACAACTATTTATGTCTGTTGCAGTCAATGTAATAGTGAACGAAGTGTCGGAAATAATATTCTCATACAAGTGCTTCGGCGCTGACTCTGTTGAAGTTACAGCATCGCCAAAATCCCACGCATACGTTAGGGTTGATCCAATTGAAGTATTAACTATTCTTAGGGTATCATATGAGCAAATTCGTGCCGGAATATTGAAATTCGGAGCTGGGAACGTAGGATTGATATATTTAATTTTCGTTGAATCAAAAGAACAATTTTTGTCATCTGTAGCAGTTAGGGTTACATCATACGAACCTGCAGTTGTATATATATGGCTTGGATTTTGGTCTGACGATGCTGTGCTTGCATCTCCAAAATTCCAGGAATATGATTGAATTGGAACAGCACTCGTAGCTGTTGCCGTGAAATTGGTCGATAAGGGTGCACAACCATCGGTTTGGTCAACGGTAAAGTCTGTTATTTGAGGTAATGCATTAACAATGTAGGTATTAACTTTTTCCAATGAATCTTTACAACCTGCTGCTGTTACTACTTCTAATTTTACAGTAAACACACCATCTTGTGTGTATTGATGTGATACTGCGTCTGTGTATACGGTGTCTTTTGGACTTCCGTCACCAAAATCCCAAATGTATTGCCATTTAGAACCAGCTTTAACAATTGTGGTATCTTGAAATTGAATAGCGTCATTTTTACAAATTTCTGTTGTGTCTTGCGTGAACCCCATCGTTAAGCCTGATGTGGTAATAGCAATTATTAATGTATCAGAACAAAGTCCTGCGGTAGTTACTAATTCTACATTATAAGTACCAGCACTTGCATATTCGTGTGTTGGGGCCGCATCAGTTGAAAGAGCAGATCCATCATCAAAATCCCATGAATATGTTTCAGCACCTACCGATGCTGAACCATCAAAATTAATGACATCAGGGAATGTACACAATGCTTGTGGGTCATACGTAAAAGAAGATTGTGGAGGATTGATTTTGATATCTGATTTTGCAGTATCTGACGGACAATAATACTGTTTTGTGATTAATTTAATAGTATAATCACCTGGTTCTAAATACTTATACGAAACAGAATTAGTTGTATACGTTGTATCTGGCGATCCATCGCCAAAAGACCAAATCCACGTTTTTGCATCTCCAAGGTCTGATGCTGTCATGTCTGCATATTCTCGGAAACATATTTCCGTAGGTGCCGTGATACTTGGTGCGGCAGGCTTATTTCCTATTCTCACTGTATCAGTAAATATAGAGGCACAACCATCTTCATCTTCAACAGTTAAAATAATTGGATACTCTCCTTCTGCTCCATAATCTATAGTTCTTACATCGCCTACGACTGTTTCTGTGCTATGTACAGAAATATCATAATCAAATACCCAACTATCAACCAATGCACTTCCATAATTCGTCGTACTTGTGTTTGTTATCGTCGTTTGTGAGCCTAAACAAAATCCAGTATTATCACTTGATGTGATTGTGTACATTGCTTCAGGATTCTCAATACTAATATAATTTGGCAGTGCCAGAGACGACTCACAACCATCGGCGTTTGTTTCATTCACCGAGACGGTATATGAACCATCTTCAGTATATGTATGAGAAACGGTATTTGTTGTAGTTGTTTCTGTTGTGCCATCTCCAAAATCCCACACATAACTTGCCATACCAAGTGCTTGGCTCGTGAAATTTGTTGTAAACGAACTTCCGGCACAACCATGTAATGTATCTGCTGAAAAATTTGCCACCATTTGAGGATCAACAGTAATTGTTTTAGATACATCAGCTAAACAGCCAATTAAACTTTCTGCATGTAAACTTACAGTATAGGTACCCGGGGCTGCATACGTAACCGTTGGATTTTGAGCCGTAGAAGTTGTGCCATCACCAAAATCCCATTCCCATGTCCCCATGGTTAAATTTGCATTCCCCTGCAAAGAAAATGGCGTTGAAAGACAGGCTTTATTGTTTGATTGAATAGTTGCAGCGAAGGTGTTGATTTGAATATACCCAGCCTTTGTTACAGTTGTTGGACAGCCCGAACTAGTTCTTACTGTAAGACTTACGGCATATGCTCCATCAGCTTCGTATGTATGTGTAGGGGTTGCTACTACATCGGTATTTCCATCACCAAAATCCCAAAGATACTCAACAACAGTTCCATTACTAACAGTTGGCGTAAATGTCGTAGTAAAAGGAGCGGCACACGACTCTGTACCTGAAGCAGTGAAATCAAGCGTTAATTTTTTCGTTACTTCTATTACATTTTCTTTAATTTTTGTATCCATACAACCGTTAGCATCAGTAACTGTCAAGCCTACCGTGTACGTTCCTTCTCCAATGTATGTATGAGAAGGATTTTGAATAGAAGAATTTCCGGCATCGCCAAATACCCATCCATATTTTGTAATGGGATTATCAGACTCCGTTAAGTCAGTAAATACAGCTTCGGTGGATATACATCCTGAAAATGATTCTACATCAAAATCAGGTCTCGGCATAGGATTGATTGTTATAGTAGTCGATGTTTCGTTTGTAGAAGTTCCATTAGAAACTTTAAGAACTACCGTATATGTACCTGCAGGATAGGCAAATTTATAGGACTTAGAAACCTTTTCGGTTTTTTTAACTCCATTACCAAAATCCCATTCCCACGTGGTTGGGCTCCCCGTTGATTGATCTATAAACTCAATCTCGGTATTACCACATCCTGTGGTTTTGGACGTTGAGAATTTTGCAGTTACCTGAGAATACGCAGAACTACAAAAAAAGCTCAACCCTATAACTATCAATGATTTTTGTAAATATTTCATCATTTTGTAAAAGTATTACATTTGCCAATTTCGATTTTCTTTTGGAAAGATAGTGATTTTTAAGATTTGATAGTATTCTTGCCATAATTGTTTTTTACATAATATTAACAAATTCAACAAGAATCTCTTTTTTTGCATATTTTAGTATTTTAATTCACAATGATTTCTATACTTATTCCTATATATAATTTTACTGTAATTGATTTAGTTAAATCTATTCACTATCAATGCATTAATTCCAATATAATATTTGAAATTATTGCAATTGACGATGATTCGAAAATTGAATACAAGGAACAAAATAGAATAATCCAATCTCTCTCTCATGTGCGTTACGAGGAACTTACCAACAATCAAGGACGAGTAAAGCTCCGTAATTTATTGGCATACAAAGCTTTATACGAATTTCTTCTTTTTATTGATTGTGACGCACAAGTTACCAATCCACATTTTATAGAGAATTATTGCGCAGAATGTGTCAATAACGCCCCTATTGTTGTATGCGGTGGAACAACATATTCCGATATTAAGCCTCATCGTTCTCGACGATTACGATGGAAATATGGAAAGTCTGCCGAAGAAAAGTCTGCCGAAATACGTTCTATAGAGCCAAATAATTCATTTTCTGCTTTTAACTTCTTAATATCGAAAGACTTATTTGACTCTATCAAATTTGACATTTTGCCTAATTCATACGGACACGAAGACACCCTATTGGGTATTCGATTGTCAGAAAAAAAAATCTGCGTAAAACATATAGATAATGCTTTGATACATTGTGGATTGGATCTAAATGAAGTGTTTTTCGAAAAAACGAAAGTAGGTATTGAAAATCTGTATGACATATTCAGCAAGAATCCGACATCATTTAATAAAATTAAGCTAGTAGAAACGTTTCTCAAATTTGAAAAAGCTGGTATTGCCATATTAGTATCTCAATTATTTTCGTTCAAGAAAAACATACTTAAAAAACTGACAATCAGAACAAGTAGCGTATTCCTACTAAACCTTTATAAATTGGGATATTTTTGCTATTTATCTAAGTATCAAAAATAGCGTTTCCACCACGACTGAAATACCAATAATGCCCATATTTGCGCAGGAGCATCATTGGGGGTTGAAGATTTAGATTGTTTTTTTAAAGCTTCTATTGCTATACTATTAAAAAGACCTTGTCGTTCTATAAATTCTGGGGAAAGCAGTGTTGCTTCTAAATCAGGAAAGATAGTAGAACACCAATGCTGTAGCGGAACTTCGAACCCTTTCTTTGGGCGATTATATAACTCTACCGGCAAATCATCACGAAAAGCGTCTTGCAAGATTCGCTTTTTCATGCTTGCATCAATCTTGTATTCTGGAGGTAACGAATTTACAAATTCCACAAAGGTAAAATCCAAAAATGGCGTGCGAACCTCTAAACTATTCTCCATTGACATTCTATCAACTTTAGTGAGCATATCATTGGGTAAAACAAGCTGTTGATCGGCATAAAGAACATCATTGATATCTGATTCCGGAGAAAAATGATTAATATACTTCTTTTTTAGTTGATTATCAAAAATATACGGTTTGTGCAAAATATTTGCAACGTATTTCTCATCACCTATGCTACATAACCGCCAATACGCCTCCGCATTTCCATACGAAGCTATTTCCGAGTATTTTGCAATTTTTCGAAACAAATTGAACATCGGATTTGAACGTGATTGTGGAAGAATCTTTAATAAAGGATGAAGTGCTCCCAAACACGAATTCATATTTTTTAGGCGGATATGATTGTAATGTGCAAAATGCTTATGATACCCAGCAAACAACTCATCCGCACCATCACCAGAAAGTGCAACAGTTACATGAGGTTTTACAAATTTACACAAAACATTAACCGCAATGGCTGAAGAATCTGCAAACGGTTCATCTATGTCGCTCAATATAGATTCTAGCGCATATTCTAAATTTGTTTTATCTATTTGAATTTCAGTATGCTGCGAATGAATTCCCTTTGCTACAAGTTGTGCGTAATACGTTTCATCAATAAATGGATTATCTTTAAAACCAATAGAAAATGTTTGTAAAGAATCTACATATCTACTTGCTATTAAGCTAATTATAGAAGAATCAATTCCTCCACTCAAAAATGTTCCAAGTGGTACATCTGAAATTAGACGAAGTCTAACCGACTCTGTAAGTTTTTGAATTAAAAGCGTTTGTGCATCTTCATATAATGCGTTTATTAATGTATTTTTCCCATAAGGAATTTGATAGTATCGTTCTTTTTGAATGCCTTGCATTGTAACCTTCATCATAGTTCCCGGCTCTAATTTTTCAACACCTTCAACCATAGATAAAGGCGCCGGAACGTAATTCAATTGCAAGTAATAGGATAACGCAGTATAATCAAGTTTCCTCTCAAATGGGAATGTCATTATTCCTTTTAATTCCGAAGAGAAACCGAAAAATCTCTCATTATTTATGATGTATAAAGGTTTTATCCCTATCCTATCTCGTGCAACAAACAAGGAATTTTCTACCGCATCATAAATTGCAAAAGCAAAAAAGCCATTGATTTTGTGTATACATGCGCTTCCATATTTTATATAAAGATATAAAAGGACTTCTGTATCAGATGTAGAGCGGAATTTTACGCCATCATCTTCTAATTCTTTATAAAAATCACGATAGTTATAGAACTCGCCATTATACACAATAGTGTATCGATTAGAATTGTCTGTAAAAGGCTGATTCCCTGCGTTTGAGGTATCTAATATCGCCAAACGAGCATGACCAAACACAGCATTACCAATCGCTATAACTTGCTGAACCTCTGGCCCACGTTTTTTCAAGGTAAGAATAGAAGAATCAACAGCAGATTTTAGTTGCTGAGCTTCATTTTTGTAGGAAAATAATCCGCTTATACC
>CAYFVM010000008.1:18053-27421 GCA_964346725.1 uncultured Bacteroidales bacterium
AATTCTTCTTTAGTATAGATAGCTCCACAAGGATTTGAAGGTGAGCTAAAGATAAACATTCTTGTTTTTGATGTTATCATTTTCTCTATTTGCGCAGCCGTTACTTTAAAACCCGAAGCAATAGTAGTTGGGATGAAAATTGGATTTGCTTCTGCAAGTTTTACTATTTCCGGATAACTTACCCAATATGGCGTAGGAATAAGGACTTCATCACCTGGGTTTAGTATACTCAAACATACATTTGCTATAGCATGCTTGGCTCCTGCTGAAACAGCAATTTGATTTAACCCATAATCAAGATTATTCTCACGTTTTAATTTATTTACAATAGCTTGTAATAAATCTTTATACCCTCCTACTGGAGAATAAAAAGAAAAATTGTCATCAATTGCTTTCTTAGCAGCTTCTTTAACATAATCAGGAGTATTAAAGTCAGGCTCTCCTACACTTAAATTAATAACATCTTTTCCGGCCACTTTTAATTCGTTACTTTTCTGAGACATGGCTAGCGTCTGCGATGCCGCAAGTACCGCCAATCTTTTTGAAATTTGTTCCATTCGTTTACATACTTTTTTTGCAGGCACAAAAATAGAATAAATTTTGATTAAGTATAGGTGATTGTTACACAAATTTTCAACAAAAAAAGAAGAGGAATTTCGAAAGAAATTCCTCTTCTTACGTGGGCGCTGAGGGATTCGAACCCCCGACCCTCTGGGTGTAAACCAGATGCTCTGAACCAGCTGAGCTAAGCGCCCTTTTGATTACATTTGTTTTTCAAATGCGTTGCAAAGATATATGCTTTTTTGTTTCCTACAAATATTATTTAATTTTTTTTGATAAAAATTCTGCAACCACGTAAGAGCTGCCACCAACGTAGATTACGGAACTTATTGAAGCATTGAATTTTGCAGCTTTATATGCATCTAAAATATTTTTACAAATTTTATATTTCTTTCCTTTAAAATACCCCTCCATTTTCTCCAATGGCATTGCTCGTTCTATTTCCGGCTTACATAAATAATATGTTGCTTCATTTGGAAGCAGGGTTATTATTGAATCGATATCTTTATCACCTACCATTCCCCATACTATACGGATATCTTTACGTCCCAATGATTGTAATTGCGTCATTGTGTACGAAATCCCATCATAGTTGTGCCCTGTATCACAAATAGACAACGGATTGGTATTAACAATTTGCCACCTTCCTGTTAAATTAGTGTTACTTATTACTTTCTTCAAACCTTGTTTAATTGCTCGTTTAGGAATAGAAAATTCACGTTGCAACTCTTGTATAGCAGCATATACGGTTACTATATTTTTTTTCTGATATATCCCCATTAATCCACTCTGAGCATGAATCAAATCAACACCTTCTTTTGAAACTATTGTAAATGAGGAATACCAATCTTTTTGTGCTGATTTTATTGTATATAGTTCCGATGCAAAAACAATGCATGAGTTATTATTCTCGGCAAATGCGTTAAAAACAGGAACTGTCTCTGGATTGCACTCTCCTATTATAACAGGAACTTGAGGTTTTATAATTCCGGCTTTTTCTTGAGCAATTTTCGGGAGCGTATCTCCCAATATCTGCATATGATCAAAACCAATATTAGTAATAACCGATAATTTAGGTGTAATAACATTTGTTGCATCTAATCGCCCACCTAAACCGGTTTCTAGTACAATTACATCTACATTTTGTTGTTTAAAATACGCAAAAGCGATGGCTGTAGTAACTTCAAATAGCGATGGTTTTATCGCCTCAATTTCGCCAGAATACTTATTTACAAAAGCATTGAGGTATTGATACGAAACAGAACGACCATTGACACGAATTCTTTCCCTAAAATCAACGATATGTGGCGAAGTATATAAACCTACCTTATATCCCGATTCCTGCAATATAGAAGCAATAAAATGAGAAACAGAACCTTTTCCATTAGTACCAGCAATATGAATGCACGGAATATCTTTTTCGGGATTGCCTAGCAGACGAAGTAAATTGGTAATATTATCTAATGATGGTACATATGCGCTTTTCCCTACATGTTGAAAACAAGGAAACTGCTTGTATAAATACTGTAGTATATCGTTATATTTCATGACCTATTTTGTATAAGCAAAGCGAATGTACAAAAATTATGGTCATTCCGGAAAATATTCCACAAAGGTTTTATCAGAATAAAAGGTTACGATTTTCTCTATATTTTTGGGCGACGAAGGGTTGTATTCTTGTGGCTGTTGTACAGCAATATTTTGCTGCGAAACAATTTGTTGTGACTGATTTTGAGGAACAGATGAAGTTTCCGGAAACAATTCTTGCTGTTGTTGCATACTCGGGCTTGATTTTTCTTGTTTTACACCCTTTAGAAGCCAATTTGCATCAATATCACTATATGTTTCCAAAAGTTTATACAAGAAATCAAGACTTGGCTTGTTTCGCTCCGATAATATATGAGTAATAGAAGAACGTTTGACACCTATAAGATCGGCAAACGCTGCATTAGATAATTGCTTTTCTTGCATAATCTGTTGTATTCGATTATTTATTGTTAATTCTTTATTCATAAATGTAAACCCTTACAAGCAAAGTGACTTCACAAATGTAAACATTTTTTTAATAACTTTTGTTAATCAACCGCTTTTACTTTTGTTAATAGTTGCATCTAGAGAACTATTGGCTTAGTCATCAGGGGGACAAAAAGAGCCTGACCATTATTAAACTCTTACTACTAATAAAATCTTTAAATAACTGGTTATTAGTAGTGTATATTATATATTTTGTAAGAAAATCGTCATTTTTGGCTATTTACATGAAAGTATGTTAAATTTTAACTTAAGATACATCATATAACTAATTGATTTTATGACTAATATACACTAATTACATTTTTAACAATATGGTTCGTTTATATTGAATCACACGTTTTCACAATTGTAAAATCAGTAGAGGAGTTGTTGTGTAAAATATGTTAACAAATGTACCGATTCTTGTTCTTGTCTTACAATTGTTTACTAATGTTTATTGTTGATTAACAAATGTCATTGTCTTTTCTATACCTACAGTCAAGTACATTTGTATAGCAGTTGTTGCTTTTTCAATTATACTTGGTAATTGAGCATTTTCTTCATCTGTCCACTGCCCCAACACAAAATCGACTTGTTTTCCTTTAGAAAAATTATTTCCTACTCCAAAACGCATTCGAGCATAATTTTTCGTTCCTAGTAATTCTTCAATATTTTTTAAACCATTGTGCCCTCCTGCACTTCCTTTTGCTTTTAATCGAAGTGTGCCAAATGTTAAACTAATGTCGTCAACAAGTACAAGAATGTTTTCAATTGGAATTTTTTCTTTTTGCATCCAATAATGCACAGCTTTTCCTGATAAATTCATATACGTACTCGGTTTAATCAAAACTAATTGACGAGACTTATAGCTTGTATATGCAACACTTGCATATCTATCAACAAAAAACGAAGCATTTAGTGATTTTGCTAAAGCATCAATATGAATAAACCCCGCATTATGACGTGTATTTGCGTACTCATAACCAATATTTCCTAAACCAACTATTAAATATTTCATCAGAAAAGTATTTATTATAATAAAAAATCCGTCATCGAAAATCGACAACGGATTCTTAAAAGATCACTTATTCGTAATTATTTTGCAGGCGCTGCTGTCGCTGCTGCTACATCACGAGATGCTAATACTGAGCATACTACTGATGTTTTTGGTTCTTCGATTGTTAAACCTTTGAATGAAAGTGATGATAACTTGATTGATTGGCCTATGCCCAATGAAGTAATATCAATTACTAATTCTGATGGCATATCTTTTTCCAAACCAGAAACTTTCATTTTACGCATTTTCACTTTCAATTTACCACCTTGTTTCACACCTTCTGAGTGTCCTTCAATTTTTATTGGTAATTTAATTGTAAATGGTTTTTTGTCAACTATTTCTAAGAAATCAACATGCATAACGGCATCTGTTACCGGATGAAATTGAACTTCTTTTACAATTGCTTTACGAACTTTTCCATCAATGTTCAACAAAACGATATACACGTTTGGTGTAACGATTACTTTGTTGAATGATTTTGCATCAACTGTAAAAGTCACATTCTCGCCTGTTCCATATAATACACATGGAATTAATTCGCTTGCTCGTAATGCTTTTGATTCTTTTTTGCCAAGATTGGTTCTTGATTGACCTGCTAATTCTATTGTTAACATATTACCTAAAGTTGTGTGCTACTTATGTCACTTAAGACATCCATTACACGGGTTAATATTTTTATTTCGGCGCAAATATAAAAGTTTTTTCAATTAAACCAAGAATGATGAACTCATTGATTCATTCTTAAATATTTTTTCTATTGAGTTTGCAAAATACGAAGCACATGAAAGTACCGTTATTTTTGATGGCATTTTTTCATGTGGAATAGTATCTGTAACTATCAATTCTTCAATAGCACATTTTTCTATTCTTTCAAATGCCGGACCTGAACATACTGCGTGCGTACTTAATGCGCGAACACTCTTAGCTCCATTTGTCTTACATAGGTTAGCCGCCATAGTAATTGTACCGGCAGTGTCTATCATATCATCTACAATAATGACATTCTTGCCTTGAACATCACCAATCATTTCCATAGAATCTACAATATTTGCACGAGTACGTTCTTTGTGGCAAATAGCAATATCAGCGTCTAACAATCGTGCGTACGCTTTTGCTCTTTTAGTTCCTCCCATATCAGGAGCAACAACACAAAGATTAGGAATATTCATTTCTTGAATATATGGGATAAAGATTGAAGAACCAAACAAGTGATCAACAGGAATATCAAAAAATCCCTGAATTTGACCTGCGTGTAAATCCATGGTTACAACACGATCAACGCCACTATTTTGGATTAAGTTGGCCATCAATTTAGCACCAATAGATATACGTGATTTTTCTTTTCTATCTTGACGAGCAAATCCAAAATACGGAATAACTGCGGTAATATGTGCAGCAGAAGCTCTTTTTGCTGCATCAATCAACAACAACAATTCCAACAAATTATCTGCTGGAGCAAATGTTGATTGCACAATATATACTTCTTTACCTCTCACGGGTTCGTCAAAACGAGGCTCAAACTCACCATCACTAAAATGCGTAACGGCTGACATTCCCATTTCTATACCATAATGTTTTACGATTTTTTCTGTGAGATAGCGTGTAGCTGTTCCCGAAAAGATTTTAATCTCGTGCTCTCCTACCATTTTGTTTTTGTTTTTTGACGTTGCAAAACTATATTTTTTTCATTTAAGAGCAAAAAAACTTTTACTGTTAAATTCTGCTTTTATTTTTTTTGCTGTTGAAAAGTTTCTTTAAGCCACGTTAAGTGACTGATTATATGCGGATAAGCATGAAATACAAGGTTAAAATCTTGCATTATATTTGAAACATCAAATACGGTTGGTGTATTGCTCCATCCCAAATCTTCTATTTCTATTTTCGAAGAAGAATTACAATGCACTACCGCATCTTTTCCCTTTTACAACTTCTGAGTGTTTCTCATAATCATTCATTGACACATTCAACACTGTAACATGTGGCATGGTTTTGAGAAATGGTACTTTGTTCACATTTCTGGCAAAAACCGTAACGTCATGACCATGTTTAAGTAATTCCACTAAAACATGAGACCCTATAAAACCTGTCCCACCGGTAAGTAACACATTCATATTGAGCGCTTTTGTAAAATAATTGTTCAAAAATATTTAATAATATTTAAATTCTACTCGTTTTATATCTATTTAATTTTTCTACATTTGCGTCACATTAAAAAAAAACAAAATAGGCATGCGACACAACTTATTAACAGTTTTATTCTGTATTTCAACATTAGCTTCTTTTTCTCAAAATACTCTTACCGTTTTAGGAAAAGAATATCCTGCAATTTCTTTCGTTTTCACAACATACACAACATATGCTGATGATGAGCGATTATTCCCTGACAAAGATGTGAAGGTAAGTATCGCGAAAAATAATGATTCGGGATTTATTGAAATTGCGATAAATTCTCCTGCAGACAAAGATTTATGTGGCTATTTCCGTAAATGTGGAATTTCTGGAGATATTTTATTGGAATTAGCAAACGGTGATACTATTATATGTAAAGACCTCGGCATGAATGATTTTATTGAAGGTCATTCTAGCGCAATATATACGTTGTCTGCAAACGATATGAAATTACTGCAAACCGCAAATATTGAAATAATTCATTTTTACATGCGTACGTTCAACAAAAAAGGTGATTACCTTGCAGCTAATTTCAAACACTCACTCTCAAACACGCCTGACGAATTTACTCAAAAGAACGAGAACATTTCAACAACTAAAGTTCCTCGTTTGATGCAAAATCTTTAATAGCATCATTTTCTCGAAGCACGCTCAATACTGCTTCTTTGCGTTCTTCTATAGGTAATTCTCCATCAATCCAATGGATATTGATGCCTCTGCGTTCCATACCTCGAAACCACGTCATTTGGCGTTTTGCAAACTGACAAATTGCAGTGAGCAACAGCTCTTCCATTTCTTGTTTGCTAATTTTACCGGTAACGTATAGTGTAAGAAATTTGTATTCCAAACCATAATAAATAAGCGTTTCGGCCGGAATACCACTTTGCAATAATTGTTCTACTTCGTCGGTCATACCCTCAGTCAAACGTTTTTTAAAACGTAATGCTATACGCTCACGCCTAACTTCGCGACTTACTATAACGCCAATAGTCAACGGTTGATAATTACACGAATTTTGTTGCTTTTGCACAACGTGCGACGCTTCGTAACGAGAAATTTCCAAGGCTCGTATCAATCTTTTTTTTGAATCCAAATCGGTGGTATTATGAAGCGTTTTATACGTCATTAATTCAGCTTTCAAATCTTCAAAGTCACGCAACTCGCAGGCAGTACGAAATTCCGCATCTTCGGGAACCGGATGCATATTGTAATTTTTGATAATCGACTCCACATACATTCCCGTTCCGCCACACACGAGAGGATTTTTACCTCGTTGTAAAATATCGGCATAGGCAACTTGGAACGCATCGTAAAATTTAAACAGGTTAAACTTCTCGCCTGCATCTACTATATCCATCAAATGATACGGAATAAGTTTCCCGTTTACCACATAGTCGTCATAATCTTTACCCGTTCCCAGGTTCATGTTGCGGTACACTTGTCGTGAATCGGCACACAAAATTTCCGCATCAATTTCTGCTGCGACCAAAGCCGCAAGACGCGTTTTGCCCGTAGCCGTTGGACCAATAATAATAGGTAATGTGCGAAGATTATGAGACATTGCTGTGATGTGTGAAAAAATACTATTTTTGTACGTCAAACTTTCACCGACAAAGATATAGAAATGGCAGACAAAAACATATATATAAAAAACAAAAAGGCTTCGTTTAACTATGACACCGTTCAGACATACACTGCCGGCATCGTACTGACGGGAACCGAGATTAAATCTATTCGCGAAGGAAAAGCGAATGTAACCGATGCGTTTTGTTATTTCAATAAAGGTGAGCTTTGGTGCAAAGGAATGCACGTTTCGGAATATTTCTACGGAAGCTACAACAATCACGTTTCTGACCGTGAGCGCAAATTACTGCTCAACAAACGTGAATTACTCAAAATGGAAGAAAAACTAAAAGATAAAGGCATCACTATCGTAGTGTTGAGTATGTTTCTTACCCAACGTGGTATAGCAAAAGTTGACATTGCACTTGCTCGCGGTAAGAAGAATTTTGACAAACGCGAAGACTTGAAAGAAAAAGATGCAAAACGAGATATGGATCGTGCAAAACGCCGCTACTAAGTTTCAAACGGATTTTCTTTTCCAAAATCAGGCTGATAATAATCGTTGCTATCAAGCAATTGAGTCCACCCACGCTCAAAATTCAAATCGTCTAACATATCAAGCACAATAGCGTACTCGATTTGGGTTAGCGTGCGATTGATGGTTTCATTTTCCAAGGCTTTGTATACCGGAAAATATTGTGACATAAGCGAAATAAACACCTTGTTTCCACAAACGTCGGCGATAGTTTGCAACACATCTAAACTGTTTGCCACATGATTTGGCAATACCAAATGACGAATTATCAGAGCCGGATTCTCTTCCGAAATGCTCTCTTTTTTCTGTCGATACATCTCGGCTAAAGCCTTTTTTGCCACAGAAAAATAATTTTCAATCCCCGATAATTGTTTTCCTAGAGAATCAGTAGCGTATTTGAAATCAGGCAAATACACATCAACTACCGATTCTACACATTGCAAGGTTTCTACGGTATCGTAGGCATTGGAATTGTATATAACCTTGGGGAAATAGTTTTTTTGATGCAAGCTTTCTATTATGGCAAGCATGTGCGGTATATGGCTCGAGGGAGAAACAAAACCGAGAAAATGCACATTCTCATTCAATATTGCAGTTATTTGATATACAGCATCTTCTATATTTTTAATCTCAGTAACAATAGAAAACTGAGGTTGACTTATTTGATAGTTTTGACAATACTGACAACGCAAATTACAATGCGAAAAGAAAACGTTGCAAATCCCATTTTCACTTCCTTCTATTGGCTCCTCGCCTTTGTGCAGACAAATTTTGGCAATATGCAAACCCGCATCTAATTTGCAAAATCCAAACTGTTCTTGTTGCCTATTTGCACCGCAATTGTGTGGACACATCCGGCAATGTAATGTATTTATAACATTGAAATTCATTTTACGAATTTTTGATAAAAACCATTCTGTTGGTTGCCATCATGCAGATTGTAATAAAAGTATAAAGTATGAATCTCAACTACTCTATAGTGGCAAAAATATAAAAAGTATGCTTTACCACTACAAGCGTTGTAAATAAAAAACGCATTTCCAAAAAAGAAAATGCGTTTAGAGATACAACAGTTTTCACTTTTTTACTTTTGTATAACCCGTTTTTCGTGTGCGTTATACAATATATTAAGCGGACCATATTGCAATGTTCTAAACTTTGAATTTCTGGTTGTGTTGTCAAGAACTATAACCTTAGAAAATGAAGCATTACCATCAAAATCAACCTGCGTTAATCTAAAATAAACAAACACATTCGGCAGATTATTTTCAAATGTTACTTCGTAGTTAGTTACTTCCGATGTTGTACCTTGACCATACTCCCTACCAAGTTCTTTCCAATCTTCACCATTTATAGAGTATTCAAGCATAAAATAATCATTGTTTGTCTCCGTTTTTGTTTGCCAATTGAATGTAAGCGATTCTTGCTCACCTTTTACTTCAAATATGCTTAGCTCTATTGGAAGCAATG
>CAYFVM010000008.1:27521-69807 GCA_964346725.1 uncultured Bacteroidales bacterium
ATGATGCATTAGAGACAATCGTAACTAAATCTATTTCATTGTCAGTAAAGGCAGTACTATCTTGTGCTTCATTCAATCCTTTTATTCTGGTATATGCGATTCCGTTTAATTGTCCAAAAATATAGAGGTCAGGTGCATTGCCATTGCCATTACCTCCGAAACCTTCACGCTCAAAGCATGCGTTTGCTCCCCATGTGGAATTGAAATTTTTTTCAACGGCGATGTTTGAAAATTCATCCATGTAGAAATATGTGCTTGGTTTTAATAAGCGCTTGTCTAATGTTGTAATATTTCCTTTAACATATAAAGAAGCGGAGTGTTTTAAACGAATCAATGACTCATCACTTATATTAAAATCGCCGGAAATTATAAGTGTCGCATTATCATTTATAATTATATTGCTATAATTTTCTAATAACAAAGAACCATTCAAATAAACGATGCCGTTTATTTCTAATGTAGAAGAGTTACTAACCGTAAATAGATGTGAATTATTATACGTTCCGGGAATAGTATTACCAACCCATGTAGCTGACTCCTCAAACTTTAAGCCCGGATTGGTGTTTGAGTGTGTGCTATATGTTGCACCCATAGTGGTTATTCCGCTCACGCATAGTAGTAATAGGGAAAAAGCGAGAACTTTTAAACTCAACACAGGGTTTAGTAATTTATTGCTACTATTTGTCATACGCTCAACTCTATAGAAATATTTTATAAATATATGAGATTATTTTTAAGATTGCAAACACGAAAAAAATTATAATTAGTACAAACTATAATTTTTTTCGTATGCATACCAATACACCCAATGGCTATATATATATTATGAATCATTTGAGTGAGTAAACCTACGGAACACCAGCACAATTTTTCTTGCTCGGCAAGGGGAGGAACTGGGATTTTGATGTTAGCAATAGTTGAAATAGAGAGTTCTATTATTCATATACTCTTCCTTTTTTAGTCGAACAATATACGTCCCAAAACAGAGAGGTGCTATTTTTTCAAAAAATAATCAATTGTAGTAACCACACGAATTGTTTTAATGTATGGAGTATTACTATCGCTATCGCTTATGGAAAACTGACCTTGGTTTGCATAACGAATAGCACCTAATTCTGATTTTGAATCCAAAGCAAATTTATCGGCAACCGAACGAGCATTTTTTGTTGCCTCTTCTATCATCTCCGGCTTCAATTCATTCAGTCCGTTAAACGAATATTGCGGTGCCAAACCTTCCCATGACTCACCGGAAGCAATAGCAACGCCTTGTTTCAGCAATTCTTCCTGCGAAGAGAGTAATTTTCGTACTAAATCTACATTATTCGACACCACCGTAATCACTTTAGAAGCCTGATAGCGATTGAGAGGAGCGTTATCCGATACATAACGTTCAGTCTGTCTGTCATAGACATTCGTTGCCGATGCAAAAATTTCATTTTCAGTAATGGCATTTTTCTTCAAAAACGCCATTACCTTTTTAGTCTTACCCGACATGTTTTCATACAAACTGGTTAAATCATTTCCGGCATCTTTGAGTTGAATTGGCCACACAACCTTATCGGCCGGAACATCTCGTTCTGCCAATCCTTTTACGCTCACATACCTGTCTTTTTGTGCATAGTCGCTTATTCCGTCTCTGATAAAAGAACCTAAGCCGAGGAATCCGCACATAATTAATAATGCTGCAATAACTCTTGTTTTATCCATGATTGTAATTTTTAAAATAACTTTGTATATTATCTATAAAACGTATATTCTTTTTCTAATACATTGTGGCACAAGTCTTCCAGCACTATTTTGAGCGTGTGTGTTTTACCTGATTTCATTGTTTTATCGTCGAAATAAAGGAAAACAGCACCACTTTTCGCATCAAAATCAAGAATTTGCCAAACACCATCAATATAAGCGTTGTACGATGCTACTCCGGAATAATTATCGCCCATCTTAAATAAGATATATTTTTTTGTTGTCATATTTGCCCCATTTTCCATAGTCATCTTCAGATACGGTGCAACGGTATCAACCACCACACTATACTTACCTCCCACCTTTATTGAAGCATGAGCATAGCCTGATGCATCAAAGCGAGTTATCAATGGAGTTTTTCTCTTGCAATTCTCTATAATCCCCTTGCCTTGCAAATGTTCTGGAAGCGTGCAAGGAATAATAATTTCCGCAGCTTTTTTAAATATCGCTTGGTCTGTAACTATATTATATACAGGCGCATAGTAGCGATTATATTCAGAAGAATCTACGGTAATATTCATCGTAAAATCCTTGAAAAACGAATTCTCTTTTGCTTTAAAACGGAAATCGCCTAACGAAAACGAAAAGGAGTCAACACACGAATGCAATTGCTTTGTCTTCCAAGTACGCACATCAAGACTATCTACATAATTTTGCTGAAATTTAATTACAATAGATGCGGTGTTTCCTTTGAAGTCAGCAACACGAATTTCGCATTGTGCCGAATCGTTGTCTGTAGTTTGATAGATACCTTGATTGGTCAATTTTGCGTATATATTAAGGTCGTTGTTTCGGTCTACATACAATTTTTCGTAATTCCGTTTAGAGACAAGCCGTTCTTCATAATCAATCAAACTATTAATGTCTGCTGTAGTACCAAAATCAACCTCGTCTATATGACGAGAATAAATCGTTTGATTGTTGCAAATAAGTGATGTGGCATAAAACCCATAAATATTTGACATTTCGGGCATGTAATCATATCCATGAACGGAAAATCCAATATTTCCCCATAGCGTTATCGGAGCTTCTATCACAAACACTCCATTGCCTTTAGACTTTGTTACGAAAAAGTCTTTTTGTTGCTTGTGATTTACAAAACTATTTGAGTCCATCGGATACAATCCAATACGCAGAATTTTAGGACGAGAATAATCGTTAAAATCATAAAATAGCATTGGATTTAAGGCATGTTGATTTTCTGTTTTTCGTATTTCAAAATGCAAATGTGGTCCACCGGAACTACCCGTATTCCCTGATAAGCCAATCTGTTCGCCTTGAGCCACCGGCAACTGATTCGGTTCAAAACTAATATCAACACGATGCGTTTTTTTCTCATACTGATATGCCCGTACCAAAGAATCCACACGCGGATCAAATTCTTTTAAATGAGCATATACACTGGTAAAACCATTAGGATGCGCTACATACAACACATGACCATATCCCGAAGGTGTGAGCTGCACGCGAGCTATATAACCAGTATCAATAGCACGTACAACTTTCCCTTCAACCTTTTCTGTCTTAAAATCTATACCGGAATGGAAATGATTTGGGCGCAATTCTCCAAAATTTGCAGACAAATAAGGCGGACGCACATCAAGAGGCAAAATAAAATTTTGCGCCGAAGCCAATTGCACAGCGAATATAGAGATTAACAAAAATAAACTAGTACGCATTGTTTTTGTTGGTTAATTTATGTGCTAAAGTATTTTAAAATCTCCTCCTCTCAAAATCAAGATATCAACGAATTACAAACAAATCTTTGCCATTTTCTGTAAAGTGATATATTTGCAAAAAATAGTCTATTTCTCTCTATGAATGATTTTAAAAAACTTTGGAAATACCTTTCTCATTATAAAAAAAATCTAGCACTCGTTTTCCTTTTTAATTTATTTGGAGCGATTTTTTCTTTTGGAATGATTACAATAATTATTCCATTTCTTAATGTGCTATTTGACAACACACAACACGTCCGCGAATTACCGGAAACGTTTATTTTGAACAAGGATACCTTGTTACTTTATTGCAACTATTATTTAACTCTCGTGATAGATCGTTGGAATAAGCCAATGGCATTAGTATTCATATGCCTTGTTCTTATTATAATCACATTGATGAAAGACCTTACCGAATACCTTGGAAAATACTTTAATATACCCGTCATAAATGGCGTTCCTAGAGATATTTACAATAAGGCCTACTCAAAAATTCTTGAACTACCTGTATTCTTTTTCACCAACGAACGAAAAGGAGATATAATGTCACGAATGTCATCAGATATTACTGTAGTTAGAGGTAGTATGAGTTCATTTATAGAATTAATCAAAAATCCACTTTATATATTAGTATATTTTGTTGGAATCATGTTTTTGAGTTACAAAATGACCTTTATTATTCTCCTCTTGTTGCCACTTATGGGAATTATAACAGGAAAGATTGGGAAAAGTTTAAAAAAATCAACCACTAAAACGCAAACATTACAAGGTGATATTTTAGTGTATCTTGACGAAACGCTTTTAGGATTAAAAATCATTAAAATTTTTAATGGCACCAAACAGATGCGCAACAAATTTAATGAAGGAAACACTGCACATTATAAAGAGTCAAACAAAGCAAATCGCAAATACAACTTAGCACATCCTCTCACTGATTTCTTAATAGTTATAGCACTTTCCGTTGCTATCTATATTGGTGGTGTGTTCGTAATAAATGGAGAAATGAGTGCAGAAGCTTTTATTGCATTTATTTTAGCATTTACACAAATAACAAGCCCGGCAAAATCCTTTACTGCAGCATTCTACAACATAAAACAAGGAGCTGCTGGTATAGAACGTATTGAAAAAATCATTTCCGCCGAAGCTAAAATCAAAGAATTTGAGAATGCAAAATCAATTGCAACATTTACTGAATCAATAGAATTTAACAACGTTACTTTTGGTTATACCACGGAACGAACTATTTTGCATGATGTTTCGTTTAAAATTCCTAAAGGTTCATCTGTGGCTATTGTAGGACAATCAGGTTCTGGAAAAACAACGATTGCAAACCTTATACCCCGTTTTTATGAGCAAACACAAGGACAAATTACAATAGACGGCATATCCATACAAAACTATAAACTTGCAGACTTGCGAGGACTTATTGGTATTGTTACTCAAGAATCTTTGTTGTTTAATGACACCGTATTCAACAACATAGCATTCGGTATAGAAAATCCTAGCAAAGAAAAAGTAATAGAAGCGGCAAAATTAGCAAATGCTCACGACTTTATTTGCGAACTTGAAAACGGCTACGAAGCTAATATTGGAGACCAAGGAGGAAAGCTTTCGGGCGGTCAACGACAACGTATTTGTATTGCACGCGCCATTATGAAAAATCCTGAAATTCTCATACTTGACGAGGCTACCTCTGCTCTTGATACCGAATCAGAACGATTGGTACAAGAAGCCTTGTCAAACCTAATGAAAGACAGAACATCACTCGTTATAGCTCACCGACTTTCTACCATCAAAAACTCCGACAAAATTATTGTATTGAACGAAGGAAAAATAGTTGAATCAGGAAAACACGACGAATTAATCTCCCACAATGGTACGTACAAACACCTTCACGACTTACAATTAATTTAATTAACAAGAAAGAAAGTTGAATTCATTTTGCGTTTTTATAGTTTTTAATATGTTAATAACTAAAGTCAATAAGCGAATAACCAAAAACTTTTTTTTCCTATTTTTGATTTGAGAAAGATTCTAATAGTAGAAAGATATGGAAAATCCAAATCAAACTGGCAGAGAAGAAGTATTTTCAAAATCGGTAAAAGCTGGCAAAAGAACGTACTTTTTTGATGTTAAAAAGACAAGAAACAACGACTATTTTTTGACCATTACGGAAAGTAAACGTGTTTTTGAATCTGAAGATAAGATCACCTATGAAAAACACAAAATATTCCTCTATCAAGAAGATTTTGAAAAATTCATAGATGGTATGAAAGAAGCTGTTGATTTTGTTAGTAACGAAAATCCAAATTTTACTCCAAGAAGCGATTCGCACAAAGATTTGGACGATATGGAGTTTTAATCAATATTAGAGCTGGTTTCCTACCGGTTTTTTTATATATCCACTATGAACAACACAAAAAGTTTAGTTTCCATTACCGATTTCGATGTAGAAGAATATCTGAAGATATTGGAACTTGCAGCAAAGTTTGAGAAGAACAGTTATCGTAATCTTCTGAACGGCAAAGTTATAGCCTCTCTTTTCTTTGAACCATCAACACGTACTCGATTGAGTTTTGAGAGCGCCATAAACCGACTTGGAGGTCGTGTAATTGGATTCTCAGATATTGATACCACCAGTTCTACAAAAGGTGAAACACTCCACGATACCATTAAAATCATTTCAAACTATTGTGATTTGATAGTTATGCGTCACCCTCTTGAAGGTGCCGCAAAATATGCAAGTGAGGTTTCTAACGTACCCATTATCAATGCCGGTGATGGTGCAAACCAACACCCAACACAAACATTGCTTGATATGTATTCTATAACCAAAACTCAAGGCACACTTAGCAACCTTTCTATTGCAATGATTGGTGACCTTAAATATGGTCGTACCGTACATTCGCTTATTATGGCAATGAAATACTTCAATCCTACATTTCACTTGGTATCGCCTCCCGAATTGGCTCTACCAAACGAATACAAAAATATTTTAAAAGAAAACAATATCACGTTCTACGAACACACCGATATGCAAACAGTACTCAACGAATCTGATATTGTATATATGACTCGTGTGCAAAAAGAACGTTTCTCAGATTTAATGGAATACGAGAAAACAAAAAACATGTATATCCTTAAAAATGAAATACTTGAAAACACGAAAAAGAATATGAAAATTCTACATCCGCTCCCACGTGTAAACGAAATTCAGCAAGATGTAGATCAAAATCCGAAAGCATATTATTTTGAACAAGCTCGCAACGGAGTATACACCCGTCAAGCTATTATTAGTTATTTGTTACACCTAAACGCATAAAACCATGGGAAACATTCAAGGAAAACAAATGGTTGTAAGTGCCATAAGAAACGGAACAGTTATAGACCACATACCAAGCAATTGTATTTTTAAAGTTATCTCTATCTTGAAGTTAGAGAATATTCCAAACCAAATAACATTCGGTTTAAACCTAGAAAGTAAAAAACTTGGCAGCAAAGGAATTATAAAAATTGCAGATCGCTATTTTGAACAAGAAGAAATCAACAAAATCGCAATCTTGGCTCCTACTGCAAAATTGAGCATTATAAAAGATTATAATGTTATTGAGAAAAAAGCAATCATGAGTCCTAAAAAAATTCAAGGTATCACCAAATGCTTCAACCCTAAATGCATTACGAATAACCAAAATATTACGCCAAAATACACCGTTATTGGTATGACTCCGAATGTGAGTCTAAAATGCGAGTATTGTGAGAAAATAACCGATTTTGAACACTTCAGTTTTATTTAGCACAATATTTGCTCTCATACGAGGAATAAATTAAAGTACAAACCTGCTTGTAGAGCACTAAACCTTTACACTATGAAAAAAATCGTAGCATTCATTGCTCTTAGTATTATTGCATTTAGCCTTTATGGTCAGGAATATTCTACCACCAACAAAAAAGCTATTAAAGCCTATGAGTTGGGACTGCAATCATTCCAAATGCTCTATTATGATAAAGCAGAAGAAAGTTTGCGCTCGGCTATCAAACAAGACGAAACGTTTGTAGAAGCATACTACCTATTAGCCGGAGTGTACAATCAAACAAAAGACACTACACAAATGCTTTCTACTCTCCAGACTTGTGTAGATAAATGTGGTGGCGAACACCTATGGTCTCGATACAAATTAGCATACGAACAATATGATTTAGGATTATACAAAGAAGCCTTCGCAAATCTCCAGCATTTCAAGCGAGCCAACGAAATGCACACATCATCAACACTTTCCAAATCTGATGAGGCAAACTTCAACGATTTATACGAGAAGACAACCGTTGCTATTGAATTACAAGCCCATCCTGTCAATTTCTCCCCAATAAATCTTGGCGAAAACATCAATACAAAGTATGACGACTATCATCCAACTATCACTATTGATGATAAAACAATTATTTTCACCACAAACCTCCCGACAAGCAATCCGCGAGTAAAACAAGAAGATCTGTTTACCGCAACAAAGAATGAAATGTTGTGGAACAAAAGCACCCCACTTTCTTCTATCAATACTAGAACTAATGAAGGTGCGCAATCAATTACTGCCGATGGTAAAACAATGTTTTTCACCATCTGTGGAGCTCCCGATGGTTTAGGTTCTTGCGATATTTATATGACCCAAAAAGTAAACAACTCATGGATTAAACCACAAAATTTAGGACAACCCATAAATAGTAAATATTGGGAATCACAACCATCATGTTCATCAGATGGAAAAACCCTTTATTTTACATCAAATCGCCCTGGTAGTATAGGGAAAAAAGACATTTGGGTTTCACATCAACAAGCGAATGGTCTGTGGTCAACACCTGAAAACTTAGGAGATTTTGTAAACACAAAATATGATGACGAATCGCCATACATTCATCCCGATGGCATTACTTTATATTATGCAACCGATGGCATTCCCGGATTGGGTAAAAAAGACATTGTTGCTTCTCAACAAATAGGGAAGAACATTTGGACAAAACCACAAAATCTTGGATATCCTATCAACACCAACGATGACGAGTCGCATTTAATAATCAATGCTGAAGGCACAAAAGGCTATTTTGCCTCTAATCGTTATGGGGGATTTGGAGGTTTTGACCTCTACGAATTTTCTATTGATGAAACTTTCAAAGTAAAACCAAGCTCTGTCACATATGTTCTATGCCGTGTGTTTGATTTTGGCACAAAAGCAAAATTAGCTGCCGAAATTTCCCTTTTTGACTTGGAGACGGGAAAAGTAGTATACCAAAACTCGTCTGATGTTATAAAAGGTGAATGTGTAGTTCCGTTTATTGAAAACAGAGATTATGCTTTGTCGGTAGAAAAACAAGGCTATCTCTTCTATTCCGAAAACGTCTCGCTAAATACCATAAAAGACGCAAACAATTTGAGTATTCCGCTACAACAAATTAATGTTGGTAATTTCGTTGTACTCAAAAACATATTCTTCGATACAGATTCTTACAATCTCAAACAAGAATCAAAGACAGAATTACTTTCGTTTGTGAAATTTATGCAACAAAATTCAACTATTCATTTTGAAATAGGCGGACATACTGATAACATAGGTAATGCAGCATACAACTTGAAATTATCTACCAACCGTGCCAAAGCAGTCTATGAATTTTTGATAGCAAATGGCATTGATGCAAATCGTCTTACCTACAAAGGATTTGGCGACACTAAACCGTGCGTTGCTAATGATACCGAAGAACATAGAGCACAAAATCGTCGTACACAACTTAATATAACAAAGAAATAAACGGACAAAGCCTACCCAATTTGATTTAGCAATAGTTGAATTATCGTCAAATTGTTCTGGTAAATTTAACATAAAACAAAAAAAACAACCTAAACTCCTTTTTTATTCAATAAAACTCCGTATAATTGCCAACGTTTTCGAACTACACGTATCGAAAAACACAATCCTACAAACAATTGAAAATAAACAACGACATATTACTATAATATAATGTTTCATACCATTATATATACAATTAATTCAAAAAACTAATCAAACATTTACTAATGGAATCGGAAAACCTAAACGAAACCGAAAAAATGCCTATTGGCGAACAACAAGAAGGTAAAAAAAGAGGCAGAAGACCTCGCAAAAAAGTTGCCGTATCAACCGAAAATGAATTACAAAAATCAACAGAATCAGAAGTCGCTAAGATTAAAAGCGAAGTAGTTGAAACGAAACATGAAGAAACGGAAATTTTTACTGAACAGGTAGAACAACCTATAGTTATGCCACAAGAAGAAGTTTGCGTAATACAACCTAAACCTGAAGAAAAACCACACACACAACAAGAACAACAAGAACAACCTAAAATCCACGAATTTGATGGTATTATCAATGGTTCTGGGGTGCTCGAAATAATGCAAGACGGGTACGGATACTTAAAATCAAGCGATTACAACTATTTGAATTCGCCAGATGATATTTATGTAAGCCAATCACAAATAAAACTATTTGGTCTTAAAACTGGAGATACCATAGAAGGACCTATTCGCCCTCCCAAAGAAGGTGAAAAATATTTTCCTTTGGTAAAAGTAAAAAAAATCAATGGAAGGACCCCCGAGGAAGTACGCGATCGGGTTCATTTTGACCACCTTACCCCTCTTTTCCCAGATGAAAAATTCAATCTCACAGGAAAAGGACACAATGATTTATCAACAAGAGTTATAGATCTCTTTACTCCTATTGGTAAAGGTCAACGCGGATTGATTGTTGCTCAACCTAAAACAGGAAAAACTACCTTGCTTAAAAATATAGCAAATGCAATCGCTGACAATCACCCAGAAGTGTATCTTTTAATACTTTTGATAGATGAACGTCCAGAAGAGGTTACCGATATGAAACGAAGCGTTCGCGCCGAAGTTATTTCATCTACATTCGATGAACCATCTGACCGCCACGTAAAAATAGCCAACATCGTACTTGAAAAAGCAAAACGTTTGGTAGAATGCGGACATGATGTATGTATTTTGCTCGACTCTATTACCCGTTTGGCTCGTGCGTTCAACATGGCCCAACCTGCATCAGGAAAAATACTTTCCGGAGGTGTTGATGCAAACGCGCTGCACAAACCTAAACGCTTCTTTGGTGCTGCTCGTAATATTGAAAATGGTGGTTCTTTAACCATTATAGCAACAGCATTGACTGAAACCGGTTCAAAAATGGACGACGTTATTTTTGAGGAATTCAAAGGTACCGGCAATATGGAACTTCAACTCGATCGCAAAATTTCAAATAAACGTATTTATCCTGCCGTTGACGTGAACCTATCAAGCACCCGCCGTGATGACTTATTGGTTGACAAAATGCGCTTGAATAAATGTTGGGTTCTTCGTAAGTTCTTATCAGACATGAATCCGGTTGAAGCAATGGAATTTTTGAGTCAACAAATGCCTCTTACAAAAGACAATGACGAATTCCTTATTTCAATGGGAAAATAACCTCAAAAAAACACAGGCGATAGCAAGTCGAAAAAAAATATTTTTACTAAATTTGCTCGTAATATATAACAACTTAAAATTCACAAATAATGGCAGACAAAAAGAAATTTTTGACGTGTGATGGAAACACAGCTGCAGCGCACATAGCATATATGTTCACTGAAGTTGCTGCTATCTATCCTATCACTCCGTCATCTCCAATGGCTGAAAATGTTGACGAATGGGCCGCAAAAGGTCGCAAAAACATGTTCGGTGAGACTGTATTAGTACAAGAAATGCAGTCTGAAGGTGGTGCTGCAGGAACTGTTCATGGTTCTTTGCAAGCAGGTGCATTAACAACTACCTTTACTGCATCACAAGGCTTGTTGTTGATGATTCCAAATATGTACAAAATTGCAGGAGAATTACTTCCTTGCGTTTTCCACGTTTCAGCCCGCACATTAGCATCACATGCATTATGTATTTTTGGTGACCACCAAGATGTTATGGCATGCCGTCAAACCGGTTTTGCTATGTTGGCAGAAAGTTCTGTACAAGAAGTAATGGATTTATCTGGCGTTGCACACCTTGCAACAATTAAAAGCCGCATTCCTTTCATGAACTTCTTCGATGGATTCCGTACATCTCACGAATATCAAAAAGTAGAAGTTGTAAACCAAGAAGATTTAGTGCCACTTGTTGACCAAAAAGCATTAAAAGAATTCCGCGAAAGAGCATTATCTCCAGAACACCCAGTAATGCGTGGTATGGCTGAAAACCCAGACGTTTTCTTTGCTCATCGCGAATCTTCAAACCCATATTATAATGCAGTAGCTGACATTGTTTCTGATTACATGGATAAAGTGAGCGCTGTTACCGGACGTAAATATCGTCCATTCGATTACTATGGAGCTAAAGATGCAGAGAACATTATCATTGCAATGGGTTCTATTACAGAATGTATCAAAGAAGTTATTGACTTTGAAAATGCAAAGGGCAAAAAACTTGGTTTGATTAATGTTCACTTATATCGTCCATTCTCTTTAAAATACTTACAAGAAGCTCTTCCTGCTTCAGCAAAACGTGTTTGTGTTCTTGACAGAACAAAAGAACCGGGAGCTAATGGCGAACCATTGTATCTTGATGTAATTGACGCATTCAATGAACTTGGTCTTATCAACAAGATCGAAGTAGTTGGCGGTCGTTACGGTTTAGGTTCTAATGACACTACTCCAGCACAAATTTTAGCTGTATACGAAAACTTAGAACTTCCTAAACCAAAGAATCACTTTACAGTTGGGGTAAACGACGATGTTACATTTACATCTTTACCAGTAGGCGAAGAAGTTTCTGTGGCACCAAACGGAATGTTCCAAGCTAAATTCTACGGATTAGGAGCTGATGGTACTGTTGGAGCTAATAAAAACTCTGTAAAAATCATTGGTGAAACAACTGATAAATATTGTCAAGCATATTTCTCTTACGATTCTAAAAAATCAGGAGGTTTTACTTGCTCTCACCTTCGTTTTGGTGACGAACCTATTCGTTCTACATATTTGGTAACAACACCAAACTTCGTGGCATGCCACCAGCAAGCATACTTAAATATGTATGATGTAACTCGTGGTTTGCAAAACGGAGGAACTTTCCTTTTAAATACCATTTGGGAAGGTGAAGAATTGGCTCACAATATTCCAAACAAAATCAAAGCATATTTTGCAAAACACGATATCAAAGTATACTATATCAACGCAACTAAAATTGCACAAGAAATAGGACTTGGAAATCGTACCAACACAATTCTTCAATCAGCATTCTTCCGTATTACCGGAGTTATTGCTATAGATCAAGCGATAGATGAAATAAAACACTTTATCGTAAAATCATATGGTAATAAAGGTGAAGACGTTGTAAACAAGAACTATGCTGCTGTTGACCGCGGTGGTGAATATAAAGAATTAACCATAGACAAATCATGGGCTTCTCTAGTTGAAGATCCTAAGGTATACACAGATGGTGACGATTTCATTAACAAAGTGGTTCGTCCTATCAACGCTCAAGATGGTGATTTATTGCCAGTATCAGCATTTAGTGGTATAGAAGACGGTACTTGGCGTTCGGGAACTGCAAAATACGAAAAACGTGGTGTTGGTGCATTCGTTCCACAATGGAATCCAGAAAACTGTATTCAATGTAACAAGTGTGCATACGTTTGCCCTCACGCAGCTATTCGTCCTTTTGTTATGACAGAAGCTGAAAAAGCAGGATTCGGCGGAACAACTATCGAAATGAAAGCTCCGGCTACAATGAAAGGCATGTTCTACGTTATGCAAGTTGATGTAAAAGACTGTCTTTCATGCGGTAACTGTGCTGACGTTTGTCCGGGTAATCCAAAACTTGGCAAAGCTCTTACTATGGTTGCGTATGACGACAACTCACAAGAAGCCGCTAAAGAAGCAACTAATTGGAACTACTGCGTAAACAATGTTACTTCAAAACAAGACTTAGTTGACATTTCAGCTAACGTTAAAAACTCACAATTTGCACAACCATTGTTTGAATTCTCTGGTGCATGTTCAGGTTGCGGTGAAACACCTTACGTGAAACTTATTTCACAATTATTCGGTGATCGCCAAATCGTTGCAAATGCTACCGGATGTACTTCAATCTACTCAGGTTCTGTTCCTTCTACTCCTTACACTAAGAATGCTAAAGGACAAGGACCAGCTTGGGCTAACTCATTGTTCGAAGATTTCTGCGAATTTGGTTTAGGTATGAAAATCGCAAACAACAAAATGCGTAACCGTATCAAAACATTATTCGAAACAGCTATGGCTGATGCAAATACTCCAGTAGAATTCAAAGCAGCAGCTCAAGAATGGATTGATGGTATGGAAGATGCAAATGCAAGCAAAGCAGCAGCTGAGAAATTGAAACCACTTATTGCAAATGGTGTTTCTCACAACTGTCCTACTTGCACACAATTAGAAGAATTAAGTCATTACTTGGTAAAACGTTCACAATGGATTATTGGTGGTGATGGTGCTTCTTACGACATTGGTTACGGAGGTCTTGACCACGTAATTGCAAGTGGCGAAGATGTTAACATTCTTGTAATTGATACTGAAGTATATTCAAACACTGGTGGTCAGGCATCTAAAGCGACTCCACTTGGAGCTATTGCTAAATTTGCCGCAGCAGGTAAGAGAATTCGCAAGAAAGATATTGGTATGATTGCTGCCACATACGGCTATGTATACGTTGCGCAAATTGCAATGGGTGCAGATCAAGCACAGTGCTTGAAAGCTATACGTGAAGCTGAAGCATACCACGGACCATCTGTAATTATTGCATACGCTCCTTGTATCAACCATGGGTTGAAAAAAGGTATGGGTAAATCACAAGCAGAAGAAGCAACAGCAGTTGAATCAGGATACTGGCACTTATGGCGCTACAATCCAACGCTTGAAGCTGAAGGCAAAAACCCATTCACGCTCGACAGCAAAGAACCAAATTGGGATGGTTTCAAAGATTTCTTGAAAGGTGAAGTTCGCTATGCGTCAGTAATGAAGCAATTCCCGAACGAAGCAGAAGAATTGTTTGATGCTGCTCAAGAAATGGCAAAAAAACGCTATGCTTCATATGTAAGAATGGCAAATACGCAATGGTAGAATAACATTCTACTGTATAAAAAAAGCAGAAGGGATTTTTCCTTTCTGCTTTTTTTGTATAGATACTCAACAAAAAAAGGCGCATTATTTGCGCCTTCTATATTCTCTCGAAAAATACCTCAAATTTTCTTACACTTCTTCACCAAACATTCGGCCGTCTTTGTAATGCAATTCGATTGCAAAAATTTGGTTATGAAAACTCTGAGGTAATTTCGCTTCTACTTTAATGTAATTATCGGTAAAGCCAACCTGATATCCTTCTTTGTTTCGAGTCTCAAACAATACAGGACGAATTTGTCCGTCAAAACGTTTATAAAATGCTTGGTGTAATTGTTCCGATAACTCATGAAGTTTCGCACTTCGTTGTGTGCGCACCGATTCTTGAATATGTGGTTTAATTTTCAACGCATCGGTATTTTCGCGTTCCGAATACGTAAACACATGTACAAAACTCACGCCAAGAGAATTAACAAAGTTGTATGATTTCTCAAAATATTCATCTAATTCTCCGGCAGAACCCACCATTACGTCCATGCCAATAAACGCATCGGGAATGCGAGCATGTACCTCTTGAATGCGGCGAGCAAAAAAGTCGGTATTGTAACGACGGCGCATAAGGCGCAAAACCTCGTCGCTACCGCATTGCAACGGAACATGAAAATGAGGCATAAAGGCTCGAGACTGTGCCACAAAATCAATAACCTCGTCGGTTAAGTGATTCGGTTCTATTGAAGAAATTCGGAATCGCTCTATGCCTTGCACCGCATCTAACGCGCGGAGTAAGTCTATAAACTTCTCTCCCGTTGTTTGTCCAAAATCGCCAATATTTACGCCACTCAAAACTATTTCTTTCACACCACGAGCAGCAATTTCTTCTGCTTGTTGTACCAATGTTTGAATGTCGGTATTTCTGCTTTTGCCTCGCGCTAACGGAATTGTACAATATGAGCAACGATAATTGCAACCGTCTTGTACTTTAAGAAACGAACGTGTTCGTTCCGAACAAGAATACGCACCATTGAAATCTGTAGCCGTTTCGATTGGCGAAACTTGCATTGCCAAAACTTCTTCTTCTGCGTCAAATTCGTGCATTTTTTCGATAAGAGAAAATTTCTCCTTAACGCCAAGCACCAACGAAACTCCTTCTATTGCGTTAATTTCGGGAGCTTTTAATTGTGCATAGCAACCCATGACAATAATTCTTGCTTCCGGATTTCTACGATGCGCAGCACGAATAGCCTGCCGACTTTTTTTATTTGCCGACTCGGTAACACTACAAGAATTTACTATATAATAATCAGCAACACCTGAAAATGCAACATGATTGTATCCTTGTTCGGTAAGAGAACGCGAAAGCGCATCTGTTTCTGCATAATTGAGTTTACATCCAAGTGTATATAAGCCAACGGTTTTAGCCATAACGCAATAAAATTCTGTAACGCTGGCAAATATAATATATTTTGCCGATTGGCTATTTACTGTGCGCAATTGTCGTAAATGAATTTAACCTGTAAAATTCGTCGCTATTTCTAAAAAAAATTACCGCGAGAAAAAATATCAGGAATATTTTATAGTTTAGCGTAATTAAAAACTAAAAAGCCGATATGAAACTCTTAAAGGTTTTAGCAACAGCAACTCTAGCGATTTTATATACTATGCCAAGTATTTCTCAAACGAATTCAATTCGCGTAAATCAAATTGGATATTACGCCAACAACAACAAACTTGCATTCATTGCGAACAAACAAGCACAAAGTTTTGATATAAAAGATGCGAAAACCAACGCTGTTGTGTATTCTAATTCATTGAGCAAAGAAACGTATTGGAATTTGTCGGAAGAAAATTTACAAATCGCTGATTTTTCCGACTTCAACCAAATTGGCACATACTATATTTCATGCGGAGAAGAGAATTCTTATCCGTTTGCAATAACCAACCAACGACTTTTTCACCCTATTTCACAAGCGGCTCTCAAAGCATTTTATTATTGGCGTGCATCAACGGAGCTATTGCCACAACATGCAACATTCAATGGCATAGACTATTCGCGTAAAATGGGACATGCCGATACCAACGTGATTATTCATAAATCGGCAGCAACCGCTACCCGTCCTGAAGGAACAATAGTTTCAGCACCAAAAGGTTGGTACGATGCCGGCGATTACAATATTTACGTAGTAAATGCTGGAATGTCATACCATGCGCTTGCATTTGCATACGAAATGTTTCCCGAATATTACAAACAACTGTCGTTGAACATTCCAGAAAGTGGCAATGGCGCACCAGATATTCTTAACGAAATGAAATGGGAACTTGATTGGCTTTTTGCCATGCAAGACGAAGACGGTGGTGTGTACAACAAATTATCGTCTCTCTATTTTTGTAGCATGATAATGCCCGACAAGGACAAACTTGACCGATACATGATAGGAAAAACCACCTCTGCAGCGCTTGATTTTGCTGCAATGATGGCAATGTCTGCTCGAATTTTTGCAGAATATGAACATATCTTCCCTCATGTTTCAGAAAGAGCGCTCCAAGCAGCAGAACGCGCCTGGAATTGGGCCGTAGCGAACCCCGATATTTATTACAGCAACCCTATTGATGTACATACCGGTAATTACAAAGACTCACACCTTGCCGATGAAAAATTTTGGGCTGCATCGGAATTGTTTCTAACCACAGGAAAACAATCGTATTATGATGCTCTCGATTTTTCAGAGCCCTTTGCGATTCCAGAATGGCATACCCTAAATACGCTCGGTTTAATGTCGCTTACACTTCACAAAGATAAACTGCCAATGAATTCGGAGGTGTTGCAACAATTCAAAACATTGACCGACAGTGTGTTTTCAACCTATCAAAATTCGGCAAACAAAGTTCCTATTGACGTATTCCCTTGGGGAAGCAACGGCGTTATTTCATCAGCAGGAGCGATTCTTGGATTGGCCTACAAAGAATACAACGATGAAAAATACCGTGAGGCAACGCTTTCCACCTGGAATTATCTTATGGGATGCAATCCAACCGGTTACTGCTTTGTGTCGGGATTCGGCTCTCAATCGCCAAAACATTTCCATGACAGACGTAGTACCGCTGATGGAATTGACGAACCTATTCCGGGATACATCTGCGGAGGCGCAACCAATGCGGTAACTCGCGATTGTGGAGAGAAAAAATATCCATCAACAGCGCCTGCAGCGTGCTATTTAGACAAGATTTGTAGTTTTTCAACCAACGAAATTGCTATCAATTGGAATGCTCCGTTTGCGCTTTTGGCAGGAATGATTGATAATTTATAATTGATCACGAATTTTTCAATTCGCCACCACCCATAAATGCGTTTATGTGAAGTATTAATCGCTTGTCTGATGCGGTTGGAACGGTTTTTCGTTTGTCATCAAATCCACCAATAAAAGCATGGGATTCTATTTCAATGGTCCACGTTTCGGGAACGTACAACACCACGCCACCCAACATTGCATTACAATAGAGATGGGTTTCGCCGTCTTGTAGAATCGTATCGCGCAAATCCAACTCAATGCCACCCATTACAACTCTGAGGCTTCCTCCACGGAAAATTGGTTCATTAAAATGGAGTTTTTGACCGCTCATAAATTCATTATAATCTACGGTTCCTTTCCCTCCTGTTTGCGTTTCGTTAAAGTCGCTGGACTTATCGCAACAAGTATGTTTCGAGGTTTTTTCTTCAGATTTTATTTTTATCCGTGACGTATGAAACATAAGCATGATCATACCAGAATAAATAACAATCAACGGCCACCATGTTTCCATAAAATTTTGAGGAAGATCAATAACCGGAATACGTGGCAAGTCAAAGAACACACCGATTCCCAAGAACAAGAATCCTTCCATAAATTTAGATTTGCTCAACTGAGCGAGACCTACAATTATACACAACATCTGCCAAGAAATAATGGCACGACGCCATTCGCCTAAAATATCAATATCAAGGTTGGCTAACAAAAATACGACGCCAATCACAATAAAGATAATACCAAACGTGATTCTTCCGGTATGCGTTTTTACAATGTCTTTTTCTTCCATGGTGGTAAAGTTTAATTGTGGTGATACGGTAACTCGTTAATTATGGTAAATGCTCGATACAATTGTTCTACTACAAATAAGCGAATCATTTGATGAGAAAACGTCATTTTTGAAAAAGATATTTTATTGGGCACGCGCGAATATACTTCAGGAGAAAAACCATATGGCCCACCAATGATGAGACACATATCGCGCGAATTGTCTTTGTTCGTTTCTATAACTTTTGCAAACTGCTGCGAGGTGAATTCCTTTCCGTTTTCGTCAAGCAAATAGACATCGGCATTTGTAGGAATTTTTGACAAAATAGCAACGCCCTCTTTTTTCTTAATTTCGTCGAACGAAGTCTTATTTGAAGCCTTACAATCGGGAATTTCTACAATAGAAAATTGACAATAATATTTGAGACGTTCTACATATACAGAAACGCCTTCGGTCAAATACGCCGCATTTGTTTTCGCTACCCAAATAAGCGTTATCTTCATTTATTCTTTATGTCCTCCAAATGAATAAGAAAGTCCTATCAAGAAATTTGCACGTTGCGTTGGATAATTCAAATAACGATCGTTATTCAAACCCAAAATATTGTTTACGTCTGCAAATATGCGTAGTACACTACTATAGTAATAGCTCGCTTCTAAACCTAAATCAAAGATTAAAATAGTTGCCGTATCGCCCACAGGTTCACCTTGATACAACATAAAATAAGCTTGTGGTTGTACCGTAAGTTTTGTCTTGTTATTGTTAGGATTCAAGATAGAGAAACGAGAATACACGGTAGTCTCAAAAAGAGGCTTATACCATGGAGCTGTTTCGTTTGAAAGTTGCCACAAATAGTAATCGGCATTTACGCCCACATTTGCTTTACGCAACAAGAAACCTAAATCGCCATGAAGTTTCATCAACGTTCCATCGTCATATACAGCGGCAAACGTTGTTGGAAATTGAGAAACGCTGCGCCAGAAATACATATCTTCAAATGCAGCAACCGAGAAATCAACATTATACGTAATCAATTTTTTCAAACGACCATCAACACCAACACTAAAGCAAAGTTTGTTGACTGTTGGGCGAAGCATAACGCTATCGGCTGCATACGGATTTTCTGCGAGCATTTCTTTCATTGAATGCATATCAACATTGCCGAAGAATTTTGCGTATGGCACCATGTGTACTTTGGGAATGCTGTATGAGAATGCCAAATCAGGGAAAATCTTGAACATGTTTTTACTGCCAAACATTGGCGAAGCATTCACACCCACACGTAAACTCCATGCGCTTGCTCCTACTTTTGCATACGGCAATACACTTACAACACTTTGTGCTTTTTTAGTTAAAATAGTATCAAACTGAGGTTCAAAATTCACCAAACTTAAATCTAAATCGGCATCAAAACCAAGCGCTATTCGTTCAAGTTTTTGAGACATTCCGCCTTTTATTGACACTAAATTCTCGATATTTTTAGGATTTGCATACGAAAAATCATACACCACATCGGTATTGTAGCAAAGTGCGTTTTCATCATTGTCGATAGAAACTATGCCACCGTTGAGCGTAATACCAAACAAACTACGACGAATGTCTTTGTTTTCGAATGTTGTATCCAATCCTCCAAACGCTACATCGGTTTCACGTCCGTAGCGCAACACATTTGAATAGTTTGGCGTAGCTGAAGCATATACTGTGAAATTATCATAGAAACGCTTCCAATAAAGTTTAACATAGTCTGTAGTGTAATGAGCAGGAACTTTTGCTTCGTCAGCAAGTTTCACTTTGCCTAGCGAACCAAAGTGATACAACTCCACGCCAGATTGTTTCAAACGTGAACGTTCGGTCATGTAGCGAACAGAAAGCAAGCCGGTCCAGTAATTTCCCAAACCAAGCGTAGCTTCACCACGATAGAGCTCTTGCAACTTGTCGCCCTTTACGCTTACAGCTTTCAATGGAATCAAATGATAATCCGTTTTCAACGCTGTTGGTGCTACATTGTATTTTAGATTCACCTGCAAATCAAGCGTATCATACACTTTAGGATTTACCGAGATTCGTACCGCATCGGATATTTGCGGTTTATATTCTGAGTATACTTGAATGGTTTTGCTCAACTCCGGCTCTTGAGTTTGTGCGCTCAATCCCAGCGGAAGGAAAGCCAATAGACAATAATAGAAAAAGCGTTTCATATTTTGTTTTATTATAATAACCTTATAATTCATTATTTAGTACCTGTATCTTCCATGTCAACCTCTACCGACTGCGATTCTTGGGCTTTTTGTGCCATTTCCAAATCGGTAATGGAATCGAGCATATCGTTCACCTCTACAATAATTCCATCGTCTTGTATTGTGTAGTGTTGTAACACATTTTGTAATGTATAGCGAGCCTGGAACAATTCGTTACGAGTTATGAAAATTTTAGCCCACAAAATGTATGCTTTACCAAGCCAGTATTGATGAGGCGAATTCTTTTCAAGAAAATCTATAATTTCACGTTCTGATTGATCATATTTCTTTTGGTCAAACAATAAAGAAGCTACACGATATTTTGCCATAGAACCTTCAATGGTAGCATATTCCAACGCCACGGTGCGATATTTTGCCAACGCATTGGTAGTGTCTGCCAACGAATCATAGGCAACGGCGGCTTGCATATTTGCCCAACGTTTTTCGTCTTGTGAAACTTTGTCGGTCACAATATAATTATTTGCCACGGTAACCAATTTGCTGTATTCCTGCAACTTGCTATATGCTTCAACTTGCATTTTACGAGCAAGCAATACGTTTGCTTTCTTTTCGGCCGTTGTTTCCAATTGAACCAAATACGGAACGGCTTGTGCATATTGATTGTAGTTCATGAAAATTTGCGAAGCAAACAACAACGAAGACTCGGTGTAATTGTTTTTTGGTTGTTGCAATACATATTCAAAATGTGGCAACGCTTCGGTTTGATAGCCGCGTTGATTCAAACAATCACCCAAATAATACTGAACATTAATTTTGAAAAATCCGTCGCCATATTTCTGCAAATAACTTTGGAACAATGGCGTTGCTTTCTCGCAATTACCATCAAAATAGAGCTCCTGAGCCACTTCAAAGCTCAATGAATCAAGTTGTGCCTCAGTAACGTTGTCGTAACCTCCTATTTGCTTCAAATACGCTGAGAACGAATCTATATCGTTTTTGCGACGATAAATATTTTGAATCATGTTCAATGCCGTTACCGATTCTTGCGAACCCGGATATTGTTCCACAATTCCTTTATATTTATTCAAGGCTTCATCAAGTTCTTGAGCATTGTACTCGATTAACGCATATTGCAACAACGCACGTTTTACATACGAGCTTGATTTATAGTTATTTATAATATTTTTATAATTACCTATCGCTTTCTCGTTTTGTCCAACCTTCATATATGCTTCGGCTTGTTCGTACAAGGCATCATCATAATAAGTTGAATTTTCATAGGTTTTCAAGAACGCTGCAAGTGTTTCTATCTTCTTATCCTGCTTTCCATCAAGACCGTAGCAGAACGCCTCTTGGAACAAAGAATATTCCACATCGTAGCGACCGATTTTTTCTGCCTGACCATAAAATTTAACCGCAAGCGCAAAATCTTTCATCATATAGTAGCAATCACCGGTACGAATGAGCGCATCGGTGTATATATCCGATTTTTGGTCTTTTGCAATGTCTACATATTTTCTAAACCACATACCTGCCGAAGCATAGTCATTGTCTTCAAAATAAGTATATGCAATATTATAATGTGAACGTTCATATTCTTGCGTTCCAAATGCACCTTGCATTATTATATAATCTTTGAACAATTTTTGTGCGTCATCGTACTTCTGTAGTTTGTAATTCGACTCAGCCTTCCAATACGTGCAATATGAATTGATAACACGGTCATATATACCATATTCCATTGATTTACTGAACATTACAATAGCCGTATTGTAGTCAAGATTGTTGAACAATTCCAATCCACGATAATAGGCAATTTGTTGGTACGCCATTTTTAAATCGCTGGACAATTCGGTGATGCTTTCGAGCGATTTGAGCGCTTCGCCGTAATTTTTCGACGACATGAATATTTTCACCATCAAACTATTCGCTTGATCTTTATATTTTGACTTCGGATACAATTCCATAAAGTTTTGCATCGCTTTGATTGCCTCGTTAAACGGAGCAAATGAAAGTTCATAGGTCAATTTAGCATAAGAAAACAATGCATCTTCCTTGATTCCGGGGAACACCGAATATTGTGAGCACGCATAGAACACATTGCGCGCTTTTTCTTTTTCGTTTAACTTCAAATAGCAATCAGCCATGTGATAGTAGGCATTTTGTGCAATTGTATCGTTTTCAGAGGTCACTTGTTGGAACTTATCAACCGCTTTTTGGTATTCACCTAAACGATAATATAATTGCCCCATTTCGTAATATTCAACCTTACTCGGTGCCGACGACGAAGCAAAATATTTCTCGTAATATGGCAATGCATTTTTATACTGCATAGTTTTGTAGTAGGCTCCCGCAAGTACGCGATAGACATCGCCCAAATATTTAGGATTTATGGTTGTTTCTACTTTTCGTCCATACTGAATCAATTTATCGTATTCGCCGTTCAAATAATATATTTGGCAGACATATGGTGCCACAACTGGCGAAAACATTGAAGAATCAGATAATTTTTCAAAGCCTTTCATTGCTTCAGCATAATTGCCATCAACATATTCCATATACGAATAATAGAACAATGCATTTTCTGAATATGGAGAATTTACAGCATCTTTTACTTCACGGAACAAGGGTTTTGCTAATTCGTAATAATCCGATTTCTTTGCATATTTAGAAGTGTCAGAATTATTTTTCGAGGTCGTTTGCAACTCATTTATTTTGTAATACGAATATGCTTCTTTGTAAAAGTATTCCGTTACCTCAAGATTCGTAAATCGTTGCATGTCAACCATTTTGTAATACTTCAATGCATCAGTATATTGCTCTTCGTGAAATAAATAATTAGCTAACTCAAAATATGCACGAAATATTCTTGGATATTCCGGATTGTTATTGATAAACTTGGTCATTGCTAACGGCCCGTCAGGGTTGAACAAACGCAACGCACAAACAGCTGCATAATACTCTGCATCAATTTGTTGCTCACGCAAATAATTGCCTGCCGATAGCGAAACAACCTTAAAATGTTGTTGTGCTGCGCTATACTTTTGATTTTCAAACAAATCAACCGCAATAGCATACTCATTCACCTTCAACGTTGTTTTTTGCGCCGAAGCCAGTATACAACTGCCCAACATGAAGATACAGAAAGACACCTTAAACTTATTCATAATTATACCCTTTAACGCACAAAAATGAATAATTTTTCTTCATATTTTATAAGGTCGACACGTAAGTTTTCAAAAACTTATAAACCTTCAAAAACCGAAATTTTTAGATTGACGCAAACGAGAAAATTACTACATTGCATAATCTAATTATGATATATATGTTGAAACCAGATTTTTCTAGAATATCTAGTTATTTTTCAAACCTAATCAATCTTGCACAAGATTGCGATGCCGATGCAACTATTCGCAATATATCAGACAGTAGCGAATTCAAAGGACTCAATGTTTGGATCTTAGTATTTGCAATTTTTCTTGCTTCCATAGGGCTAAATGTAAACTCTACAGCTGTGATTATTGGCGCCATGCTTGTATCTCCTCTCATGGGGCCTATTATGGGCGTAGGGCTAGCTATTGGAATAAACGACTTGAATTTGCTCAAAAAGTCATTAAAAAACTTACTTATCATGGCTAATATTAGTTTAATAGTATCAAGCATATACTTCTTTTTTACACCTCTTAGTGATGCTCAATCTGAACTGTTAGCAAGAACTCGACCTACAATTTTTGATGTACTTATAGCTATTTTCGGTGGTTTCGCAGGTATCGTAGCATCATCACGCACAGAAGAAAAAACGACCGTCGTTTCGGGAGTTGCCATAGCTACAGCGTTGATGCCTCCTCTCTGTACTGCGGGATATGGATTAGGAACCGGACAATTTACGTATTTCTGGGGAGCATTTTATCTCTTCTTTATCAACTCTTTCTTCATTGCGCTCGCAACGTTCATTATTGTTAAATACCTCAAATTCCCTGAGAAAGAATATGTTGACAACAAACGACGTAAAAATGTTCGTCACTCTATTGCTATCTTCTCTTTAATTGTAATTATCCCAAGTATTTTTATCGCCCTCAACGTTGTAAAAGAAACTGCATTTAATTCATCTTCAATTAAATACATCGCCGACATTGAACAAAGTGAGAATTTCCCTGATGTTCAAATCATTAAAAGTTCTAGAGACTTCAAAGAAAAACGAATTGAAATCGCATTTGTAGGCAAACCACTTTCCGACGATCAAATGCAATATCTCCAATCGCACCTACACGAATGCAATCTTGGTGATGTTGATTTACAGATAAAACAAGCCGGTGCACAAACATTTGACCTAAATAGACAACCACAACTGATACAAGACTTGTTTGACAAAAAAGACCATGAACTAGCAAGAAAAGACTCTATAATAAACGACAAAGACCAACAAATAAATCATTTACAGACACTTACGAAAATAAACAAATCAGATGTTGCAAAAGAACTACAAACACTCTATCCTGAAATACAGAAATTCACAATTGGAGAAATAAATCAGTACAGTGGAAATACGATCGATTCTATTGAAAAACAATCAGTTATGACAATTTATTGGACTAAACATCCAAGTCATACAACAACAGAGAATCTTACAAAATGGATAAAAATTCGCATACAAGACTCTACGCTTAAAATTGAGAATAAAATTTTAGATTAATTGCAAAAACACCAGACTATTTAAGCTATCTAGAAATTCTCAAACATATAGGAACAACACAACATTTCCTGATTAAAATTCATAATCAAAGACTCTACTGTATTCATATCAATCTGATATACAAAAACATAATCGGTTGAAAACTCGTTATAAAAGAATTGTTTTGTTGCTTATAACTATAAACAAAACAAATAATTTTGCATACAAATATTAGTAAACATGAAAAGACTAATTCTTGCCCTCGTCGGTATGATTATAGCTACCGGCCTCTATGCACAAAACGAATTTAAAATTTACGGAACAATAAAAGCGTCAAATGGTCCGGCGCAAGGTGTTACTATCAAAGTAACCCAACGAGGATACAAATTTCGCGAAGTACAAACAGATGAAAGAGGTAAATATGAAGTGTATCTTCCCTATGGTAAAAATTATGTGCTAACATATTCATTAGATGGTTTTCAGACAATGACATTTGAAGCAATGCTAGAACTTCCTTCAAATGCTCCGCAATGTTGTTACAGACCATTAGAAGTTTCATATCACGTATTCAATCCTGAAGAAAAATACAAGAAACTTTTTGAAAAAACATTTCATGTAATTGCATACGAAAAACAATACAAAGGCTTCAACTACAGCTTGGATATAGACTATATGATTCAACAACGCATAGTAAACACAGAATTGTTTGCTCAGCAACTTCAAATAGCCCAAAACGGTGCAGAAAGCAACAAAGACTCGATTAAAGCCGAAAAACGCTACATGGCGCTTATCAATCAAGGAACTGTATATTATGAAAAAACACAGTTTTACGCAGCACGGAAATTCTTTACCGAGGCAAGCAAACTTAAACCACAACGTCTCTATTCATACTATAAATTGGAAGACATTAAAACCGAATTGGAACGCTTTGAAACCAAAGCTGAATTACTTGGCATCAATTTGGATTCTTTAATAGCACAAGAATTAGCAAAAGTTGAAGAAACAGATGAAGGTCCAAAAACCTATCCTGCATACGTACCTCTAACCGACCAGCAAGTTGATGAAATTTTCCGTTCAGAATTGCAAAAACAGGTATACGCATCAAGTTCAAACGTTGCTGAAGGCAACCGCACAATGCGTTTAATGGATGAATTCTTTGGCGAAGAAACAAGACGCAATACTCCAATGATTGCACAAGAAACACCGAAGAAAAAGGACAAAAAGAAGAAAGAAGAAAACATAGAACCGGTTGTTGTTGAAGAAAAACCAATAGAAGTTGCTTCTAAACCAATTGAATTGTCCAAAAAACCGAAACCCAAAACTACGGCAAAAGAAACGCCAACCAAGAAAGTTGTGGATTTTGCGACATATCAAGACTCTCTTATGTATAAATATCCACAAGAACGCACCATAGAAATTACACAAGATGCGCACAAGAAAACCACTCGTGTATTTATGAACAATGGACAATTTGTAGAAATATACACCATGGTTGAGCACTCTTGGGGAGCAACATATTATTTCTTAGAAGAATATCCTACAGGAACAACGAGCATTGGATATGCAGCCTTTGTAAATAAGACTAAACTCACCGATTTAAATAATATCCAAGCTACCCCTAGTAAATAATTTTTTTTTCATAACGATGGGAACGACACTGAAAAAATCAGTGTCGTTTTTTTTGTTTCAAATTTATTAGTAATTTCACCGCTGTTTTTTATTGCAAAAATGGATAGTAATCAAACAAATCAGAGATCTGAGAAAGAATGGAATATTTTATTCCATTCCATTTATTGCAAATACTATAAAAAACTTTGCGTATTCGCAACATCAATCATATACGACGAAGACGAAGCCGAAGAAATAGTACAACGAGTAATCTTCAAGCTTTGGGAACAACGAGACAATTACGACACAATTGCCAATGTTCAATCCTATTTATTTCGTTCCGTAAAAAACCATTGTCTCAATGCCATTTCTCACGCAAAAATTGAAGAACGATATCGCACGGAATCATGGATAGAATTAAAAAATATGGAAATTAAAGCTCTTGAAGATAATTATCAAGAAGAAAAAGAAGCTAGTCTCCGTAAAGCCATTGAAGACCTACCAGAGCGCTGTCAGAATGTGCTTAAAATGAGTAAATATGAAGGTTTAAAGAACAAAGAGATTGCCGAACAACTGAATATTTCAGTAAAAGCAGTAGAAGCCAATATTACTCGTGCTTTTTCAATTTTACGAAAAACCTTATTAGGCAAAGATTACGACGAATAAACAATTCACCAAAATCAATAACGAACAACAATTTGTCATATTTTGTTAATATTTTAAAAAACAATGTAGGGAATTTAAAACCCTAATTGTCATTATTTTGTAAATAAAAAATGAATCTAATGGACGCAAACAAATATATAGAAGCATACCTAATGGGAAATGCAACAAATGAAGAGCTTAAGGAGCTTCATGGTTGGATTGCTCAAGATGATGCGCATAAGCAAGAATTTGCTGATGCTTGTCGCTTATGGTATTCGCTTCAATCCTCTAAATACAATTCAGACAAAGCATTTGAACAATTCACACAAAAAACATTGCACAAAAGCAAAACAATCTCCGTTTCATTCTGGAAACGCGTTTCTGCAGTTGCTGCCGTTGTTGTTCTTGCAATTGGAAGCTTTGCTTTATTCAATCTTCTACAACCAGATTCTATTACGGTTACAAATAATCAACTTGCAACCAAAACGGTTTCTTTGCCTGATGGTTCTAAAATTTATTTGCGTAACGGAGCATCAATTACCTATCCGGAGTCATTTAAGAAGAATAAAAGAGTGGTATCAACTTCTGGCGATTTATTTTGCGAGATATTTCACAATGAATCAGCTCCATTTACGCTAAAAAACGACAAAATTGAGGTTAAAGTTCTTGGTACTTCATTTCAAGTTAATAATGGGGATGACGCATTCGTTGTAGTTGAAACAGGGGAAGTACAAGTTTCTACTGAAAATCAATCGGTTACTATTACCAAAGGAGAACGTGCAGACCTTAAAGACAATCGGTTAGAAACATCAAAAAATACCGATATTAACTTCTTCTCGTGGAAAACCGGTATCCTACAATTTCAAAACATTAATCTTCAAGATGTATTCAATGACTTGTCACGCCACTACAATCGCACATTCATGACAGACAAGAAGAACAGCAAAAACTTGAACACCTTCAAATTGACAGGTACATACAAAGACTTGACATTAGAAGAAACCCTTCATTTGATTGAGATAGCAATTCCAGCTTTTCACTATGAAATAGATGGAACTAGAGTTAGCGTTTTTGAATAAAAATTGTAGAAAGCAACTCCTTTTCTCATGCATTTTCGTACATTGTGACGAATTTGATTTTTACGTAAAATGAAAGGTTTCAAAAGACTTACACTTTTATGCATGCTATTTGCATTCACAAGTGTTGCCTATGCGCAAAAAACCGTCATATCAATTACATATAAAGCTTCAAATAAATCAATAGTTGAAGTTTTAAAAGACATTGAGTCTCTTGCTCATTGTAGTTTTTCATACAATAGTTCAATTATTGATTCCAAGAAAATAAAATCGGTTTCGTTTAATAAAGAACCGCTTGAAGAATGTTTGAACAAACTTCTGGGACCAGGATATAAATACACCTACATTGGAAATCAAGTAATAATTACCGAGAACCCCAATACCGAGACAGCTACAGCAAAAAAGCAACCACAAAAAATAGAAACCACAAAACTACCACAGATTATTACCATTTACGACACAATTCCCGTGTATGACACCGTTGTTACATACGTCACTATTACCGATACCATACGCATTGTAAATTCATACACCGACACAATTACCTTAGAACGATACCTTACTAATCAGCTCCATACCAACAAACATAGTGTTACGTTTTCGGCCTTTTTAGGTGCAGAAATTTGTAATAGTAGATTTTATAATGGTGGCGACTATGCCAAAAACTTAAAAGACAAACATAAAAACGAGGTTTGCTACAATGTTGGATTTGATGCAACGTATAAACGCAAAAACGTACTCTTTACTACAGGTATTTCATTATACGACTGTCAGTTATCGAATTCAGTTACCACCAAATCATATACCGATGATGGCTCGGTAACATACACCGACACACTTTGGTATTGGGATTTCACCGAAATCTCTACCTACTACAAATTCAACGAATCGGGCGACTCCGTTGCTGTATCGATGCTTGACTCAACATATACCTATACTCTTCGTGAAAATCCCAAAAAAATTGAACACGAAACAGAAAAACTATACACCCTTTCGTGGGAATACATAACAATACCTTTGGGGATTGGATATCATTACAACATAACAAACACGTTTGCAATTCAACCCAAATTTAAATTGTCGCCAATGATACTATCTAGGAGCAAAGGTGAAATTCCAAACCAAGCTCTTACAGAAACCATTGAAGTTAAATCATTACTGAAGCCTTTCACCTTTTCTGCCTCACTTTCGTGTGATATTCTCTATTCATTGGAAGTAAATTTTTCTGTAGGTATTAAACCCTTTTGTTCCATTATACCATCTGTTTTCAAACAAAACGCTGGATTTCAAAGCATGGCATTCAATTTTGGACTAGAATGGGGATTTTATTACACCATACCGTATGAATTATTCTAAGAATATAGTATTCTGCTTAGCTTTGTTCTTGGGTATTCAGAGCATGGCACAACGGAATTATTTTTCCGCAGGATATTCGTATTCTACCTACATATGCAACAACAAAACCGTGCAAACATGGGGCGACAACTATTACGGACAATTGGCTCGTACGGTTGCAGAAGGCGCTCTTTCTGTGCCAGCCACGATTCCTAACGTTACGGATATTATTAGTATTGATGCCGGTCTCGGCAGTTTTTGTTGTGCTCTTACATCAACCGGGCATGTGCTATCATGGGGACATAATTTTTTTGGAGAATTAGGCATAGGCGTAACTTGTGATGGACTTTCCGATATCTGTAAACAAGACTTTGCGGACACCGTGTTAGGCGGTGAAACTGGCACAAAATATCTTGAAAACGTCACAGCAATTGCTGTAGGTCAAACTCATGCCTACGCCCTACTAGCATCTGGAGAAGTAGTTGCATGGGGAAGCAATGCCTATGGGCAAATTGGTGATGGAACCAATATAGATAAAAATATACCTATCTATGTTATGAAGAATGGTTCAGAACGACTTTCACAAATAAAAATGATAGCTTCAGGCGGACACCATGGCTATGCACTTACAAACCAAGGAACCGTATATGCTTGGGGAAATAATCAAGTAAATCAATTAGGCTGTGGCGACAGCGACACGCACTACTATCCTAAGTTAGTGATTGATGCTAACGGCACCACAGTATCAAACATTACCGCAATAGATGGCGGCATGATGTTCGGACTCATGCTCACAACCAATAAAACAGTATATGGTTTGGGCGCATATAAAGGCACTCACCTTGATAAAAACGGAAGTAAATATCAAACCACCACATATGCACAATTAGTTTTAGGAGGAGAAACACCAAACACATACTTACAAAATGTTATAGCTATTTCTGCGGGATTTTCTCATTCTATGGCAATTACCATCGAAAATAGCAAAAACTACGTCGTATCATGGGGTGACAATCGTTTTAGTGACTTATTTCAAACAACCGGCGGACAACTAGGCAACAATAATCTAACCCTTAAACAAGCGTTTACCCCAAACTACATGCGCACATCTACCGGTAAAATTACAGATGTAACTAAAATCAATGCCGGTTGTGGTGTTTCGTTAGTAGAAACAACTATTCTAAACAAAACGACATTATATTCTTGTGGTTGTAACAAAGACGGACAACTGGGTTTTGGAGACAATGGCGATAGGTACGTTCTTACGAAACTACCATCTGTATGTCCTTCTTATTGCAGTGAATTTTCTTATAATGCTGACACTACCCTATGCCGACCAATTTTTCATACGATAGAATTACCGTGCTCTGTAAATTCATTTGATTTCAAATGGTATGAAAACGATATACTCATTCCAAACACTCAAAACAACATACTCATTCATGGTCAAGGGAAATATGCCACAACAATCATTGACAAAACAAACGATTGTACAAACCGCTCTGCCACATTCAATGTAAACGAAAAAGACGCTGATTTTCAAATGATTAACACTTCGTTTTGCGACGACGATATTACCTTTAAAATTATTGGAGAAGGTATATTTAATTGGTACAACAAAAACGGTGGGTACAAACTTGGCTCAGGATATAGTATAACAACACCAAAATCATTGTGTGATGAAATCATAGCCGATAGTGTGTATGAAATTTGGGTTGAACACGAAAATATTTGTCAACCATTATCTATGCGCAGTGCCAAAAGATGCGATTGCAATGTAACACCGCCCGTAACTACTGGCGATGAATTATGCTACAACCGCGAAGCCACTCTGTCGGCCGTTGGCGACAGCATTGTGTGGTATGCCGATGATTTGTTGCTATACTCCTTACAATTAGGAAATACTTACAAAACCACCTATAACGAAATTGGCGATGTTTATTTTTACGCTACGCAAATTCAAAACAGATGCGAAAGCGAAGCCTCACCAACATTACTTTCCCTTTACTTTTGCGAACCTTGGTATTCTATTTCTGGCACCGTAATTGACAACGCTGAAAATCCTATAGAAAACATCACCGTGTATTTATACAGCAATGAAGAACAAACACCAAAAGATTCATGCACTACCGACAATAAAGGGAGATTTCAAATATTCACCCATGAATGTGTGGGAAAAATTCTCGCAAAATCTCCGTCAACTGCTCTCAACGACACATGGGCTGGTAATAAAATTGAGAAAGAAAATGCATACGAATTTGTAGTAGATGCCGACATAAAATACGTTACAATCACTCTCCTGCCTTTTTCTACCGGTTGTGACACAATTGAAGCAACCACTATTTGGAACAATGGGAAAACCGCTACTATATACTCAATTGACGGAAAATTAATAAAAGCAATCTCTATTGAAAATGAACCGTTTTCAATTCTTCAAACCTATAAACAACCGATTATTGTACTCATTACCAATGAAGATGGAGAAATCCACACGTTACAAATAATCAGTCGTGCCAATTAAAAAGGTATATTTGCACAAAACAATAAACAATGAAATTCGAAGACTATCATATTAGCAAAAAAATCAAGCAGAGTCTTGACGAATTAGAATTTAAGCGCCCTACCGACATTCAATTCAAAGCAATCACGCCGATACTCAAAGGAGACGACGTGCTTGCCATAGCACAAACAGGTACGGGAAAAACCGCTGCTTTTGTGATTCCTGCGCTTGAAGTTCTTACACGAAGCCGTGCGAAAGGCTACGACAACGGAGCTATTCGCACTATAGTAATGGAGCCTACACGCGAATTGGTGATACAGACTGCGGAAGTCTTCCGCTCTATTGGCAAATACCTTGACATTACCGTTCTTGGCTTGTTTGGCGGCGTAGAACAAGACCCGCAAATTTCTCGCCTCAAAAATGGTGTAGACGTTTTGGTCTGCACTCCCGGACGATTATTCGACCTTGTAAGTCAAGGATACGTAAACCTGCATGGCATTAAACTTTTGGTGCTCGACGAAGCCGACCAAATGCTTGATTTAGGCTTCATTGGCGACATTCGACAATTGATAAAATTATTGCCTCGCTACCGCCAAACATTGTTTTTCTCAGCTACCATCAATCCCGAAATTAAAGAACTTGCCTACTCTTTAGTTTCAAAACCGGTAAAAATTGAAATTTCTCCGAAAGATCCGGTTTCCAAACACGTGAACCACTTTGTTTCATACATTGAAATGGATGACAAACGATTCTTTTTAGAACGTTTAATTAAAGAAAATCCGGAAGATAAAATGTTGGTGTTTGTTCGTACAAAAGTGCGTGCCGAGCGCGTAAAAAGCGCCATGGAACGCGCCGACATTCAATGCGACACAATACACGGTGACAAAACCCAACAAGAACGCAACAAAGTGATGCAGGACTTTCGTTCAGGCGAACTAAAGATATTGATCGCAACCGACGTTTCGGCCAGAGGAATTGACATTCCAAACATTGAAACTGTTATAAACTACGATTTGCCCGAGCAAACCGAAAACTACGTTCATCGTGTTGGTCGTACCGGCCGTGGCAATAAGTTCGGAACGTCTATCTCATTTTGCAGCAAAGAAGAGCGTCCTCTTTTGGAAGAAATTGAGACCTATCTTACCAAACCTATTTCGGAACTTAGCATAGATGCGAGCACGTACAAAGAAACGATAAAAATGACCACAGACAAGTCACAAGGAGATTTAAACGCCATTTTAAGTGAATGTGAACGCATAGACGAAATCAAGAGAAAGAAAGCGAAATCAAAAGGGAAGAAAAAATAACCTAGGCCTCTTTCCTCATAAAAACACGAAGAAACGTTTTGTCCGAAATGTGTTTTGTAGCATGCACTACAAGAAACATTATGACAAACGCAAACATAGCCCGAAACAAGAACACGCCGGTCCAATCTGCGCCCATTGAAATCATTAACAAAGAATCTTCGATAAGGCTGTGAAATAAACCGAGAAACGACATTGAGTAAAACACTTCTCGCGGAGGTATTTCCTTGTGCTGACATTCATCAATAAGCAAACCGCCACCATACGCGATTCCCAACGTGAGCCCCACCACCGTCAACGGTAACACCTCTTCGCCTATTCCCATCCAACCAAGAGCAGGCTTGAGAACAGCGTTCAAAAGGTTTATAATACCCGTTATCTGTAATATGTGCAACACTATTACCAAACAGAAAATAACACACGTTATCAAGGCATAATGTTGTAATTCATGTAAAGCCCACACTCCCCAACTGAGGCGTTCTGAATCTCCAACTAATGGCATAGAAACTGGTTGCTGCAACCACTCGAAATAGGTATAGATATTTGAAAGAATAATGCCTGCAACAATAGCAAATCCGAAACGTATACAAAACATTATCCATAAACGTATGCCCGTCTTTTTAGCGATAGTCAATTCTATAGGAAACGTGTGCGCTATAAGCGACATAACACAAAGCGTGGTCATTTGTGCTACCGTTATAGGCTCCATGTACGGATAAATAGCAAACAACGCAATAAATCCACCATAAATATTCACAATCATAGTAGATAGCCACACCAAAGCCATTTCTGGCGGTAAATTCACAATCTGCATAACCGGGGTGAGCACATTGCTAATTGGTTCCAGTAAATTTAATTCTTGTATTATGCGAATAACGAAAGAAATTGGAATCATGAATTTGAACAAAATGAAACACGCATTTTTTGTGCGTTCAAATACATATTTCCAAAAATCACGAAATGATTCTTTCATTTTGCTTCCAATGTGTCTAACAACTTGGCACAGCCAACTTCAAGCATATCTATCACCAACTCAAAACCGGCATCTCCTCCATAATACGGGTCTGGCACAGATGTTCGGCCAAATTCAGGACAATATTCAACCATACGACGAATTTTACTCCGTTGCTCGTCGGTTTTGGCTATATGCCGCAAATCGCTCACATTTTCATTGTCCATGCCAATAATAAGATCAAACATCTCAAAATCAACTTTTGTTACCGGACGAGAACGATGCGTAATACTATATCCACGACGTTGCGCATGAAACAACATTCTATGATCGGCCGAATCGCCTTCATGATAATCAAGAATGCCCGCAGAATCTATTTTATAGTCATCTGCGCAACCACGTTTTTCTACCAAACTAAGCATAATTGTTTCGGCCAATGGCGAACGACAAATATTGCCAAGACAAACAAATAAAATTTTGTGTGGATTAGATTGTTTCACCGTGTTCAGATAATATTAAACTTTGTAACATAACTAAGGCTGCAATCGTTGCCCGCTCTATGTTGCGTTCACGATTTTTCTCAAACAAAAACTTTTGTGCAATAATGTTGCATTTAGAAGCAACAGCAATCCAAACGGTTCCTACCGGCTTTTCAATAGAGCCACCTGAAGGACCGGCAATACCAGATGTAGCAATGCCATACGTAGTAGCAATTTTTTTACGAACTTCGGAAGCCATGGTTTTTACTACTTGTTCGCTCACAGCACCAAACTGTTCTATATCTTTAGGATTGACGTTCAGTTGATTGATTTTTACAGAATTGTCGTAGGAAATCACACTGCCCCAGTAATACGCTGAACTACCCGGTATGCGCGTTATTTTTCCGGAAATATTTCCTCCGGTGCAACTTTCGGCCGTAGAAACCGTTGCTTGATATTTGAGCAACAAGGCACCTACGCGTTCTTCCATCGTTTCATCATCAAACGCACAAATGTACGGATTGATTATGGCGCGCAACTTTTGCTCTTCTTGGGCAACCAGTTCATGCGCACGTTCTTGCGTTTCGGCCGTACATGACATTCGTAGTTTTACCAAACCCGGCACCGGCAAATATGCAAGATGAATCTCATTCGGCAACTGATTTTCCCACTCACCTATCATTTCGGCCAATTTTGATTCTGCAATATTGGTCACAATTATATGACGATGAAAAATAACCGGCAATTTGAATTTTTCTTGCAACCACGGAATTACCGACTGAGACATCATTTCTTTCATTTCATAAGGAACTCCGGGAAGCGACACCACTATATGTCCATTTCTTTCAAACCACATTCCCGAGGCTGTTCCGCAAGGATTCGGTATAAAACGAGCCGCTTTGGGAAATTGAGCCTGTGTATGATTTTTTTCGTTTATCTCCTGATTGCGATCACGCACATAGCGAGCCATACCATCATATGCCTGCTGATTAAATTCAAGTTCAGTTTCGAAAAAATCACACAACACCAATTTCGTTATATCATCATTCGTTGGACCTAAACCACCAGTAATAACAACCACCTCATTTCCAGCAATTAAACGAGCAAGTGTTTTAAGTATTTTGCTCCGCTCATCACCAATCGTTTCGGCACTATGCATGCTGAAACCTATCGCTGACAAATGCTCACCAAGCCATGCAGCATTGGTGTTAATGGTTTTGCCAATTAATAATTCGTCACCAATACTTATAAGTGCAACATTCATGCTAGTTTGGCATTAAAATCAAACTAACTAAATACACCCAAAAACCTAATAAGCCAAAAACAGTTGCCACTACAAAAACAATACGTACAAGAGTTACATCAATTCCGAAATACTCTGCGTAACCAGCAGCAACTCCTGCTATCATTTTGTTTGAAGATCTTTTTAATGTTGCCATTTTTGATAATTATTAAATTATTGCTACAAAAGTAATCAGAATTCATAAATTTGAAAAAAATACGCATATGATAGTTCAAGATTGTATCTCTATTTTAGAAAATTTTGCGCCATTGCAATATCAAGAATCGTATGACAACTCCGGATTGCTTGTGGGCAACAGAAATGACATTATAACAAAAGCATTGCTCACGATTGATGTTACTCCGGCGGTTGTGCAAGAAGCAATTGATAGCAAAACCGACATAATAATAGCCCACCATCCACTTATTTTCAAGCCACTGAAACACCTTACCTACAGTTCTGACGTAGAAACATGCGTGAGCATGGCTATCAAACATTCCATCGCAATATATGCGTGTCATACAAATCTTGACGCAATGATTCATGGAGTAAATGCAAAAATTTGCGAGAAAATTGGTTTACAACACTCCAAAATAATGGTTCCGCGCCAAAATCAACTCACGAAATTGGTAACGTTTGTACCCAATGCACACGTTGAAAAAGTACAAGAAGCAATTTTCGTCGCAGGTGCAGGCAGCATAGGTAATTACGACAAATGCAGTTTTTTTGCACAAGGTACCGGAACGTTTCGGGCAAATGAACAAGCAAATCCATTTGTTGGTGAGAAAAATGAATTACACCTCGAACCGGAAACAAAAATAGAAACAATATTTCCGAACGAAAAAACCAACGAGGTGCTTTCCGCACTTTTTGCAAACCATCCGTACGAAGAAGTTGCCTACGATTTGTATCCCGTGCGCAACACCTATCCCCTTGCCGGCGATGGTATGATTGGCGAACTTTCCGAACCTATAGAAACCATGGAGTTCCTCAAATTCATTAAAGAAACATTTCACTGCGGTACTATTCGATACACAGCAAGCGACAAAAAAAACATCTCAAAAGTTGCTGTATGCGGAGGTTCCGGCAGTTTTCTCATTCAAAATGCCATGCAGCAAAAAGCTGACATTTTTATTACCGGAGATATGAAATATCACGACTTCTTTTTAGCTGATAATTCACTTATTATTGCCGATATAGGACATTATGAATCAGAACAATACACAAAAGAACTATTTTATGAGTTATTGAATAAAAAATTTTATAACTTTGCAATCCAAATTTCAAAGGTTAATACGAACCCGATAAACTATTTATAAGATGGCAAAAAAACAAACAGACATCGCTCCACAAACGGTAGAACAAAAACTTACGTTGTTGTTTCAACTCCAAGAAACAGATTCTAAGATTGATGAAATTCAAAGACTTCGCGGTGAGCTTCCTCTCGAAGTAAAAGATTTGGAAGACGAATTGGAAGGATTGAATACTCGTAATACAAAAATCAAAGAAGAAATTGCTCAGAAAGAGAAAGATATAGCAACCAAAAAAGAAGAAATTAAGGAAGCTCTATCACAAGTAAAAAAATACGAAGAGCAACAAATGGACGTTCGTAACAATCGTGAATACGAGGCCATTACAAAAGAAGTTGAGTTTCAAAAATTAAACATTGAACTTTTCGAAAAACGCATCCGCGAATACTCAAACGATGTTGAAAATCGTAAAGCACAATTGGAAGCATCTAAAGCAAAATACGATGAACGTAAACTTGATTTGGACGCTAAGAAAAATGAATTAAACTCTATCATCAGCGAAACAAAAGCGGAAGAAGACCAATTGAAAGCTGATACAGAAAATATCTCAAGAAACATTGAAGAACGCTTACATACAGCATACAAACGTCTTCGCAAAAATGCGCACAATGGTGTAGCAGTTGCTACCGTAGAACGTGATGCATGTGGTGGTTGCTTCAACAAAATTCCACCTCAAAGACAACTTGACATTAAAAGTCATAAGAAAATTATCGTATGTGAATATTGCGGTCGTATCTTAGTTGACAAAGAATTAGTTTTTGGTCCTGAGGTTGTTGAAGAAAAATAATTTCGCAAAACAAACGTTTATATATGCTGCTTGTGATTCACGAGCAGCATTTTTTATCTAAAATGGAAATAGGTCTTTACTTCGGTTCTTTCAACCCCATTCACATTGGTCATCTTGCCATAGCAAATTACATGCTTGACTTTTCGCCAATAGATGAATTGTGGTTTGTAATTTCTCCGCAAAACCCCGACAAAGAAAAAGCCTCATTGCTCAACGATTACCAACGGTTACACATGGTAGATTTGGCTATAGAAGATTTTCCTCGATTGCGCACATCATCAATTGAGTTTACCTTGCCGCAACCATCCTATACGATTAATACACTAACCCACTTGGAGGAGAAATACCCTGAACACAGATTTTCGCTCATTATGGGTGGTGATAATCTTCTAACCTTTAATCGATGGAAAAACGCTCAAAGAATCCTAGAAGGCTATACATTATATGTATACCCACGTCCTAACTGCGAAATACCCAAAAACTACATAAACCATCCGCATATACAAATTATACATGCCCCTCTCATGCAAATTTCATCGAGTTTCATTCGTAAATGTATACAAGATGGGAAAAGCGTTCAAGGATTTATGCCTGCTGCGGCATGGAAATATTTAGATGAAATGAATTTTTACAAAAAAACATCTTTATAAATATATAAGAAATAGTATTTTTGCAAAAAAACAAAACTAAAGAACATTGATAACAGAACTCTTTATACAAGGCATTCTTATAGGTTTATTTGTATCTGTACCAATGGGTCCAATAGGAGTTTTGTGCTTGCAGCGTACACTACAGCAAGGACGCTTATCAGGATTCATATCCGGTTTAGGTGCTGCTATAGCTGACACTGTTTTTGCCTCAATTGCCGGACTCGGATTAACAATGATATCAGACTTTTTTGAAGATTACCAATTGTATATCATGTTGGCTGGAGCTGTATTGCTCATTTTTTTAGGTCTGCGCATGTTTTTCAGAAATACCATAAAACAAGTACGAGCTTTCAAATACAAACAATCTAACTTGGTTACCGACTTTTTTTCTGTATTTGCACTTACGATTACAAACCCACTCACTATCATATTTTACGGATTTGTATTTGCCACATTCGGCATGGTGCAAGACAATCTTTGGTCGCTTGGCTCTATACTCGCTGGTATCTTTTGCGGAGCAATTAGCGTGTGGTTTTTACTCTCTACACTTGTCAACATTTTCCGCAAACATTTCAGATTACGTATTATTTTCTATATAAATAAAATCGCAGGAATCATTATCATTCTCTTTGGTTTATTTGCTATTTACAGTGCATTTTCTCCTGTCGAAAAAGAATTGGAAAATCACAATGTTCCAATAATAACGAAATAATATGATAGTTGAATCCAATACCATTTGTGCTATTGCTACAGCTCAAGGCAAAGGAGCTATTGCTATTATACGAATTAGCGGAGAAATGACGAAAGAAATTATTCTTCGCACTTTCAAACCATACAAGCAAGTTACTGATTGGCAAAACGTTGGATACAAAATTCATTACGGAGAAATCATCAAAAACGGAGAAACAGTAGATTCGGTACTTGTATCTATTTTTAACACTCCAAACTCCTATACCGGCGAAGATTCCGCCGAAATAAGTTGCCACGCATCAGCATTTATTCAACAAGAAATTTTGGATTTGCTCATACAAAACGGAGCACGACTAGCACACCCTGGAGAATTTACGCAACGAGCATTTCTAAACAGAAAAATGGATTTGTCGCAAGCCGAAGCCGTTGCCGATTTGATTGCCTCCACCTCTGCTTCATCGCACCATTTGGCCATGTCGCAAATGAAAGGCGGCTATGCCAAAGAATTGAAAGACTTGCGCGAAGTGTTGCTCAAATTCTTGTCGTTACTTGAATTAGAGCTCGATTTTAGCGAAGAAGACGTAGAGTTTACAGACCGCAACGCATTACAAACACTCTGTGCAGACTTGACTACACGTGTTGAAAAACTTGTATCATCGTTCAAACTCGGTAATGCCATAAAATTAGGTATTCCCGTGTGTATTGTGGGCGAACCAAACGTAGGAAAATCGACATTGCTCAACGCAATTTTAAACGAAGACAAAGCCATAGTTTCAGACATTCCGGGAACTACACGCGATGCAATTGAAGATACCATCATTTTGCACGATATTACGTTCCGTTTTATTGACACAGCAGGCATTCGTAATACCGAAAACGAGATAGAAAAAATCGGTATACAGAAAACGTTTGAAAACATTGACAAAGCCAGCTATATTTTGGTTCTTGTTGATGCGTCATCAAACCGCACCGACACAGCCAAAACCCTTACTGATGTAAAGAAACGCGCCGGAGATAAAAAACTCTTCTTGGTTTTAACAAAAACCGACCTCTGCACTTCTGCAACAAAAGACAAGAGTGTTTTCCCGGAACTTTCTGAGGATGACGAAGTTGTTGCTATTTCAGCAAAACAACACATCAATATAGACCAACTCATAGAACGATTGGCTGCATCGGTTCGCAACAATGCAATCACTGAAGAAGATGCCATAGTAACAAACGCGCGCCACCACGAAGCTCTTAAACATGCGTTGGAGTCTTTACACAATATAGATGAAGGATTGAGCTCTGGACTTACCAGCGACTTGGTCAGCCTTGAACTTCGCCAAGTGCTCCACTACATTGGTACAATTACCGGAGAAATTTCCGAAGAAGAAATGCTTGGCAATATTTTCAGCCATTTCTGCATAGGAAAGTAATCCTCAATAAACCACCGTAAATAAACATAGAGGAAATTCTTGAAATGCCTGTCATTCTGGCATTTTACGACTATTGTTTTTAATCAACCTTTTGTTTTATTATCGTTATTTTGGTTAATTTTGTACCACATTTGTACCACAACCACAAATTAGTGAGAATTACAACTACTATAAACCCAATATGAAGAAGTATCTATACTTACGTATTTCTTTTGTTTTGTCATCTTCATAATATACCTCTTTATCCCCATCTTCAACCACGAGTTTTTTGTAAACATTGTCATATAGATATTTATAATGGGGAGCTTCACAGAAATAGTTTACAACAAATAAAAATTCTGTAAATGCAGGAATATATCCATCCCAAGTTGTAGGTATTTTCTTTAAATCTATATCTCCATCTTGTATATATGCTGTAATATCTTTCAAAATCATCATAATTGTCCGTCTTTTATTTTATTTCAAATATATTGTCCATCTCCAAATATTCTAATTCCTTATCTTTAAGGAATTCTAGCAGATGAGTGAATTTCTGTTGGTATGTTTTTCTGACAGAATCTCTATTATTGATAAATAATTCCATTTTCTGCATATCGTCGGCTTTATCACTCGTTCTAAAAAATTTTAATGTTTCTGTTTCATCATCGAAACACTCTGATTTGCCCATACCACCCACACATATATCTTTAGCACCTTGCTCCATAACAACTCTATTGTTTTGAAT
>CAYFVM010000009.1:0-2498 GCA_964346725.1 uncultured Bacteroidales bacterium
AAAAGTGCAGAGTTGGCTACAAAAAATGCAATCAATATTTATAACAATAAAAGACTTCATGTATCTTTACAGTATAAAACACCAAGTGCGGTTTTTAATGCCGCTTAATTTTAGTATTAACCTGTAGACTTATTTTAGGACTAAACACCGTTAAATGTACAACGGCTAACCGATTAACCAATTCTCCACCTCACCATTTTTCAAACTCACCGATTAACCGTTATTTACCAAGTGCCTACAACCAACCACCCTATTGAGAGGCTAAGTTAAGGGGGAAATATAAATTATAAGTTTTTGCAAACGGCTAAAAGCAAATTACTTCTATTATCCTTTGCCCCCTTAACTCTACATTCATCCTCTACGTTCTATTTCAAACACATTGCAGATACGAGAATAATTGTTTTGTTTTCTCTTGTCAAATGCATCTAGTCATTGAATCTTCAAGGAAACTATAATCTATTTTTATAGGTTTCTTATGTTCATCTACTGCCGCAAACACAAAAACACCTTCAACTACCATCTCTCTTTTATTACCATACATTTCTTCAACGTATATCTCAACCTTCACCTTGAGTCTTACACTCTCTGCCTTTAGAACCACTCCCACCACTTCAACTATTGAGTCAGGACATACCGCTTTCAGAAACTTAACGTTTTCTGTATTTATAGTAACCATTCTTTGACGTGTAAAACGAGTTGCCGTAATATATGCTACTTCATCCATCCATAGCATTGCTTGTCCTCCAAAGAGTATATCGTTGGCATTGAGTGTATTGGGAAATATTGCCTTGAATTGGCGTGTTTCGCTTAATTTGATATGTCGCTCCATTATCGTATAAATAATCGTAGACAAAAATAGACATTATTTTGAACATTTGTTCATTATTCATTTTGTTTTTTGAACATTTGTTCATTATCTTTGTAAAAAAATTCAGAGCATGGCACGTACTAAAAAGAATAGGCTAATACAAAAGGCTCCCCATTTTTCTGGTTTTAAGCCACAGGGAGTGCAAAACAAAAATAAAACAGAAGTATTTATAAAATTTGAAGAGTATGAAGCTTTGAACCTTTGTGATTATGAATTGCTTACGCAAGCCGAAGCTGCTAAAATGATGAACATTTCACGACCAACATTCACAAGAATATATGAAAGTGTACGCAAAAAAATAGCCAAAGCATTTGTTGAAGCTAGTAGCATACGGTTTGAGGAAGGCAACGTAGAAATAGCTCGTTGGTACCAATGTGAGCATTGCAAAATAACGTTCACTTTGATTGAAAATGCACCAAAGGTTTGTCCTCTTTGTAAAAATGATGAAATAACTGAAAACAATTAGCAATATGAAAATAGCAATAGCAGCAACAGAAAACAATATAAAGGCACAAGTTGCCCCTCACTTTGGGCGATGCGAGTGGTATTGTATGTATGATACAGAAACAAAAATCACGGATTTTATAGAAAACACATCCTGCCATCTTAATGAAAAAGCAGGATGCAACGTTGTAGACTTTTTACTTACGAAAGATATAGACATAGCCGTGGCAGGAAGGTTTGGTTCAAAGGTTGTGGAAACATTCAGATCCAATAATATTCAAATGATAGTACCCGAAAAAGAAATAATCATTGATGAATTTATAAAGAAATTTAAATAGCCGAAGTTTTTTTAAGTAATCAAATAAGTAACAATCTAAAATTTATATCTATGAAAATAGCAATTCCAACCCGTAATAAAATGGTTGACGACCATTTTGGTCATTGTGAAGCGTATAGTATTTTTACTATTAGTGCGAACAATACAATTGAAAACACTGAAATACTACCCTCTCCAGAAGGATGCGGATGCAAAAGCAACATAGCGTCTGTTTTGAAAGAAAAAGGAGTAAGCATACTTCTTGCCGGTAACATGGGTGAAGGAGCATTGAATGTACTGAACAACCAAGGCATTAAAGTTTATCGTGGGTGCTCTGGATATGTGAGTAACATATTGGAGTCATTCTTGAAAGGTTCTATTGAAGATTCAGGCGAAGGTTGCCACCATCACGATGAGCATGGAGAAGGACATGTATGCAGTCACAATAACAAAGAATAATACAATAATTAAAAATCATGAAAACTAGATATTCTTATTTCTCGGGAATTTTCTTAATATTCTTAGGTATATATATGATTACCTATTTTATATCAATTCAAGAAATTCTATGGAGCAAATTATTTGGTTTACTATTAGGAATAATAGTAATTTCATCTGGTGCAAGTTTATTTTATCATAAAAAAGAAAAATACGGTATAGCACTTTCTAGAATTTTTGTCGGACTTGTTTTTACTTATTCCGGATTTGTTAAAGCTGTTGACCCTCTCGGTTCAAAATATAAGTTCATTGATTATTTTGAGGCATGGCAGATTGATTTCTTTTCTTCTTCAGCTTTAATTTTGGGTATATTATTAAGTACTATAGAATTTATAATTGGGATTGGGTTGTTATGTAAATTGTATACAAAAC
>CAYFVM010000009.1:2598-46019 GCA_964346725.1 uncultured Bacteroidales bacterium
TGATTTTAGACCATACAAAAAAGGAACAAAATTAGTATGCAGAAAGTGTTCTGATATTCAGCAAGATAATACTATTAAAATATATCAATATGCCGATTTTAAAAATTTAATAACAGGAGAACATAAAGAATTTGAGATTACAGAAAATTATCCTGACTACACAATCTGGGAGTACAATTCAAATATTCCAATTCGTGAAGAAAAAACAGAATCTCAAACAACTGAAAAAGAGAATAAATCAGAGCCAATCTTTGAACTTAATGAAATGTTTTTTACTAAAGAAAGGGAGGATTATACTTGTAAAATCATAAATGACACTAATTATCTTTTTTTATTAGTCCAATATAATCTTGAAACAAGCAACAACTCTTACCAAGAAAAAATAAATGAATTATATGATTGGGCTAATAAAAAAAACATATACATGTATAGTGCGACATCCAGTTTAAATGAAACTATTGATGAATATAAAGAACAAACCAAAGCTAAATATCCATTTGTCAACTCAGATGATATCTCATTAAAGACTATCGTTAGAGCAAATCCTGGATTAGTGTTATTGAAAAAAGGAGTAATAATTAATAAATGGCATTATAAAGACATTCCTTCAATAAAAGAATTTGAAATCATTATAAATAATCATTAAACAAAATGAATACTACAATTAAAAAAATTAAACTAGCTGGAGTCTCTAATATTATTGCTATAGCTTCAGGTAAAGGAGGTGTAGGAAAATCAACCGTTAGTGCGGGATTGGCATTAGCATTGTCACGGAAAGGTTATAAAGTAGGTTTGATGGATGCTGATGTTTACGGCCCCTCAATACCTTTGTTGACAGAAACAATTGGTTTTAAACCATTACCCATTGAATCTGATGGGAAATCTCCTCAAATAACACCCGCAGAAAAACATAGAATAAAAATACAATCTATAGGTTATTTTATTGACGAAAAAAAAGCGGCTATATGGAGAGGCCCTATGGCATCAAATACGCTAATGCAACTCATAGAACAAACGGCTTGGTGCAAGCTTGATTTTTTAATTATTGACTTTCCTCCAGGGACAGGCGACATTCAATTAAGCATTATGCAACAACTCGACATAACAGGAGCAATTATTGTCACAACACCACAAACAATAGCCGTTACAGATGCAACCAAAGCCATAGAAATGATATCTAATGATGCATTTTCTATCCCAATTCTTGGTATTGTAGAAAACATGTCATGGTTTACTCCTATATTACACCCCAACGAAAAGTATTTTATATTTGGGAAAGACGGTGGAAAGCAACTCGCTTCTCAATTAAAAGTGCCATTGTTAGCACAAATTCCGGTATTAATAGAGAATGGCAATACCTCTACTAGTGACGACTTTGTTGACATTACACACCCTGATTTTATCCCATATTTCGATGCGTTAGCATCTAAACTACAATAAAAATGGAAAAGCCTTCTTATGAAAATAGCAATCACATCAATAGAAAACAATATAGAATCAAAAATAGACACTAGATTTGGTCGTTGTTCGTTTTTCGCAATATACGACTCCTCGACAGAAACTACCGAATTCGTTTTAAACCCAAATACGAATTCTGACTCCGGTGCAGGACCTGCTTCTGCTCAGTTCATAGCCTCATTAGATGTTAGTGTGATTTATTCCGGAGAATTTGGCGGAAAAGCAAAGGCCATATTAGATGATTTCAAAATCAAAACAATATGCGTTCCCTCAAATGAAATAAAAATATGTGAAATAATTAAAACATTAACAAATGAGAAAGATTCCTGAAAAAATAAAAGAAGCATGGCAATCACGTGAAAATAAAGTTATTTTTTCTACCGTTGATACTCAAGGAATGCCCAATTCAATATATGCAACGTGTGTGTCGTTGTTTAACGACTCTACGATTATTATAGCAGATAACTATTTTAACAAAACACTACAAAATATTTTATCGAGAAGCAAAGCAAGTATTCTTTTTATTACCAAAGAAGGCGTTTCATATCAACTAAAAGGTTCTGTAATATACCACACCAGTGGCGAAATCTTCAATAATATGAAAACATGGAATCCTCCTTCTCTTCCTGGTAAAGGAGCTGTTGCTATTGAGATAGAGGAAATATATTCGGGTGGTGCAAAATTATAAAACAATTAAAATAAAACTAACATGGCAAATTTAAACAGAAAAGGTCCTCAAAATGAAGGACCTATGACCGGAAGAAAATTAGGTCATTGTAATCCTGAGAATAAAGGAAAAACCGATGCCGAAATCTATACACGACGAGAGTCTGGCAGTCAGAGTCGTTGTAGTATGCAACAGCGCAAAAGGAATAATAGCCTACAAAGTTCAAACAATGGTTTTATGGGAAAATGCAAACGATTCTTTGGATTTATTCGTAACGAAAACGACGGTATAAACGCTGAATATAGTGACAACAGACAGAGAAAAGGTTACGGAAAAGGGAAAGGGCGAGGCATGGGAAAACGTTTTAACGAAGCTGGTTATAATAATAACATCTAAAATGAAAATAGCAATAGCGAGTGGAAAAGGAGGCACAGGAAAAACGTTTGTTTCAACCAATCTTTTTTGGGTGGCAGAGCAACGAAATCTTGAAGTTACCCTCATTGATTGCGATGCCGAAGAACCTAATGTACAGGAATTCTTGCAAGGCTCTTTGATAAACAAAAGAAATGTAATTCACAACATCCCTTTCATAAATACAGAACAATGTGTTTTTTGTGGGAAGTGCCAAGAATATTGCAATTACAACGCCATTGTACTAATTGCCGAAACGAAATACTTCAAGGTGATAGACGACCTTTGTCGTGCTTGCGGAGCGTGTTCTATCGCATGCCACTTTGAAGCCATCACAACAGCTCCAAAATCCATAGGAGTTTGTACCACTTATGCTTTCAGTGGAAAAGCAAAAGTAATTGAAGCTCGTGCTGAAGTCGGGTTGTATTCGCCTGTGCCAATCATTCGAAAGGCTTTGAGTATACTCTCAGAAGAGAAACTAGTGTTATTAGATTCTCCTCCAGGTATTTCATGCCCATTCTTGGCAACCATTGAAAATTCTGATTTTGTTGTATTAGTTACAGAGCCAACTCCTTTTGGACTTAACGACTTAAAACTTTCTGTTGAAACATTACAAACTAAAAAAATCCCACATGGCGTTGTTATCAATCGCGCAGGACTCGGAAACAAGGATGTTTATTCATGGTTACAAAAAAACAAAATACCTTTATTAATGGAGATACCTTTCGATAAAAATATCGCGAAAATATACTCTACAGGTAATCTAGTTTGCAATGAATTGCCAAAATACAGAACATTATTTGAGAATCTACTTGATACAATTATTCAAACTACAATAAAATGAAAGAAATAGTAATTCTCAGTGGCAAAGGCGGTAGTGGCAAAACAAGTGTGAGCGTTGCTTTTGCAACTATTCATCAAAATTCAATTGTTGCCGATTGCGATGTTGATGCAGCAAATATGCACATCATCCTACAACCTAAAAATTACTACGAAGGCACAATGACAACGGGGAAAAAAGCAGTAATAATGCAAGATAAATGTATTAATTGTGGTGTCTGCATGGAATTCTGTAGCTTCAATGCTATTTCAGTCAAAAACGGGACATTCACTATTTCAGAAGCTGCCTGCGATGGCTGCCAGCTCTGTTGGAGATTATGCGGAATGGAAGCAATTGAACTTGTTCCGAGCAATAAAAGCAAATGGTACATCGGCGACTATCGCAACGGAAAACTTATACATGCTCGACTACAACCAGGAGAAGAAAATTCAGGCAAATTAGTAGGTATAGTGCGAAATTTAGCAAAAAGCCTTGCAAACGAAATTGGTATTGAAAACATTATTATTGATGGTCCTCCTGGTACAGCCTGTCCTGCCATATCCTCTGTTACAGGAGCAAACAAAGCTCTTATTATTACCGAACCAACACATTCAGGCTTTCACGACATGAAACGTATTCTTACCCTTGTCTCTAGTTTTAATGTAAAATCGTATATACTTATAAACAAATATGACCTTAATATTGAAGTATCTAATGAAATTGAAAATTGGTGTAACAAGAACGGATTTTCTGTAATAGGTAAAATAAAATTTGACAAAAACATTGTTGATGCCATGCTCAACTGCAAAAGTATAGTGGAACACCAACCAGAATCTGACACATCGAAAGAACTAATCCGCATATATAATAATTTACTAGAAAATTAAATAACAAAAACAAATAAACTGCTTTATTATGCCACAAATGAATCATAAGGGCCCCGATGGTGAGGGTCCAAAGACAGGAAGGCAATTAGGTTTCTGTACAAGTGATGACAAGAAAAACGAATCACTATTTGGGGAAGGTATGGGCAAACGTCGAAAAATGGACGGAGGAAACGGAAAAGGGAAACGGTTGCAATATAATCAACATATAGAAAAACAATAATATGGCATCGTTAATTGAACAACTCCGAAAGGATGTACGTTTTATAGAAGGTTTAAAATCTTGTATAAATTGTGGAATTTGTACCGCTATTTGTCCTGCGGCTGAGTTTCACAATTACGATCCGCGAGACATTGTAGGCATCGTACAAAGAGCCGATGAAACAGAAATTGAAAATCTTTTAAAAAGCGATACTATCTGGTATTGTGGTCAATGTTTATCGTGTAAAACACGTTGTCCTCGAGGTAATACTCCCGGTTACATTATTCAAGCTCTCAGAAATCTTGCACAACAAAATGGTTACTATGCATATTCGAAAAGAGGACGGCAGCAATTACAAGTAAAACGTATTGTTGGAGATACAATGTTGCAATATGGCTATTGCATTTACATAGATAAAATAAATACAGAAGATCACCCCGAACAAGGTCCAATATGGGATTGGTACAGACAAAACGCCGAAACACTCATGAAAAAGTTCGGCGCAAACTATAAAGGGAAAGGTGCTGGTACCTTAAGAGAAATAAGCGCAGCCGATTTACACGAACTTAAAAGTATTTTTAAAGAAACAGGTGCAATAAAACGTTTTGAAACAATAGAAAAACAACACCATGATGAAGAATGAGAACCAACATTATTGGAAAACATATCAAAAAGAGATAGCTTCTGATAACTTCTACTATGCACGAAGTTGCATAAGACAGAATTTTTTCCCGGGTTCGGAAGAAACCTTTCTGAAAATAGTACGTGATATACTTGGGAAAAACATATATGACGACCCGCATCAAACTACATGTACAGGCATTGCCTATCATTCAGACATTGTTCCTTTAGAAACAACAATGGCTATTGTTGCCCGTCAATTTTCTCTTATGAATGATGCGAAGTATAAAAATTTTATTCCTTCGTGCGTTACCTCTTTTGGTATTTATACCGAAATGATAGATACATGGACCCATTTTCCTGAAACTCTTGAAAAAACTAAAAAACAATTACTAGCAGCAACAGGCAGAAACTTTACCTTACCAGAAAACCTTGTTCACACAAGCGATATAATCTACAAATACAAAGACGAGATTGCCAATATTGCCAAATACAGATTAATCAACAAAGAAACGTGTCAACCTTTGAAAGTAGTTGAGCATGTTGGATGCCATTATGCGAAAATATTCCCAAACAAAGGAGTTGGCGGCGCTGAATTTCCTCAAGTATTGTCGGGTATGATAGAATCCTGGGGAGGAAATGTTGTCGATTACCCGGAACGTCGCCACTGTTGCGGATTTGGATTCAGAAACTATCTTATTAAAGAAAACAGAGGATATCCATTATCCAACACCAAGAAAAAATTTGATTCTATGGAGCCTTTCAAGCCAGACTTTATTGTCACCAATTGTCCCGGTTGCACTTTTTTTCTTGACCGTTGGCAATATGTAATTGCCGAAATGGAAGGAAAAACATACGGGAAAAACGGCTATGGCATACCCGTATTGACGTATGAAGAAATGGCAGGTTTGGTACTAGGTCTTAACCCTTGGGAAATGGGAATGCAAATACATCAAGTAAGCGTAGAACCATTGCTTGATAAAATAGGAATCCAATACAATCGTGATGAAAAATATTTAGGCTATAACAATGAATATATAGGAAAACCACTGAACCCAAACGTACTGAAGGTGTAATTGGCGATAGGCAACTAGCAGTTAGTGGTTGGCAATTTTGCCAAAGGCCAACAACCAACCGCCCTACGCTCACCGATTAACCATAACTAATAACTCATAACTACTAACAATCCGCCACGTAAAGAAATGAGTACGAATTTTTTAAGCTGTTTTTATCTATATTTCTAAATCTTTGCTAATTTTGTGGCCACGAAATTTATATACTATAATGATTACAATAACATTTCCCGACGGGAGCAAAAAAGAATTCGAAAAAGGGATTACCCCACTAGAGATAGCACAGAGTTTGAGTGCACAGTTAGCAAGAGAAATTTTAGTTGCAACAGTTAATGGTAACTCTTGGGATTTGACCCGTCAGATAAATGAAGACGCTACCATAGAACTTCATAAATTTGAATCAGAAGAAGGAAAACATGCATTTTGGCATTCATCTGCTCACTTGTTGGCAGAAGCATTGCAAGCAATGTATCCGGGCGTAAAATTCGGTATCGGTCCTGCTATTGAAAACGGTTTCTACTACGACGTAGACCTTGGCGACACCATACTTGCCGAAAAAGATTTGACCGCAATTGAAAACAAAATGTTGGAGCTTGCTCGCAACAAAGAATCATACGTTCGTAAAGACGTTTGCAAAGCCGATGCTTTGAAACACTTTGGCGACAAAGGCGAACAATATAAAGTAGAACTTATCAACGACTTGGAAGATGGTTCTATTACCTACTACACCCAAGGTGATTTTACCGACTTGTGTAGAGGGCCACACTTACCAAACACTGAGCCTATCAAGGCTGTAAAGCTTACCAACATAGCAGGTGCTTACTGGCGTGGTGACGAAAAACGCAAACAATTGACCAGAATATATGGTGTAACCTACCCTAAAAAGAAAATGCTTGATGAATACCTTGAATTATTGGAACAAGCAAAACTTCGCGATCACCGCAAGGTAGGAAAAGAGATGGAATTGTTTATGTTCTCCGACTTAGTTGGTAAAGGTCTTCCTATTTGGTTGCCAAAGGGTACTGCCCTCAGACTACGTTTGGAAGAAGCGTTGAAGAAAATTCAAAAACGCTTTGGATACCTACAAGTAATTACTCCACATATAGGTAACAAACAATTATATGTAACATCAGGACACTGGGATCACTACGGCAAAGACAGCTTCCAACCAATAACTACCCCTGAAGAAGGAGAGATTTATTTGTTGAAACCAATGAACTGCCCTCACCACTGTATGATTTACAAAAATGCTCCTCGCTCGTACAAAGACTTACCTATCCGTTATGCAGAATTTGGTACGGTATATCGCTATGAACAAAGTGGTGAGTTACATGGTTTAACACGCGTACGTTCATTTACCCAAGACGATGCCCACATTTTCTGCCGTCCTGACCAAGTGAAAGACGAATTCTTGAAAGTAATTGACATTATTCAGATTATCTTCAAATCGTTGAAGTTCGACAAATTCGAAGCACAAATATCGTTGCGCGACAAGACCAACAAGACAAAATACATTGGAAACGACGAGAATTGGGAGAAAGCAGAACAAGCAATTATAGAAGCTGCTGCCGAAAAAGGATTGAATACCATTATAGAATATGGCGAGGCTGCATTCTACGGACCTAAGCTTGACTTTATGGTACGCGATGCAATTGGTCGTAAATGGCAATTAGGAACAATCCAAGTAGACTACAACTTGCCGGAGCGCTTCGATTTGGAATACATTGGCGCTGACGACAAACGCTATCGTCCGGTAATGATACACCGTGCTCCATTCGGTTCAATGGAACGATTTGTTGCGGTACTTATAGAACACACCGGCGGTAAATTCCCATTGTGGCTTACTCCAGACCAAGCTGTCATCATTCCTGTGAGTGAAAAATATAACGAATATGCGAAAAATGTTTTGAATTTGTTAAATAATTCCGATATTCGCACGCTCATTGACGACAGGAATGAGAAGGTAGGTAAAAAGATACGCGACAACGAGATGAAACGTATTCCATACCTTATTGTTGTTGGTGAGAACGAGCAAAATGAAGGAACATTGTCAGTCCGGAAACAAGGTGAAGGAAACAATGGTGAAGTGATGAAAATAGAAGATTTTGTAACAAAAATCTCTAATGAAGTTGCGGAACAAATGAATGAAATGAGATAGAAAAGTATAAACAAGTAATTAAAAATAAATGGCGGCTGACGAATTAGCAGATAGTTTTAAAATCAATCACAACATTAGAGCACGCGAAGTGCGTTTAGTTGGAGACAATGTTCCACAAGGGGTTTTCTCCTTATTTGATGCTCTAAAAATAGCTGATCAACAAAACTTGGATTTGGTAGAAATTTCGCCAAATGCCGTTCCTCCGGTTTGCAGAGTAATTGATTTCCAGAAGTTTCTTTATAATATGAAGAAGAAACAAAAAGAAATCAAAGCAAATAGTACCAAGGTGACCTTAAAAGAAGTTCGTTTTGGACCGCAGACTGATGAGCACGATTATCAATTCAAATTGAAACATGCTCAAAAGTTCATTGCAGAAGGAGCAAAAGTTAAAGCGTATGTGTTCTTCAAGGGTCGTTCTATTATATATAAAGAACAAGGTGCTGAAGTATTGACACGACTTATCAAAGACATGGAAGACGTAGCACGCTTAGACCAAGAACCAAAATTAGAAGGAAAAAGAATGTATATTCAGTTTTCTCCTATACCAAAGAAAAAATAATAACGTTTAATTAAATAAGTGAAATAAAATGCCAAAGATGAAATCAAAATCCAGTGCTAAAAAACGTTTTACAATAACGGGCTCTGGTAAAATCAAACGCAAAAAAGCGTTTAAGAGACACTTGTTAACAAAAAAGGAAACGAAGCAAAAAAGAAATCTTCGTGTTTCTACAACCGTTAACAAAAGAGATGAAAAGAGCGTTAAATCAATGCTCAGCCTATAATTATTATTGTGTAACAATGATTGAGCACCTAAGAACTATGAAATATATAGTCGCTAATCGTTAAAAATTAAAGAAATGCCTAGATCAGTAAATCATGTTGCGTCAAGAGCACGCAGAAAGAAAATTTTAAGCCAAACAAGAGGTAACTTTGGCGCAAGAAAAAATGTGTACACTGTTGCAAAAAACACCTTAGAAAAAGGTTTGTTATATGCATACAGAGACAGAAAAACTAAAAAGAGAAATTTTAGAGCATTGTGGATTCAAAGAATCAACGCAGGAGTTCGTCCTTACGGAATGTCTTATTCTCAATTTATTGGTGCTTTAGCTAAAGCTGAAATTACAATTAACCGTAAAGTTCTTGCTGACTTAGCAATGAACAACGCCGAAGCTTTTGAAGCCATCGTAAAAGTTGTAAAAAAATAAATTAATATACTATTTATCACGAAGGGAAGCCTTTACTGTGCTTCCCTTTTTTTTAAAGTTATTATTATGAAAATTGCACTTATCGGATATGGGAAAATGGGTAAAGAAATCGAAAAGATTGCCCTTGAACGTGGTCATTCGGTTGTTTTAACTATAGACATACACAACCATAATGAAATGACTCGTGAAAACCTACAGAAAGCCGATGTTGCAATAGAGTTTACTACTCCAGCAACCGCATACAATAATTACATAGATTGCTTTAATGCCGGAATACCTGTTGTTTCCGGATCAACCGGTTGGACAGATAAATTTGAAGAAATTGCTTCTCTCTGCAAAAAAACAGGAAACACGTTCTTTTATTCATCTAATTACAGCCTCGGCGTCAATATCTTCTTTGAATTGAACAAAAAATTGGCTGCAATCATGAACAACTTTCCACAATATGATGTTTGCGTAGAAGAAGCTCACCATAATCAAAAACTTGATGCACCGAGCGGAACGGCCATCACGATAGCAAAAGATATACTTTCCGAAATTGACAGAAAAAAAGACTGGCGTCTTAACGAATTCAAATCAACCGACGAACTACAAGTGGTGTCGAAACGACTTGGAACAGTTCCCGGAACACACATAGTTGAATATGATTCGACCGACGATACCATTGAAATAAAACATACGGCAAAGTCTCGCCGTGGATTGGCATTTGGTGCAGTAGTTGCTGCAGAATTCGTAATTGGTAAAAAAGGTGTATTTGGAATGAAGGATTTATTAAACCTATAAATTTCCCTCACTATGAAAAAACTACTGGAATTCTTTAAAAATAAATGGTTCATATTTGGCATATGTGCATTGTGCTGGATATTGTTTGTTATTTGGCTTGGAAATTTCTGGTGGCTTCTCGGCTTAGGTGTCATTTTTGATATGTGCATAACGCAAAAAGTGCCTTGGGCGTTTTGGAAACTGTACAAACCAAAATCGAAATTCGGCAATTGGTTGATGGGTTGGGTTGACGCTATCATATTTGCAGTTATTGCAGCATCATTCATTCGCATATTCTTTTTTGAAGCATACACTATCCCTACTTCATCAATGGAAGGCAGTATGCTTGTGGGCGACTACCTCTTTGTAAGCAAATGCAATTATGGTCCACGCAAACCTATGACTCCTATTTCATTCCCATTTGTGCATCATTCAATGCCATTTTCAAACGGAATGACAAAAGCATATTCAGAGGTATGGAAACGCCCATACGAACGTATGGGAGGATTTGACCACATTAAAAACGATGATATCGTCGTATTCAACTTCCCCGAAGGCGACACCGTTATACTAACTCGTCAGAATCAAAGTTACTACCAAATAAAACGCGATTTCCTTGAAGAAGGCGAGGTTTTTCCTATTTCTCAATATGACTACAATCGGTTGAATCGAATTAAGATGCAACATCAAAATCAAGACTATGAGAAATGTTTCTATGAATATTTCAAAGATTCAATTGTAGTGCGCCCTGTTGATAAACGTGAGAATTACATAAAACGCTGCGTTGCAATACCCGGCGATACGTTGGAAATAAAAGGCGGCCGCGTATTTATTAACGGCACTCCGCAAAAGAACATTCCTACCATGCAATTCCGCTATGATATAGTGACAACTGCTCCATTGAAGCCTTCTATATTTGAGAAATTGGATGTACGCGAATACGGCTATACCAAAAATGGCTACATCATGCTTTTAAATGATAAACAAGTAGCAAAACTCAAAACATACAAATCGGTACAATCAATTATAAAAGGGGAATTCCCTGACGGATTCCGTTATAAAGAGAATTTTCCTCACGATGTGCAATACAATTGGAACAAAGACTACTTTGGACCGCTTGTAATACCAAAGATTGGTATTACGGTAGCCATTACCACCGAGACGTTGCCTTTGTATAAACGTATTATCACACTCTACGAAGGAAACACCTTGCGTGTTGACGGAGAAACAATATACATAAACGAAAGGGGAGCCACTGAATACACATTCAAGCAAAACTACTACTGGATGATGGGTGACAACCGCGACAATTCGCAAGATTCACGTTTTTGGGGATTTGTACCTGAAGACCACATTGTAGGAAAAGCTGTGATGATTTGGTTTTCGTCAGAACAAAGCAAATCTATTCCATCGAATATTCGTTGGAACAGAATGTTCAACATGATTCACAAAGACTAATGCTGCTTGCATCAGCATACATGCCTCCTATTCAATATGTTGCTCTCCTTACCAAACAAGGAAAGGCACATATTGAAGCTATGGAGCACTATGTGAAACAATCCTATCGGAATCGTGCTTGCATACTCTCAGCAAATGGGGTTTTGAACTTGATAGTGCCGTTAGAAAAAGCCGATGGATGCAAAACACTCATGAAAGATGTGCGCATAGCATACAACGACCGCTGGAACGCAGAACATTGGATAGCCATTACCTCGGCTTACAATTCGTCTCCTTTCTTTGAATACTATGCTGATGACTTGCAACCATTCTTCACAAAGAAATACTCGTTTCTCATTGACTACAATGCAGAAATACTCCAACGCATACTTTCGCTTATGAGCATTTCATGTGACATGTCTTTTACCGATGAATTTATCAAACCGAATACGGTTAATGATGACTATCGATATAGCATTTCGCCCAAAATCAGCGATGAAAGCATCACATTCCCTACCTATACACAGGTATTTGAGAATAAATTTGATTTCGTTCCCAATCTCAGCATTTTAGACCTGCTCTGCAACGTAGGACCGGAATCAAAAGAATATCTCAATCAAATATAATGTGAGTTTAGCACAACAAAAGCCCTTAGCATTAGTATTTGTAACTAATTGCACACGATGGAATTGGTATAATTTTTATGTATTAGTAGATTCTATTAATCAACTCGTTCATAAACAGACGGAGTTCTGCTTTTTGAGAATCAGGAATATTGATAACATCGACAATTGTTGATGCTTTTGAGAAATAATCTTTGATTTGTTCAAGTGTTTTTTCTTTGACTTGCGCCTTATTGTACAACACCCGGACTTGCTCTAATTTATCTTTTTCAGGAATGGTAGTATCTGACACTAATTGCACTAAAGCATTGCGGTCAGCACCTTGCAAGGTGTTAAGAGCAGAAATAAGCAAGCATGTTTTCTTGTTTTCACTTATGTCGCCGCCAATTCTTTTACCAAACGTAGCCTCATTACCATAGGAATCGAGCACATCGTCTTGCAATTGGAACGCAATACCAATATTTCGACCTACTTCGTACAGTTTGTCAGCATCAGCAGCCGACGCACCTCCAACAATAGCTCCGGCTTTAAGACAGGCAGCCAAAAGAACTGACGTCTTTAATTCTATCATTCTGATATACGCAGGCATGGTAACCTCCGAACTTTCCACGTTTGCACGTTCTAAGTCAATATCATATTGCTGTCCTTCGCAAACTTCCAAGGCTGTTGCATTCAAAAGTTTAAACAATGCAGGCATATACTCACCCGATTCTTCAAAAAAACGATATGCCATAATCATCACAACATCACCAGAAAGTATGGCAGTATTCTCATCCCATTTTACATGAACGGTAGGTTTGCCACGCCGGATAGATGCCTTGTCCATAATATCGTCGTGAATAAGGGTGAAATTGTGGAATGTTTCAAATGCTATAGCAACAGGAATGGCTTGCGTATAGGTATTCGAAAACATTTTAGAGGCCATCAATACCAACGAAGCACGTACGCGCTTACCGCCATTTTGCAATATATATTTAGAAGGAGCATATAACCCTGCCGGTTCTTGAAATTCCGGACGATTGATACGTTCTTCTAAAGCTTGATTAATGACGTCTTGATAGCCTTCTATACTTTTCATGTCGTTATTCCTTTTGTATATTCATGTCGTACAAACCTTCACGCAAAATAATGTCAATACCTTCACTCAAAGTTGTAAGAGGTCTATTGTTGAGCAACGTTTCTTTCATGAATGAATTGTCGGGACAGCGACGACGCATATCTCCGTCTTTCAATGGTGTTACATTCACTATTCGTGATTTTGAACCCGTCTTCTCTACTATCATGGCAGCCAAATCGCCGATGGCATATTCTTTGTCGCCTCCAATGTTAGTTACATCGTTGATGAGTAAATTATGTTCAAAAGCGTTTACACACGCTTCAATATTATCATCGATATAACAGAATGTACGCGTTTGTTTACCATCGCCATACACTTCAATATCGACATTGTTGAGCGCCTTATGAATGAAACGACTTATTACAAAATCGGAGCTTTGACGTGGCCCGTAGGTGTTGAAGAAACGGAATATAGAATATTCCAATCCAAACTCTTGATTATATGAACGCAAGTACGCCTCGCCAAGGTTTTTAACAACAGCATAGGGTACACGAGAGTTAAGCGGTGTAGTATCAACACGTTGTGGTATTTCAAACGGTTCGCCATATACTTCAGATGATGATGAAAAGAATACACGTTTTACACCCGTATCTTTTGACAATTTGCACACATTGCGTATACCATCAATATCAGTTAAAACGGCAAGTGGATGTTGCTGTGTGCGTTGCACGCCAACCATTGCAGCATAATGAAATACATAATCGAATTGAGTCAAGTGCATTACCGAAGCGATGCTCTGGTAATCATTCACATCACACTGTATAAATTTCCAATTAGGATTAGAAACTGGAGGTAATTTACCTTTGTCGCCGGTTAAGAGATTATCAGCGATAATAACTTTATAGTTGGGATTGCGAAGCAACCGTTCTACTAAACAACTTCCAATAAATCCTGCACCTCCGGTTACTAGTATTTTTACGTCCATGCGTTTATTCTATTTGTAAATCCTCTAATTCTATATCTTCATCCTCGTTGTACACATCAAGCAATGGCTCTTTGAAATGTTTCGTAATAGCTCGTTTATCGAGTGTAAGCAACATACTTGGTAACAAGAAATTATTGAAAAGCATTGCGAAGAACAATGTGACAGCCACAAGTATACCCATCGCCTCTGTTCCACCAAATTGAGAGAAACCAAAGATGCCGAAGCCGAAGAGTAATATGATAGAAGTTGAAATCATACTTGGCGACGTTTCTCGTATAGTCATCATGACTGCTTCTCTAATATTTGTATTCACTTTCAGACTTTGGCGATAGCGCGACAAGAAGTGAATGGTATTGTCAACTGAAATACCGAATGCAATATTAAATACCAAGATAGTCGATGTTTTGATTGGTATATTGAAGAATCCCATAAGCGCTGCCGTTAAAAATAATGAAAGTACGTTTGGTATCAACGAAACAATCACCATACGACTTGAACGGAATAGGAACGCCATGAAGAATGCAATCAAGACAATTGCAAGCGTCAAACTTTCAAACAAATTTATCAAAAGATATTGCGTGCCTTTAAAATAGATAATACTGGTTCCTGTAATTAATGTTTTGTATCTGTCAGCAGGAAACACAGTAGCTAAATCTTCTTTAATTTGTTTTTCCAACACAGCCATTTTCTCTGTTCCCAAATCCTTTACGTTACAACGAATACGTACTTTTGTCCCTGTTGAATCAACCAAAGAATATTGTAATGACCCCAACCCATCACCTGCTTTCTTTACCATCTTCTTTAGTTTGTTGACGAAAAAGATATCGCTCGAATTTGGTAAAGCATAATATTTGGGATCGCCACCATTGTGCGACTGCCATGCAAACTTGAGAATATCAACAATAGAAAGTGGTTTTCCTAGCTCAGGATATGTTTTTAAACTATCCGTAATTTGATCCATTCGACGCATAAATTGACGATCGCGTAACAAATTAATTTTTGCGGTGTCTTCTATTTGAATTTCCAACGGAATTGTTCCATCAAACGCATTCTCAGCAAAACGTAAATCTTGCATAATTTGATGCTCTTGCGGCAAATCGTCAACGACATATCCGGTTCTATGCATCAATGTAATTCCATATACACCTATTAACAACAAAACGATAGTGATAGCATAAATTGCATTTCTATTATTTGATGTTCGTAATGAAATAAAGTCAACTACTTCACTAAACATTTTACTATCAAGATGCTTTAACATCTGTTTTGATGGCTCTTTTGAATAACTTAAAATAATTGGCAATAAAGTGATAGAAAAAAGGAACACACAAATAATACCAAGCGAAGCACTCAAACCGAATTCTTGTAGAATTTTACTATCGGTAATCATAAACGTAGAGAATCCAATAGCAGTAGTTAGGTTTGACAAGAGCATTGGATTTCCAACGCGGTATATAGAACGTTGTAATGCTTTTATTTTATTTCCGTGTTCTGCAAATTCCAGATGGAATTTATTCATAAAGTACACACAGTTTGGTACACTTATGATAATGATTAACGATGGCAGCATTGCCGTTACTCCGGTTAATTCATACCCTAGTATACCCATCCAGCCTAAACTCCAAACCACCGAGACGGTTAATACAATCATAGGTAGTAAGACGCTTTTGAAAGAACGGAATGTGAGATATAAAATGATGATACAAATAAGTACGGCAAGCAATACAAAGATAACCAATTCACCTTGAAGCATCAACGATGTGTGGGTACGTATGAAAGGCATACCTGTCTGTAATATCTCTATATTATGGGCATTAGAATAGTCTCCAACCAATTTCTCCAAATGAGCGAGTAAATCTTCGCGCGCAGGGCTATCTATTATGCTTTGATTTATAGAAATCATTAAAAGATATACGTTCTTCCCTTCTTTGTTGAACAACATATCTTCATACAATGGCTGGTTTAAAATAATTGCGGATATAGAATCAATTTCTGCTTGTGTTTGCGGACGTTGCTTGAAAAAAGTCTCTACTCTCGTCCCTTTAATCTCCATAGCCTGCCCTACCGACATAATGTTTTCGACCCCAGGCATAGTGTCTATTTTTTCACATAAATCTAAAAAGGCATTGAATGTCTTTAATTCAAACAATTTCTCTTTTTCAGCCTTAAATCCAACAATAAAGCTATTAGCATCAGATCCAAAGTCACCTTTAAATTGCTGAAATTTAATGAAAGCAGAATCGGTTTCGGGCAACATTGCTGCATATTCGTATGAAATATGTACCTTGTTTGCTTGGTACCCCATAAAAACTGTAAGGATAGCTGATATTATTATTATAGCTATTCTATATCGAAGTATAATTCGCGCACACTTAACCCACATTGTATTCGTCTAAAAATTTTCGGCTAAGATAACTCTTTTTGACAACAATGGTATTACATGAGAGAGAAATATATCTTTTGCAAGTAGTATATTTACAGCAAGAGAATGAAAAACGTCACACAACATTAGGTTGCTTTGGGCATTACATTATTTGTGTTTAATTATAATAAACACCTTTGCAAAACAAGAAATACTCAAGTGATAACTCACAACACATACACAAAAAAACTATCTTTGAGCAAAATGATTTGCAATTGTTTTACGGTATTGTCATAATAATTGGTCTCTATGTATTGCTCTGCATGGCAAGTGTGAATGGTTTTATAAAGAAAATGCCACAACATCTGCCGTTGGAGTTGAACGAGCCTACTACACTTCCCTTTTGTTCGGTAATAATAGCAGCGCGCAATGAAGAAGGGTCTATCGGTACTATCTGCAATGATTTATTGCAACAAATCTACCCGAAAGAAAGAACAGAATTCCTAATTATTGATGACCATTCCGATGACAACACGACAGAAATAATCAATACGTTTGTAAAACAAGACCAACGATTTATTCTCATACAAGCACCGGAAGAAATACAAGGGAAAAAACAAGCTCTCCGATATGCCTTGTCGAAAGCGCAAGGTGATTTGCTCCTTTTTACCGATGCCGATTGTTCAATTTCGGCAAAATGGATAAAAACGTATGCTGCCCATGCCAAGGATTCGCAAGCATCATTTTTCTTTGGGGCAATAGTGCCACGTCAACCAAACTCTTTCTCGGAATCATTCTTTCGCCTTGATTTTATAGGCATTTTAGCCGTACAAAGCGGACTTGCTCGCCTAAACCATGCGTTTAGTTGCAACGGTGCCAATATGTGCATTACACGAAAGTTTTACACAGAGCAATACAACACAAACGAATTATATGCCTCGGGTGATGATGTTTTTCTGCTGCAACAAGCAAAAAAGACGAAAAACAATGTCAAATATATTCCAGACTACAGTGCACGTGTAAGAACAGGCTTGCCCTCTTCATGGCGCGAGTTCCTAAACCAACGAAGCCGATGGTCTTCAAAAGTTGGTGGCTACAAAGACAAAGATACTATTGCAGTAACTATCATTGTGTACGCAATTTGTTTTGCTATGAGCGCACTATTTGTAACTGCGGTCGTTACAGGAAATGAATATTTTCTGAATCTATGGTTTAAACTATTCCTCATTAAAACAGCCTGTGACGTGATTCTTTTTGATATAACAGCAAAATATTTCGAGACGAGATATAAATCATATGTATTGACTCCGTTTTTTGAATTCATATATCCGTTTTATATCGTGATAATTCCTATTTTTGCAATGCTTGTTCCTACAAAATGGAAAGCACGAAAAATTCAAAAGTAAGCTATGGCTTTGAACTACATCTGGATAGGATTCTTTTTAATAGGTTATCTCGTTGCCTTAGTGAGACTTGTTTTTTTTGGTGACACCGAAATATTCTCCCTAGTAATGCAAGGTGCTTTTGATAACGCCAAGAATGGATTTGAACTTTCTTTAGGATTAACTGGTGTACTCTCGTTGTGGTTGGGTTTTATGAAAATTGGCGAACGAGGCGGTGTCATTGATTTTATGGCAAAACTCATAGCTCCTTTCTTTAGAAAGATTTTCCCTGAAATTCCCAAAGATCACCCTGTGTACGGAACAATTATGCTGAACATAGCAGCTAATATGCTTGGTTTGGACAATGCTGCCACTCCTATGGGTCTTAAGGCCATAGACGAAATGCAGCAGTTCAATAAGAACAAAGACACGGCATCAAATGCACAAATTATGTTTTTGGTGCTCAACACATCGGGACTGACGCTGATACCAACCACTATCATGGTATACCGTGCACAAGCCGGCGCTGCAGACCCTACCGACGTGTTTTTGCCTATTTTATTTGCCACATTCTTCTCTACTATAGTCGGATTTTTGTGTGTGGCTATTGTTCAGAAAATTAATCTATTGGATAAAACAATACTTTTATTTTTAGGAACAGCAATCGCTATTATTTTAGGATTGTTGCTCTACCTCAATACTCTTCCTGCCGAAAATTTAAAAATAGTTTCGAGCGTTATTGGAAACGGTATCTTATTTAGTATCATTATATCGTTTATTGTCGCGGCTATCATAAAACACGTGAATGTATTTGAAGCCTTTATAGATGGTGCAAAAGAAGGATTTAGTGTTGCTATCAAAATTATTCCAAACCTCATTGCCATACTTGTTGCCATTGGCGTTTTTAGAACAGTTGGCGGACTTGATTTAATTTGTAATGGATTTGCATGGTGCTTTGAAAAAATAGGCGTAAACACTGATTTTGTACCGGCATTACCAACGGCATTCATGAAACCATTGAGCGGTTCTGGTGCACGAGGCATGATGATTGACGCAATGAATACCTATGGAGCAGATTCGTTTGTAGGTAAACTTTCATGTATGATACAAGGTTCAACCGACACCACCTTCTATATTTTGGCGGTATATTTCGGTTCGGTAGGCATTAAGAAAACACGCCATGCCGTAGGATGTGGATTGATAGCTGACTTTGCGGGCATTGTTGCGGCTATTGTTATCGCATACATTATGCTATAACAATGGAGATACACCCCATAGCATATATTCACAACGATTACCAAAGTAAATTTGGCATTCCTCGCCAAAGCGGGTTGGTGCAAATACTATCAGAAATAATTTTTGAACCGGAATACCGAAACGACGATGCTCTCCGTGGCTTAGAAGAATTCTCACATATTTGGCTTATTTGGGGGGTCTCAGAAAACGACAACAGCACGTGGCACCCAACAGTTCGACCTCCACGACTTGGCGGAAATGTGCACATGGGCGTTTTTGCTACTCGCTCTCCTTTTCGTCCCAATGGTTTGGGGCTATCGTCTGTAGAACTGAAACGTATTGAAAAACATGACTCGTATGGTTCCATACTCATCGTTTCGGGTGCAGACCTTTTGGACGGAACACCTATATACGATATTAAGCCATACATAGCTGACGATATTCACCAAGAAGCATCTGTAGGTTTTACCTCTCAAAACACTGACTATCACCTCACGGTAGAAATTCCAAACGATATAGCACAAAGGCTACCCGAAGAGAAAATCAAATCAATAAAAGCAGTATTATCACAAGACCCTCGACCACAATACCAAAATGATGAATCGAGGATATATGGTTTTACGTTTGCCAATTATGAAATACAATTTCGAGTGCAAAACAAGACAGCCATAGTTTGTGATATTCAAGAAAAATAACTCCATGCAATACACTTTGTTACACAAGAATTTAATATTTTTGCATTGGAAGAATTTTTAACAAAAAAAACATGAAAACAAATGTAAAAGGTAAATGGGCACTCATTACCGGTGCTAATCGTGGTATTGGATACCGAATCACAAAATTTATGGCTGCGGAAGGTTGTAATCTTGTATTACATAGTAGAAATCTTGCTCACACAGCAAAAGTACTTGAAGAAGTAAAGGCTTATGGTGTTGAGGCATATTGCGTAGCAGCAGAACTTTCAAAACCCGAAGAGGTTGAAAAAATGATTGCTGAAATTAAATCAAAAGGCACTCAAATTGACATCTTATTCAATGATGCAGCAGTGCAAATAGCATATCGTACTGATTATCTCCAAACTCCGGTAGAAGACTATACACAAAGTTTTCTTATCAACACGATTGCCCCTATGATGCTTTGCTACGCATTTTTACCAGACATGAAAAAGCGTGGTTTCGGAAGAATCATAAACACTACCAGCGGCATACGCAACGAACCTCAACAAGCAGGATATTCGGCAAGTAAAGCTGCTCTAGACAAAGTTACAACTGACTTGGCAGGCACTGTTGATGGCACTGATGTTATAATAAGCCTTGCCGATCCAGGATGGTGCCGTACCGACCTTGGTGGCGACAAAGCTCCTAACGATCCAGATTCAGTGATACCTGGTATTGTATTAGGTGCATTTGTAAACGACAAGAAAAGTGGCAGACTCTTTGGCGCACAAGATTTCAAGGGTCATACCCTAGAACAAGCACTAGAGAAAGTTTCAAAAAAATAAACTTCAACTATACTCAAAAAAAAAGCTGCATCAAAATGGTGCAGCTTTTTTTATACATATCTATCTTAATTCTAGATCCAACGTACGTATGGGAAATCTTGACGATATGGAAGATATTGATTTGACGGAAACATACGAATACCGAAGTTAAATACACCGGCACGATCAGCTAATACGTCTATCTTATACACAGCCACATTGCCTTCCATTTCTGAGAATTTGAACGGTAGACATTCTACCATTTCTCGTTCTTCTGCTTCGCTTTGTTCTGATAACACAAATTCGAAGTTGATATCTTCCGGCTTCAAGCCTTGTAAATCAACCTTAACGACACCCTGATATTTTTCGCCAAGTTTGAAGCCTGTTGCCATATTTTTTTCAACGGAGATAATATTGATTGAATCCCAAATGCTTGAAATTCGTTGTTTCCAATCAACTATCTCATCTACAACTTTGTAATTATCTTTTCTCAATAACGCATTACGATCAGCCAACTTAGAATAGTAACGATCTTTGTAATCGTCTATCATTCGTTTGGTTGTGAATGCAGGAGCTATTTCAGCGATACATTTTTTCATGTATTGAATCCAATCATGAGGAATGCCATCAGCATCATGATTATAGAACAGAGGAACGATTTCACTTTCGAACATTGAATAAATCATTTCCGCATCAAGTTTGTTCTGTAAATCTTGATTTTGATAGGTACGTTTTTCAGGTAAAGCCCATCCTGCACCAGCACGATATCCTTCACACCACCATCCATCAAGCACACTGAAGTTCATTGCACCATTCATTACAGCCTTCATACCAGATGTACCAGATGCTTCCAACGGACGAGTTGGAGTATTCATCCATATATCAACGCCTTGTACCAATTGTTTTGCAAGGTTCATGTCGTAGTTTTCCAAGAAAACTATCTTACCTAAGAATTCCGGTAATTTAGAAATGCGAACGATTTCTTTAATAATATCTTGTCCCGGTTTATCTTGTGGGTGAGCCTTTCCAGCAAATAAGAATTGAACTGGATGTTTTGGATTGTTTACAAGTTTGTCTAAACGTTCAAGATTGCTGAACAACAAATATGCACGTTTGTATGTTGCAAAACGACGAGCAAAACCAATTGTTAATGTGTTTTTGTTCAATGTTTGATTAATACGAACCATCTTCTTTGGATCTTCGAACTTCTCAGTCCAAGATTTTTGAAGAGATTCTTTTGTGTAATTAATCAATTTTTCACGTTGAGTTTTTCTTATATCCCAAATTTTTTCATCAGGAACACTGAAAATCTTGTTCCAATATGTCTCATTTGACATATCGCTCAAGAACTCTTCACCGAAAGTTTCTTTATGCAATTCTTGCCAAACCTTTGCAGTCCATGTTCCGTAGTGAACACCATTCGTTACATAACCAATAGGAGATTCTTCTACAGTGTATCCTGGCCACAAGTTTTTAAACATTTTCTTAGAAACGTCACCATGCAAACGGCTTACACCATTAATACCTTGCGAAGTACAGATTGCAAAATGACTCATTGAGAAGAATTCACCTTTATTGTCAGGATACATTCTACCCAAATTCATAAACTCGTTCCAGCTCATATGCAAACGTTCTGGATATTGACCCAAATACGTCATCATTAAGTCTTCTGGGAATGAATCATGACCAGCAGGAACTGGAGTGTGAGTTGTGTATAAAGAAGAACCACGAACAATCTCTAATGCTCTAGGGAATGAGCAATTCTCATGTTTGATAAGTTTTCTCAAACGTTCCAAGTTGATAAAAGCAGCATGTCCTTCGTTGCAGTGGAATAAATCACATTTTTCACCAACAGCTTCAAGTAAACGAACACCACCAATACCTAACAGCAACTCTTGTTTCAAACGGTTTTCGTTGTTACCGCCATACAATGCGTGAGTACAACTCTTATCATCATCACGGTTTTCTGAAATATCGGTATCCATCAAATATAATTTGATTCTACCAACCTTCACCAACCAAATTTGTGCATGCATCAAACGACCAGGCATACCAACTTGAATCATGACACGATTTCCATTGGCATCTAACACTGGTGAAATTGGTAATTCTGATTGGTTTTGTGGGTTATAAATTGCTGTTTGAGCTCCATCAATAGAAAGAGTTTGTTTAAAGTAACCATATTTATACAAGAAACCTACAGCCACCATATTTGTATTGGTATCACTAGCTTCCTTCAAATAGTCACCTGCCAAAATACCAAGACCTCCAGAAAATATTTTTAATGAGTCATCAAGACCATATTCCATGCTAAAGTATGCGATTCTTGAAGTATTAGCTTCCGGCTTAACAGCCATATAATCGTTATACTTTTTCAACACATTGTTGTATTTATTAATGAAAGCTTGATCTTTCTCCAATTTGCTAATTTTTTCAGCACTCATGCCTTTCAATACAGCAATAGGATTTTGTGTTTTTGCCCAAAGTTTTGTATCCATTTCTTGGAACAATTCCATTGCATCATAATTCCAAGTCCACCAAAGGTTGTGAGCTAAAGTACTTAAATCTTCTAGATTTTTTGGGAATGTTGATTGAACAAATACACTTCGCCACTGTGGCTCGTTGTGTCTATTTTGGTTTAAATTCGCCGCCATTTATTTTTATTATATTACGTTAATTATTTTTTCTTTGTTTTTGTTACTTTTTTTGATTCTGCAACTTTTACCTTTTTCTCATCTTTCTTTACTGCCTTTTTTGGAGTTTCCACCTTTTTCGTTGTAACTGTCTTTTTCGTTTCAGCTGTTTTTTTCGTTGGAGTTGCTTTCACAGAAGCTTTTGCCTTGACTACTTTTTTTGCAGGTTTAACTTCTTGTTTTTTCTTTACTTCTTCCAACTCTTTGAGAATTTGAGCATGTTTAGCTATAGCCAACTCCAACTCTTCTTTGGTATATGTTTCAAATTGAGTTGCAAGCGGAATACGATTCACTCGTTCAGCAAAGTCCGACAACACATTCATATAATTAATGAACGCCTCATAGGGGGTTTGATATGGACTAACACCAGATTGGTGATTGAAAAATTTGGTACTCATATAGTAGAAATTCTCGCATGACTGCAATCTGTCCCAATCTTGAGTAATTTTCGGATCATTGACTGCACGAACAAGTCGTTGTATCGAGCAAAGAGTATCAAATGCTTGATGTTGTAAATTATTTCCTAACCATGCTGAAAGGTCTCTTTCTTCATCGGCGCATGAGGTATATTGTGGAACACTCAACACTGATATTGGTTGAAAGTGTTTGACTACTTCCGATGGTGTTGCAAATTCGACACCTTTCGTTTTTATAACCATTGAAATAAATGCAGAGAAGAAATCAAAGATGCCTGATTCCGGACGGTTGAACATACCAAATGTTCTATAGTCATAGAATAAATTCACTACATCTTCTTTTTGCAATGAATATACTATCCAGTTGAGATATTTTTCTGCAGATAATGGATATCCAGACCAATTTTTAGAAGAAAAGCGTAACGTTATATCATCAGTTAGTTTGTAATTACGTATAAGAATTTTGAGACGTGGTTGTTTATCATTACAATACACAAAATTAGGACTTTTCCAGCCTAATATTTGATCGGCACCTTCTGCCATTACGCCTTGATAGCCCATATTGTATATTTGTTCGCCTAAATAGTCGGAATATATTAATCCGGTATTTCTCAAAATCTTAGGTTCTTGTCCGAATAATGAGGCTATTTTATCTGCATTGTTTTTAACTTGAATTGCAAATTCGTCTTGATTGTTTACAGAAGCTAATGAATGATCATCGGTTTCTACCACAAACTCTACACATCCTGTTTTTGCAAGTTTCTTGAAACTCTCAATAACCTCAGGAGTGTACATTTCAAATTGTTCCAACGCAACACCGGTAATTGAGAAACTTACCTTGAATGCTTTCTTATATGTATTGATAAGAGAAAGCAACAAGTTGTTCATTGGAATATAACAACGTTTTGCAATAGTTAACGCATTTGATTTATTTGAAAAATCATCATAATAATAATGATCATGACCTATGTCAAAAAATCTATAGGTTCTGAGCCTAAAAGGTTGATGAACCGAAAAATGCAAACATATATTCTTCATAACTAACTACTTTTCTGATAAAACTTTATACTCTTCCTTTATTCTCTTAGCGGCATTGTCCCACTTAAATTTGTCTACCTCTTTCTTTCCATACTCTCTAAACATATTTCCAAGAGCATCATACGAAATGATACCATAAATTGCATCTGCCATTGAGTCAACATCCCAAAAATCAACCTTGATAGCATGTTGCAATACTTCTGACACTCCTGATTGTTTTGAAATAATAACAGGAACATTCGACCGCATGGCTTCGAGTGGAGAAATACCGAATGGTTCGGAAACCGATGGCATTACATACACATCGCTTATCGACAACATGTGAATTACATCATCACCACGCAAAAATCCAGTAAAAAAGAAATTCTTTGAAATACCTAATTCAGCAGCACGCCACATCATTTTTTCTAACATATCGCCACTGCCTGCCATTACAAATTTCACATTCTTTTTACGTTGTAGCACTTTTGCTGCGGCTTCCAAGAAATATTCAGGTCCTTTTTGATAGGTAATACGGCCTAAAAATGTTACAATTTTATCATCAAAGGTTTTTTCAAAATGCAACGATGATTTAGCACCAATTGCTTCTACACCGTTATACACGGTTGTTACTTTTGACTCTGGAACTCCATAATGATTAATTACAATATTTCGTGTTAAATTACTCACTGTCAACACCTTATCAGCACCATGCATACCCCTCCGTTCCATGTCGTACACAACTTGATTGACGTTCATACCGCTTCGGTCAAATTCCGTTGCATGAACGTGTACAACTAATGGTTTTCCGGAAATATTTTTTGCAGCTATTCCGGCATCGTACGTCATCCAATCGTGAGCATGGATAACATCAAAATCGAATTTTTTTGCTATTTCAGATGCAATATATGCGTAACTACTTACTTCTTCCATTAAACCGCCACCATATCCACCTTTAAGATTGATAGTAGTTTTCTGTCCAATGGCATGATTTTTAAATTGTCGATCTACTGTTACTCGATTGTTAATGATGTCATAATAGTCTTCTTCACTTACATAAGGAATCAAATTAGAGCCTATTGTTATATACTGAAGATTTTTTCCGGTGGTAATATCTTCACCGAAATGATATTGATTAACTTTTACTTTAATTGAGTTTGCACCAACAAGTTGCATTTGGCTTTGATCTTCATCACCATATGCATGAGGAACAACAAAAATAATATCTACTCCTTGACGTAATATTGCTTTTGTCAATCCTGCACATGCAGTTCCAAGACCGCCTGAAATATGTGGTGGAAATTCCCACCCAAACATTAATACCTTCATATAGTCTCCCCCCTAATTTTCCTTTTCAAAATTCTCAATCAACTTGCCAATTCGCAATGCAGCAGCTACTGACCATGCTTGTGATATAGCACCACGCGGTGTGTATGGAGGATTTCCATCATACACCTCACCTATAGTACCGATTCCGTAGTCTTTAACAATTGGTTCTAAGTCGGAATAAATACGTTTAATTTCTGACAAACCTGAACGTCCGTGTAGTTTCAAATATGCTTCGGCATATGGAGCAAGCAACCACATAAGTACGCCTCCATTGTGATATGCTATATCACGTTCTGTTACCGAACCGGTTACTGTTCCTTTATATTCCTCACTTTTTGGTGACAATGTTCTAACACCATATGGCGTTACCAATTCTCGTCTTACATGCTCCAATACGGAGTTGCGCTTTTCATCATCCAATGGAGAGAACGGTAATGAAGCTCCAAATATTTGACTTGGACGCATTGAAAAATCTTTAACTCCATGTACACATGAATCGGCTAAATATCCTTTTTCGTCGTCCCAGAATGTTTCTTCAAACGATTGTTCTATTTTCTTTGGAATATCTTTCCATTTATCTTGGAATGATTTTTTGGTAATTAATTCCAACGTAAAACAAATAGCATTGTACCACAATGCATTTACTTCTACTACATATCCCCAGCGTTTTATGATTGGGAAGCCATTAATTTTGGCATCAACCCATGTAAGCGCTTTGTTTTCATTAGGTAAATAAAGTAACCCATTGTCGTGCATTATCACGTTACCGTTTTCGCCAGACATATAGGTATCCAATATTTCTTCTACCTTCTTTTGGTATAATTTCCGCGTTTGAGCTATATCCTTGGTGTTCCAATTGTATTGCTGTACCGAACGAATATACCACAATGCGGTATCAATTGACTCAATATTTGAGTGTTCAATATTTCCTTTGTTTTTGTAGACAAATCCGTTAATGTCGACTGTCATAGTATCAAGCACTGCGCGGCATGTTTCCCAATCGTTTTGAGCCAATGTAAGACCCGGAAGAGAAATCATACTATCGCGCCCCCAAAGACCTGTCCATGGGAAACTAGCAATAACTTCGCATCCTTTTGGCGATTTATACAAAAACTGACGAGCTGCGTGACGAAGACACTCTTCGAAATTGTTTTGAGGATCACGATTTTTTATAGATTCACCAAACAATCCCTTAAGTTGCGACGTCTTTATTGGCTCAAGTGCTGCAGAGAATATCACCGATTCTCCTGTTTTTAAAGAAACTTCAAAAAAACCAGGTGTAAATAAATCTTCTACATTTTCATAACCACGTTCTTGTTCCCTATCGTATGTAAAGTTTCTGTACCAATCAGGGGCAGTTATGAATTCATTTTTCTTTGATAGCTGCATGTTCAAAGTTGGGAACTTTTCGTACATACAACTTGCAATACCGTTTTCTATTTTGGTATGGCGAGTATTTGCAACAGTGTTGGCATGAGTTACTTCGTGGACTTTGCGAAATGCCAAAAATGGACGTAGTTGAAGGGTTGCTTTTTCTAATGTTGAACTCAATACAGTATAACGAATCAAGAGTGTTTCGGTATTGTCAACCAAATGCACCTCTTTTTGCAAAACTAAACCTCCTACACGATATACGTAGGTAAGAATTGGTGAATTTTTGCAAGACTCCAAATATTTATATCCAGTAGGAAAAAATTCGTTTCCAAATTTATGTGTTGCTAACTGAAATGGGGTTTTTTCTAGTACAATTGTCTCGTCTAAAGAAGACAATAAAACATAATTGTCTCCATCAAGTTCTTTCACAGGACAAACAAGCAACCCATGATATTTACGAGTGTTGCAGTTTATAATCGTTGAATTGGCGTACGAGCCAGCTTTGTTGGTACGAAGGAATTCACGTTGCAGTGAACTCTGCAAGTCTGTAACCTGCTCACGAGAAAATTCTAAATACTCCATTAACTCAAAAAATCTTATTCAGTCCGATACAAAATTAAAAAAAATATTTGCAACTACGGCATGGAAAGAGAACTATTTCAATTTTTAAATTTAGCGTATAAAGAATTATACAGCTATTTTATAGCATTTCCATTTGTATCGATATAGAAAAACTCGTCATCCTTCTCCACCAATGCCATGCCCTTGTAAAACGACTCTACATAGCTGTATTGGGCCGGAATAACAAAGACTCCTTTTGAATTAATAAATCCCCATTGATTATTTATTTTCACGGCAGCCAATCCTTCATGAAACGGCATTGCTTTTTCATAGTTGCATCCTATTGGTATTGCTCCCAACGTGTCTACATACCCCCACAATTCTCCTTGTTGTGCAAGAGCCAATCCTTCATCTCCAAATTGACTTAAATTGTCAAAACGACAGGGAACCACAAAGTCTCCTGATACATTCATGTATCCATATTTCCCATTCAAACGAACCATAGCTAGCCCATGAATATATGGAAAGGCATCTTCATAACGACATTGTACGACATTATCGCCAAAATGATTTATCCATCCCCATTTTCCATTACGCATCACTAACGCCCAATGGGTTATAGGGTCAAACGATTTTGCTTCTTCAAAAAAATAATAAATACTAAGTTTCCCGGTAGAATCAATATATCCGTATTTTTCTCCTTTTTTCACACGCGCCATACCATCGCTAAAGTAATCGGCATCGTCGTACAACACATTTATAACGAGAGAACCTTTGGGGTTTATGTAACCCCACTTCCCTTCTTTTGCATCGGCTTGACGCTGGTTGTGGTAATATAAAATATCGCCAAACTCGCCTTTGTAAACCAACACTCCACCCTCGCACACTACGGGACGTAATTCTTGCGAGGCTGCAATCAAAGAAAAAAGAAGCGATATAACGACAAAAAACAGTCTCACGCGTTGTTGTTGTTTTCTAAAAATGGATATTCAATCCCAACGCTAACCCATTGGTTGACAATGAAAAACCTCCACCATTGTTGGTTGAAGCAGGTGCATCAGAATAACGATATCCAACGAAACCAAAATAAGCGGCAACACTGAATCTGTCACTCATAATGTATGCAATACCCGGACGAACACCTACGTACGCACTATTTTCGTCGGGTCTCACATTGTTGTCATATTGTTTTATGCTGTAATTAACCCCGAAATCCGCAAAAAGCACTACCGGTGGCACTATTTTGTATTTGCAACGCAAAAACGGATTGATTCCATATTGATTGCTTTTTTCCGCACCTGCTGATTGATGGGCATAATCAAGAGAAATTCCTACGGCCCACAACGAACTGAGATTGTATCCGTATTTTGGTGTGAATTGCATAGACCAATAATCTGCATCTGAATTATTCCATGCTGAAACCGCACAGCCTACGAAGTGTTTGTTCTCCTTTTTTTCTGTTTCTACTGTTTGTGCCATAGCAGAAGAGGCTGCTATTACCATTATACACACGAAGATTATCCTTTTCATTTTATTTACATTTTGCCACAAAGATAGAAGAATTTATTACATTTGTTAGAAGACAATATGACTATGATTTGGGATTCGAGTATTCACAACTATAAATTGTATCTTAGACTTGAGAAATCATTGTCTGAAAATAGTATTGAGGCATATAGTCATGACATTCGGAAATTGGAAGAATTTTTTGTTGTAACGGACCAATCTGTTTCTCCCGAACAGGTTACCATTGACCATTTACATGAATTTGTGTACTGGCTCAATCATCAGGAAACGATTATTTCAGAACGATCACAAGCGAGAATTATCTCAGGGATTAAAAGTTTTTTCTCTTATCTACAAATAGACAACCTCATTGATGCTGACCCTACCGATTTACTTGAAGCACCCAAAATGCCTAGAAAATTACCGATATATCTGACTATTGCCGAAATTGATAAAATTATAGGAGTAATAGACGTAAGCAAACCGGAAGGACATAGAAATCGAGCAATGCTTGAAACGCTCTATAGTTGTGGGCTTCGCGTAAGTGAACTTATAAATCTGCGTATGCACAATCTCCATTTCAAAGAAGGTTTCATATGCGTTATAGGAAAAGGCGACAAAGAGCGTTTGGTGCCTATTAGCGACAAAGCCATCAAAGAAATAAATGATTACATGGAATATCGGTGCCACATGGAAATTCCCGAAACCGAGAAAAATTATGTATTTCTCAACCGTCGTGGCAAGCACCTCACTCGAGTGATGGTTTTTCTTATTATAAAAGAAGCTGCAAAAATGGCAGAGATTACAAAAAACATTAGCCCACACACATTCCGACACTCATTTGCCACTCATTTGGTTAATGGCGGCGCAGATCTTCGTAGCGTACAAGAAATGCTCGGCCACGAATCCATTACTACCACAGAACTATACACCCACCTTGATAAACAGCATCTTCACGACACCATTATGTTGTATCACCCAAGAAGATAAAAAAATAGGATTTAGATTATCTTATAAACCCTTGCTTATACTGTATTTTCTCTATAATTTGTCTTTGTATTGCTTCAAACCATCGCAAAAGGTTTGAACTGCTTCTTGCAATGAGCCTGTGAATCTTCCTCCGGCAGCATTGAAGTGTCCTCCACCCATGAAATAGTCTGTAGCAAAAGAACTTGCAGGAAAATTGCCTTTAGAACGCAATGATACTTTTACTTGCGATTTTTCATATTCGGTAAACAAAGCGCAAAATTTCACATCACTTATTTGCAATGGAACATTGACAAAACCTTCGGAATCACCCAATTGAAATTTATGTTCTTTTTGATTTTTTATGGTAATAGTCATATATGCGGCATGATATTTAGGTAAAAAGACAAGGTTTTCTTTCATTACCGTTGCCAACAAATTCATGCGATTATAGGAGTACACGTTGTATATATTGTCGTGAATATACGTTTTGCGTATTCCCATATCAACCAACGCACCCACTACTTGATACACTGCCGAATATGATGATGAATAATCTAAACGGCCTGTATCGGTCAAAATACCGGTATAGATTGACTCCGCCACGTCTTTGTTTATGTATGAGCCATACCCACATGCTTGCAATACATGATACAACAATTCACATGTAGAACTTGCCTCAGGAACAGATACGATTGCATTTGCGGGCATATCTAGCCCCAAATGGTGATCTATAACTATACGCTGACGTTCGGATTTTGCTAATTCAGCTTCTAAGCGGTCTATTCTCCCTAAATTGTTGAAATCCATGCAAATCTCAACTTCTGTATTTGCCAAAAAAGCTTGAGCATCTTTAGGCGTGCGTTCAAAGTTAATAATATCATCAACCCCATGCAGCCATTTATAAAAAGCAGGAAAATCGTTAGGAAGAATAATTTTAACGGTTTTCCCCATTTGACGCAAAACTTCTGCCATAGCTGTTGCTGCGCCCATTGCATCACCATCGGAATTGTGGTGAGTGGTAATCATAAAAGTCTGATTTTCCGTTACAATTTTCTTTATTTTCTCTATTACTTCTTTTACTATTTCCATGATTATTATAAAATTCCGTTTAATCTATCGCCTTCAATTCTATATCAAACACTACTGATGAAAAAGGTGGTATAGAACCATCAGAGGATCCCTTTTCTCCCCACGCATAGGAACTTGAGATTATTACTTGTGCTCGCTCCCCTTCTTGCATGTTTTGTATCACTATTACCAAACCATCTATCACTTGCATCTCACTACCCAACAAAAAATCTTGTGTTGTAGAATGATTGATACTATTTCCATTAAGCAAACTACCTTGATATGAAATAGTTACATGATTACTAAGTGAGGGAAATGTACCCGTTCCTTTTTTGATAATACGTTTATATATGCCGTTTTTCTGATATTCAAATGTTTCGGTATGCTGCTGAAGATATTGTTGGATTAAATACTTTTCATAGTCTGCTTTGGTTTGTTTCCAGAGCATAAGAGCTTTTTGATTTTCACAATACGTTATACTATCAACTACCGATTTTATCCGAACTGTTAGTCGCATTTCGGGAGCAGCCATGAGTGTGTCAAACTCTTTTGGAAAAGTTGTATCCATTACAAAATCGGATGTTGGCACAATAAACGAAAGACTATCGCCCGAATGAGCATCAACAAACAAGAGAGGTAATCCTAGTTTTGCTTCATCTCGCACTACTACCTCTTTCTCGATTTCGAATACCAACGAATCGGTATCAACAAGACTGTATGCAACATGAGCGGTAACAACATCGCCTGGATGTGCGGTTGTGTATGTGTCGGCAAAGGCTAGTAGCTTAAAATAATAGTTATGACGTGAGTTATAGGCGTATCCATCGTGTTCGTTATTGAGCACACTGCATGCTTGCATCATAATTTCGCATAGCAAACAAATGATTAGTAATTTTGTTGAAATACCCTTCATAACAATTCACGACTATTCAACAAAATGCACGACTAGCGACGCATTTTTTTCTGTTGTTCTTTTGCCATTTTCTCCAAACGTTCTTGAAAACCTGATTTACGATTTTTCTGAGGTTTTTGTCTGTTAGCCTCTAATTTCTTTAGAATTTTTTTATCGTCAATCACATTACGAATAATAACCGTTTGAAGCAACGTAATAACATTGGCAAGCAAATAGTAATAACTCAATCCTGCTGAATAATTATTGAACCAGAATATCATCATGATTGACATTATCCACATCATCAAATTCATATTTGGCATTCCGGGTGTTTGCACTTGTGCAGTATTGGCTGTATTGATTTTGTTCACTACAATCATTGATACCGCCATTAACAAAGTAAACAAACTAATGTGATTACCATAAATTGACGAAATAATAGGAATATGCGTTGACCATTCAAATATAGAGTCGTAGCTTGATAAATCTTCAGCCCACAAGAAGCTTTCTTGACGCAACTCTATTGAAGCAGGGAAGAAGCGGAACATAGCAACCAATATAGGGAATTGTATCAAAAGCGGCAGACAGCCTCCCATAGGGTTTATACCAACTTTCTTGTACAAATTCATTGTTGCCTGTTGTTTCTTCATTGCTTCTTCAGGCTTAGGATATTTTTCGTTGATTTCGTCCACATATGGTTTTACTACACGCATTCTTGCCGTTGACAAATATGATTTGAATGTAAGTGGGAATAGCACCACTTTCAAGATTATGGTCATCAACAAAATAACCAATCCCATGTTGTCAATAAAGTCACGTAACCAATTGAAAATAGGAACAATAGCATAGTTGGTAATAAATCCAAACCAACCAAGGTCTAAAAGACTCTCAAATTCAACACCTTGTTCTTTCAATACCGGCAAGTGATTCGGGCCAAAGAAGAACTTCATATCAATTTTTTCACCTTTTGGCATAAATAAATTGACGGTAAATTCTTTCATTTCCGTATCAGAATCGTTGATAAATCGAGAAGTAGCGGTTCCACCACGTTCAAATTTATCGTTAGCAATAAGTGCTGCCGAGAAAAAATGTTGTTTAAATCCTACCCATTTTACCTGACCGGAAAGTTTTTCCGACTCGTCTTCCGTAGCGCGAGAATTCAACATCTCGGTATCGTCTTCAAAGTATTTCCATACTATTGTAGAATTTTGTGCTTCTGCTTCTTTCGATTTCTCAACTACATTGAGCGTTGTATTCCACAATAAATTATAGCGTGATTCGCGTATATATTGCTCCATACCTTTCGTAGTAATAGATAATTCCAAATTATATGAATTTGGACGCAATATGTATGTGTATTCTATATAAGAGAACTCCGATGCCGACAAGCGATACGATATTTTTTGCACTGAATCGGTCAACATTTCAATCTTTGATGGAGTATAATACATTTCATCGGTAGAACGACCGATTTCACTAAGCAACAGACCGAAATGAGTTTTATTGCCAGCTAAAATATTCAATTGCTCACCATTGTAGGTTTTGTAGTTTTTAATATTTACAAGATATGGCTTGCCTCCTTTATTGGTAAGGGTTACCTCTATCAAATTGTTGCTAAGCACTGTAAATGCTTCGGTTCCTGTTGCCGATTTATAAAAGCTTCCGAATTCTTTTTTCAAAGACTCTTCACCTTTTACTTCTTCTACAACTTGCTGTGTGGCTGTATCTTTCTGAGCATCAAGCGACAATAAAGAATCTTCTTTCTGCTGTAACTGCTTTTGTATCTCTACTTGTTTAAGAGAATCAAGGTATATTGCTCTTCGTTGTAAGTCCTCTTCTGTTGGTCGAGTAAAAATGTAATAACCCACCATTAAGAGGCATATTAGGACAGTTCCAATAACTGTATTCTTATCCATTTGTAGCTTGTTTAATTTTTGGGCAAAGGTAGTAATTTATTTTATTTCCACCCCCAAGGATATATAATCTATGAAAATTTATTGCTGTATGATATTGGAGAGGCAAAATGAAGATTGTGCAAAATTAATTTACCTTCACAATTCTATTACGCGCAGTGGTTACTGCCGTGTTTAATTCTTTCACATCGGCTTCTGATAAAAGTCGGTCACCAAAACCTTCATACACCGTTTGTATGGTATGGAGGTTTTGAATAATATCTGAAACAAACACATTGTCGCCCTCATCTAGTATCTCAACGGTTTCAATGATTTTTGCCAAATACTCTCTTTGTTCTATTATTTTAGTGACTAATTCCGACTTCATTTTTGTTGATTTTGCACGACCAAAAAATTCGGTGGTTACATACATATTTTCAACCCAACTACCCACTATTACCAATGATGAAAGCATGAATTGTTCCTCATTTTTCAACATACGACGTGCGTTGCCATATACAGTAAAAATGATATTTATCAACGAGTCTTTATTTTCTACATTTGTTTCGTATTCTTTCACCGCATCTTGGTCAAAAGCCATCGCTACACCTATTTGGTCAGCCAATAGTTTTGAGGCCAACATGTATTTCATGGAATATTCAGTTTGGTCAAAATGAATCAAATAATTCAATTCTGCACCATACACACCCATATTCACGGCCTTGCTTTTGCTCGTACTATAAAATTTCACATTTTCGGAGGCATTTAACAAACTAGCATCAAACAAAGTTTTATCGCTTTGAGCCAATATACCAATCATCTGATCGGATAACGAAAGATTGTTTATTAAATAATCCAATTTTTCGGGCATACCTATACGGGTAATGTCTTCGCCTAACACAACGCCATTGAAGACATCGGGTTGGTCCGCCACTTTACCATCATTATTTGTTGAACAAGCAACAAACAATGTAAGAAAAGCTAAATAATATAGTGCCTTGCATTGTTTCATGCTCGATTTTTTAAGAGTTTATCTATTATTTTAATTTTTTGTTCTATTTGAGCAACTTCATCTTTTCGCTTAGAAATGTTCTGTTCTACCGTTGTAATGAGTTTTGATGCTCCAGATGTTTTACTAAAGAACCCTATGTTGTTTTCCAATGATTTCAATTCATTTTGTGTTGCCAATAAGCGTTTGCGTAATGCTTTTGCTTCTTGTATCACTTTGTCTTCGCCTCCATTTTCAAGCAAGAGTGTCGACATTTTAATTCGAAATGCTAAATCATCGGCTGAACTTTTCTCGATATGTAATTTTTCAAGTAAGGTATTTACTGCTGTCGAAAATTGTTTTTGCAATTCAAATTTAGCCTTAGCAGGAACTTGTATTTTTGCCCACTCTTCCTCTATTGCCGACAAATCTTCAAGTGCTTTCGATTTATCATCAGTTGGAATGCTTGCTATTTTTGTTATAAGTGCTTCTTTCAAAGCTATGTTTTCGTTCAAAATGCCGTCTTGTTTTGACTCAAAAGCTTTTTTTGCTTCAAAAAAGGCATTGCATGCTGTAGTAAAGCGAACCCACAATTTTTGTGAGTCTTTGAATGCGGTAGTACCTATCTTCTTCCAATCTTTTTGTAATTGAATAAAATCCAATGTTGCTTTATCCCAATCGGCACGAGTGTTCATGCTTTCCGCTTTTTCACACAAAGCAATCTTTTGTTTTTTATTTTCAGACTCTACCTTACGTACATCTCCAAAGAACGATTTGCGAGCAGAAAAGAACACGTCGCACGCTTTTGAGAATCGTTCATAGATGAGAGAATTCTGTTTCTGTGGAGCGTATCCAATTGTTTTCCATTCTTTTTGAATTTCCAACACGTGTGCCGTTGCTTGTGCCCATTGTTTTTGAGTTAATTCCAAATCAGCAATAATTGCATCAATTTTTTCGCACAAGACGGTTTTCTTTACAAGATTTTCTTCTTCTTGTTTTTTCAAACCCATAAAATAATCCTGATGTGCTTTGTTTATGGTTGTAGTTGCTTCTTTGAAGCGCTCCCAAATTTGTTCTTTAAATTCTTGTTTTACGGGACCTATTTTACGCCATTGTTGATGCAATTCTTGCAAATCGGCGAATGCCTTTACCACTTGTTTTGATTCAGCTAATTTTTCCGCTGCCTCGCACAACGCTATTCGAGCTTCATAGTTCTTCTTCTGATCTAAATCGCGAAGTTCACGGTCAATTTTTACGTAATCGTAAAACTTGCCTACACTCAAATGATATTTTTCCCACACGCCTTTTTCTTCTGCTGAAGGAACATCTCCGATGTTTTTCCATTCTTCTTGTAATGAACGGAAATCAGCGAATGTTTTATTCATTGATTCTGGTGCCAGAGTAAGGGCATCAATTTTTTCTATTATCTGGAGCTTCTTTTGCAAGTTTTTTTCTTGCTCTTGCTTACGATCTTCTTCGTTGCGTTTGCGTAGCTCTTTAATACGTGCGTACACCTCTTTGAACTCCGATTCATGAGATTCAAACAAAAATCCATCAAGTGTATCGTGTTCTTCTTTATATGCTTTTCGAGCTTCTTCGGTTTCTACTTTAAGACGTTTGTAGAACCACGTGCGTATATCTTCAATTTCTTTGTGACATGTTTGTACTTTTTCTTTGGTACAATATACCTCAAGTGCCGGAATAAGTTGGACTAATGAATAATTATGATACTCTATTACACTATCAGTTGAGTCGGCATTAGACTCAACAACTTCCTGAGATTGAGCAAGTTGTTCTTCTTTCAACTCTTCTGTATCAAATTCTTTTTCTCGCGTCATACTTTCAATATAGTAAAGCAAGGTTTATTACTATTTATCGCATTACACGCTTTCGCATGCATACAATATATTGCGAAAATACGTAAATTTGCCCAACAAAAAAACAAAACAGCTTTATTTTTAGATTTTTTTCAAAATGCGTATCGATATTATATCCGCCGTTCCTCAAGTTATTGAAAGTCCTTTGGAGACATCAATACTCAAACGAGCTAAAGAAAAAGGCATTGTTGAGATAGTGGTACATGACCTTCACGACTACTCAAATGATGAAAAACATCATCATATAGATGACTATCAATTTGGTGGTGGTGCCGGTATGGTTTTGCAAATTGACCCTATTTATAAATGCATCACAAAACTTACTGCCGAACGTGACTACGATGAAATTATATACATGAGTCCAGATGGCGAACAGTATACACAAAAAACGGCCAATCGGCTCTCGTTGTTACAGAACATAATCATTCTCTGCGGTCACTACAAAGGCATAGACCAACGCGTGCGCGACCACCTTATTACCAAAGAAATTTCTGTAGGCGACTACGTAATTACCGGCGGTGAACTTGCTGCTGCTATTATAGCCGACAGTGTGGTGCGAATATTGCCGGGTGCCATGGGCGACATGGCTTCGGCTCTTGATGACTCATTTCAAGATAACTTGCTTGCTGCGCCTATCTATACACGCCCCGAGGTGTACAATGGATGGAAAGTTCCTGAAATTCTCCTTTCGGGAAATACCAAAGAAATTGAAAAATGGCAATTGGAGCAATCGCTCGAACGCACTCGATTGCTACGCCCCGACTTGTTAGGCGAAGACGAAGAATAACTCGCCTTGTTATCGCTGATACACCTTAGGTGTTTTCCACGTAATGGTACCATCTGCTGCTACAAAAAATAGCACCGAAATAGTAGCCGTGGGGGTTGCATTCTCTCTCGAACGTGCATACACAAAACGAATAGTTACATAGCCTGCCGCAAGAGGAGAAAAGGCGTAATACTGTATTCCTCCTGCTCCTACCGTACCTTGTGAACGGTTATTGGCTACGTATTTCGACGACGTTTCTTGCAACACACTGTCAGCATTCATGGTGTATGACCACGAATAGCCGGTAGTATGATTTGCATCCATTGACACCACTACACTATCCTTTTTATTGTCAATTGTAAATCCATACGGAAGTGGTTGAGCAGATTCTTCTTGGGTGATAACCTCAACAGGACGTACCGAAGCCATATATTGCGGTGTTGGTTCTCCTGTTGTTACCTGCTGTGCCGATGTGCACGATGCCCAAAGCACCTGCCCCTGCAGTAGCACGGTATGTATGGTTGTTCGTATTGAGTCTTTCATACTTGTTTTTTTCACAAAGGTATTGATTTTCTTTTGTGTGAAATATACTCACTATAGTAGAAATTACTTGGTCTTACTAGACGACAGAATACATTTGTACTTACACTCATCTACAATAGTAGAAATTACTTGGTCTTACTAGACACGGCAAGAAACATAGAGAATACCGCCATCTACAATAGTAGAAATTACTTGGTCTTACTAGACACTATGGTTTTACAAAAATACAAAAAAACACCTGAATACCAATCCCTTACTAAAAATTTCAAAGAACGTTTCTTACCATCAAACACCCCACCTTCTAAAACAAACAAAACTAAATATTTGATAATGAATAAATTACACTATTACATGCCATTTACAAAGACATAGGTTTGCATGTCGTTAAAAGTACACAATATCTGTATCACGATGAATGGCATTTCCATATTTTTCTATTTTTTCATTGCTCACATCAAAAATCATCACACTATCTGCTCCTGAAAATAATTTCTTAAAGGTACTGTTTATCTTAGTCCGTATGTTGTCCATCAATCGTTGGGTATTATTAAACTCATACACAGACATCTGTAGACGTATAGCACCATTTTTCATAAGCATTTTCGAAAAACGAGTTCTAAGTTTGTTGTCCTGAATGTCGTAACTAATTATAAGCATAGCATTTATATTAAATTAAAAATCTAGGATATTCTTGTTCTTCTGCTCCTCGCATAAAACATCGATAATATTGCTGCATAAATTTGAATATATCTGTTTTATATGCAATGAGGGCATCAAAAAACACTTTATAATAATCGACGTTCTTTTCATATTTCAGTTTGTATTCATTTTTTATAACGCAATAATCGCTCTCATCGAACTGTTTACGATTATAGGCATTTCTAACGGCATTGTCAATAATACAACGGAACGGTTCCATCAAATCACAAATGAGCGATTTCCGTTTGAACCATAATCGATGATAGACACCCACATACACATCAAAACCAAACATACGGGCAAATGCTTCCACAAAATTAAATAGAATGGTGTAACCGATGTCCAATGTAGCATTTATGGCGTCAGTCTTAGCTCGTGGCTTACGAGCTTTCCAATTGTTTTTCTGAAAATAGGCTTCAAAAAAAACTTTCGATACAAATCCTTCGGCACCCATAAGTGCGTTATAATCGTGAGTGTTCTTTATTTTTGAAAGAGAGGTTGCGCAAACGTTTAATGCTTCGAGCGTTAGAGAGTCTTTTTGTCTCGTTTTTTCGAGTAGTCGTTTTTGATTGGAAATTTTACTATCCATCAAAACTTTCGCTACAGAGATGTCGTCTTTCGATAAAGAATGTTGGCGTTGCCGTAACAGATAGTTTGCCTCGGCAGCATTTGCCCAGAAAAATACAGGTCGTAGGTTGGGCTTCATTACCACCAAGGCTACATTGAATTTTTTGCATTTCTCGATAAGCGGCGTAGTCACTTTAATGTGTCCAATAACAAACAAAGCCAATATTTTTTGAAACGGCAATTTGGTCAACGTTTTTTTTGTATCGTCAGTCTCTTCTTCTAACAGTAGTTCGCCGTTGCTAACACGCAGATTGCGACTTTCTATGCAGTTAATAACGAAAACGGTGCGGTATTCTATGTCTTTATTGGTAAACATTGTCGGTTGTTGTTTTGTCACACAAATTGCAATAAATACAATGCAGACACTTGTTGGGATTCGCAACAAGCCTACCGGAAGGATCATAACCTTTAAATTGTGCAATAAAATTGCACAACTCTAATTTTCCGGCATCTCCGGGCAGACCAATCGGGGTTGTTTTGTTGGTAGCAATCTCATAGAAAGCAATTTTTTCTATCTCGTATCCCATCTCTAGCATACAGAAATATTGTGCCCATAGCTGATACATCTGTCCTCGGAATATCTGTTTCAGTTGATATTTACGTTCTATCAGCATTTTTTCATTCTGCCGATAGACATCTATTTTTCCCATAATGCCCAACTCGTCGGAGAACACAGGTAAAGCTAACAGCTCATTTTTACTGGAGCTTGCCGTTTTCTTGTCAACCGTTTCATGCGCTGCCGTTCCTTTTTTCTGTGGCGTAGCATGATACAGATCTTCATCCGCCCCCATATACACGTTGTGCAGATATATGGAGTACGGACAGAAGATAAAGTCGTTGAGAATCGATATGGAGATATAGTCGGTCATTTATTTTTGTGCAAACTGCAACCATTCTTTGTTGCTAATGGCGAGTTTCAGTTTTTTCAAATCTTCGGCTTGTTTTATCTGCTCTACCACCCAAAGGCCTTTGCGGGCAATGTTGTAGGCTCCGTTGGCATCGGCATTTTTTGGTAAGTTTTCGCCACAGGTACGGCTGTCGTAAAACTCTCCCTTTACATTCATCACCGGAGAAATCAGATAGTCGGTTTCTTTGCCGGTAATGCTGTTGCGCATTTGCAGCGTGAGTTTTAGCAAATGAAGCAAACCTTCAAAGAACTCCTTTTTGTCTTGGGTAATAATTTGCTCCTTCAAATTGCCATTAACATCTATTTTATAGGCATTGAAAAACTGTTTAAACGCATTGGTGAGCACTATTTCTTTGCTGTTCCATTCGCTGTTCTTTTCGGGGTTACGGAATGTTTCTATACGGTTGCCATAGGTGCAAAGCGTCCAATTCTGTTTTGTATCGTCGGCTTTCGTATTGAAAAGGCTATAATGCTTTGTTTCAAACTCAAACCAATCTTTTTGGGCATTGTAGCGAATACGGTCGAACTTGGTGAAAAAGGCTTTTGCCTTGTCTATGTTCTCATATCTTGTATCAAAGAGGTTTACAAAGCCCGTGGTAGGGTCCATTTTGCTGGTGTTCCAAGCCGGAATATAGAAAAGAATGCCGCTTTGTTTGCCTAACTTTTGGAAACTTTCGAATTTGCTGGTAAGCTGTAAGGCATGAAGCAAACCACCATTTTCGGTCGGAGCTTTTTTCTTGTCCACCAAATAATTGAGTTTGTCTATCAACATTTGCTCAAACTTCTGATATACTTGTTTCTCTACCTTTTGTCGTCCGCGCATAAATCCAAAATTCAAATCCTCGAGCACCACTATCGCATTGTATTCAACAACCAGCTGCGCTATTTTATGAATTACTTGACTTAGATATCCTTCTTTCAGTTCCTTGATAGTTTCAATTGCCTGCCAACTTTTGCGAGCCTTGTCTCGTCCTTTCTCTCTCTCATCAAGTAAATCGTGATAATTGGTGCGATAGGTGTTTCCATTATATTCGTTGACTATCTCGTTCAATGTGAATTGTTTCTTCAGATTTCCTTGCATATCTATCAACGAGAGATACAATAAATGCCGTTCGCCACGGTCAATGCCTATGATGTGAGTAGCATTGCTCTTTTTCAGATATTCATTTACCGTAAGATTGATATTGTTGGTACCTGCACTTTTGAAATTCATGGTTATAGGCACGTGAAACAAGAATTTATCCAGCGTATAGCGTCGGTTCTTAATTAAGTCGTACTCAAATATACTTTGGCGTTTTTTGTTTTCGGGGTTTTTATTGTCTATGGGCATATTTGCAGGATGCGTAGGTTCTTCACACGGCAAACTCGATTTACGGAAAAATACTTCCGCGTTGCCATTGAGTTTATAGACTACATCTTTCAAATTTTGCTCATCAAATAGCATTTTCCAATAGAGTGTGTGCATATTGGGTGTGCCTTTGCTATATGGCGAAAAGTCTTTGTTATAGATTTGGAACAAATACAGTTTGCCATCATCAACAAGTTGATTGACATACGTCTCAGACACGTTACGGAACGTAATCTTATAGCCTTGTGCTTCCACCTCTCTATAAAATCCGCTCAAATCTTCATAAGAACGAGTGTCAGAGAAATGAAAATCAAAATTCTTCCAATCTTCATGTCTATTTATAGACGTTTTGAAGAAATCAATTAGCGTATGACAGTCATTGATATTGAAATTTGCACCTTTATTGTGCGTTTTTTTTTCATAATTTTCAAGTAATGTTTTGCTGGGTTTAAATTCATCGATACGCTTTTTTGAAAAAAACACTTTAGGAAGCATTTGATTGGCTAACGGAAGTAGTTTGTATTCCATTTTTTCAAAACATTCGCCATCTGTTTTCAAGTTCTGAATATCAAAGACTTTGTTGAACTTTTTATGTATAATGCCTAAATAGTACAGGCCGTTTTTGCGTAAGATAACTGTTGTGTTCTTCCGTTCTTTATTCAAATCCCAGCCGTCCATCAATGTTGAATTCTCAAAATTTAATTTGATTTTTTCAGTTGAATATGGTTTGCGGGTCATGTAATTACGCACCTTATTATATAGAGAAGTAATGGCATCCAGCTGTTGCCAAAGCGCGGAAAAATCACCGTAAAACCGTTCGTCTTTGTCGGGCTCGTCACCTTTGCCGAGCAAAGGTTTCACAAACCATTGCAGTTCTTTAACGGCATCCAGCAACGTCTTTATTTTTTCAACGGCCATGTTGTCTTGCGAAAGGTTTTTATTATGCGGATACTCCGTATTCAAGATTTCCTTTACTTCCGCATAAGCATTGGCAATTCGAGCAAAGAGATTTTCTTTTTGCTTAGTTACGTTATTTTTTGCTCCCAATGTGGCAAAATAATCTTCCACCCGTTTGTTGTATGGTTTGCCCATATCAGACAAACATTCATTTATAAAGCCAATGGAT
>CAYFVM010000009.1:46119-69026 GCA_964346725.1 uncultured Bacteroidales bacterium
GATTTTCATGTATAAGTCGGTAAGCAATAGCTGTTGACTTATCTTCTGACGAATACATATTTTTCCGATTCTCGTAAAAACCGGTAAAGTAGGTAGTAAAATTTTTAAATTCTTTAACCAATTCCTTTTCTTCAATGGTTTTTACAAATTTCAGCAAATCTTCTTTTATTAATTCTTTCTTATCTATACGTTTATATACATCGTCTTGTGTAAGTTGACCGGCAATCTGTTTTCGAAGACTTTCCTGAACTTTTTTCAGGTTGTCGGTACGAGTTTCATCTTTGCTATTCAATAAATAATAGAAATAATATTCCGAAAGAGAATCTTTTTTGTTTTCAGATGAATAGTTCAATGTAAAGTTAGACAAGGCTCTTTCTATAAATGCTTTGTGATATTCATCAATGATTTTTTTCACCTTTTTATAGTTATCAGTCCGGCGTTGGTCTTGCTCTATCAAGCCATTTTTTTCTATTGTATCTAAGGTTTTTCCAATTGGTCGTAACTCAAATCGAAGTGTTTTTGAAAGAGAGTAAAGGTTGGTAAATTGATTTAGAAGTGTTTCCATTGACTTTTTATAAAACGTTTAATGATTATAGTATTTCATAAAAATAAAAAAAACATTTAACCATCTCTCTTATTTTGTAGATTTTTTAATTAAATTAAACCATATTGATTTTCCTCATTTTATCAATGTTTTTTTACACAAATAGTTTCTTTTTTGCGAAACTTGGTTTACACACGTTCGACCGAAACATTACTTATTTTGCCAAATTTTCGAACAAGAGTCGAACAAATTACGACTAATGTATCAGATTGGTACATTCAAGAAATGCAGAAATACGGTAAAAACTGGGGCGTCTTTTTAATTTCCTATAGAAACAGTAATTTTCACAACACCACACACATAAAGTAACGAGGAGCGAATAGACAAAATATTTTTTTTTACATTTGCAAAAACAAAATAACTCGTATTAAAATGATTGATAGTCCACTCATAGATGCAACGATTGACATTGCATTCAAAGAAGATATAGGCGATGGCGACCACACTACCTTGTCGTGCATTCCTCACGATTTGGAAGGTCGTGCACGTTTGCTGGTGAAACAAGATGGCATACTTTGCGGTATTGATTTGGCTCGCAAAATTTTCACAAAATTCGACCCAACCCTCAAAATGACACAATACCTTCACGACGGCGATGCCATTAAAAAAGGCGACATTGCGTTTGAAGTTGAAGGCAAGACTATTTCAATACTCCAAACCGAACGATTGGTACTAAACTTTATGCAACGATTGAGCGGTATAGCTACCCAAACGCACAACTACGTAAAACTGTTGGAAGGCACAAACACCAAAATTCTTGATACTCGCAAAACCACACCGGGACTTCGTTTGCTCGAAAAATATGCGGTAAAAGTAGGTGGTGGCGAAAATCATCGCATAGGATTGTACGACATGATTCTCATAAAAGACAACCACATAGACTATGCCGGGGGCGTAACTGCAGCTATTACCAAGACGCAGGAATATTTGAAAACAAAAGGCAAAAACCTCAAAATAGAAGTGGAAGCTCGCACACTCGATGAAATTCGTGAAATACTCAATTTCAATGTCGACCGCATTCTTATTGACAACTTCACCCCCGAAGAAACAAAAGGAGCGGTAGCCTTAATCAACGGAAAATGCAAAACGGAATCGTCAGGCGGAATTACCAAAGAATCAATACGCGCCTATGCCGAAGCTGGTGTTGACTATATTTCGGTAGGTGCTTTGACTCACCACATAAGCAGTTTGGATTTGAGCCTTAAAGCATTTTAACAGACAATGTCAACTGCATCACACGGTTTTCGAATCACACATTCTGTAGAGACGCACCACGGTGCGTCTCTATGTATTATTCTGTTCTGCCTTATTTTTTCACTACACGGAGTTGGGCAAACACTCCCTCCCGAAAAACCAAAATTGGTGGTAATGATAGTGGTGGAACAAATGCGTTACGAATATTTGGAACGCTTTAGTCCTCATTTTTCAAGTGGCGGTTTCAAAAAACTCATGACACTTGGCACACAGTGCATTGATGCCAATGTAAATTTCGCCTACGGCCAAAGTGCCAGCACCTTTGCTTCACTTGCTACGGGAACAACTCCGGCATTCCATGGCATTATAGACGACGCTTGGTATAGTCGCAAACAACGTTCACGCGTTGAAAGTGTGAGAGATGAGAATTACCCCAGCGTAGGCAGCGATGCTCACGATGAATACATGGTGTCAGCCAAAAACCTGATAGGCACTACCTTTGGCGACGAACTCCTTACGCAAAGTTTTGGTCGTTCACGATCATTTACCATAAGCCTTGACCAACATGCTGCTGTACTCTGCGCAGGACATAAATCAAATGGCGTATTTTGGCTCAACGAATATACCGGCGAATGGATGAGTGGCACATACTACAACAGAGTTTTGCCGGCGTGGCTCCACACATTCAACAACAAGGGATTAGCTAACTTGTACGCCAACCGCACATGGAACACATTTCTCCCTATAGAAAAATACAAAGAATCCACACCTGATGATATGCGCTATGAAATAGGTATACGCAATCAAAAAACGTTTCCGTACCATTTGCCACAACTCAAAGACCCATACAAACCGTACAAAATCTTAAAAGCAACCCCCTTTGGCAATACATACACCAAAGATTTGGCCATAGACCTCATAGAAAACGAGCAATTGGGTAAAGGCATAAACACCGACTTTTTGACCATAGCCTACACTGCCACCGAAGAAATTGGGAATCGATTTGGTTGTTTATCAAAAGAAGTTGAAGACACCTACGTCCGTCTTGATTTTGAGTTGATGTTTTTCTTGAACTACTTAGAAACACGTCTTGGAAAAGACAACGTATTAGTGATTTTAACCTCAAATCACGGCATTTCAATTTCCCCCAAAAGCGACTATCTAAAATCCATGAAGTTAGGCATATTCAAACCATCTGAAACCATGTATTTGCTAGACAAGCACTTAGATGTAACGTTTGGAGAAGACAACTGGATAGAACACTATCAAAATCTACAGATATACCTCAACCTCCAGGCTATGAAAAACCACAATGTAACAATAGCCGAAGTAGAAGACGACTGCACCGACTTTATGTCACAACTAAGTGGTATTCAAACAGTGGTAGGCTCGGTTTGGCTTGCCAACCATAACTTTTGCAGCAACGAAATTTACCGCAAAATAGATAATTCGTACAATAGTGCACGTTCAGCCAACTTATTCCTGGTACTAAAACCAGGATGGGGCGAACAAACAGTAGAATCGGTAGGGAATCACCTTTCACCCTACAACTACGACACACACATACCGCTCATTTGGTATGGGTGGAAAATGCAACCGCAAATTTTGCAACAACCAATTGATATAACTGATATTATCGTATCTTTGTGTACATTTACGAAAGTAGCAAAACCAACTATGGCAACAGGAAAAAACATTGAAAACCTTATAAAATAACGTATGAAACATACACTACTCGGTCTCATCGCTCTTCTTTTGACTTGTACTACTGTAGCTCAAGAACACCGTAAAACTATCTATTTTACGCAACCGGGCGAGTTAAATTTCCAATTAACACAATCTGTAATTGAAGACAATACCGCAAGAAATGGCGTTAGAACATCTTATTTTACAAACTTTCCGGCATATATGCATGTCAATTTCAACAACATCATTGGATTAATGCCGGGCATAAGCATTCGTAACATAGGAATCAAGACAAAAGATGAACAAATCATTACCACTACTGATACTACTACGTATGATAAAATCAAACGACGCGTTTTTGCCGGAGGAGTTTCATGCGCTTTAAAAATCGGTTCTTTCAAAAAACACATGTGGGCGTATGCCGGCGGTGGCATTGACTGGGCTTTCCATTATCGTCAAAAACTCTATGAAACAGCACATAACAAAAAGGTCTCAAAAGATGGCGAATGGCTAAGCAATGCAACTCCAAGCACCATACCTTCTGTATTTGTGGGAATACAAACTCCTCTCGGATTAAATTTCAAAGCTACCTACTACTTCAACGACTTCCTCAATCAAAACTACAATGGGACATTCGGCGATTTTAGCAAAATCACAAAATCACAATTATTCACGATAAGTGTATCAATTGTAATCAAAGATATGAAATCGGAAATTTCTGAAGATTTACCAATAGATACGCCCTCTAAAAAAGAGAAATCGGTAGAATTGTAAACAGGAAAAGAGATAAGAACCTCAGTTTTTTGATACAAAAAGACAAAAAAACAACGTTTGTAATTCAAAATATTCATTGTTCCTTGTGCATTGTTCTTTATTTTACTACATTCGTTGAAATTTCTCTAATATGAAACTGAAAAGAATCATACCGATTTCGGTAATCATCATAACCTCCTTACTTTTAGGAGCTTTCCTTATAAATGAGAAGAATGAACCAAGAGAAAAACTCATTCTCAATTCATCATATGAGATTCTAAATTCCTTGCATTACAGCCCACAAGACCTCAACGATAATTTTTCGCAACGAGTATTCGACTTATACCTACAAAGTCTTGACTACAGCAAAATGTACTTTACCAAAGACCAAATAGACATACTTTCAACATACAAAAACAGCATTGACGATCAAATACGTTCCGGCTCACTCGATTTCTTTAATCTCTCGATAGAATTGATTGATAGCCAAACAAAAAAAATAGAAGACTACTATGCCAAAGCACTCGAAAAACCTATAGACTACACCATTAGTGAGACCATAAACATAAATAGTGACAAACGCGACTATTGTACATCACAAACCGAGTTGGAAGACTATTGGCGCAAATACTTGAAATATCAAGTGCTTTCGGAAATGATAACATTGGAAAACGAGCAAAACAAAAAAGCAAAAGAATCTGATACTGTTACCGTGAAGTCGGAGGCTGAATTGGAAAAAATAGCTCGAGAAACGGTGTTAAAACGTACCGAAACACGATTCAAACGTATAAACAAAGTATCAAGAGACGACCGTTTCTCATCATTCATTAATGCAATTGCAGGTTCGTTTGATCCACATACCAATTACTTCCCTCCTACAAAACAAGAAGATTTCAATATCTCCATGTCAGGAAAACTTGAAGGAATTGGAGCTACACTTTCAGAAAAAGACGGTTACATAAAAGTAGTAGAAATAGTTCCCGGTAGTCCATCATGGAAACAAGGCGAATTGAAAGCAGAAGACATTATACTCAAAGTAGCTCAAGGCGACAATGAACCTATTGATCTTTTAGACATGAGATTGGACGAAGCTGTTCGTTTGATTCGTGGTCCCAAAGGATCAAAAGTGGTGCTTACCGTGAAAAAAATTGATGGCACAATTGTTAAAATCCCTATCATTCGCGATGTCATAGTGTTGGAAGAAAAATATGCCAAATCAACCATCATCACCACCAACGACAAAAAAACGTATCGCATAGGCTACATCTATTTGCCACAGTTCTACACTGACATGAACGACAGCCATGGTCGTCGTTGTTCCGATGATATTCGTAAAGAAGTTACAAAACTCAAGGATGCCGGCGTTGATGGTATTATTATAGACCTACGAAACAATGGTGGTGGTTCGTTGAACGACGTGGTAGAAATAGGTGGACTATTTGTAAAAAGCGGTCCTATAGTACAAGTTAAATCATTGAACACACCGGCACGGCAATACAACGACAATGATGACAAAATACTCTATGACGGACCACTTGCTATTATGGTTAACACCTTTAGTGCATCTGCATCTGAAATATTAGCGGCAGCAATGCAAGACTACAAACGTGCAATTATCATAGGCACAGAATCAACATACGGCAAAGGAACCGTACAACGTATTGTTGATATAGATCGTTTGGTGTCAAAAGAATATCGCTCTGATATGCCATTGGGAGCAATCAAAATCACCATACAGAAATTCTATCGTATCAACGGAGGAACAACACAATTTCAAGGAGTAAAACCAGATGTAATCCTCCCCGACCTTTATGATAAAATTGATATAGGCGAAAAAGAATTGGATTATCCATTACAATGGTCTGAAATAAAACCGGTTCCATATACTGTATGGAACTATGCACCAAACATCAAAGAACTGTCAAAGAAAAGTGCTTTGCGCATTCAAAAAGACACCTCTTTTGTACTCATTAAAGAAGCTGCTACATGGCTAGCCGACAAGAAAGAACAAGAATCTATTTCGCTGGAACTAAACGAATTTCGCAAGAAAGACAAAGAAGATTTAGCACTTTCGAAGAAATACAAAAACGCAGGAAAAGGTTCTGCCCCATTTGAAATAATCAGTTTAGGCACGGTTGACAAAGGTAACGCAGTTCTTGATTCGGTAGAAAACAAACATACCGAAGATTGGGATAAATCAATCAAAGAAGATATAACGCTATATGAATCCTATCGAATAATTTCTGATTACATTAGCGGAATAAAGAAATAACAGCACGTATTTGTTATTATTCCATTCAGATAACGGTTAGTTAGGTATAAATAGAGCGATATTCATTCAATAAATTTGATATTGTTTTTCTCTCTCAAGAAAAAAGTGTATGTTTCGGTATTAAAAATTAAAGATGAAAAAACTATTACATATCATACTTATAGGGTTAGTTGTAGTTTCTTTTGCCGCATGCAATAGATCAGGAAAAAGTACCGACAATTCCTCGCAACAAGGAGAAGAAACACTGAAAGATTCGAGCATCATACTAGAAGAACAGAACAAAAATATTGTTGGAATGATAAATGGTACCATCTACTGCATTCCATCGCCATACGATATAATGAACTACATTAAAAGTCTTAATTTAGTATACGTACGTTCTCTTCCGAATTCTGTACTCAACGTAACACACTACGAATCATCGTTCAAAAAATTGTTGAACATGGGAGTTTATAGCATTGACATATCATACATGACCATGTACGAACAAATGACAGATGCGCTTAATTATTTCTCCACATTGAAATCCTTGGCAAATCAAGTAGAATTGGCTTCGGTGTTTGATGCAGCAACAATGGATGAACTTGAAAACAATATGGGTTCACAAGACACTTTGTTTCAGATACTTTCTAAGAAATTTCAAGAATCAGACAAATTGTTGAAAGGAGAAAATGAGATGGCAAACGCATCGCTACTCATGACCGGAGCTTGGATAGAAAGTCTCTATTTTATCACACAAATTCATAAACAAGCCCCAAACGAACTTTCGGTACAAAAAATTGCAGAGCATAAATTAGCCGCAGAAGCAATACTTAATGTACTTCGTCCTTATTACAACAAATCAGATGATTTTAAGAATTTGATAGATGCTATAGTTGATATCTGCTATGAATTTGATGGAATTGAATACACCTATACGTACCAAACTCCCCAAAACTATCCAAACAATCACCTTACCATTATCAACAGCGAATCGAAATTTGTAATAATGCCAGAACACATAAAAAATGTAACCAACAAAATTGAAGCATTACGAAATTCTATTATACAATGAAAAAAATACATGTCATACTTGGTTTCATAGTTTTGTTCTTAGCAAATACTAACATTGCTCTTGGGCAGTGTGCAAGTTTGTTGACCGAAGATTACGTTTCCGATGGACAATATTATACCACAAATATCACGAGCGATGAAGTTAAAAATTGTGAGATTACCTTTATTAAAGGCAATGAATATCGCTTGATTGTATGCCCTCACAAAGGCGAAAAAATTAGAATGGAAATAATAGACCAAGAAGGACATCTAATGTTTGATAACAAGAATTATGACTATACTAATTATTGGAACTTTCGTATAAAATCATCGGTAACATGTACTATCAAACTTAGTTTGATAGATGACACGGTAAAAACCGATGAAATAGTTCTATTGGTTGGTCTGAAAAAATAAAAAACTCATGAGTGAACGTATAATTCAAGCTTTATTAAGACTATTTGCAGTTTTTGCAAAAACAGATGGTAATAAAAGTGATAAAATAAAGATAGTAGAACTATTTCTAGCTAATCAGTTAAACAAAGAATTAGCAAAAAAATATCTCCCCTCATTCGAACAAGAATACGACGATGTAATGAACGACATCAGCCGTATTACAGAAAAAGCTGACATACAAGACACGTATGACGCAGAAAAAGTAAAGTTCAAAATTGAAGCAAAACTATCTGCTCGTATTCACAAGATAGGCAATAGCATCAACCAAGAGCTAACGCAACGTCAAAAGCTCTACGTCATTATCAGTATACTTGAGTTTGTATATACCGACAGAGGCATTTCCGATTCTGATAAGGAATTTATGGATGCCTTGGTTGATGACTTAAACATAAACAACGAGGAATACCAGCAACTTTGCGATTTTATACTCCACCCGTTCTTGGAAATACCAGATTCGGAAAATTTGATGATTATCAATAACAAACATGAAACTGGTGAAGTTTTAGCAAAACACATAAATTCTCCTCACCTTAAAGGAACTATCAAAGTATTCTATTTGCGTGCTTCCAACTTACTCATATTCCGTTCTTATGAAGTGGGTGAAATTTCTTTGAATAGCCAAGCGGTATACGAAGACAAAGTCACCCTACTCAATATTGGTAGCGCAATTAGAACTTTACAAACCACCCCGATTTATTATAGTCAAATACTTAACATATTCAATGCCGGCAATTCAGAAGAAGGTGTAATATTCAAAGCAGAAAACATTACCTATAAATTCCGTGGAGGAAACATTGGACTGCATGAATTATCGCTAAATGAATCATCAGGCAACTTAATTGGTATAATGGGTGCGTCTGGAGCAGGAAAATCAACCTTGCTCAACGTATTGAACGGAAACTATAAACCAACTTCGGGCACAGTTACCATAAACGGTATAGACCTACACAATGATATTGAAAACAAACTCAACGGATTGATTGGTTTTGTGCCACAAGACGACCTTTTGATAAAGGAACTCACCGTATATCAAAACTTATTCTATGCAGCAAAACTTTGTTTTGACAACCTAACCGAAGAAGAAATTCGCGAAAGAGTTGACAAAGTATTGCAGAGCCTTGGCTTGTACGAACGTAAGGACAATATTGTTGGAGATGAATTGAAGAAAGAAATATCGGGTGGCCAGCGCAAACGTTTGAATATTGCGTTGGAGTTAATTCGAGAACCGGCTATCCTCTTTCTTGATGAACCAACATCAGGACTTTCGTCAAAAGACTCCGAAAACATTATGGACCTTTTGAAGGAACTTGCATTGAAAGGGAAATTAGTGTTTGTGGTTATTCACCAACCATCGTCAGATATATTCAAGACATTCGATAAACTTGTAATATTAGATACCGGTGGATTCTTAATATACTATGGTGCACCCGTTGACTCTATCATGTACTTTAAAGAATGCACCCGCCAAGCAGATAGATTTATAAGCGAATGTCCTACGTGTGGTAACGTAAACCCAGAGCAGATATTCAACATTACCGAAGCAAAGATTTTGGACGAAGATGGCACTCCCATGTTGAATGAGAAACACCAAGAAATCAGAAAACTTTCACCTGATGATTGGTCTGAAATATATCTACAAAAAAACAAAAAGGCTGTTGAATCCAAACCAATGCCAAAAGAATTGCCGGAAATTACCTTTAAAATTCCAAATTGGTTCAGACAGCTCAAAGTATTTATCGTTCGTGATGTGTTGTCTAAAATCTCGAATGTACAATACATGCTCATCAACTTTTTGGAAGCGCCAATTATTGCAGTATTTTTGGCATACATTGTAAAATATTGGGATGTTGACGAAAGTAGCACAATTGGCTACACGGTTATGAACAACACGAACATTCCGGTGTACATTTTCATGTTAGTCATTTGCGGATTCTTTATAGGACTGACCTCTAGTGCCGAAGAGATTTTTCGAGACCAAAAGATTCGTAGTCGAGAGTCATTTTTACATTTAAGTTGGTCTAGTTACTTGGTATCGAAGATTTTAATTTTATTGGTTATCTCGGCCATTCAATCACTCTTCTTTGTCTTTTGTGCCAACATGATACTTGGGCTTCATTGCCTATTTTTCAAATATTGGTTTATGGCCTTTAGCGTATGGGGTGCGGCAAACCTTATCGGACTCATTATTTCAGACTCTTTCAACGATATTAAGACCATCTATATCTTAGTTCCATTCTTGGTTATTCCTCAAATTATATTGAGTGGTATTATTGTAAGTTTTGACAAACTGAATCCGGTGGTTTCTAACCCACAAAGTATTCCGTGGTACGGAGAAATTATTACTTCACGTTGGGCATATGAAGGACTAGCTGTGGAACAATTTTCAAACAACGACTACGAAGCTCCATTCTTCAATATAGATATGCGCATTAGCGAATGTAGTTATCGTAAAGGGGAATGGTCTAATCAGTTAAACAACAAATTGAACGACTGCCTTCGCTATAAAGAAGAAAATGAGAATGAGGCGCAATACAAAAAGAATCTAACACTTGTTGCCAACGAAATAGAGAGAGAACTGAAAAACACTGGTTCTCTGTTTCCATTCAATGAAAAAAGCCTCAAAGCACTCCGTTCCGACAATGTAAGCGAAGAAACTATATTGCTCGCTCGCGACCACGTTTCTGCGATTAAGGACTATTATATTAAATTGAACAACAAACTTCGTTCGGAGAAAGATAAGATGACAAACGAAGCCATCAAAGAATTGGGTATCAAAACGTGTGATATACTTGGCATTCCTGAAATAGAACGGACACCTCGAGTGCTTGATAGCCTTGGAAATATACAATTCATTGAATTAAAGAAAAACTATTACAACGAGAGTCTTGAAGAATTTTGCCGAAACCAAAATAACCTGACGGTATTGATTGAATACAAAGGTCATCTGGTACAAAAAACAGATCCTGTATTCATGAGACCAACAGCTCCGTTCATAAAAGCGCATTTCTACGCTCCAATGAAACCATTTTTCGGAAACTTCCATAGTACCTATTGGACAAATGCATGCATTATCTGGTTTATGTCAATATTATGTTATCTTGCCCTTTATTTCCGAGTACTTCGAAGAGTTTTACTATATATAAGCAATATCAATTTTTCTAAGAAAACACAATGAGCGAAACACGACAAAATAAAGTAGCACGATTGCTACAAAAAGAATTAGGTGACATTTTTCAAAAAGAGTCTCTTTCTCTTTTCCGCGGTGCATTAATTTCAGTGACTGTGGTACGAGTAGCGCCAGACCTCTCTTTCGCGAAAGTGTATATAAGCATTTTTGCACCAGCGAAAGACGAAAAAGAATTGTACACAGCCGTGCAAGAAAAAGCAAAAACAATACGACAAATGTTAGCTCAGAAAGTAGCAAAACAACTTCGAATAATTCCTGAACTTGCATTTTTTCTAGACGATTCTATTGATTATCAAGAAAATATAGAACGATTACTCAATTCAAGCAACGACAAAGAGAAAAAATAATAACGAATGAACTACGACCCTATAAAACGCTCATTAGGTACATTTTTCAACTCAAGTCCTTTATTGAGGAAAATATTTTATTCTTTATTGAATCTGCTATTCCTCCGTGCGTGGCACATATTGAAAGCAATTAGAATATGGGAAAAAACTAAACCTAACCAAGCTACAATACTTGATGCAGGCTCAGGATTCGGACAGTATTCATATTTTATGGCTCGCCATAATTCACTATGGAAGGTGCTCGGTATTGACGTAAAAGAAGAACAAATAGCCGACTGTACCACATTTGCAAAACAGATTGGATACGAAAACCGTATGTCGTTTAAAGAAGGCGACCTTACCGAATATATAGCACCAGAGCCAGTTGACCTTATTCTTTCGGTAGATGTAATGGAACATATTGCGGACGATGAACAAGTTTTTCGTAACTTCTTCCAATCCCTCAAACAAGGAGGTACGCTCCTCATCTCTACACCTTCAAATCTTGGTGGTTCAGACGTGCACGATGGCGATGGAGAATCATTCATAGGCGAACATGTACGTGATGGCTACAGCAAAGAAGACATTAGCGAAAAACTACAACGTGCCGGCTTTTCAAATATCAACGTATCATACTCGTATGGTACTGCAGGACATATTTCTTGGATTCTTTCCATGAAATTTCCTATTAGTTTATTAAACATCACAAAATTGTTTTTTATACTACTCCCTTTTTACTACATTGTGATATTCTGGTTATGCCTTATACTCAACACAATAGATGTACTTTGTGAACAGTCTCAAGGTTCTGGACTAATTGTAAAAGCGAATAAGTAATTATGTCGATTTCTTTCTTTTTTGCACGAAGATATCTGTTTTCAAAAAAAAGCAAGAATATCATAAACTACATAACTATGGTATCGGTGATGCTTATTGCCATAGTTAGCATAGCTCTCACCATCACCATGTCGGTTTTCAATGGTTTGTCGGATGTAATTTCGTCTATGTACAACACATTTGACCCTGAAATAAAAATCACTACAAAAACCGGGAGAGTTTTCTCTTTTGACTCTGTACAACCCAAACTTGCAAGCGTTTCTGATATTGAGGCTTTTACACCAATACTCGAAGATGATGTACTCTTTACCTATGGCGAAAAACAACTTATAGGAAAATTGAAAGGCGTTGGCAATAACTTTAGTAAAACGTGTAATGTAGATTCAATACTTGTAGTCGGCGAATTTGCCTTGCAACAAGACGGTGTAGAATACGCTTGTGTAGGTCAAGGAGTTGCGCACAAACTCTCTGTTGGGCTCATGTTTCGCGATGTGCTTCATATCTATGCTCCAAATCGTAGCAAAAAAACAACAATACTCGCTACCGAAGAATATAATAAAACGTATGCGTATGCACGAGGTGTGTTTTCTGTACAAATGGATATCGACAACCAATATGTGATAACTTCGCTTGATTTAGCACAAGAACTTTGGGCATACAACAACAATGAAATTTCTTCTATCGACATAAAACTCCAACCTAATGCCGATGTACAGGAAACAGTAGCAAGCATTCAACGCATGCTTGGAGATAATTTTTCAGTACAAGACAGAGAGCAGCAACATGAATTTATGTCTAAAGTAACACATGGAGAAAAATTCATAACCTTCCTTATCATCACACTCATACTTATTATAGCTTCATTTAGCATTATAGGTTCGCTTACTATGCTTATTATAGACAAACAACGAGATATTAACATTTTGCGCAGTTTAGGTGCTGACTCTAAAACAATCAAACGCATCTTTGTCATTGAAGGCTGGCTTATTTCAATAATTGGTGTGATAATTGGTGTGGCAATTGGCATTGGTATTTGCTTACTTCAAGAAAAATTTGGTATAGTAAAACTGCCGGGGGCATCGCAAAACTTTGTTGTAGAAGCCTATCCGGTTCGCGTCATGCTGGGCGATGTAATAGCAATACTTGCCATAGTGTTTTGCATTGGCTTCATTACCGCCTATTATCCCGTTAGAAAAATAGCAAAAACACAAATACACGTATGAATATACTAGACATAATTGCCATAATCCCCATATTGTGGGGCGCATTCAAAGGTTTCAAAAATGGATTGATAACCGAAGGAGGCACAATTATAGGACTCGTTCTCGGCATTTGGGCTGCTATGCATCTATCCGATAACTTTACAAAATACATACAAGAATATACCTCAATATCTCCTGAATATCAACAGATTGCGGCCTTTGCATTTACATTTATAGTCGTTCTTATAGCTTGTTTTATTATCACAAGAATCTTAATACGTTTTTGTAAAGCAATCAATATCTTATGGTTAGACAAAATTTTAGGAATAGCGTTTGGTATGTCAAAATACATCATCATTTTGGCATTCATATTCTTCCTTGTCAATATGCTTATCAAAAGTTATGCAACAAAACCGTTCAAAACCGTAGAAGAATCCATACTATTCAAACCATTGGCAAATGCAGCCGAATCATGCATTGACGGAAACATTACCATACCAAAAATTGAGACACAAACTATTGATATATTTGATTCTGTAAAAAAAGACAAAGGCGATGAAAATTAATAAAACAAATGCAGCACGTTTTCTCGATACCTTGCATATTTCATACGAATTAGTCCCCTACGAAGTTGACGAAAACGATTTAGGAGCGGAACATATAGCCGACCAACTACACGAACCCATAGAGCAAGTATTCAAAACATTAGTACTTCGTGGTGACAAAATTGGAATATTTGTGTGCGTAATACCAGGCAACCTTGAAGTTGACCTAAAACTTGCCGCAAAATTGTCGGGGAACAAGAATTGCGACATGATCCATCTAAAAGAATTACAACCATTGACAGGCTATATTCGCGGAGGATGCTCACCTCTTGCCATGAAGAAAAAATATCCTGTATTCATTCATAGTTCTGTTCATGCTCAACAAATTGTCTATGTAAGTGCGGGAATACGCGGACTTCAAATAAAAATTGCCCCTGACGACTTAATAAAAGCAGCGGATGCTACCGTTGGTGGAATTGTCCGAGATTCGGTACAACCGGGAAACTAATTATTTCCTATTAGAAATGGAATCTACGCATGTAAAGCTGCAATGTCTTTCAGTGATATTTTCCCCTCATAAATTGCTTTTCCGGTAATAACGCCATCAATATTATGAGCATTCAACGTCATGATATCATCAAGACTTGCTATTCCACCACTCGCTATAACATATAGCGATGGAAATTCTTTCTTCATTTTTTCGTAGAGTGCAACATTGGGACCTTGCAACATACCATCTTTACAGATATCGGTGCAAATTACTTTGGATATACCTTGAGCAACATATCCCTTCAAGAAATCGAATAGGTTAAGACTTGTTCCCTCTTGCCATCCGCTCACCGCTATCTTTTCATCCTTAACATCAGCTCCGAGAATGATTTTTTTACTGCCGAATTTTTTAAGCCACGACAAAAAAATCTCTTGATTTTTTACCGCAATGCTTCCTCCCGTTACCATGCTAGCTCCAGAATTAAATGCTATACGCAAATCTTCATCGGTTTTAAGACCACCACCAAAATCAACAATCAAATTGGTATGAGTTGTAATAGACTCAAGCACTTTGTAGTTTACAATTCTACTACTTTTTGCTCCATCTAAATCAACAAGATGCAAACGTTTAATGCCATAATCCTCAAATGCTTTAGCTACTTCTAAAGGGTTTTCGTTATAGACTTTCTTTTGTGCATAGTCTCCTTGCGACAAACGGACGCACTTTGCGTCAATTATATCAATAGCGGGTATTATTTCTATCATAATCAAAATAAGGAGGCATGCTAGCACGCCTCCTTATTATAAAAATATAAATATTATTTTACTATTACTTGTTTTACAAGCACTTCATCGCCGGCATGCATTTTTACCACATATGTTCCGGAAATCAAATTCTCACCAAATGAATATGTACCTTGATTATCAACAGTATCGGCAACCATTTTTTTACCTTGCATATCAAACAATTCAAAAGCAATTGTTCTTGCTGCTGTTTCATAGTTTACAACAATTTGAGAAGACGTGTTGCAATATGCAATCATTGATGAATTAGCTCCCGAAACTTCTTCTACGGAGGTTGAAACGCCCAATATGTCAATATAATCAAGCCCCATCCATCCCCAATTACTCTTTATTGTGATGCTGTTTTTCCCAACGTTTAAAGGCACCGTAGTTTTATATATAGCCCAATCGGTTGATTCAAAGGTGACTGTTCCAAGACTAGTGCTATTTGCGTACAAATATTGCTCTTTTGGAATACCATAATTACACATGTATGAAATGTATATTTGATAATCTCCAGCAGTTGGTGCATATATGTCATTGAATGTTATCAATTTGAAAGTTTGCAAATCCATATACATTTTACCACTACAGAATGCATCTACTTTTACCGAACCACCAGTGTTATTCAATAATGCAGCATCTTCTGCTTCAAAACGAGTTTTAGGTGTATTAGTTACCGAAATCACCAAATTATTTGATTGCGTGGAATTATAAAGTTCATCGAGATTGTTATTATACACTATGCCATAGAATATATAGTCACCAACTTGCGATGGAGCAATCCATTTATAGGTAAACGGAGCCGATGTAAGTGTTGCCAACAATACACCATCTAAATAAAGTTCTACACGAGAAACCTCATATCCACCAGGAGCAGTTGCATTTGTTGCAATTTCTATTTCATCGTTTGGATTTGCCAACACTCCCGATTGTGAGAACAAGGCAATGGTTGGTTTTGCAGGAGTTACAGTAAAATGTATTGTTTGTGACTCTGTGTTTGCTTCATCTGCGTTGTCTACAATTCGCAACGTATAATCTTGAGAAGCTCCCAACATCACTTTCATAGAAGTATTTGGATCTACCATTTCATCGTTCAAATATGCAGTAACGTTTCCGCCTGTGGTCCATGTAAATGTTACAAAATCTCCACCCTCACCAGTTTGTTCTGCACTGACACCAAGGTTTGTTGAAAAATCTAGTATTCCGAATTCTACAGAAGTTACATCAATATAGAATGGGTCAGCAGGTAACAAAACCTCGCCCGATTGTGCATAAAAATTGACACCACCAGGGCATCTATCCCATGCATAACGAATAGCAGTGAAAGGAACATCACAAGTAACCGTAACTTGATTGTTCTCTAAAATCGCTGTTGCTTGTTTCAATCCAGTTGATGTAACAACAGAAAACCATGTTAACTCGCCATTCATTGAATCTTTTGCAATAAGTCCGTCACCAATATTATCAAAATCAATCGTAACAGAACCATCTTCGTTCACCACATGACTTTTGTAGCGAGGACTGTATCCTGCGACATCTTCACTATATACTAATTTACGCACCGCCAAAGCAAGACGAGTTCCAATAGTTTGCTTGTCGGTTGGATGTATATTACCTGCTACACCGGCATCAATTGTGATAATTTCAGCTGATTTCGGTAAAACAGAAAGAGATTTTGTCTGTTCGTTTCTCATGGTTATCCATGGATTTGAAACTTCTAGATGACTTGGTGTGTTATTTACCTCAGTTCTCGTTTCTGATTTATAGTTTGGTAATTGTACCCACACAACAGGAAATTCATTTTCCCACAATGTTCTATAGGAAGTAATCATTTTGTTGAATTGTTGACTATACACTATTGCATCACTTTCAATATCGCAGTTTGACTCAGCCTGATACCACAACATAGCCTTGAAAGGCAAGCCAATTATTGGGTTCACCATTTTATTATAAATCAATGTTGGTTGACGTTCGTTTTCGCCTTGTGCAAGACGAACATCTTCCTCATCATACCCTAACATTTCTTCGCTCATCCATGCTTCTATGCGTGCTCCACCATACGATACATTCAAAATACCGATTGGAATATCTTCATACGCTGCAAGTTTTTTCATTTCTAACGCACAGAAATATGCTGCTGCCGAAAACGAACCCACATAGGTCGATGTAGCCGGTTTCCATGAAACCAAAGGTAATTCTTCAGATAATTCTTTAGAAACTCCTTTACTGACTTTCATTTGACGAATAGTTTGATCGTTGGCTGCAGCTTGTACAGCAGTATAGTCATCACATGACTGGACTTCCAATTCCATATTTGACTGTCCCGAGCAATAAAACACGTCGCCAAAATAAACGTCAGTCATCTCTACGGCTGTCTCCGTTTCTACAGAACTTTGGATTGTCATAGTATATGGACCGCCATAGGTTGTTGCGGGGAATAATGCTTTCCACTTTCCATTTTCATCAGCTGTTGCGGTAGTTTGAACGGAATTGCATATTACTGTTATTGTTGCACTAGGTGTTGCCGTTCCCCAAATCGGCACAATCACATCTCGTTGCAACACCATACCCGACTGAAATACTGGATTTGGTGTAATTTCTGCTTTTGATTGCAAACCTAGACTCACTAAACTTGTTGCCATAAAAATCTTTGCAATTGTTAACCATTTATTTTTCATACACTTACACTATTAAATTTCATTCTATAATTTTGTTATAAACATACAAATTTTATCTATATTTACCCCACCAACATTTGAGTATTTATGAAAAACATTGAATTGGATCCTGATAAACTATTTTACACAATTGGTGAAGTTGCTACGATGTTTAATGTAAACACCTCGCTTATACGCTTTTGGGAAAAAGAATTTGACATTATTAAACCTAAAAAAAATGCAAAAGGGAATCGTCTATTTACCCCTGCTGACATTGAGAACTTCAAATTGATTTATTATTTCGTAAAAGAATTAGGACTAACTCTTGACGGGGCAAAGAAAAAACTCAAAGAAGGGAAAGATGAAAATGTATCAAAAATGCAAATAATAGAAAAACTCACAGCTATTAAAACTCAATTACAAATACTAAAAACGAATATGTAATTCAATAACGAATTACAAAATTTTGCTTTACAATTCCCTCTCGGAAAAATACAATTCCTAATTTGCATACATCAATGCCTATACGTACTCGTTCGTCTGTAATGATAACATTCCATGCTTCTTTCATACCTTCGCTCCACGAAATATCATCAAATACCAATATTGATTTAGAAGTACAATACGGAACTATTTGTTCGAAATAACGCAACGTCGCTTCTTTGGTATGATTTCCATCAATAAAAGCAAAATCAACATATTTTAAGCATTCTAAAACAGGAGATAAGGTTTGATTAAAATTACCCTCAACCACCTCTACATTAGAGAGATTGCAAACACGAAACGTTTCTCTCGCTTGCTCGGCAATTGAATGTGAGCCTTCCAATGTTATGAGTTTTGCATTGGTATTTCCTGTTGCCAAATACGCAGTACCAATACCTAACGATGTGCCCATTTCAAGTATTGTTTGAGGCTTATAATGCTCTACCAAATGATATAACAAATGAGCATATTTTCCACTCGTAGCACTGGTGCGAGCCACATATTGTATTGTGCGGACGTTTGAGGCTTTTTGCTTTGAACCCGCTCCCATATCTTCTATGGTTATTTCGGTGGAATCTGCGAGTAACTGCTTTCGCCTTTTCTCAATAATTTTAAAAACTGCAACTTTGCTTGATGCACGAAAAACAGAACGAACTAAATCGAACACAAAAGGAGAATGAATACGATGTCCGTATTTATGCCCCGATACCAAACGGTAGTGCAACGTCTTCTTTATCAAGAATTTATTCATACTGTTTTTTCTTCCAGCAAAGGATAGACGAATGAATGACAATTACAATCGTGCTTAATATGTCGATATCGTTTTTTTGCCATTTTTGTCGCTTTTTGAGCTTGCGACTGTGCCCTACACGAGCTTAACGACACTAGGAAACTTGACAATATAACAAGTGTAAGTATTCTTATATGCGATTTCGTCAAAAACATGTTCTCTCTTATCCTTATAATGAGCTACAAATATAAAGAATTTCAGTATTACTCTCGTAAAAATCAATCTATCTCTCGTTTTCAATGTAGAATGCAGGTTTATTTTTTTTTACATACAATGAATAATACGTGGCATGTCTCTGAGTAAAAATGACTACATTTGTGTTTGAAAAAATAACTTTTCAGTAAAAGAAGGCAAAAAATGATCCATTTTATCTATAGATTGTCCGTTGTATCTCTCATTTTTCTTTGTATTTTTATTGCTAGATCATATGCACAACAATTCTTCTGGAAAGCTGGTTATAACTTTATTGGTGATAATAGAGAATACACAACAGACTATGGATACCCCGAAACGATTTTAGGTTCTCGCCTTGCAGTTAACATTGGGTATAATCTTGATAGTATGCAATCTATTGTTGCAGGTGGCAGTTATTTTGTAGAACATGGAGAAAAAACATTTGCCCATACTCCTGTTCTCAACATATACTATGAATACAAAAGTTCCTATCTTGACTTTCAGTTGGGTTCTTTTCCTATAGAAAAGCCTACCTTCTCAAAAGTTCTTTATACAGATTCGCTGCTATATTATCGTCCTAATTATCAAGGAGCGAGAGCTATTTTTACACATAAATTGGGAGAACAAACAGTGCTATTTGATTGGCACACACAAGTAAATGCCGGCTATGTTGAAAAATTCATTACCGGTATCAGTGGCGTTACCCACCTGCGTAATTTTTTCATTACTGATATGTTCTACTATCGCCACCATGCAGAAGGTGAACGTGGTAAAAAATCAGTGGCAGACAATGGTGCATGCAATATTAACCTTGGATATGATGTCAAAAATCCGTGGTTTGATTCGCTCTCAATATCCACTGGTTTCATAAACACGTGGTACAGTAATCATAGAGATACTACAATTATAAGTCCCTTACGTTCATTAGCCTCATACACAACATTTTACATAGAAAAACGATTCTTAGCATTAGATGCTGTATATTATTATGGAGAAGGCACACATTTACCATGGGGCGACCCACTCTATCGGTGTGGCAATTATGCTCGAATAGATGGCGTTGTCAATATTCTGAATAAAAAAAATGTAAAAGCAAGTTTTCGATGGTGTTTCCATTATGTTGATGGAGTTATAGACAATTCACAACAAATATATCTCCAAGCTCGTTTTGGAGGTCCAATAAAGAAATGAGTGCTCTCGATGATGACATACAATATCTTCCCGGTGTTGGTCCAAAGCGAGCTGATTTGCTTAAAACCGAGCTGCAAATTTTTACCCTTAACGATCTTATAAATTTTCTGCCGTTTCGATACATCGACAGAAGCAAATTTTATACGATTGCGGAACTCGTTCCATCTCTCACATATGTGCAGGTAAAAGGACAATTTGTTTCAAAACAAAAAGGTGGCTATGGCACTAAGGCATACTTAAAGGCCATATTTACCGATGGCACTGGGCAAATAGAAATCACCTGGTTTAAAGGCATAAAATGGGTAGAACCTCTCATTAAACCAAATGTTGATTTTGTGGTTTTTGGAAAAGTAAGTGAATTTCACGGAACACTTTCCATGACTCACCCAGAGGTTGATGAGCTACAAAAATTCTCAAGCCAACATCGTCAGAGTTTCATTGGTGTATATCCTGCTACCGAAAAAACACGAAAAGCGAACATTAGTGGAAAAGTGATGCAATCAATGGTAGAAAACGCCTTCGCTCGAATAGGAACGGGTGGTATATTTGAAACACTTCCGAAATATCTCCTTGATGAATTTCAATTCCCGAACTTAGAAACGACACTGCACACACTTCACGCTCCGTCTGATTTAAACCAAGTTGCCAAAGCACAACTACGAATAAAATTTGAAGAATTGTTTTGGATTCAACTTGCCATGGCAACTCGAAAAAAGAATAATAAGACAATAATCAAAGCGCACCAATTCAAAAGAGAGAAGGACAATATTCTTCCGACTTTCTATAAAAACCATTTACCATTTCCCCTCACCAAGGCTCAAATACGTGTAATGTCGGAAATTCGGCAAGACGTAGAATCGGGGAAGCACATGAATAGATTGATTCAAGGAGATGTGGGAAGTGGGAAAACCGTCGTTGCAATATTGGCAATGCTTATGGCCATTGACAATGGGTATCAAGCATGTCTCATGGCTCCTACCGAAATTTTGGCTCAACAACATGCTCAATCACTCCAAAATATGCTCTCAGAGCTACCAATAAACATTGCGTTACTTACCGGCTCTACCTCAAAAAAACAACGAACTGAGATTTTAGATGACCTGCAAAATGGCTCGATTCATATCATTATAGGCACGCACGCTCTTTTGGAAGATACGGTGCAATTTCAAAACATAGGACTTTGCGTAATAGACGAACAACATAGATTTGGCGTTGCGCAAAGAGCAAAACTTTGGAGCAAAAGCACTATCCAACCTCACGTATTAGTTATGACTGCTACTCCTATTCCAAGAACACTTGCCATGACACTATACGGAGACTTAGACGTATCTGTTATTGACGAACTACCTCCGGGACGAAAACCCATAAAAACCGTGTTGATTCGCAATTCACAAAGGCCCAAAGTGAACGATCTCATACGACAACAAATAGCACAAGGGCGACAAATCTACATTGTATATCCTCTCATTCAAGCATCGGAACGCGTGGATTTTAAGAATTTAGAAGAAGGCTATAAACATATAACTGCGGCATTCCCAAAGCCACACTATAAAACAATTATGGTGCACGGCAAAATGAAACCGGCCGAAAAAGAAGATGCAATGCAACAATTTGCATCGGGTGAGGCTCAAATAATGGTTGCGACTACCGTAATTGAAGTTGGTGTAAATGTTCCCAACGCTACCGTTATGATAGTAGAAAGTTCCGAACGGTTCGGACTCTCTCAATTGCATCAACTTCGTGGTCGTGTGGGACGTGGAGCGGAATTATCATACTGCGTTCTCATTGCCGGCGATAAGCTTTCATCAGAGGGTCGTTCACGTCTTGAAGCTATGACACAAACCAACGATGGCTTTCAATTGGCGGAAATGGATATGAAACTCCGTGGTCCAGGAGATATAGAAGGTACTCAACAAAGTGGAATCCCCATCACATTCAAGTTGGCTAATCTTGCAAAAGATGGACAAATTTTGAATTTAGCAAGAAACACTGCGTTCAATATTATTGAAAAAGATCCTACCTTATCATTATCTCAAAACGCAATACTCAATGCAGGCATTCGTAAACGTAATACACAAACAATGTCGTGGAGTGATATTAGTTAATCGTTTATTTTTTTGAATAGATGCAAAACAAAAAAGGAGGGTATCAAAAGATATCCTCCTTTTTTATTATGTATTAGATTGCGTCTATCGAATCAATGTCACGCTACCGAATTTGGTCTTCTTGCCATTGCCGGCATC
>CAYFVM010000010.1:0-68012 GCA_964346725.1 uncultured Bacteroidales bacterium
TACCAGTTAAATCCATTGATTTTAAAAGAGCTAATTCTTCAACGTTGATTTGGGCTACATTGTTTTTGAGCGTTAACTTGCCTACCTCAAATTTTGAATCTCCACAACTACTGCCAATGTTAACGATATTGCCTCCTTGTGTAATATCTAAGGTAAAATTGTTTGTTTCGTAGACGCCATTGTATGTCCACCCTGCACGACCTTGAAAGGTTATGTTTTCTGCTTCTATTTTTGCCTTACATGATGATATGTATGTTGTATATGTTTCAACCCAATCACTATAAAAATCACCATCGCATTCTATAGCACCGTTATTGTTGAAGGTATATGTGGCTTGCATATTGTTTATGGTCGAAAAGGATTGTGTAAAATTATTACACTCAATTTTACCATTGTTTTCAATGTATAGGTTCTTTTTCCAATTCCATGCATAGTTGGTAAAGAAACTTTTGGTGTCTGGTGTTGATGTCATTGTAAAATCAGAGCTTATGCCATTGTCTTCGAAACGCAATGTTCCATTGATAATAAATTTGGCATCGTTTTCCATGTCTAAGCTCGTGATTACTAGAGTGTCATTTTCGGAAACCGTGTATGTAGTATTTGCGGCTATTACAAGGTTTGTTGTTTTTATGACATTACCGAAGACGGTTAATTTGATTGTGAGCATTGTAGTTAATGCAACACAAAATCTCGCGCACACCGTAGGCGCGTTACATTTCTTCTTCATATTCTAAAATTTTTTGCTCTCCGGTTTGCGGGACTTTCGAGCAGGTTAATGCATTCTATTAAGGTAGTTTTTTGCTATTATGATAGCAATTGCAATAATACGATATTTTTCTCAATTTGGCATAATAAAGAAAAAATATTTGTTTTTTTATGATATTTTGATTGTTATTTTAGTGTATACAATATGTTTACAACGGCTTTAGATTGCCTGAAGTAGGACGATTCTCAATAAAAAAGCCTCCTTGTTTGGGAGGCTTTCTTTGTGGATATGTGTCAATTGACTAATATTTATAAATATCAGATTTGTATGGTCCTTCAACCGGAATGCCAAGATATTTTGCTTGTTTTTCGGTGAGTTTTGTGAGTTTTACGCCAAGTTTGTCAAGGTGTAGGCGAGCAACTTTTTCGTCGAGTATCTTAGGCAAGGTGTACACGTTTACTTCATAATTTTTGTGGTTGGTGTACAACTCAATTTGTGCCAAAGTTTGGTTGGTAAAAGAAGCCGACATTACGAAACTTGGATGTCCTGTAGCGCAACCAAGGTTCAACAAACGCCCTTCTGCCAAAATCAACACGCTGTGTCCGTCAGGGAACGTCCATTTGTCGTATTGTGGCTTGATGTTTGTTCTCGTAATGCCAGGAATTCTAGACAATTCGGCCATTTGAATTTCGTTGTCGAAGTGACCAATGTTACCAACAATTGCCATGTTTTTCATTTTCTTCATGTGCTCTGCGGTAATAATGTCGCAGTCACCAGTGGTGGTAACGTATATGTCGCCGTATGACAAGGTGTCTTCAACGGGCAAAACTTGGTAGCCTTCCATGGCAGCTTGTAATGCGCAAATAGGGTCAATTTCGGTAACGATAACGCGTGCGCCTTGTCCGCGGAGTGATTGAGCGCAACCTTTACCTACATCGCCGTAACCGCATACCACGGCAACTTTTCCGGCAAGCATAACATCAGAAGCACGCATAATTCCGTCGGTCAATGAGTGGCGGCAACCATAGAGGTTATCGAATTTTGATTTTGTAACCGAATCATTTACGTTGATAGCAGGGAATGGCAAAATGCCTTGTTCTGCCATTTGGTACAAACGGTGAACGCCGGTAGTAGTTTCTTCCGTAACGCCAAGTATGTGTTGTTTTTTCTTGCTCCAGAATTGGTTGTCTTTCTCCATGGTTTTGCGACACAATTCCAAGAACACGCCCCATTCTTCAGAGTCAGTTTCTGGATTGAACGCAGGAACTTTTCCGGCAGCTTCAAATTGAGAGCCGCGAACGATAAGCATAGTAGCATCGCCACCGTCGTCAAGAATCATAGTTGGTCCTGTTCCGTCAGGCCAAGTAAGCACTTTTGCAGTGCAATCCCAGTATTCTTCCAAGGTTTCGCCTTTCCATGCAAAAACCGGAACGCCTTGAGGATTTTCTTTCGAACCTTTTTTACCTACAACAACGGCTGCTGCTGCGTGATCTTGTGTTGAGAAAATGTTGCATGAAGCCCAGCGTACATCAGCACCCAATTCTACCAACGTTTCAATTAAGATGGCCGTTTGCACTGTCATGTGGAGAGAACCGCTGATTTTTGCACCGGCTAATGGTTTCTGTCCTTGGTATTCGGCACGAAGCGCCATTAAACCCGGCATTTCTATTTCTGCCAAGTCTAATTCTTTTCGTCCCCAGTCTGCTAATTGTATGTCTGCTATTTTGTAATCCATGTCGTTAGGTTTATGTTTTAAATTAAAATAAATTATCGTTCAATGCGATTAACGCTTTTTCTTTGTTTTTGGTATCAATCAACACCGAAATGTTGTGGTCGCTGCCGCCGTAGCAAATCATGCGAACCGACATGTCTTTCAATGCTTTGAGCACTTCTACTGCATGTCCTTGCTCTTCGGCAATCATGTTTCCAACTATGCAAATGATAGTTTGATCTTTGTCAATTTCAACCGTACCCAACGCTTTGAGTTCGTCAACAATTTGTGCAAGATAGTCAGTTTTGTCTATAGTCAGTGAAACTGCCACTTCTGATGTAGTAACAAGGTCGATAGGAGTTTTGTATTTTTCGAAAATCTCAAATACGCGACACAAAAATCCGTATGCGAGCAACATTCGTCCCGATTTGATTTTGATGGCGGTCAAACCTTCTTTTGTAGCAATGGCTTTGATGCCGGTGTTCGTTGCTTTGTTAGAAATAACGGTTCCTTTTGCATTCGGATCCATAGTGTTTTTAAGCCAAACAGGAATGTTTTTTACCTTTGCCGGCAACACGGTTGAAGGGTGAAGAATTTTTGCTCCGAAATATGCAAGTTCTGCTGCTTCGTCAAACGACATTTCAGCAATAGGATGTGTATTTTTTACGATGCGAGGGTCATTGTTGTGAATTCCGTCAATGTCGGTCCAAATTTCAACAACAGAAGCGTTGATGGCTGCACCAATAAGTGATGCCGAGTAGTCGCTACCGCCACGTTTAAGGTTGTCAACCTCGTCTTTGTCGTTGCGACAGATAAATCCTTGTGCGATGAATAATTTTTCGTCAGGATATTGTTTTAAAACTTTTGCAAGATTTTCTTCAATTTTAGACATAACCGGTTCGCCGTCGGCGTCAACGAACATAAATTCTAACGAGTTGAGCAAGGTAGATTGAATCTTGTTTTCTTCGTGATAGAGTTGTACCAAGTTGGTTGACATAATTTCGCCACGAGCAAGAATCATTTTCTCTACTTGAATAGCAAATGTTTTGTTTGCATACGAGCGAATAACGTTGCATTCACGAGCTATGATAGCTGAAGCTTTGTCGCGATATGTTTGTGTTGTGAGCAATTCTTCTATAACGCCAGCGTATTTTTTCTCTAAAGCGCCAATGAGGTTTGAAGCTGCATCGATATTGCCTTTTTTGTAATAATCGGCTATTTCTACAAGATTGTTAGTCGTGCCTGACATGGCAGAAAGGACTATAATTTTTTTGTCCCCATCGTTAATAAGCTTGGAAACGTTCTTCATCCGTTCTGGTGAACCAACAGAGGTTCCTCCAAATTTTAATATTTTCATAGTCGTCATTATTTTTTGCGGTGCAAAAATACGGATTTTAGGGGATTAGAATAGGATTATTAAAGAAATTTTGTTTTTGCTGTGCGCGCAAAAATAAGTATACTTGCAGTGCCGTTTAATTATAGAATGTAAAGGGAAATAGTGGAGATGAATAAAGGGCATATAGCAAGCGTTTTTACGAGAGAGAAATTTTCGATTTCAATAAGACGTTGTGTGTCTTTTTTTCTGCAACTTCTATCTGTAATGCTCATTGTCAGAGTATTGTTTGGTGTAGAAATAGTGATTCGTACCAACGTAGTGTGTCAGGAATTCTTTATTGTACTTTCCGGAGCAATATATGACTTGTTGCTAGCCGTCAATTTACTTGCTATATTGTGTGTTCCGTTTGTGTGTTTGTATTACTTTTTCCCAAAAATAACAAGTGCATTTGCTTATGTAGCCATTGTGCTATACGTCTTGTTGACAGCTTTGCTTATCGAATATTATTGCAATACATTTTCGCCATTAGACCACGTGATATTGAGCTATAGACCAAATGAATTGAAAGATACGGTTTTGGCATCGGTTTCCTTTTCGTTTGTACAGTTGTTCTTTCTTGTATTGTCATTAGTAGTGTCAATTCTGATGATTATATACATAAAACCGAAACCAAGATTGAGATTTTCTTCACTATGTATTGTGTTTGCCATTATATGTTCTTGTGGTGTGAATTATAAATCGTTGGTGAGGAATGAGATATTTTATGATTCTCACAAAAATTTCTTGACAGCCACAAATCAGCTTTCGTATACTCTTATAAGAATATCAGATTACCTCAATGAAAAGCCAATACCATATAGTGAAAAAACTGTATTGGATGTGTCAAAGCAATATCATTCCCTTTTTTCTAATAGAACCTATGTAAACAATAAATACCCGTTTTGGCGTAAAGCAGATGATGTTGATGTATTGGGTGGCTTTTTCAATAAAACTGAAGATGGAAAATTACCAAATTTGGTATTTATTATAGTAGAAGGTCTAGGTTGTAGACTTACCGGTGTTGATAACCCTAAGTATTCTTTTACACCATTTTTGGATAGTTTGGCTCATCATAGTTTATGTTGGAAAAATTGTTTGGCAACGACACAACGCACGTTTGGTGTATTGCCAGCAATTTTTGCATCAGCTCCTCACGGAAAATATGGTTTTGCAGATTATCATAATCCTATGTCAGAGCATAATTCTATATTGAAAGATTTGGCGCAAAATGGTTACGATATTTCATTTTTCTATGGTGGCAATGCTTCCTTTACATCTCAAAACTTGTTTATGAAAATAAACAACGTATCGTATATTTCAAGTGATGTGTTTACACAGAATTATACGCAACGAAAAAAGCAAAAAAAATATTCGTGGGGTGCAGATGACGCCGACCTTTTTGCTTTTGCAGAAAAGCGTAAGCAGAAGCACACAAAACAACCATATGCCGATGTGTATCTTACACTTACATCTCACGAACCATTTGCTTTCCCAAGTATAGAAACGTACCAGCAACGAATTATGCAAACGTATGCATTCGATGATTCTAAGGAAAGCAGAAATATTCAAAAAAACTTCAATAAGTTTGCATGTTTCCTCTACACTGATGAATGCCTGCGTCAATTTTTTGACTATTATAAGACTCGTAAAGATTTTGCAAATACCATTTTCGTTATTACCGGTGATCATCGTATGGCTCCGCTTGATGATGATGATAATCCACTCTTTAAATACAACGTACCATTGATTGTATATTCTCCTTTGTTGAAGTCTACAAAAACAATGCAGGGAGTTATTTCTCATTACGACATAACTCCATCAATAGAAGCGTTTCTTCTCCATAATTATGCATTCAAAACTGATACAAATTGTCATTGGATAGGAAATTCTTTCGACACTTCTGCAAGTTTTCGATGCAATAAGAAACAAGCTTTTATGCTCAACAACCGGAGTGTGGTTACATACTTGTCAGATACTATATTGTTCGATTGCGGACGGTTGTATGTGGTAAAAGATGGTCTAGTTACAAAACGTGTACGGAATGAGGCGTTACATGATAGTTTAAAACGACAAATTTCTCAATATCAAATTCTTAGCGAATATGCAGTAAATAACAATTACTTGAAACCTGAAGATAGTTTGGAAATGGTACTGCTCCACACCAAATACACAGATTTAAGTCAAAAAGATTTGAGAACAATACAAGGTGAGAGTCAAAATACATGGAAACAAATAGATTCAAAGAAGGATTTTATAGTTCTCGCTTCCGTTGATTTGCCGAAAAATTGCAAAGAAATCGTTTGTGATATGAGTTTTGAAGTAAAAAGTCTTAACACGTCAAAACAAATGCCACACGTAGTGTTTGGAACCAGACATAGTAAAAGATATAGGATGCAGCGTCCAATGAAAGATTATAGTGGCAAATCTCTGAATACGGGGAAAAGCGAAGTTTTTCGTTGCAGAATGTTAGTCACTTTTGAACCGGAAATCACCCAAGATGAATCATTCGACGTATATTTATGGAACTACGACAAGACCACTTTTTTGATAGATAAGGTAAATTTTACCGTTTTTGAAAAGAAATAGTTATCTTTTCATCTTTAATGCAATATTCGAAATAGTATCCTTGAAATTATTTTTGAATACAAATCGTACCAATATAAAATTGATTGGAAATACCACGATAAACACAAAAATTGGAGCAGAGGTTTCTGTGCAACCTAAATACAAGAATAGATTGAGGAAAACAATATGCATGCAGTAATTTATAATATGCGCAACCCCAAATCCAACGCTTTTTTTTACTGTAGCCGAGGTTTTGAATGTAAAATGTGAGTTGAGATAAAAGTTCGCAAAAAAACTAATAATATAACCAATGGTGTACGCAACGTTTGTATATATTATTAAGTTGAGAATGTAGTATATGCTGTAGTGAATAGCAGTAGCAGCGACACCAATAATGCCCCATCGCAGAAATTCCTGTACGGATTGTTTGTGCAGTAATTCTATGAATTTCATTCACTCGAATTTTAAAGCAAAAATATAGTTTTTTGAATGTAATAAAAATAAAGTAAGTTTGCCAACGCAAAAAATAGAATGTATGAATGAAAAGAAACGAATTGAATTCATAGACTTAGCGAAAGGAGTTTGCATTATTCTAGTTGTTTTATTACACATGGATTTACCTATAGATAATGCAATACCATTACTTAGAAATATTCGAATGCCATTGTATTTTATTCTTTCTGGCTTGTTTTTTAAGACATACGGAGGTTTTAAGAATTTATTTTTAAAAAAAGTCAATAAAATATTTATTCCGTTTGTTTTTTTCTATGTTCTGAGTTATTTGATCTTTTATCTCATGATTCATTTTGCGCCACAATTCTCTCATTCTGGCGCATCAGGTATTTTAGATATATTCACCCAGCGATGGACATTCAACAATCCGATTTGGTTTTTACTATGCTTGTTTTGGTGTAACGTAATTTTTTGTTTTATAGCTGTAACTCTTAAAGAAGAATGGAAACGTGCTATTGTTGTTTTTTGTTTTGGAGTCATCGGGGTTTTATTAGATGCGATGAGTATAAAAATTTATGCATGTGTTGATAATGCATTTTCTGCATTGCCTTTTTTCTATTTTGGATATTTACTCAAAAAAACCGATTTGTTATATCCCAACAAATATGATAAATACAATATTCTCTTTTCGGTAGGGTTATTTATTCTTGCTACGGTTACGCTCCGTTGGAAACATTCAAATATAGATTTTGAAATGAATGAATTTCATGGTAATGTTTTGTTGGCATATCTGATAAGCGTAATGTCGGTTATGGCTGTGTTGTTTTTTTGTAAAATATTCAAACGTATTCCTGTTGTTTCTTATTTTGGCCGATACTCCATTATAGTACTTTGTACGCATGAAATGGTACGAAAATTTGCAAAACCGCTACTTGCAAAACTTGGAGTTGCCAATCCATACATTTTGGCTCTTGTGGTGTTAACCGTATGTTTTGTCATAATACCATTGTTTGTGAAATTTTTACCACACGTAACGGCTCAAAAAGATGTGATTAAAATTGAGACAACGTAAAGTCGTTCTTATGTGTATGCCATATTTTTGTCTCACAAGTTATAGTAATGTCAATGAATAATGCAAGAAAAATAACGGAATATTCTATCGTAGCCTCGGTCTATAACGAGCACGAAGGTATAGAAGCTTTTTACAAAGAGCTGTCTGCAACAATGGAAACATTGCAGGTTTCGTACGAAATACTATTTGTGAATGACGGTAGCCGAGACAATTCGTTAGAACTTTTAACAGCGATTGCAAAAAATGATTCACATGTGAAAGTAATTGATTTTTCGCGCAATTATGGACATGAAGCTGCAATGATAGCAGGTATTGATCACTCCGTAGGAGATTTTGTCATTTGTATGGACAGTGATTTACAACACCCGCCAGCATCTATTCCTCATATAAAAGAAAAAATGGATGAAGGGTACGATGTTGTTACCATGGTTAGAAAAAAACGAGAAGATGCAAGTGCTTTTCAAGAATTCCGTTCACGAACATTTTATAAAATATTGAACAAAATGTCCGATGTTACATTAGATGAAAATGCATCGGATTTCTTTGGCATCTCAAAGAAGGTTATAGCTATTTTGAAAACTGATTATCGTGAGAGAACCCGTTTTTTAAGAGGTATAATACAAACAATAGGTTTTAAGAAAACATCAATAGAATATGTGGCACAAAAAAGATTTGCAGGCAAAAGTAATTATTCGTTTTTTAAATTACTGAAACTTTCTCTTACTGCTATTTCTTCGTTTTCAAAACTGCCTTTACAGATAGGAATTGTAATCGGTATCTTTTTTATGTTTGCCAGTGTGATTTTGCTTATTTATTCGCTTATAATGTGGATACTCAATACCCCAATTTCGGGTTATACGACTCTTGTTGTTGCTTTGTGTGCATTTGCCGGAATCCAATTGTTCGTTATTGGTATCATAGGCACATATATAAGTTATATTTTTGATGAAATAAAAGGCCGACCTATATATCTTGTAAACAGTGTGATTAGCTACTCAACGGAAGATGCAGAAAAATAACATAGCAGGAGCATTGAGTGCTCTGATTATAGGGAGTATTACGTTTTTGTTACTATTTGGTGTTGAACCGATATCGCACATAAATAGTAATTTCACGTCGGCGGGAAGTGACGCATTAAAAGATATATTCAACACCCATTATAGTGTAAAATACGATACTACATATTTGCAAAACAATTCCATGAATTATCCCTATGGAGACCACTATACGTATACAGGAAATCAAATATTTGTTTCGTGGCCCATAAAGTGTATGAAAGAGACCGGAATTGTTGACCTTTCAAATTATATTACCGGATTGGTGAATTTCTTCATATATCTATCTGTAATACTTTGTGTTTTATTTTTGTTTTTATTGTTCCGGGAATTGAAACTATCACTAGTTGTGTCTGTCTTTGGTGCTTTGGTAATTACATTTCTTTCTCCTCAAATTGACAGGATTGCAGCTCATTTGACGTTAGCATATGAGTGTTTGATACCACTTATTTTGTTACTTTTTTTAAAGTTTTCAAGGCAACCGAAATATTGTTATAGCGTTTTGTTGGGAATTACATTCTTTTTGTGTGGTATAGTACATCCATATTTTTTGGTATTCTACGCTGTGGTGTTTGGTATGTTTTGGTTTGTCAAAATCATTATACATGATGGTTCTTGTGACACGAAACAACTTGTATATTCAATTTTGATACAATTTGTGGTACCAATTGTTTGTTTCTTTTTGCTTACCAAACTTGGAGATCCGGCACTTGACCGTACAAGTATTCCATGGGGATTTAAAGTAGCGCGAGCCCGTATAGAAGGATTATTGCTTCCTGTTGGACGCATCTATTATCCTAGTTTTTTACCTTCTATTCATTGGGAAGCTCACTCATACATTGGTTTGATTGGCGATATCTGTTTTGTTTGCCTCTTGGCGATTTTATTTAAAAAATTATTTACAGGAGAGTGCAAGTCAATATTGAAAGTAACTGATAATTATTGCCTTAACATTTTCTTTTGGGCATCATTGATACTAGTCGCATGCGCCATTATTCTTCCCTTGTTTCCCGAACATTATTTGAATTATGTCGGTCCATTGGCACAAATGCGTGCTATGGGACGCTTTGGGTGGCTTTTCTATTATGTTATTAACATTGTTGCGATATATTTGTTGACACAATTTGTTCAGAATAGAAAATCAAAACTTGTAAAAGGTATAGTTACATTGAGTGTTGTGTTTTGTTATTCTTTTGAGGCATATTCTTATGCAAGCACCAAAAACATTCGTAACGACAATGCTGATTTTTTTGATTACAACAATACCTTGCCTCAAAATGCATGGGTTGACAGCATATCAGCTACCGACTATCAGTCGTTGCTTGCATTGCCATATTTTAATTTAGGAACGGAACACGTATGGATAGAACCAGAAGACGACATATTTACAAAGTCTATATATGTGTCAATGAAAACTGGTTTGCCAATGCACAATGCACATGCTGCTCGGTCATGTATAAGTCAGGCTTATAGGAATATTCCTTTTAAATGGGAACCTTATCGTGATTTCCCCGTATTAATGGATTTGTCTTCGCAAAAACCGATTTTGACGATTACGAAAGCTGAACAAACATCTCTCAACGAAAATGAAAAGCGAATATTGCAGTATTCAAATTTTTTATTCTCTGCAAATGGCATCAATTTTTATAAAACAGAGATAGATTCATTGCGTAAGTTGTGCAGTAATTATCAAAAGCAATTGGCAACAGAATACAGAAGTACAAAAAAAATACACGATTCTATTAAAACGAACTATTACTTTCAAGGGTGGGATAGCATACAATCAGCTTATACATATCAGGGTGAAGGCGCATTAGAGGGAATTATAAACTCAGAAAACGTGTTGTACAATACAACAATGCCTGTGTACAATTGCGATACAATAGAAATATTGTTTGCAATGGGAAATAACTATACTGAAGATTTATACGGACGAACAGTGTTGACTGTAGCAGAACAAGATTCTGTTGGCAAAACAGTGTTGTTTAAACAAAATAGTGTGTTTCATTTTGTAGAAAACATAGTTGATGATTGGGGATTAATACGAATTACAATTCCTGTTGAACAAAATGCGAAAACGTTAAAAATATCTCTTTCAAACACCATAATGCTTAGTAAACCTGTCTATTTTGATAATTTAATAATAAAACCGAAAGGTTTGAAAGTGGTATGTGATCTAAAAGGCAGAAATACATTGAACAATCTTCCCGTAATTGGAGTGGAATAACAAAACTTACTTCTTTTTGTAGATGTAAAGGGTGCGAATAAAGTAATTATAGAAGAATACCAATCCTGTAGCAATAATTTTCGACAACATTTCGTTCATTGTACATTTGTCAACCATTATCCACATGAGCAGAACATTGAGTCCAATGCCGGCAAAACTAGCAATGTATATTTCACCTATTTCTATAAGTATGTTTTCTTTTTCGGCATTTCTAAAGGTCATCAGTCTGCCAAACAGCCAATTCGAAAAGGTAGAAACTATCATGGCAATGATGGTAGCAATCAGGTATTGAATACCTATTGCGTAATCCAATATCCAAAAAGAAGACCATTCTACAAGGGTTGCGAGCAATCCTACAATGAAATATGACATCAAGTGTTTGATACGTTCGTTAGAAACAAGGTGCTGCAGATTCATTTTTCTTCGTGGTATTCCTTTTCGGTATTAACGTTCCAAATGTTTGTCTTATCTGACTTTGCCAACAAAATGTTGTCTGCCGTTTCAAAGGCTGTCGCCATTGAGTGGTCCATGTTGTTGTATCTGTGTTGTCCGTTTCGTCCTATACAATAGAGGTTTTCAAAACCATTTAAATATGAAATGAGTGTGTCTATTTCTGAATATGTGTCAAAGTATGCAGGATACGCTTTTTTTACCTTTTCGCAGTGATAATCTTTTATTTCATCATTGGGGTTTATCACGCCCATGGAAACAAGTTCGCTCACACCTTTTTCTTTCCATTCTTCTTCCGTCATATTCCAATACTTGTCACCTTCGGTGCAGAAATATTCCAATCCAATCCATATGGTTTGTTCAGGGTCTTTTACCATATATGGAGACCAATTGTTGAAGATTTGAATACGTCCGAGTTTTACACCAGTGTCTTGTACATAAATCCAACTATCGGGAACTATATTGGATAAGGTTTTTAATTTGGTTTCATTTTTAATATTTAATGAATTAAGAAGCAATCCAACCGTTACGAAATCGCGGTATGGTAATCCTTCTGCAATGTGTTGAATGTTTTGAGGAACGTTGTTTTGCGATGCTATTAAGTCTTTCAAAGGCATGGAAGAAACAAATATATCGCCTTCAAGAGTCTTTTCTTGTTCATTTTCTATATAGCAAACCGATGCTATTTGGTCGCCGTTGCTTACCATCTTTACTACTTTAGCATTTTTTATAATTGTGCCTCCGAGTGATTGTATTTCGTCAGCAACAATTTCCCATAATTGTCCTGGACCAAACTTAGGATATGAAAATTCTTCAATAAGTGATGTCTCTATTTTTTTGTTTTTAACAGGAAGAATTTTTTGTATTATATCTTTTAATACTGCGGCAATTGAAAGTCCTTTAACACGTTGAGAACCCCAGTCTGCAGAAATATCTTTTGGATGTCTTCCCCAAAGTTTTTCGGTATATCCTTCAAAAAACATGGAGTATAGTTTTTTACCGAAACGATTAATATAGAAATTCTCAAGAGAGGTTTCTTCTTTTTTCTTAAGAATTGATACTAAATAGCTGAAACCTGCAATAATAGTTGTACCAATCCCCATGTTTTTAATGGTTTGTATGTTCATTTTTACGGGATAGTCAAAGAACTTTTTATGATAATAAATTCTTGAAACCCGTCTACGTTTCAACATTACACGATCGGTTTTATCAGGGTCGGGACCATTGGGTGTTATGTTTATTTTTCTATTGAGAATTTTGTCGTCAAGCGAAGGTGCTCCTTGTGATGGCATCATGTTTTGCCACCATTCGTTTACGCGATTGTCTTTAGAGAAAAAACGGTGTCCGCCAATATCCATACGGTTTCCGTTGTGACGAACTGTTCTTGATATACCACCAATGCTATTGGATTCTTCAAGTATTATGACTTGAAATTCTTTAGATTTTGTGAGTATTTCATATCCTAATGTTAAGCCTGCCGGTCCTGCACCTATTATAATTATTCTTTTCATTTGCTTTTCTTGTATAAATAAAGAGCCTTTTCTTTATCAACAGCAATCAATTTCATGGTCGATGAATATTTGAACTCACTGTTTTTTGCTGTGAACACAAGGAAGTTTGCGTTATGTAATTTCCTTCGTTTTACAAAGATATCTATTTGTTCTATATTATCAATTTTGTAAACACATTTTCTTGAATATGCTATTTTGGGAGGGAAACCGAATATTTCGTAGTCTAATGAAAAAATGACATCATTGTAGGTTGCATTTTTTTGTACAAAACGTTCGTTCTCGTAGAGATAGTCTTTCCCTATTCTATAGTATGTGGGCGCAGAACTAGCAATGTTTACTATTAGAAGGATTAAGGCAAGATATATGAAGAAAAATGGTCGTTGTTTATTTTTTATATGTACGGAATTGAAAATTTCAGAGCTGATAGATTCCTTTTTTATGATTTTTGCAATTTCAAAGGGAAATGTCATCATGAAAAACACGATAGGTAATTCCAATTTTACCATAGAAAATTCGTGTTGTGCAGAGTGTGCTGAAAAGAATAAAATTTGGAATAGACAAGGCAACAGTAGAATTGAATAGAAATCAACAAAATAGTCTCGTTTGTGTGCTCGTATCGCTTGTGCAACTTTATATATGTAGAAAAAAAGGGAAATAAAAAATAAATATCCGGCAAAAAATCCAAATCCCTTTGTAATGTGTCGGTAGTATATGGCAAGAGGATTTTTTCCTAATTCGTGATAATCGGTGGTTCTATATTTGAATTTGAAGATAAGATTATCAAAATTGGTTACCGATAAAATTTGAATTAAGAATATCGCTGCAACTATCACTATAGGCAGGGAGAAAACAGCGGCTTTTAGAAAGAATTTGATGCTTCCAAATTTTCCGAAATCTCCTGAAATTACTCGTTGAATGAAGATGATGAAAATATAAAAAAAGAATAACCAATCGGTGAAAGCACCTAATGTGTTAACTATTAGTATGGCAATATTAAGGCGTTTTTTCCTCGTCTCGTCTGAATCGCTGTTGTTTCGTATAATTTCCAAAAGAATGGAGATTGCAAAGAATACCAATACTGCTTGGTCGCTAAAATATACGTTGCAATGGTAATAGTTTGAAAAATTAAAACTATGGAAAAATAGTATTCCTATGCAACCCATAATGAATGCGTTGATTTTGCTTGTGTTTTTTTTGAAAAATAAAAAGAGAATACCAAATAGGCACAATGCAATAATACTTTTGAGAAATAGTGAATATACTTTTACTATAACAACGAGATCATCGGTAGAAAAAGGTTGCCCTTTAATAAGAGTGCCGATTTTTGCAATATAGTATATTGGTATTAAGCAGCCGGGAGGATATGACACATATAATCCCATATCGGGTACGGGGCTTTCAATTGATGCTGGCCATTCATACATGCGGTATCCCAATGTACATGCACCATTTTCCAGCCAATTTTGCACAAATTTAATCGTAGAACCCGTGAGCCATGTATGTGGACTATCGGCGGGAGCTTTCGTTAAATCGTTCTGGTAAAAAATGAGATTGCCTAAAAATATAAGTAAAAAAAGAGACAAGCATATGCGTTGAAAACTTTTCTTGTCATCAAGGTTTATTTGCTTGTAAGAGTATAATTTCATTAAATTTTAATTTTCAACAAAAGATTTTTTTTTCGTTTTCTCATTGTTTTGTTTTCACAATACTTGTGTTTGTCAGACTGTTACAGACTACGATACTTATAAAATGCTATTGTTTATCCCAGTGTACTGCTGCTCGTGTAGCACAAGATTGGCATGCTGCTGCATTGGCGTCCGTTACATTTCTATAATCGTTTTTATAATAAGATTCTTCTTTTTCTGCATTAGTAAGGGTATGTCGTGAACGGTTACCTTCTATACTTATTCCGAATGTTGGTGCAATTAAGGATTGGTATACACTACAAGCCGCAATATATTGTGACACACCATATGATAAATGTCGTCCGTCGTGAGTGAGTGAATGGGGGGTGTTCAAGTCCGTATTTCTTGCAATTTGGATTGCGGTTCCAGTTGGAATAATGATATTGATACCATACATTGTTTGCATTTTTTTTGTTGTGGCAACGATAGCTTTCCAGCCTTCTTGTTCCTTTGGCGCAAATTTAGAAAATCCCGACCATAACGACCATGTCAAGTGCCAACATATACTTACATTTTTGTTTGTACAGTCGGTTTTGATGAAAGAAATTAAATTGTCTAAGTAAGGAGAAAATGTAGAAAAATCAGCGGAATTGATTGATAATTGTTGTAGGGATATAACATCCCAATCTTGGCTGAGAAGTTCTTGTACTGTACCGTCCGTGATTGGCATGGTAAGATTTCCTCCTTTTCGAATAATGGATTTTGTAGCATCGTTTTGGTAGTTCTCTTCCCAATTTTTGAGTGTTGTGTTTCCTTGTGTAAGTTTATATACACAACAAGTGTTGAGGTCTATGCCTGATTTAGCAACAATATCACTTAAATATTCTGTAGCATCATCGGTGAAACTATTTCCTATCATAAGCACACGGAGTGTGTCGGTTGGTAACGGATTGTTAACTATGGGGAATTGTCGTCCATAATCACCAACAGTTATGGTAAACGAGTGTTCTTTCGGATAGTTGGTTTTGTAGTATGCGTATTGGATTTGATTTTCACTATTTACAAATCGTATTTCGTACCATGCAATTCCTTCCCATTCTTCCATTTTCCCCACAAGTGTTCTTCCGTTTTCGCAGACATTTTGCGAGGTAGTAATACTTTGGGTGTATTTGCTTTTGAGTATGTATACTTTGCAGGAATCATTCTCAAAACAAACAGGAACTGCCGTGCTATCATATGCTTTAACGCTTATTTGAGTCCATGTAGTGCCCGTTTCGTTAGTAATTTCAATTTTGATATCGTTTTTCGTTTTACTGCATGCCGAAAGCGAGAGGAGAAGGAAAGACGAAGTAATACACATTGCGATATTCTTTGGCTTGAACACGTTATACAATTGAAATACCATTTTGATAGAGGTAATAAATCATGAGCAAATGTAATATGTTATTTCTAAAAATCATTTACATTAATTATTTTGTTGATTATAGCGTATATAGTAAGCCCTGAAATGCTATTAATGCCTAGTTTTTGTGAAATATTTTTGCGATGCGAAACTACGGTGTATATAGAAAGATTGAATTCGTCGGCAATTTCTTTGTTGGTTTTGCCTTGTGCCACAGCGGTAAGAATTTCGCGCTCACGGGTAGATAAATCTTTGTTGTTTTCGTTGTGTGGCTTTTCTTGTAAAGAGTTGAGTGCAGCATTAAGTCGTTTCTCAATTTGTTCGGAGCTTAAAAATAACCCAATTACGCCGTCGTATTGTTGCAAAATGCTCTCGTTGTATGGGCCATAGGTGAGTGCTATAAAAACACAATTTGTGCGTGTGGGAATTACTGTTTTGATTTCAGCATTCGCCTTGCTCTGTGTGAATGTAGGATTTATTATGAGAATTTCGGCTGCACCATGCTGGCTTTCATTATAGTCTGATAGATTTCTAAGTGTAGCAGTCACGGCAAAATCATTGCTCGTTGAGAGCATTTGCTTAAGTCCGAGAGCTACAATTAGCGATGGCTCAATAATTACTATGGAATGTTTTTTTGTCATTCAATTTCGAATTTTGAAACCAATGGAATCAAGAGTTTGTTCTCTATCAAGGTATGCTTGGCAAGGTCATTTTGTATCTTAAAAATATCATTCAGCACGTCAATGCGTGCAGATGACGAATAGTTTTCGGGCAAATATTTTATGATAATGCTTTTGAGATCGGCTAATTTTTCTTCAATGTTGCTATGGTTTTTCTTGAAATCCTTGATGCGAAATTTTGTCGATGCGCTTTGTTTTGGGAGCGAAAGAATATAGGGAAATACCGTCTTTTCTTCATATTTTAAATGCTTTTGAACTTCGGCATCGTAGTCGTCAAAAAAATTATTCAAAATTTTTTGATTCATTGGATCGCATGACTCTAACATACGGTGTACGTTGGCATGTAGGTGTGGGAAACTTTGCGTAAACCAATCTTCATGAGTTTTTTGTAGATATAATATAATCTTTGGTATGTCATTTTTCGTCAGATTTTCAAAATTGGGAGTATATGAATCAAACGAATAGATGTTACATATTGTGATGAAGAGGCTCGGTGATGTTTCGTATCGTTTGCAAATTTCTTCAACGGTTGCTTCACCAAATCCCAAGCGAAAATTGAATCGCTCAAGTATAGATAACTGGTCGGAATCGGTGATGAGATCAGCCATCTTCATCTGTGTGGAATAGGTGATAGAAGAATTTTGCATAGCTAGTTTTTTAATTTTGCCGAACTACAAATAAAGAAAGATTTTGTTATTTGTTTTATGAATTTATAAAATAAAATTGCACACTCTGTATGTTATAAAAGAGAGAATCCATGCTACAGCGGTATTGTATACAATGGTGAAAAACATCCATTTTAATTTACCCGATTCACTATAAATGGCACTAAGCGTAGCTAGACAAGGGAAACAAAGCAACATAAATACCATCATAGCCATGGCCGATGCCGGCGGAAATGTTGAATCGGCGGCCAAGGCTTCGCTCAAGGTGTTCGCATCGTCTTCGCCGTACAGTACGCCTAATGTGCTCACCGTTATTTCTTTAGCCGGAAGGCTTGCCACAGCAGCAATGCTTGCTCTCCAGTTTAGTCCGATGGGTTCCATTACCGGTTCTATGAATTTTCCGAAAATACCAAGGTATGAATGTTCGCAGTCGGTTTTTTCGGCACTTGCTTTTGTCATCACTATTTCTCCGTTTGGATTGGTGGTTTCAACCATTGGCCGTGGGAAATAGGTGAGAAGCCAAACCACGATTGTTGCTCCCAATATAACCGTACCAATTTTCTTTAAATACTGAACGCACTTGTCCCACATGTGTTTGAGTACCGCTAAAACAGTTGGCATACGATAGGGCGGAAGTTCCATAATAAACGGCGTTTCGTCTTCTCCAAATTTTGTGAGTCGAAGGATTTTTGCACTTGTGGCAGCAACCAAAACGCCTAAGAGATAGAGCCCAATCATAACTGTGGCAGCATTGTCAGGGAAAAACGTTCCGGCAAGCAATACATAAATTGGCAAGCGCGCGCTACACGACATGAACGGTATAACCAACATGGTAATGAGTCGGCTGCTTCGGCTTTCAATGGTGCGCGTGGCCATAATGGCGGGCGCGCTGCAACCAAAACCCATAAGCATAGGAATGAATGATTTGCCGTGAAGTCCCATTTTGTGCATTATGTTGTCCATAATAAACGCAGCACGCGACATATAGCCCGAGTCTTCCATCAATGAAATGCAGAGGAACAACAATAAAATGTTTGGAACAAAAGAACAAACCGCACCAATGCCCGCAAGCATTCCGTCAACCAACAACGAGCGGAACGCATTGTTAGGCAAAAGATTGTTAAGCCAATCGCTGAGTGCTGTAAAACCTGCATCAATCCAATCTTGCGGATATGCGCCAATTTTGAAGGTTACAAAAAACATCAGCCACATGACCAAGATAAACAGAGGAAATCCAAGCCATTTATTGGCCACGAGCATATCAATTTTACGCGTTTTGCTATAAATGTCTTTCCCGCCTATAACAAACGTCTCGTGGAGCGCGCCCGAAATGAATCCGTATTTTTCGTCGCTAATAGACATCTCCACATCTTTGTTGAGGTGTTTCTGAATCAATTCAGCCGAAGCCTTTGCTGCTTCTTGCCATTTTGGAAAATCGGCACAATATTGCAGCGTCTGAATTGCTTCGCTATCGTTTTCTATTGTTTTAACAGCCCAATAACGTGCGGGAAATTGTTGCGGTAAATCATCAGCTTCGCGCATTCTTTCGCTCAACGCTTTGATTTCCGGCTCCATCACGCTTCCGTAGTTTATGTGCACGTGACGTGCTATTTTATTTCTTCCCTCAAACAATTCTATCACAGTGTCGAGAAGCTTGTCAAGGCCTTGGCCGTTTTTGGCAACGGTTGGAACCATAGGAATACCCATCATGGAACCTAATTTCTCATAGTCGAGTGTAGCACCACTTGCCGAAAATTCATCGTACATGTTGAGCGCCACCACCACACGTTGGTTTAATTCAATGAGTTCGGTGGTGAGATAGAGATTTCGTTCGAGGTTCGATGCCACAACCGGATTGACAATCACGTCGGGCATGGTTTTTTGCAAATGCCGACGAACATATACTTCTTCGGGCGAATACGCCGAAAGCGAATAGGTGCCGGGTAGGTCGGTTACGTTGAAGTGGTATCCGCAGTAATTGAAGTGACCGGTTTTAACGTCAACGGTCACGCCACTGTAGTTTCCTACGTGTTCGTTGCCGCCCGAAAGCGCGTTGAATAGCGAGGTTTTTCCGCTATTCGGATTCCCCACAAATGCGATATTGATAATATTTCGTTGCGTGGTTTTGTGCAAATTGGTAAAACATCCCGATTTGCAGCTTCCGCAGTCGCCACAAGCGTAATAGTTTGGTGCTTGTGCATCTTCGGCCGATAGTTTTGCGTCGGCTTCTGCTTCGGGAAGAACTTCTATGAGATTTGCCTCGCTGCGTCGGAGCGAAACATCGTAGCCCATTATCTTGTATTTAATTGGGTCGTTCATGGGAGCATTGATTACGGAAGTAACTTTTTGTCCGCGCACAAATCCCATTTCCATAATGCGTTTACGAAATCCTCCGTGTCCGGAAATTCTCACGATTACGGCCGTTTCACTATTATTTAATTCTGATAGTTTCATTCGTATTATCTCCTTTATTTCTTTACAAACTTATTGAAAATTAGCCAACTCTTTCGGTTGATAATAGATTTTTTAACAGATTGTTGTGTCATTTTATATTTCCCAGCCAAAACGAAGAAGACCTATAAGTGCATTGTCAAGTTTTTCGTCTGTTCCAGCCGGATTGATTACATATTGAATGTCCGGTTGAAAATAGAAAGAATGTTTCGTTTGGTATTTATAGGTAATCTCAGCGATGCTTTCGTGTTTTCGTTCATTGTTGAGTTTGTTGTACACAAAGGCAAAGCCTAATACATTTTCATTGTTTTTATTGCCATATACATTAATTCCTCCGCTTATTTGCATATTGCTGTCGTTGAGAGTGTTAGGCGTAAATGCAATTTGTTCGAAAAGAGCAATGTTGTTTATGTGCTGGTCTCCTATCAAGTAGAAGCCGCTACTATTCTGATTGGTATGATAAAAACCGCCTATTTTATACAAAGAGTTTTCTCCTATATTCCAATGAAATTCGGAACAAATGAGCGCACCATCGTTTTGAGAAAGTGACCATTTGGTGTTGTAGGGATTATCTGAAAAATCGTCTACTGCACCATCATAAATACACGTTTGCCAATGAGCCTGGTCGTTTATGTTCCACGTAAATTCAAACCCAAGCGCAGTAATAGGAAAAATAGGAGGGGCTACATTTGAAAAAACAGCATTGATGCCTTGCACGCTATTTAGGTATAGGCAACTTTCATCACTCGTTGCAAAATTTGTGTTAAAATCTTGCAATCCAATTCCTATACTCATGTTTCGCAATGTTTGTTTGAACCAAAATTCTTTGAGAAAGGTGTGATTTCCTGCTTCAATATTGTCAACAATGTTGCGGTCTCCAAGGAATTCTTCCGAAGGCATGCCTCCATGCGTATTTCCTCCGCTTATAAAGAATTTTCCACCATTCCATAAATCCGCTTTTTCGGTGTTGAAGTTGATGCCTATTGTTGCGTATCCAAGGTAGGTAGACTTTTGAGAAAGACCTCCCGAAAGAGATGCAACGCCATCGCCAATGTATGACGAACTAAATGTGAAAGATTCGTCTTGAGCATGCACGTACCCTACTGAGAGCAGGCATGCAAGGATAAAAGTATTTGTTCTTTTCATTGTATGATTTTTTTGTTGTACAAATTTGTAGCTTTCCTAAATCGTGTGAAATCACTAAAAGTTGTGATTTTTCATGTCTCTACTAACTAAATTGAGTTAGTTATTTATAATGAAAATTCTACCTTTGTTTCATAATGAAGAAAATTCTCGTCATACTTTATTGCTTGATTACCATGCTGTTGGTGGTCGCAACGTTCTTTGAAGCGCTCTATGGCACGCCCGTAGTAAAAGAATACGTGTATGGTTCATCGTGGTTTTTTGCTCTGTGGGCAGTGCTTGGTTTGTGGGGCTTGGTGTATGTGTTTCAACGGCATTTGTGGGAACGTCCCGCTGCGCTTATGTTACATACGGCATTTGTCGTCATTTTATTGGGCGCGGGCATTACTTGGATTTTTGGAGAAAAAGGAATGGTTCATGTGCGTGAAGGAGAGGTGCGAAACACCTTTTTGCGTACAAACGACAACACAATTCAGCCTTTGCCATTTTCGTTGCAGTTACAGAATTTTTCAGTCTCGTATTATCCGGGAACTAATTCTCCTGCCGACTATGTGAGCCATGTGCTTGTGACCGACAGCCATACCGCAATGAACCGCACAATTTCAATGAACAACATACTTACAGTTCATGGCTATCGGCTCTGCCAAACCTCATTTGATCAAGACGGCCATGGCACGATTTTCTCTCTTAACCACGACCCTGTGGGCGTAGGAGTAACGTATACGGGTTATGCCTTGCTGCTGCTGGCTATGTTGTTTGTGTTGGCTTCCAAAAAATGTGGTTTTAGAAAATTACTGAATCATCCCAATACATCAGTGCAAACGAATTTGGCGAAATATGGAGCGCGAATATTTTCAATCGTGTTGGTGCTTTTGTTTGTCGGTCAAACTATTGGAATTGCTCTCTATGGCTATGTGTGTGGCAGAATTCCGTTGAGCAACGTGTATGAAACTATGTTCTTTCTTTCGTGGTGCATTGCTCTGATTGCCTTATTGTTACAAAAGAAATTCAAAATTGTTGTGCCGTTCGGCTTTTTGCTTGCCGTTTTTACTTTGCTTTTTGCTTGGTTTGGATTGCGAGACTCTGAGATTACGCCGCTCATGCCGGTATTGCGTTCTCCCATTTTGAGCGTACATGTTTCGTGTTTGATATTGTCGTATGCGCTTCTTGCGTTCTCCGCCATAAACGGATTGTTGGCAATTATGCTTCATGTGAAACACAAAAACGCACATGCATCGTCAATAGCGTCGCTCACGGTTTTGAGTAAGCTAATGTTGTATCCTGCTACATTTTTGTTGGGAATAGGCATTTTTCTTGGTGCCGTGTGGGCAAATATCTCGTGGGGTGGCTATTGGTCGTGGGACCCAAAAGAAACATGGGCGTTGATTACTTTTCTGCTCTATGCGGGAGCCTTCCACACCGAGTCAGTTACTCGGTTCAATAAACCAATGTTCTTCCATATTTATATGATTGTTGCTTTCGCCACCGTGCTCATGACGTATTTTGGTGTGAATCTATTCCTTGGCGGACTGCATGCCTACAAGTAGTTACGGTTTTAGAGAAAATTCATAACTCTACACTCATTTCATTCCGATAAACGAGCACATTCGCCCGGTTTGTCCCTCTCTGCGATACGAAAAGAATTGTTCGGGGTTTGCGTATGTGTCGAGTTTAGGGTTGTGAATTGTTCCCACACCTTGCGTTTCTAGTATTTCTTCTACACAACCGTTGAGGTCGAGGTGTAGCGAGCCGTTTTGCATGGCAAGGAATTCTTTAGGGAAATAGTATAGAAATTCGTCACCTACTTTGTAGTTTTCTTGTGCTATCATGGGGCCAATGTAGGCCGTGAGTTCCGACGGGTCAACAAACTCTGAAAGTTGCGCCAGCATATTTTGAATAATGCCATCGCGAGTGCTACGCCAGCCACAATGGAGCGCAGCAACAAGGCTGAAGTTTTTGTCGTGAAACAAGACAGAACCGCAGTCGGCAATGGAGATAGAGAGAATAACTCCTTTTTCGGTGGTAAAAAATCCGTCGGCTTCGGTGTCATTGATAAACGAAGAATCAACGCGCACAATTTTGGCAGAGTGAATTTGCCGCAAATTGGCAATGGTAGATTGTGGAGCAAGCGCATTGAAAAACGTCGCACGGTTTTGTAATACAAGCGCAGGATTGTCGGCCGAATGCAATCCGGTGTTCATGCTTGCATATACTCCAGTGCTTGCACCGCCTTTGCGAGTAGAAAATCCCGCAATACAATGTTCGTTGTTAACCCACGAATAGTGAGGAATCGGTTGTTCTATATAAGTCATTGTGTAAAATTTCAAATCAAATATAGAGATTTCAGTCAAGGTGTATCTTAATTTTTGGAAAACTTAATAACTTTGTGTACAAATGTGAAAAGAATGAAGGAAAATATAAAAGATACGATACAACAGTCAATAGCAGTAAAAACAAAGTTTTTAAATGACGAAAGCGCTATTGCCAAAATTGAAACTGTTGCACAAAAAATGATTGAATCGTACAGGGCGGGCGGAAAAACAATGTTTGCCGGAAATGGTGGAAGTGCCGCCGATGCCCAACATTTGGCCGCCGAATTGGTGAACCGTTTCCGTATTGACCGTCTTGGTTTGCCGGCTTTGGCTTTCTCAACCGATACTTCGGTAATCACCTCTATTGCAAACGATTACGGATACGATTATTTATTCTCTCGTCAACTTGCCGCTTTAGGTAAAGAAGGCGACGTGTTTATTGGTATTTCTACTTCGGGAAATTCTGAAAATATTGTAAAGGCATTGCAGTATTGCAAGGAAAAACATATCTTTTCGGTTGGATTGATTGGAGGAAATGGAGGCAAAATGGCACAATTATGTGATGTTTCAATTGTGGTTTCTTCCTCTGAAACAGCTCGCATTCAAGAGGTTCATATACTTGTCGGTCATATTCTCTGCGGTTTGGTAGAGGATGCTATTTTTAGAAATAACAAATAACCATGGAACAACTACATATAAAACCATAGGGATGGACTCCTGAAGTCTTTTTTAATAAAGACGATAGTAAATTGTGCATACTCGGGCGCTCGTTTCCCGAAGATGTATCGGCATTCTATCTTCCTATAGAAAAGTGGCTTAAAAACAACATTGTAAAATGTATGGATGGTTTCTATATGGAAATTCAGTTGGAATATATTAATACCACATCGTCAAAATATCTGTTGGAGATGATGCGGATAATAGAAGAGCATAAGAAAAAACATGGTGTTCCCGTTGCAGTTCATTGGAAATATGATGCCGATGATGAAGATATGAAAGAGTGGGGTATGGAATACCAACAATTTGTATCAATTCCGTTTGTATTTGAAGAGATTCAAAAAAACTCGTAAACAATCCCTTGCTTTAGTATTTTAGGTCTAGTTAGAACAATATTTGTGTTAAGTGAATTTCTCACGAAATACATTATATCTATGGTGTGAAAAATAAAAAAAGCATTGTTACGTTCTCAATTCACATCAGTTTATCGACTCAAAATCAGTAAAAATTGTAATTTTGAAAAAAATGAAGTATGAAAGCAGATAGTATTGTAATAATACCCACATACAATGAAAAGGAAAATATTGAAAAGATTATTCGCCGAGTTCTTTCATACGAAAAACAATTTGACGTTCTTGTGGTTGATGACAATTCTCCTGATGGAACTGCGTCAATCGTAAAATCATTACAAACGGAAATTCCCGAAAGAATTTATATACTAGAACGTCCTGGAAAACAAGGTCTTGGACTTGCATATATTGCCGGTTTCCATTGGGCTTTGGAAAATGGTTACGGCTACATTTTTGAGATGGATGCTGACTTTTCCCACAATCCTGATGATTTAGTTCGATTGTATAATGCCTGTGCCGTTGACCATGCCGATATGTCGGTTGGTTCGCGCTATGTTACGGGTGTGAATGTGGTAAATTGGCCTATGAAGCGAGTTTTGCTTTCGTATTGCGCATCAATGTATGTGCGTTTTATTACTCGCATGCCTTTGCGTGACGCTACTGCCGGATTTGTTTGTTATACCGCAAAAGCTCTTTCTTCTCTCAACCTTGATGAAATCCGATTCAAAGGTTACGCATTCCAAATAGAGATGAAATTTAGAATCTGGCAAAAAGGCTTCAATATTGTTGAGGTTCCAATTATTTTTACTGATCGTAAGGAAGGAACTTCCAAAATGAACGGTGGCATTATAAAAGAAGCTGCGTTTGGTGTTATTTCCTTAAAAATGAATAGTAAGTTTGGAAAATAATAAGGACATTCTGTTACACGAAGGTTGTATTGTAAACGAAGGAGAACAATTCTTTGGCAGTATTCTAATTCATGGTAATCGAATAGCTGAAGTATTTCGTGGCGAAGTTCCGCAATCATTGCTTTCTCAAGTCAATGTTGTTTCGTGCAAAGGACTGCACATTTTTCCCGGCATTATTGACGACCAAGTTCATTTTCGTGAACCCGGATTGACGCATAAAGCAACAATTGCCAGCGAATCGCGTGCTGCATTGGCCGGTGGCGTTACTACATTTATGGATATGCCAAATGTAGCTCCGCAAACTACAACCATAGAAGCTTTGGAAGACAAATTGCGTCGTACGTCTGAAACGGCGTATGCAAACTATGCGTTTTACTTTGGCGCAACCAACACGAATCTAGATCAAATTCGTGCTCTTGATGCTTCGCTAGTGTGCGGAGTGAAAGTGTTTATGGGTTCTAGCACCGGCAATATGCTTGTTGACGATGAGCAAACACTGCGTGGAATATTCTCTGAAGTGAAGATTCCCGTTGCCATTCATAGTGAAGATGAAGATACCATCAAAGCAAATCTTGCACGATATATGGTTCAATATGGAGATGAAATTCCATTTGCGTGCCACCCAAAAATCAGAAGCAATGATGCGTGCTTTAAATCAACCAAGAAAGCAATAGATTTGGCTAAACAATGTGGAACGCGATTGCACGTGCTTCACTTGTCTACCGCCGAAGAAATGGCATTGTTCTCTGCCGACGATATTCGACAGAAACAGATAACTGCCGAGGTTTGTGTTCACCATCTTTGGTTTACCGACGATGACTACGCAGAAAAACAGGCATATATAAAATGTAATCCGGCAATAAAATCGACCGCCGACCGAGAAGCACTCCGAGAAGCACTCCGTGAAGGAAAACTTGATGTGGTTGCAACCGACCACGCTCCTCATACGCTTGATGAAAAACTTCGCCCCTATACGAAATCGGCGTCAGGAATGCCACTAGTACAGCATTCACTGCTGGTAATGTTGGAGCTTTACAAACAAGGCGAAATTTCATTACCACTGGTGGTAAAAACTATGTGCCACAATCCCGCAACGCTTTTCGGAATTAAAGAACGCGGGTTTGTACGTAAAGGCTATTTTGCCGATTTGGCAATCGTTGATTTGCAAAAAACTACCGAAATAACAAAAAATCAAATTCTTTATAAATGTGCTTGGTCGCCACTTGAGGGAACTATATTCTCCTCAAAAGTCGAAAAAACGTTCTTGAACGGAGCTTGCGTCTATGCCGATGGAAACGTTTCGGAAGAACGCCACGCACAACAAATTATGTTTAATCGTTAAATTCACAACTATGAAAAAATTGCTGCTTGCCATTGGGTGTATGTGTTGCTTAAACCCTATTTTTGCTGACGAAGGAATGTGGTTGCTTACCATGTTGGAAAAATTAAACATTCAACAAAATGGAAGTACGTTGACTCCCGAACAAATCTATAGCATTAACCATTCTTCGCTAAAAGACGCAGTGCTTGGTTTGAGCGAAGCTGACCGTCCTTATAGTTTCTTTTGTACTGCCGAATTGGTTTCGCCTAAAGGTTTGGCGTTGACCAACTATCACTGTGGTTTTGAAATGCTTCAAAAGCACACCAGCCTCACAAACAATTATATAGATAATGGTTTTTGGGCAAAAAACGGCTATGAGGAATTGGAAAACGAAGGTATAACTGCTACACGTATGGTTGCTATGTACGATGTGACCGAAAGAGTTTTTGCCGAAATGAAAAATCAAGGAGATTCAGCTACATCTGCATTAGACGACACTGCTTTATCTGAAAGTGGGTTGGGAGAGGCTATTAAAAAAATAGAGAAATCGGTAACCGACACCTGTGCCTATGGTGCTTTGGTAAAACCGTTTTTCAACGACAATCAGTATTTCTTGTTTGTGTACGAAACTTACAAGGACGTGCGTTTAGTTGGTGCGCCCCCAAGAACTATTGGTAAATTCGGTGATGAAACAGACAACTGGGTGTGGCCTCGTCATACCGGCGATTTCTGCGTTTTGCGTATCTATGTTGATGAAACTGGTATGCCGGCTGAGTATTCTACAAAAAACAAACCGCTAGTACCAAAGCAATTTTTGTCGGTTTCTCTCAAAGGATATAATGAAGATGACTATGCTATGATAATGGGTTTTCCAGGTTCTACCGACCGTTATCGCTCGTCAGCAGACATTAAGTATTTCCAATCAATGAGCAACAACACTGTAAAATTGATAGGTGATGTTGTATTGGCGAATTATAAAAAATACATGAATCAGGATTCCTTGATTCGCATAAAATATGCTTCAAAATATGACAATTTGAGTAATTATTGGAAATACAGTATAGGACAAAGCAAAGGCATTAAAGACTTGAATGTAGTAGACAAAAAACTTGAACAAGAAAAAGCTTTACGCGAATGGATTATGGCCGATTCTGCACGAGTTGCAAAATACGGAGGAGTGCTAGATTCATTGGCGCAATATTATGAAAACAATGCCTTCTCAAATGCATACTACACAATGCTTAATACCGGATTGCTCGACCAAGTACAAGTATTCATGTTTGCATATGACTGTTTGGATATTGTAGATGCGTTGAATTCCGAAGACCCGGTCTTCTTGCGTGAAGTTCAGGTACGTTTACGCGACAAAGCAAAGAAATTCTTTAAAGATTACGATGCAGTTGTTGACGAATCGCAATTCATTTCGCTTACATATGCTACATGGTATTATTTGAATTATCCTATTTATGGTGACAAATCATTCCCATTGGTGAAAAAATATAAAAAAGACGTAGCGAAATATGCCGACGATGTGTTTCAGAAATCATTCTTCACTGACGAGGCTCGTTTTAACGCATTTCTTGAAAAACCAAATGTCAAGGTTCTAGGAAAAGATCCATTGTTTAATTTGCTTCGTTATACGTTAATGGAATATTTTTTGGTGCGAAATTATGTTGATAGTCCCGCAATTGATAGCCTTAATACATTGTACGTCGATGCAATTATGAAAATGTATCCCGATTCGCTTATGTATCCTGATGCAAACTCTACGTTGCGTTTGACCTATGGCTCTGTACAAAGTTATGAGCCTAAAGACGGTGTTTCATACCATTATTATACAACACTGAAAGGTGTGATGGAGAAAATGGATAGCACCAATCGTGAGTTCCAAGTTCCCGCAAAACTCATAGAACTATATGACAAAAAAGACTTCGGACGCTATAGCGATAAAAACGGAGAATTGCCTTTGTGTTTTATAACCAATAATGACATTACCGGTGGAAATTCCGGTAGTCCGGTTATGAATGCCAATGGCGAATTGATAGGGCTTGCGTTTGATGGCAACTGGGAAGCCATGAGTGGCGATATTATTTTTGAACCGACGGTACAACGCACTATAGCCGTAGATATACGGTATGTATTGTTTGTGATTGATAAATTCGCCGGAGCCGGATATTTGTTAGACGAGATGAATATCGTACAATAAATCACCTCTCAATAAGTGGATAAAAAAAAGACGCATTTCGCGTCTTTTTTTGTTTTATCAGTAGACCTTTCTATTCGTCTTTATCTTCGTCTATTTCTCCTTCAACCTCGTCTGCTTCGTCTTCTTCAACGTCTGTCTCTTCTGCAGGAGCTTTTTCTAGTACTGTTTTATCTCCTTCGTAGTAATATGCAGGTACGTCATAAGTTGTTTTGGTGGTAGCCTTTTTCTCTGACTTAGCCTTTCTCGTTTTTGTAGCTTGTTTTTCTTTTTTCGCAGGAGTTTCTTTTACTTTTTTCTCTGGAGACTGTTTCACTGTTTTGCCTGCTTTTGAAGATTTTGATTTATTTACCGATTCAGTAGCCTTAGCGTTTTGCTTTTCTTTTTTGTCAACGCAAATGCTACATGGAGTCATCCCTTTTTCTTTTGCGGCAGTAAGAGATATGCGTGTTGGTTTATCACATTTCTTTACTTCGCTACATGATGGCAATCGGTGGTAAACGTTTGAAGAACTACAACCCCAAACCATTGTACTGTCATTGAATACATCCCCAATCGTGAAAGAACAAAGGGCTACGATGCTTAAAATTAATGCTACTTTTTTCATACTTTTTGTTTTTTAGGAGTTATAAAATGTCTTTTGTGATTTGCTAGCAAATAGTAATGCTTTTTTGAAGAAAGAAAACCTATCACGCTTGATAGGTTTTCTTTGAGAGCCTTTTGCGAGAGTTGAACTCGCGACCCCTTCATTACGAGTGAAGTGCTCTACCACTGAGCTAAAAAGGCATAATCGAAAACAAAAGTATAAAATATTTGGATTCTATGGCTGTTTCAATAAGAAATTTTGTGAGATAATGTCGATTACCCGAAACTCACCATTTCTGCTGAAAATTAACGTATTCTCGTGTGCCGCCAACAAAACTGCGGAGGCTATCTATCCCACGTAAGTTTTTTCCCAAACCCGAGAGTGTTGTCGGTCATTTTTGCCGTAGAAATTTCTATTCGCCATAGTGTTTTGGGAGTAAGAGTGGCAAAAGGGAAGCGTTTTATGTAAAGTTTATTGGCTTTCTTTTCCATTTCTTCTTCGCAAAGAATCATGTTGCCGGTAAATTGCAAGCCTTGTACTTTTGCAACGTTACTCGTTTCAAGAACTACACTGCCGGCCACCGTTTGGTTCTTTTGTGCTTCTTGCACATGGCGCGTGTCTTCGTGTGAGGTGAAAATAAATGATTGTGTTTCTTCGTCGAATACGTAAAACGCATTGAAACACCATGGCTGCGAGCCTTCGCAGGTTGCAATCGTTATTACGTGGTGCTCTTTAAGAAACGTTGTTATTTTTTGAGGAAATGTTTCTGCCATTAGTCTTGGTAAATATGTTGTTCTATCAAAGCCTTCAATTCATCATAGTTACGAGCAACGGGAAGCTCCGGAAAATCATCAATCACGTTTTGTGGTGGGCAATAGAGTATGCCTACATCTGCTTTTTTCAGCATAGAAACGTCGTTGTATGAGTCCCCAAATGCAAGCACTTTGAAATTCATGCTCTGAAAGGCTTCCACCGTGCGACGTTTTGGGTCTGCTTGGCGCAATTTGTAGTTGGTAATGCGACCGTTGTTGTCTATCTCCAATGAGTGACATAAAATAAATGGGTCGTCTAACTGCGCCATGAGCGGTTTTGCAAATTCTACAAACGTGTCGGAAACAACCACAAAACGGCTCACTTCGCGTAACCATTTTGTAAACTCCAATGCACCTTCAAATGGGTGAATGGTGGAAATTACATGTTGTATGTCGTGAATCGTAAGTTTGTGTTCGTCAAGTATTTCGAGACGATATTTCATCAATATATCATAGTCTTGAATATCGCGCGTCGTTAATTTTAACGAATCAATACCGGTCTTTTTTGCGACGTTTATCCAAACTTCGGGAACCCAAACGCCTTCTAAATCAGAGCATACAACCCACATATCTGTAATTTTTTTGCAAAGATAAGAAAAAAGTTGTGGTTTATGAGTTTGCGTTATGAGTTATTGGTTGAGGCGAATTGCATTCGCCTTTGATTTTTTTTCGTATTATTGCGAATGTTTCATGAGGAAATGATATGAATCAACAACGAAAAATAGCAGTGTTTGCAGGGAGTTTTGACCCATTTACCAACGGCCACAAAGCGGTGCTTGATAAGGCATTGCCATTATTCGATGAGGTAATCGTGGCTATTGGTCATAATGCTGAAAAACAAGGCTTTATGACGGTTGAGCAACGAATTGAGTATGTAAAAGCACTCTATGGAAAAAATCCTGCGGTGCGCGTTGCAAGTTACACCTCGCTCACCGTAGATTTTTGCAAACAGCAAGGTGCTCAGTATCTTATTCGCGGGCTACGCAATGCGAGCGATTTTCAGTACGAACAACCAATAGCGCAAACCAACAAAGAAATAGCCGGAATAGAAACTGTTTTTTTTGTTACTCCTCCTGAGTTTTCGCACATTTCATCATCAATCGTGAGAGAATTGTTGTCGTATGGCGCCGACGTTTCAAAATATGTTCCGTTAAAAATTACCAACAAGGCGTAATTTTTTTGAGATAAACGGAAATTTCTCTATTTTTGCTCAAATAAAAAATCAAGACTATGTCATATAAAACGGATCGAATTATTGGAGAAGGATTGACCTTCGACGATGTGTTGATTATACCTCGTTATTCAGAGGTGTTGCCATATCAAGTAAATATTTCAACAAAATTAACACGCAATATCTCTTTAAATTGTCCAATCGTTTCCGCAGCAATGGATACCATTACTGATTCTCGTTTGGCAATTGCACTTGCTCGTGAAGGGGGAATAGGAATTATCCATAAAAATATGACAGTTGAGCAACAAGTGTTGGAAGTGAAACGCGTAAAACGTTGTGAAAACGGTATGATTTACGATCCTATCACAATTGTGCCTTCAGCAACAGTTGCAGATGCTCTTAATTTGATGCGAGAATTTAAAATCGGTGGAATTCCGGTAATTGGCGAAGGACGTAAGCTTGTGGGAATTGTTACAAACCGTGATTTGCGTTTTATTTCAAACCAAAAGAAATTGATTTCTGAAGTAATGACTAGCGAGAACTTGGTAACTATTCGCCAAGGCGACGATGTGTCAAAAGCAGCAGAAATTTTACAAGCAAACAAAATTGAAAAACTTCCTGTAGTTGATGATAAAGGCTTGTTGGTAGGTTTATTGACATACAAAGATATTTTTAAAGCAATCGACAATCCACATGCGTGCAAGGACGACAAAGGAAGATTACGCGTAGGTGCTACTATTGGCGTTACGTCTAATACATTCGAACGCTTGGATGCGTTGGTACAAGCCGAGGTTGATGTTGTTGTAATTGATACAGCTCATGGTCACTCAAAAGGAGTGATTGACACAGTACGCAAAGCAAAACAAATGTATCCTCAAATAGATTTTATTGCCGGAAACATAGCAACAGCCGAAGCAGCAAAGGCATTAGTAGAAGCCGGTGCCGATGCAGTAAAAGTTGGTATAGGTCCTGGTTCTATTTGTACAACTCGTATCATTGCCGGTATTGGCGTGCCTCAGTTGTCAGCGGTATTTGATGTGGCCGAAGCATTGCAAGGCACAGGAGTTCCAATCATTGCCGATGGTGGTATTCGTTATTCAGGTGATATTGTAAAAGCATTAGCAGCCGGAGCAAGTTCGGTAATGTTAGGCTCTTTGTTCGCAGGTTTGGAAGAATCTCCCGGCGAAACAATCATTTTCCAAGGTCGTAAGTTCAAAGCATATCGTGGTATGGGTTCTTTGGAAGCAATGCAGCAAGGTTCGAAAGACCGTTATTTCCAAGACAAGGAAACCGATGCTAAGAAACTCGTTCCTGAAGGTATTGTAGCTCGCGTTCCTTATCGTGGTACATTGGCCGAAGAAGTATATCAACTTATGGGCGGTCTTCGTTCAGGTATGGGATACTGCGGTGCTTCTACCATTGATGAATTACATCGTGTTAAGTTTGTGAAAATCACGAATGCTGGTTACACCGAGAGTCATCCACATGATGTAACAATTACTCGCGAAGCGCCAAACTATAGTCGTGAATAGAGATATGAAGAAACGGCCATTTGTATTACTGGTATTTCTTTTTGTTTCTTTCCTTTCATTTTCACAAGAAAGACTTCAAATTCCTGACTCTTTGATAAAGTCAACGCTTCTTCGCGTTGATTCTACTGAATTTTCCGTGGGCGATTTTATATGGTTTTACACCAAATATAATGCTCTCGGAAATACCGATACAATGACGCTCAATGCGTACGTAGACAAGTTTGTGGAATATAAATTAAAAGTAGCCGAAGCTGAACATATGCAGCTTGATACAACGACGGCTTTTAGGGAAGAGTTTTTCAAATATTTCAAAATGACCGCGCATGATAAGATGTATGCTGGCTCTGAAAAAATGCGCGAAAATATGGTCAAAAAGGAATATGACCGATTGCATTGGGATTACGAAGTGGCTCATATTTTTATAAAATCAAATGTCAATGATTCGCCAAAAGACACTTTGGCTGCATGGAACAAGATGCGAAAAGTAAAAGAAAAGCTACGTAGTGGCATTTCGTTCCAGGAATGTGTTTATGCCTATTCCGACGATAATTTAAGCAAGCAATTCAACGGAAATGTTGGATACATAACCGCAATGGTTTCACCCTATGAGTATGAGGAAGCTTTATATAATGCCAAAGTTGGCGAGACGGTCACTGTTCGCACCGAAGAAGGTTGGTATTTTTTGAAAGTGCTCGGAAAGCGTGCTACCAAAGGTGCGGTAGATGCGGCAATTATTTTAATTTACCCCGAAACAAACGATACAATTGGTTGGAACAAGGCAAAAGCAACAATCGACAGCGTATATCAGCAATTGCAGGCAGGCGTTCCTTTCGATACCTTGAGTAATCGCTATAATCTGAACGAAAACTTGCGGCAAAACAAAGGCGTGCTTGGGCTTATTGATAACGGAATGCCGTATAGCCGTGAAATCAAGGAAACGCTTTTTGCAATGCAAACCGATGGAGAATATTCCAAACCAATGCTTTTGCCGTATGGCTATGCTATAGTGCAACGCTTGTATTTGATGGAGTTACCGGGTTTTGAAGCATATCGCAATGGATACGCAAAACGCATAAAAAACGATCCGAGTCGTAGTTCGGTTGTCAATAAATACTACGAGAATAAAATGAAAAAATCGCTCGGATTTACAGAAAATCGTGATGAATTAGAGCGTTGCATGCAATATGTTGATCCTGCAATTTTGTTAGGAAAATGGACCGCTCCAAAGTTTGAGGAAGATGTGACGTTGTTTCAGATTTCAGGTAAAAACTATGAACGAAATGATTTTTTTAGTTACTTGCAAGCCATTCAAACAAATCGTTTACGCGATGTGTACAACAAAGACATGGTGGTGCGTATTCGCTACAACGACTATGTGCTACGCAAACTTGAACTTGCTGCAATGCAAGATTTACAAAAAAACGACAAAGATTTTCAATATACCATGCAAGAATATCATGATGGTATGATTGTGTATGAGTTAGTGAAACGAGAAGTGATACATGAGGCGGAGCAAGATTCGGTTGGAATGCGTTTCTTCTTCAGTCAAAATAAAGAAAAGTATATGTCGCCACAACGTGAAGAGTCTGTTGTTTTCACTATCAATAATTTGAAGGCGTATGCCAAAGTACAAAAATTGCTAAGCAAACAGGCTCTATGGTATGGAAATAGAGAAGTGAAGTTGAACGATTCTGATAAAATAGCGTATTACGAATCGCTTGGTTCGCCGCAGTTGTATGTTTTGAACACTATCAATGCAAAATATGCCAATGGTATTGATGTTGACAAAAAAGAACCATTGCGTAAACCCGAAGATGTAGTAGAGACAAACTGTTCCGGACGATATATGAATCAATGCGCTATGCCCGATAAAATTATGTATTTGGAAAAAGAAGTGCATGTGAAATATTATGACTTAGAAAGTCGTCAGCAAACAATAGAAGAAGCAAAATCGCAGTTATTATTAGATTATCAAAAAGAAATAGAACGATTGTGGTTGAATTCGTTGCAAAAACGACATACGATAGAGAAAAATTCTGCAGTCGTTGAACAACTGAAATCGTATATGTTATGAAATATGTGAATGTATATACGTTCTTTATGCTTGTTGTTTTTGCGGTTTCGTGTAAACAAACTGAACAAGGAACTCGTGATGTTATAGCAAAAACTAAAACCCACGTTTTGTATAAAGACGAAGTGATGTCGGCTATGCCGCTTTCATTGTCAGCAGAAGACAGTGTGACGTTTGTAAAAAATTTTGTGGACGATTGGTTGCATTTTACCTTATTGTATGAAAAAGCTGACGATAATATTCCTGATGACGACAGCGTCTTGCAAAATCAAGTAAAACGTTTTCGCGAAGAGCTGTACATAAACACGTACGAACAAATATTTCTTATGCAAAAACTTGATACGCTGATTCCTCAAAAAGAAATAGATGATTATTACGCAAAACATAGAGATGAATTTATATTATCGTCACCAATCGTAAAACCAATAATGATAGTGTTTCCAGTAGAAAAACAAGAAGATATTAAAGTTGTTGAAGATTTGTTTTTTTCAAAAAAAGACGATGCGTTGGATGAATTGAAAAATTACTGTTTTATGCATTGCCAAAAATTTTCATTCGCCAATACATGGGTCGATTTAGATGCAATGAAACAAGAATTACCTTTTGATGTACGCAATGAGGCATATACAAGAAGAGGTGCGAAATTAGAAGATTCTTCAAAAGTGTATTTTGTGAGAATTGAAGAATCGTTGAGTGCAGGAAACCCTATGCCAGTAGAATTGGTTCATGATAAAATTGCAAAGGTTATATTGCAATCTCGAAAAGTTGAATTGTTGAAAACCATGCGAAACAAAATATATCAAGATGCTTCGCATAAAGGACAATTTGAAGTGTATTATTAAAACTACAACTATGAATTACAAGAAATTACTGCTATTTGGTGCATTTTTCATTTTTGCATCATATTCATATTCTCAAGTGTTAGACCAAATCATTGTTGTGGTTGGCGATGATATGATAAAACAGTCCGATGTTGACAATCAGCAATTACTTATGCTCCAACAAGGAGAAAAGTCTGAAAAATGCGACATTTTTAAGGAAATGGTAATGCAAAAATTGTTGGTAGACCAATCTAAAATAGATAGTTTGGAGGTAACGGATGCAGAGATAAATACAGAGATAGACAGAAGAATTAAAGCAATTTCGGGAACAAAAGACGGTTTGGCGCAATTGGAAACTTTTTATGGCAAAACTGAACTTGAAATTCGCACCGATTGGAAGCCTGTAATCAAAGATCAACTATTGGCACAAAAGGTTCAAAATACCATAATTGGAGAAGTTGAAGTTTCTCCAAACGATGTGCGTCTATACTACATGAGCCATCAAGATAGTATGCCAAAAATTCCTACTCGCTATGAGTTTGCACAAATTGTGATTAGACCTCAAGTGACTGTCGAAGAAGACAAGGCGTTGCGTAAAAAAGCTGAGGAAATTCGTCAACGTGCCATCAATGGTGAGAATTTTTCAAAACTCGCAGTACTGTACAGTGACGACACCGAATCGGCAAAAATGGGTGGACTTTTGGGCGATTATCTTTCACGCGCCGAGCTTGTGCCTGAATTTGCAGCCGTTGCGTTCCGTTTGAAAGAAGGTGAAATTTCACGTGTGGTAAAAACCGATTTCGGCTATCACGTTATTCAAATGGTTGAAATTAAAGGCGAAAAAGCCAAATTGAAACACATTTTGGTGAAACCACAAGTTACCGTGGCAGAAATGCAAGCCGCTTATACTAAAGCCGATAGCGTTCGTAAAGCAATCTGCGATACGTTTAGTTTTGAAAAAGCTGCGCAAAAATATTCTATGGACGAAAAATCAAACAAAAATGGAGGTTTGTACATGAATCCATACACTGGCACTCCAAAGTTTGAAGATGGAATGATTGAGCCAACAACCTGGTACACGCTCAAAAATATGAAACAGAACGAAATCTCTGAACCTATTATGACATATGACGACAAAGGTGCGCAGGTGTACAAAATACTCAAAATGATTTCGAATGTGCCCGAACACAAAGCCTCGTTGGTCGATGATTACGCCGATGTGAAAGAATTGGCTTTGCAAGCAAAAAAACAAACAGTATTGAACCAATGGATGCGCAACAAAAAGTCGCAAATCTTCATGTCAATCAAGAGCGATGAATACAAACAATGCGATTTGCAATTTGAAGACTAACCGAACATGTCTGAACGGTTTCAGCGAATAGAATTAATGCTTGGCAAAGAAACGCTTGAACGTTTCGGTCGAGTAAAGATTATTCAATTCGGTGTAGGTGGCGTAGGCAGTTGGTGCCTTGAAAGTTTGGTTCGTAGCGGTTTTCAGCACATTACCATAGTCGATTTTGATGATATAGTAGAGTCGAACATTAACCGCCAACTTCCGGCAACAACCAAAACCATAGGACAGAAAAAAGCAGAAGTGCTGGCACAACGCATGTGCGAAATTAATTCCGATGTGGAAATTACAGTGCGCAGCGAAATGTATTCGCCCGACAATGCTCACACGTTCCCGCTTGCCGAATACGATGTCATAATAGATTGCATTGACACAATGCAGTGTAAAATGCACCTAATTCGTGAGGCCACCAAAACCGATGCGTTCTTCATTTCGTCAATGGGTGCGGCACTCAAAATGGACGTGCAACAAATCCGTGTCGATGAGTTTTGGGACGTGCAGTATGATTTATTTGCCCGCAGTTTACGTAAAAATATGCGCAAAGGCGAATTGCCTTCAAAACCCTTTCCCTGTGTGTATAGCTGCGAACAGATTGAGCATGAGTCCGTGTTGATGGAAGTTGATGGTGTAAAGAAACGAGTAAATGGCTCGCTTGCCCACGTAACCGCAGCATTCGGCTTTACCATAGCCGGAGAAGTATGCAAACATTTCGTAAAATAACATACAAATAGCCCGTTGGACATTTTTTTCATTGCACTGTGTTTTATTACTATATTTGTGAAAATAACAAAAACAATGAAAAAGAGAACCCTATTGATACTATTGATGTTTTTGTTGGTTTGCAATAGTTGTAATACACTAAAAACAGGCGTAGAATTGAATACTACAATTAAAAATCCTGTGAAAATCCAGAAACTTTATGAGGTATTTGGCATTGCAGACGGAACGTACGATGTGGAATTGAAATACGATATTGACTATCCTGTTGATTCCAGTATCGTTGCAGTCTCAATATGCTCGTGGCTTGATTCTGTTTTTTTGTAAATACGCCAATTCAAATACAAAAGAATGTCGTTGAAGATTCTTTTCATAATGGTTTTCGTGTTTTTATGGATAGTATAACGGAAGAACTCAAGGACACACTATCAAGCCAAAAGTTTGAAAATAATGTTTCTTATAAAAAGGTATATGAAGATAATGAGATAGTAACATACAAAAAAAGTATAACGGTTTATGAAGGAGGTGCTTATCCGTCTTCACTTTCCGGTGGAGAGAGTTTTTCAAAAAATACAGGAACACTACTTGGAATGAATATGTTAAATTCAAACAAAGAGAATGAAATTATAGAACGTATTAAGGTTGGTCTTATGAATTCTTTTGAAGTGAAAACTTGTGCAGAATTGCTCGATTATATAACAGTAAACTTCTATAATGGAGATTGTGATTGGACAATACCATTACCCGAGAGTGGGGCATATATTATAGGTGACACAATCGTTTTTGAATATGGGAATTATGAAATCACATCGCATGTTGGTGGGGCTCCTGTGGTTAAATTTGCGTTACAAGATTTCAATGATTGCCTTTCTGATGAGATACAAAAATTATTAAAAAGAAGAGATAGTAAGTGAGCGTATTTGCGTTTCAGTAAATTAATGTGCTTGTTACTTTTTGAACGCAAAATTTTTTACCTTTGCCACATGGCAAGACTTTTAGCAATAGACTATGGGACAAAGCGTACCGGCATCGCCGTTACTGACCCTTCGCAGATTATAGCAACCTCGCTCACAACCGTGAGAACGTGTGATTTGCTACAATTCCTCAAAGACTATTTTGCCAAAGAAACGGTGGAGCATGTGGTGATTGGAATGCCCAAAACCTTGCGCAATGAAGATTCGGGAAATGCAAAATTTGTAAAAACATTTGAAAAACACTTCAAAACGCAATTCCCAACCATACCACTCAGCGAAATGGATGAACGCTTTACGTCATCAATGGCTCACCAGGCAATGCTTGACGGTGGCATGAAGAAAAAACAAAGACAAAACAAAGAAATAGTTGACAGCATTAGTGCCACAATTATTTTACAATCATATTTAGAACAAAAGAATAGTTTATTATGATAAAACCTATCATTGCATATGGAAACCCGGTGTTACGCAAAGTAGCAACCGATATTGATAAAGACTACCCAGATTTACAAGAACTTATTCAAACCATGTTTGACACCATGTACGCGTCAGATGGAGTAGGTTTGGCTGCACCGCAAATAGGGCTTTCTATTCGTATGTTTGTGATTGACGCAAATTCTTTTGTAGAAGATTATCCTGAGGCAAAAGGATTCAAGAAAGTGTTTATTAATGCGCAAATTCTTGAAGAATCAGGAAAAGAATGGTTGTTTAACGAAGGCTGCCTTAGTTTCCCCGGCATTCATGAAGATGTATCGCGCAAGTCGAATGTGAAAATGCGCTATTTAGATGAAAATTTCGAAGAACATGTAGAAACATTCTCCGGAGTGTGTGCTCGCGTTGTACAACACGAATATGATCATCTCGATGGTAAATGTTTTATTGACCGTTTGGGTGCATTGCAACGCCGTTTGTTGCAACGCCGTTTAACAAATATTTCAGAAGGAAAAGTTCGAACAGGTTACAAAATAAAATTTTTTAAAAAATAGAGAAGACAGTGTATGTCGTTATATAACGACCTCTTGACCAATATCCGCAACAATCTATTGGCAAGAAACCCTTGTGTATGCGTCGCCACCGCATTCATTACAGGAATTGTATGGAATAGTTTCCAACCAACCGATGCATCGCAAGGTGCGTGCGTGGTGGCTCTTATGGTTGGGGCTGGTATGTGTATCGCTTTGGCTCAAGTGCTGAAACGGTATCACTTGGCTTTTTTGTTTTTGTGGTTTTGCTTTGCCGGTTATGAAAATGCTGCATTACATGCGCAGCGCTATGTTACGCTTCCTACAGGAGAGGTCTACTATGCTAAAATCATCAGCAATCTTGAAGAAAAACCTAAAACGTACAAAACAACCATAGAAATTTCTGGAGAGAAACCCAGCAAGGCCGTTGTGTATTTTAAGAAAGACAGTCTTGCTCAAACGCTTTCGTATGGCGATGTGGTAGTAATTCGTGCCAAATCCAGAGAGATAGAAAATCAGGAGGGCGCCACGTTTGACTATAAAGGTTTTTTGGCAAATCAGTATATCTACTCCCAAGCCTATGTTCCCGCAGGAAAATGGGAGCGTGTGGGCCACGATGCTGACGTGTTTTCATATTGCATGAGTCTGCGTGGCAAAGCATTACAGACATTACGTTCGTCGGGTTTGTCCGAACATAATTTGCAACTGATAGCCGCCTTGGTTTTTGGCGACAAATCGTTGCTCGATGAAGAAACGCAAGGAAATTTTTCGGCTGCTGGGGTTATGCATGTGTTGGCGGTTTCGGGTTTGCACGTGGGCGTTGTGAGCGGAATATTATTTTTCTTGTTTTCGTTTATCCGCAAGCGGAAATATCTCTGGATAAAAATAGTCTGTTGCGTGTGTTGTTTATGGATGTATGCGTGCATCACCGGAATGAGCCCATCGGTGGAGCGAGCATCAATTATGTGCACCTTGGTCTCGGTTTCGCTCTTGCTACGAAGAAATCTCAGTACTTATAATTCTTTAGCAGCGGCGGCGTTTTTGTCGCTCGTGCTTTCGCCTAATGATGTATTTTCAGTCAGTTTTCAACTATCGTATCTGGCAGTGCTCAGCATTGTTTATTTTGGGCAGTATGTCCAAAAATGGCTTGCACCCGAAACGCCTATTTTTCAATATTTGTGGGGAATTGTAGCTGTGTCGCTTTCGGTGCAAGTTGGCACACTGCCGCTCACAGTCTATTATTTCGGCACCATCCCGGTGTATAATTTACTTGCCAATATTATCGTGATTCCGTTGGCGTTTGTGATTTTGGTTGGTGTACTTGCTTCTTTATCTCTATACTGGTTTTTACCGGGAGCAAAAATCATAGTTGCTGCGCTCAATTTCGTCACCGGCTACATGCAAGACTGCATAGCCGACATTACTACATTTCCACATGCAAATTTGTCGGTGCACATTTCTCTTCAGCAGATGTTTCTGCTGTATGGAATGGTTGCGTTGCTTATGGTAGTGCTGGAGTATCGGAAGTTGTTACAGAATCGAAAAAATATTCTTCGGCTCTGACGAAATAATTCCTTGCGCAAACGCATTTTTGTAAAGCGTTTCAATTGCATTCCTCCCTTTCTCGCCAAGACTAAGACTAAATTCGTTGACAAACAGCGCAATGTGTTGTTTCAAAACATCGTCTTGAATAGCTTGTGCATGCTCGTGAATAAAAGCATTGGAGGCTTGCGGATGTTCGTTAGCGTACTCTATACTTTGGCGGAGCAGCTGGTTGATGGTTTCCTTTAAATCATTGGGAACATCTCTTCGTATTGCAATGGCGCCAAGTGGGATGGGCGTGTGCGTACGTGTCTCCCAAAAGTCGCCCAAATCGCAGAGTTTTGCAAACCCACGTTCGGCATAGGTAAAGCGATTCTCGTGAATAATAACACCTGCATCAGCTTCGCCAGTTATTATTTTTGATTCTATTTCAGAAAAGAGGCATTCTTCTTTTCGGGAGAAATCGGGGTATGCCATAGAGAACAAAAGATTTGCCGTAGTTCCCCATCCGGGAACTAAAATTCGAGATGAGGCATTGATTTTTTGTTCATCACCTTTTTTACATATAAATAAAGGTCCGTTGGCAAAACCAAGTGCACTACCGGCATCGAGTATTTGATAGGTGGAGAAAACTTTTGCATAGGCAAAATAGCTCAACTTGGTCATTTGCAAATCGCCTACAAAAGCTCGACGATTCAATTCCTGTACATCGGCAATTACACATTTGAAATCAATGCCTTTGGTGTCAATTTTTTTGTGTACCAAAGCATCAAAGGTGTACGTGTCGTTTGGACAAGACGAAAAACCTAATGTTATTTCCATTCTAATTTAAAGATGAGAGCCGAATTCGGTAAAATTGAAATAGGCATTCCTTCGTCCAAAATTTCCTCCATTGGAAAGGCATCGGTAAACGTTTCTTCAAAAATGCTCTTAATAGTAAGTTTACCTTCTAATGGGCAATCCATCGTTTTTAGTGCGTGTTCACCTATGTTGAGTCTAAATGTTTGCGTCTCGTTATAGTCAAAGTTGACGATGATGAGCAATTTTTCTTCGTTGGTATAGCGTAGGAATGCAAAAATTTTGTCAGCATCAAGGTTGTTTTGATTAACCCACATTAAATCGTAAAAGTCGCCTTCTTGTATTGCTTTAGACTCAAGTCGGATTGAGAGTAGATTGCAATATGATTGGCGTAGGTCTTTCTGACTTTCAGACAAGCGTCCTCCATCAAATTTTCCACCATTCACCCATTTGTTGAAATCCGTCATTCCCCAATAGTCAAATATTGAGGTTCTACCATCTATGCCACTGAAACCTTCTTTGTTCATGCCTTGTTCGCCAATTTCCTGACCAAAATAAATCATGAGAGGCCCCTTGTTGAGCGTAGCCAGGAGAATCATGGCTGCTATAGCTCTGTCTCCGTTGTTTGCAAAGAAACATGAGGCAATGCGTTGTTCGTCGTGATTTTCCAAAAAACGAAGCATTTTGCCGGTGTACGCTTCCGTGCGTCTCCAATAGTCTGATATATAGCGTGCAGAACCATTCCCCTCAACTATCAAGCGCATGGTGTCGTATAAACCAACTTTGTCGTACAAATAATCAAAATGACCTTTGTCTAGATAGGTGGAGTATGCATCGGGATTGTATATTTCAGCAATAAAGATAATGTCTGGTTTCATTAGTTTGATTTGAGGAATAACCCAGCCCCAAAATTGAACAGGAACCATTTCTGCCATATCGCAACGAAATCCGTCAATATCTTTTTTAGCCCAAAAAGAAAGTATTTCATACATGCGAATCCAAGTGTCTGGAATTTGTTCGAAATGATTTTTCCAACAATCTTGGAAGTCAACACCATAATTAAGTTTTATGGTTTCGTACCAATCGTTTTTGCTTGGGTATGCAGAGAATACATCGTTTCCCGTAACTTTTGCTGGAATTTCCTCATACTTTGGGGCATTTTCATTATACGGAAAAGTGATATCGTTAGGTAAATGCAATTCTTCGTTAGGTATGTAGTAGTAGTTATTGTTTGGCGCAAATGAAACTGAAGTGTCATCATAACTTCCTAACGAAGTTCCACCGTCTGGAAGATTGTCGGAGTTGTATTCACGAGAAACGTGGTTTGGAACAAAATCAATGATACACTTTAAATTGGCATCGTGCGTACGTTTTAGCAAGTTTTCAAATTCTTGCATACGTGTACGCACATTGGTTGCCAAGTCCGGATCTACGTCGTAGTAGTCTTTAATGGCATAAGGAGAACCGGCACGGCCTTTTACTACTTGTGGGTTATCGGCCGACAAACCATATTTTGAGTAGTTTGTGCATGAAGCATGGCGAATAATACCGGTGTACCATACATGCGTGATTCCCATCTTACGCAGTTCGTCAAGAGCTATATTTGTAATGTTATCAAATTTAGAACAACCATTTTCTTCTATAGTGCCATATTCTTGATTGTTCTCGTTAGAATTAGCAAAAAGTCTCGTGAAAATTTGATAAATATTTATAATTGAGTCCATAAAAATCCTTTCTCCAAAGGTACATTTTTTATTGTATCAATAAATTCTTCCGGAAAGATTTTAGCATAAAGATTTTAAATCATAATGCCTTATTTATTAACACCATAAATAAGTGAAACACATGATTTTTAGCTAAAAATTTGAAAATCAATAAAAAGGAGCCTTAAAGAAACTAAAGGTCATACCTTTAGTTTCTTATTTTGTATAAAAAATAAAATCATTCCGATGTTTTTTTTTGAATACTCAAACAATAAATGATGTTAATTGGTGGAAAAGTTTTACAATTTGGTATATAATTTGCAAATCAAAGATGAAAAAAAGAAATAATTATTATATTTGCACTCCTTGTTTTGAAGTGTATGTTAGTTATATTTAGGAAAGAGTTATCTGCCTTTTTCAGCTCTCTGATAGGTTATTTGGTATTAATCGTATTTTTGTTGGCAACAGGATTGTTCCTTTTTGTCTTTGATAGCGATTACAATATTTTGAGTTCGGGATATGCAAATCTTGATGGGTTATTTATTTTGGCACCATGGGTTTTCTTATTTCTGATACCAGCTATTGCTATGCGCTTTTTCAGTGAAGAGTCGAAGTCGGGAACATTGGAATTGTTGCTCACTATGCCAGTTTCTGATGTGTCTATTGTATTAGGCAAGTTTTTGGCAGGACTCGCGTTGTTGTTCTTCGCATTGTTGCCAACTGTTGTCTATTTTATTACAGTTTACGCATTGGGAAGTCCGGTGGGTAATATTGATGTTGGTGCAACCATAGGTGCATATATTGGTTTGTTTCTGCTTGGAGGAATTTATTTGGCTATAGGTACATTTATTTCATCGCTTGCCGAAAATCAAATTATCGCATTTATTCTAACGGCATCAATTTGTTTTGTGTTTTATATAGGATTTGACTTTGTGGCCGATATGTTTACCAAGTTTTCGTTTGTTTCAAATTTTGGAATCAACCAGCACTATAATTCAATAAGTCGTGGCGTACTTGATTCTCGCGATTTAATCTATTTCCTTGGTATAATAGCGCTATTCTTGTATTGTACAACATTGTCGCTCGCTAAAAAACGTAAGTAACGAAGATGAAAGGAACAACTACATATTCTATAGTTCTAAAGGTTGTGATAGCAATTGCCATAACGGTGGGTTTGTTATGGTTGAGCGAATTCAAATATGTGCGTCTTGATATGACCGAAGAAGGTCGTTATACACTTTCTGAATCAACCAAAAATGTGCTCGAAAATCTTGACGACACCATTCGTGTAACGGTGTATCTTGATGGCGATTTGCCGGCATCTTTTGCAAAAATGCAACGTGAAGTGATGGATTTGTTGAACGAAATCCAACAAGTTGCAGGGAAAGAACGTTTACTTATAAAATCAATAGACCCACAAACAATTGGCGATGCCAAGAATTTTAAGCACACCATATCTCGTTTGCACGAATCGTACGGGCTTACGCCATATACCATTCAGGAACAAGATGAGAACGGGAAAATGGTGCAACGCTATGTGATTCCTGGTATGATAATTTCTACTTCGCAGAAATTTGTAACCGTAAATATGTTGAACGATGCGTTGGGAAATTCACCTGAACAACAAATAAACCAGTCTTTGCAAGATCTTGAATATCAATGCGTAAAGTCAATTCAACAATTGACGGTAAAAGAACGGAAAAATATTGCGTTTCTTACCAGTCAAGGAGAAATGCCTTTGTTGTATTGCTACAACGCAACGTTTTCTTTACTCGATTTATATAATGTTCATAGAATTTCTTCACAAGAATTACTTAATTCGCTTACAGCAAAAAACGATGTACATACGAAGAAAGAAGCACTTACAAAGAAGGATTCTCTTGTAAAGTTTGATGCATTGATTATAGCAGAACCAACCAAACCATTCACCGAACAAGATAAATTCATTATAGACCAATATATAATGAATAACGGAAATGTCTTGTATATGTCCGACAACGTGTGGGCAAGCATGGATTCACTCAAAACGAGTTCGTATACGTATGCGTTGCCAAAAGAACTGAACAACTCTGATTTGTTGTTCAATTTGGGAGTGCGTATCAATTCTACTGTGTTACTTGACAATCAGTGTGCAAATATTCCAATGAATGTTGCTGCCGTTGGTGAACAAGCTCGTTTTGCTCCTGTTCCGTGGTATTATTTTCCATTGATGAAACCTACTAAAGAACCTCATTTAATTACCAAAAATATAGATGTTGTAAAGTCGGAATTTGCTAGCACAATTGATACACTTCAAGGAAATGGAAACTTGAAAAAGACAGTACTGCTTTCTTCATCGGCATACGCACGTGTATTGATGACGCCTAATACTGTTGGCTTCCAAGTGTTGCAAAGTAATCCCGATAAAAATTTCTTCAATAGATATTACGTTCCAACTGCAGTGCTTTTAGAGGGGAATTATAATTCGCTCTATGCTTCGCGTAAATCACCGTTGGAAAAGGGTGACACAACGTATAAAATGCCAAAAGATTTTACCTACCAAAAACAATCATCACAAAATCGCATCATAGTTGTTACAGATGGTGATATAATCCGCAACGAAATAGAAGTAACCAATGGCGATACAGTTCCAAAGCCACTGTATTTTTATAAGTATTTTTCGTTTGACAAGCGTGCCTATACAGGTAATCTTGATTTCTTTATGAATGCAGTAAGCTATTTGTGTGGCGATTCAGATTTGTTGTCAATCCGTTCTCGTGAAATTACTATTCGTTTGCTTAATAAAAATAGAATTATTGATGAAAAATTCTATTGGCAGTTAGGTAATATATTAATGCCAATTGTGCTTATAATATTTGTTGGGATAGTGATTTTCTTTATTAGAAAACAAAAATATTCGAATAAATATGTTGGCTAAACGAATTATACCTTGTTTAGATATTAAAGACGGGCGCACTGTAAAAGGAATAAACTTCCTCGGCTTGCGTGATGCCGGTGACCCAGTAGAATTGGGAGCGATGTATGCAGAACAGGGAGCAGATGAATTGACATTTCTTGATATTACAGCAACTATAGAAAAACGCGACACATTTGCTGCGTTGGTTAAAAAAATAGCCTTGCACTTAAATATACCTTTCACCGTAGGTGGTGGTATAAAATCAGTACAAGATGTAGGGGTGCTTTTGGCAGCCGGAGCCGATAAAATTACCATAAATTCGGCAGCCGTATACAAACCACAGTTGATAACTGATTTGGCAAAAGAATTTGGCTCGCAATGTATTGTGGTTGCTATTGATACCAAGTTGCACGACGATGTTTGGATGGTGCACACCCATGGTGGTTACAAAGAAACAGACATAAAAACCCTCGATTGGGTAAAAGAAATATATAATCGTGGAGCAGGTGAGATTCTGCTCACGTCAATGAACCACGATGGAACGAAAAATGGATTTGCAAACGAAATTACTTGTCAGGTTTCCGAAATGGTAGATATCCCTGTGATAGCATCGGGCGGAGCAGGAAATATGGAACATTTTAAAGAAGTGTTTACCAAAGGGAAAGCCGATGCCGCATTAGCCGCAAGTATTTTCCATTTCAAAGAAATTGCAATTCCCGAATTGAAAAACTATTTAAAACAACAAAACATTACGGTACGATAATGGATTTGAATTTCTCAAAATATACCGACGGCTTGATTCCAGCTATAATTCAAGATGCAGACACACGGGTTGTGCTAATGCTTGGATTTATGAATCAAGAAGCCTTAGATAAAACAATAGAAACAGGTAAGGTTACGTTTTATAGTCGTACACGTAAAACTCTTTGGACTAAAGGCGAAATTTCCGGTAACTTTTTGAATTATGTGAGTGCAAGTGTCGATTGTGATAACGACACACTTCTCGTTAAAGTACATCCCATAGGACCAACCTGCCACAAAGGTACTGACACTTGTTGGGCTGAGGAAAATACCAGCGAGGTTCAGATTTTATCAGCATTGCAAGAAAAAATAGGTCTCGAAATAAAAAATATGTCGAGTGATTCATATATAGCAAGTTTAATAAGAAAAGGAGGTGTAAACAAATTAGCGCAAGAAGTAGGAGAAAAAGCAATTGAAACAGTAATTCAGTCTACCAATGGTAGTAATGAGGTCTTAGTAGAAAAAGGGTCAGAATTACTATACCATCTAGTCGCTCTTCTCTCGGCAAATAATATAGGAGTGCAAGAGGTAATAGATGTTTTAAAGAAAAAATAAAAAGGTAAAAAAACAGAAAAGAAAACGTATTATGAAAATACCATCACATTCAGAATTATTTAAGACATTAAAAACTAATGATCTTTTGAAATTTCTTACAGAAAAAGAACTCAAACTTGTTGAGGAAAATATTAAGTTTATTACCTATAAAAAAGGTGAAACTATATACAAACAAGGCAATCGTATTGCTGATGTAACAGTCAATATGTATGGTCTTATAAAAACTTTTATTGAAAATAAATCACACGATAGAAACACTATCGTTGCGTTGCAATTACCTGTATCGATGGTTGGACCTACAACTCTTTATGACGATGTATATAGAGCAACAGCCGAAGCAATGAGTGATTGTGTTGTCGCATTTGTTGAGGTAAAACTTGTACAAGATATTGCAAGAGGAAACTCAAAATTCATGGAAGGATTGTATAAAGTTACTTGTTCAAGAATGAATATATTTATGAAGCAAATTGCTGACCTCGGACAAAAGCAAATCCGCGCACGTATGGCAACAGTGCTTCTTATTATAGCTGATCTTATCGGTAAAAACTATATTGACATTCGCATTTCAAGAAACGAACTTTCTGAATACGCAGGTATTTCAACTGGAAGTGCAATCCGTTTGTTAAGCGATCTTGAAAAAGAAGGTATAATTAAATTGGACAAAAAGAATATTGATATCGTAAACAGAAGGGAACTAGTGGAAATTAGTCAAATTGAAGGTTAATAAATGATATGTCAGAAATAGCAAGTCTTCGACCAACCATAGTTTGGCGAAATTTTGATGAAATTTGCAATATTCCTCGTCCGTCAAAACACGAGGAAAAAATAACAAAATATATTCTTGATTTCGCTAAGCAACGGAATTTGTCGTGCCGACAAGATTCTGTGGGGAATGTGTTCGTTGAAAAACCAGCAACATCCGGCTGTGAAACCAAGGAGTCAGTTGTATTGCAAGCTCATGTTGACATGGTTCCTCAAAAAAAGAATGAAAGTAATCATAACTTTCTAACTGATCCAATAGAGGCGTATGTTGATGGAAATTTTGTGCGTGCCAAAGGTACTACTCTAGGCGCCGATAATGGCATAGGTGTGGCAATGATTCTTGCTATTCTTGATGCGCACGATTTGGAACACGGTCCAATTCAGGCCGTGTTTACAGTCGACGAAGAAACAGGAATGAGCGGTGCTTTTGCACTCAAACCAACCGACATTCTGGCAAAATATCTTATTAATCTTGATACCGAAAACGAAAATGTGGTAACCATTGGCGGTGCTGGTGGTTTAGATGCTAACTTCACGTTCGATTTAAGTTATTCGGGTGTGAGTGAATTTGAAAAAGTATACACTATTTCTCTTTCGGGGCTAACAGGTGGACATTCCGGGTTCGAAATAATTTTGAACCGCGCCAATGCCAACAAGGTGTTGTGTGAATTTCTCTATGCCATTATGGAAAAAACCGATATGAGACTCGTATCGTTTAATGGCGGAAATATGCGAAATGCAATACCACGTGAGGCAACAGCTGTAGTTGCTTTTAACCGTTCGTTCGAAAATATTTTTCACAAAATGTTTGAACGTTTTGTGGATGAAAAGCAATCACAGTTTTATCAAACTGATCCATTGTTTTCGTGCATTGTAGCCGAAACAATAGATGCTTCGTTGGCTATTTCACAAGAACAAACAGCCGGAATTACCCGTGCTATAGTGAATTGCCCTAATGGTCCCGTGAAATATGAAAATCACAACTGTAAAATATTGAACACATCAACGAATTTGTCGTTTGTCACTACCGAAGGCAACAAACTCACCGTAGGTTGTTTGCTTCGCAGTATTGACGACAAGAATAAACAGCAGTTGGCACAAGCGCAAAAAGCGATTTTTGAATTATATGGTGGCAAGGCTGAATTTTCCGGAGACTATCCCGGTTGGCAACCTAAGTGGAGTTCAAAGCTATTGACCATAATGAAAGAATCGTGTGAAAGTGTTTTTGGGGTACCTGCCAAAATTGATGTGGTACATGCAGGATTGGAATGTGGCATTTTTGCAAACACCTTCCCCAGCATGGAAACCGTTTCGTTTGGTCCAAACATCAAAGGTCCTCATTCCCCCAATGAAGTTGTGGAAGTTACTTCGGTAGAAAAAACATGGCAAGCGCTGATATTAGCACTCAAGAATATTCCTGAGAAATGTTAAATCGTAAAGAACTGTTTCCGTAATTTTTTTATGAAGACAATAACTTTCAAATATTTTTTTGTATTATTGCAAAGCAAAATAAAACGATTATGATTCTTCATCATTCTATGTAATTTCTCTGAGATTATACTGAATACAAATTAAAAAGGTTTGCTTCAGGCAAGCCTTTTTTTATACTATAAAGAACAATAGATACAACAAACAAAATGGAAGAGCAAGCAGTAATTAAGTTGGCAATTCAAAAAAGTGGTCGTTTAAGCGAAAAAACCATTGAATTATTAAAAAATTGTGGCATCAAGTTTATTTCAAACTCAAGTCGTTTGAAAACGCAGGCATTCAATTTCCCTATGGAAATTCTTTTCCTTCGCGACGATGATATTCCCGGTTATGTAGCCGACGGAGTTACCGATTTCGGTATTTTGGGAATGAACGAAATTGATGAACAACAAAAAGACGTAGACATCATTAAAAAACTTGGTTTTTCAGGTTGCCGCCTTTCTATTGCGGTTCCAAATTCGTTTGATTATAAAGACATTCACAGTTTGGAAGAAAAGCGTATTGCAACGTCGTATCCTTCAATTTTGCGTAACTTTTTGAAGAAAAATAACGTAAATGCTGAAATCCACGAAATTAGCGGTTCGGTAGAAATAGCTCCTACAATTGGCTTAACTGACGCAATTTGCGACATAGTAAGCACCGGAGGAACTCTTTTGAGCAACGGTTTGAGAGAAGTGGAAACTATCTACAAATCTGAAGCTGCACTTATTGGAAACAAAAACCTTTCGGCTGCAAAACAAGCTATTCTTGAAAAATGGATGTTGCGCATAGAAGCAGTTAATAAGGCATCAAATAATAAATATATTCTTATGAATGTGCCTAATGAAGCTATAGAAGAAGTTGCTCGTTTGTTGCCGGGAATGAAAAGTCCTACCGTGATTCCTTTGAAAGAAAAAGGCTGGAGCTCACTTCATTCTGTAATTAACGAAGATGATTTTTGGGAAGTAATAGAAAAAGCGAGAAACGCCGGAGCACAAGGCATTTTGGTTTGTCCAATTGAACAAATGATATTGTAAAAACAAAACATATGAGTGTAGTAACTATTTGGCTATTGAGTGGGGTAATTGGCATTTTGCTTGAATTGCTTTTGCCCGGATTAATCGTCCTCTTCTTTGGATGTGGCGCTGTACTTACGGGTTTAGCTGCATGGACTTTTCCATCACTTTCGCTGAATGGTCAACTTATAGTTTTTACGGTCAGTTCGGTATTGTTGCTACTCATTTTCCGCAAGATGCTTAAGAATAAATTTTTCCACAAAAACAATGCTCCCGAACCAATTGAGGAAATTGATACGGAATTCATAGGAAAAACGGCTAAAGCGCTCTCTACTTTTGAGCAAGGTCGTGGTAAAGTTGAATTCAAAGGAACTTCATGGGAAGCTATTTCGCAAGATTCAATTCAAGAAGGCGATTTAGTCATCATCAATGCACGAGAAAGTATAACATTAACAGTGTCTAAACTATAAAAAAACAGGTGTCAATATGAGTACAGTATTAATAGCAGTTTGCGTCTTAGCGTTTTTCATCTTTACAGGAAGTATAAAAATTATTCCACAACGTGAAGCCTATATTATTGAACGTTTGGGAAAATATAAGGGAACGCTTACAGCAGGTTTCAAGGTAATTATTCCTTTTGTTGATAGAGTGTCGTACAAACATTCTTTGAAAGAACAAGCAATTGATGTGGCATCGCAAACGTGTATCACCAAAGATAACATCTCGGTTGAGGTTGATGGTATTATGTATTTGCAAGTGGTTGATCCTCAAAAGGCTTCGTATGGTATTGATAATTATATTTTTGCGTCAATTCAGTTGGCACAAACTACTATGCGTAGTGTGATTGGTAAGTTGGAACTTGACAAAACGTTCGAAGAACGCGATTCCATCAATTCAGTGATAGTTGCAGCGGTTGATAAAGCAAGCGATGCGTGGGGAATAAAAATTACCCGTTATGAGGTGAAAAACATTACCCCTCCGCAGAGTATTAAAGATGCCATGGAAAAGCAAATGCGTGCTGAGCGTGAAAAACGTGCCGTTATTGCTGAATCAGAAGGTCAGAAGCAAGCGAAAATCAATGTGGCAGAGGCGTCACGCCAAGAGTTGATTGCAAAATCGGAAGGTGAGATGCAAGCAAAAATTAACGTGGCAAATGCCGACAAGCAAGAGTTGATAGCTCGTTCTGAAGGCGAAATGCAACGTCGCATTAATGAGGCTTCCGGTAAAGCAAGTGAAATTGAACAAGTTGCTATAGCTACCGCAAAAGGTCTTCGTGAAATAGCCAGTGCAATTGGCTCGGAAAACGGAGTTGAAGCGGTGAATCTTCGTGTTGCCGAACAATATTTGAACGAATTCGGCAAGTTAGCAAAGGAAAACAACACAATGATAATTCCTCAAAATATGACAGATGTAGGCAGCGTGCTTGCTACTGCAATGTCGGTTATTGAAAATACCAAGAAAAAATAAAATGGAATTGTTTATTAATCCCGATAGAAGAGAGTGGTCGTCTATTTTAAAACGACCATTGTTGAATAATTCAGAATTGGAACCAATTGTTGCTGGTATTTTAGAAAATGTAAAAAATAAGGGCGATAAGGCGGTTTTAGAATATTGTAGAAAATTTGACAATCCAAACATTCAAGATTTGGCTGTAACGTCCGAAGAAATCAATAAGGCAGAATCATTGGTTCCCGACGAATTGAAGTCGGCTATCAAGCTTGCTATTTCTAATATTACTAAGTTTCACGAGCGTCAAGTTGATATTCCGTCCGTTACTGAAGTGCTTTTCGGGGTTAAATGTTGGCGCAAAAGTGTTGGAATAGAAAAAGTTGGACTCTACATTCCGGGAGGCTCAGCGCCACTATTTTCAACTATTTTGATGCTTGCAATTCCTGCAAAAATAGCCGGATGCAACGAAATTATTCTTTGCACACCCGAAGGGAAAAACGGTGCGATTCATCCTGCAATATTGTATGCAGCAAAACAAGCCGGAGTTACAAAAATCTTCAAGGTTGGCGGCGCTCAGGCAATTGCCGCTATGGCATACGGAACGGAAACAATCCCACGTGTTTACAAAATTTTTGGTCCGGGCAATCAGTTTGTGATGAAAGCAAAATTGATGGTGAGCACGCAAGGTGTTGCTATTGATATGCCTGCCGGTCCGTCTGAAGTAATGATTGTGGCTGACGAAACGGCAAATCCTGAATTTATTGCTGCCGATTTCTTGTCGCAATGCGAACACGGAAAAGATAGCCAGGCAATGTTGCTCACAACATCAAAACGAATAGCAGAAGAAACGCAAAAAGCCATAGAACAACAACTTAAAGAGTTGAAACGTAACGAGATTGCGCAAGTTTCGGTGCAGAACAGCAAGATTGTTGTGTTTGAGTCTGCCGATGATATGGTTGCTATGATGAACGAATATGCACCTGAACATTTGATTCTTTCTGTTGACAATGCATTTGGATTCAGCAAAAAAGTAGTGAATGCCGGCTCGGTTTTCCTTGGAAATTATTCTCCTGAAAGTGCCGGAGATTATGCATCGGGAACAAACCACACGCTTCCTACAAATGGCTATGCAAAAGCATACAGTGGCGTTTCGCTTGATAGTTTTGTGCGAAAAATTACGTTCCAAGAAATTATTCCTGAAGGGCTTCAAACACTTGGCCCGACAATAGAAGTAATGGCAGAAGCCGAAATGCTTGATGCGCACAAAAATGCGGTAAGCGTTCGTTTGGCTGAAATAAACAAGAAATAATATGGCTGATTCAAATTTTTCTCTCGTTGATATATTGCGTTCGAATATCCGTAACATTACGCCGTATTCTACTGCGCGTGATGAGTACCAAGGTGTTGCGTTGGTAAATCTTGATGCAAACGAGAACTCATTCGGTTCGGTTGGAAACGGTCCTAACAATCGTTATCCCGACCCATATCAGATTGAGTTGAAAAAGGTTGTTTCTAAGATAAAAGGAATGCCGATTGACCAAATGTTTTTGGGCGGAAGTGGCAGCGACGAAGGAATTGGTTTGTTGTACACCGCTTTTTGTGAGCCGGGAAAAGACAACGCAATCGTTTGCCCGCCAACCTACGGTATGTATGGCGTTTCTGCCGAAATCAACGATATTCCATGCAAGGAAGTTCCGTTGACTGACGATTTCCAATTGCAGGCAGACAAAGTGATTGCTGCCATTGACGAGCACACAAAACTCATATGGATATGCTCGCCAAACAACCCTTCGGGAAATGCATACAATCGCGAAGCTGTGCGAAAAGTGGTTGAGGCATCGCCATCGATTGTGGTGATAGACGAAGCATATATTGACTTCTGCAACGAACCTTCATGGACAACTGAGTTGAAGAATTACCCAAATTTGGTTGTATTGCAAACATTCTCAAAAGCCTGGGGACTTGCCAATATGCGTCTGGGAATGATGTTCGCTTCGAAAGAAATTATAGCAGTCATCAATAAAATTAAGTTGCCATACAACATCAACGGTATGGTGCAAAAATACGCTATCGATATTCTTTCGAACTATGCGTCGCAAAAAGACGCTTATGTAGCCGAAATACTTGTAGGACGTAAGTTTCTCGAACAAGAACTTGCCAAACTTCCAACGGTGGAAAAGATTTTTCCGAGCGATACCAATTTCTTGTTGGTGAAAATTGCCAACGCACATCAAGTGTATCTTGATTTGGTGAAAGCCGGCATTATTGTGCGCGATCGTTCTAAGGTGAAACTTTGCAATGATTGTCTTCGAATTACGGTGGGAACGCCTGAGGAAAATGAGTCGTTGCTCAAAGAGTTGAGAAAACTATAGCTCTTCGAGTTTTATGATGCCGTGAAGTACGGCGCAAATAGTGAGATGTCCGATAGAGCGAGATCCCAATTTGCTCGATACATTATTTCGGTGAAACGCAACGGTGGCGGGCGTAATGTTTAGCTTTTCGCCAATTTCTTTGTTGTAATATCCCAACACTACCAATTTAAGAACCTCACGTTCGCGAGGCGAAAGAACGGGCGTTTGTGCGTTCCCTGTTTCTACCGTTTCCTCTAATCGTTGGTGCCCATGCGGGTGACCAAATTGGTGCAAGCAAAGGAGAGTTTTGAGTAACGTTTTTTCAGGTTGTGAAATGTCAATGGTTCGAAAACCATAATTTTTCATAATAGCAGAATCACCTTCGCACAGAACTACGGTTTTCGCTTGTATCGGTGTGAAAAAATCCAATGCACTGAATATGATGTTTACTCCCACAAAATAATGGACAACAGGAGTCTTTGCCACAAATTCTTTGATTTCTTTCGCCGAATTGAATATCTGTATGTCTACATTGGGAATCACATCTGCCAAAATTGACTGTAAGGCAATTCCACTCAAGGTATTCGTAGTAACTATGGCAATTGTAAAATTCATATCCGTTGTTGAGTGAGCAAAGATATAAAAAACTATTATTTATGAGAGTTGATTGATTTTGATTGAAAGAATAGTTTTGCGGCATGAATTTATTATTAAGCATACTCATTCCTTTGTGCGGCTATTACCCAACTGACACGATTTCTGTGGACACGGTGGGAATACAAGCGCCTATAAAAACTTCAAGTTCGTTGCAGGAAGAGCCGGTGGCTTCTACTTCATTCAATCTAAGTCAGATAGACAATTTACAGATTTCGTCGGTGAAAGATGTGTCGGCAACTGCGCCTAACTTTTTCCAACCAAAATACGGTTCACGCATAACTTCTACAATCTACATTCGAGGTTTCGGCTCTCGTATAGACCAGCCGGCTGTGGGTTTGATGATAGACAACGTGCCCATAATGAATAAAAACGCGTTCGATTTTGACTTCTTCGATATTAGAAGAATTGACGTTTTGCGCGGTCCGCAGGGCTCTTTGTATGGCCGAAATTCCAACGGTGGGATTATGAACATTTACACGCTTTCGCCTATGGTGTGGCAAGGGTTGCGGGTAAAAACGGAATTCGATTCGGAGTTTTCTACGAAAGCCTCGGTGTCGTATTACAGCAAACCAAAAGACAACTTTGGCTACTCAGTGGCCGCTGCTGCTTCGTATAACGAAGGCTTTTTTACCAACGAATATTCAGGCGAGCAATGCGATGGGGGTTCTAGTTATTCGGGCAGAGTAAAGTTGCATTGGCTTCCAAATACACGCTGGAGCCTAGAAAATAGCACGTCGGTAAACTATGTGGATGAAGGCGGATATGCCTATCACCAGACTGATGCGTATGATTTGTATATTTATGACATTTTACCAATCAGCTACAACGACGAGTGCGGGTACCAAAGATTCACTCTCATTGACGGACTTGTGGCTAAACGCACCGGCAAGCGTGCCGATTTGGCGTTAGTTACAAGTTATCAGTTTTTGAGTGATGATTTGCTTCTTGATAATGATTTTACCTCTTGGTCTTATTTTACTTTGCACCAAATCCAGCGTGAGCATAATGTTACGCAGGAAGTGCTGCTTGCTCGCCACGACAAGTCTAAACAATGGCAATGGACCACGGGAATGTTTGCATTTGGCAAAATGCTCAATATAGAATCGCCGGTGACCTTCAAGCGTGACGGTATTGAGCAATTGATTTTAAAGAATGCCAACAAAGGACTTCACAGTACGTTCCCCAATAATAATTTGGAAATAGCTGACAGCAGTTTCGTGATTGCTTGTGATTTGGCGATACCAACATACGGTGCGGCTTTGTATCACGAGTCGCATTGGAAAATCAAGCACTGGAAATTGACTGCGGGCATCCGTGCCGATTTTGAATATTCACAGATGGATTACAACGAATCGTGCGATGTTGATTATCGTTTTGATTTGACTATGACAAACTACAAAAACATTCGTTCGGAATTCGTTGGAACAGAGAAATTGTCATCGTTGGAACTCTTGCCAAAAATTTCCGCGCAGTATTTCTTCAACAGCGGAAGCGTGTATGCCACGTTTGCTAATGGGTACAAGGCCGGTGGCTTCAATACGCAAATTTTCTCCGATATTATGCAGCCAATTATGATGAATTCGATAATGGATGATTTGGGAGTGAGTTTTTCTTCTGAAAGTGCCGGTGCGCAGTCGGCAGCGGCAACAACCTACAAGCCGGAGACAAACTATAATTTTGAAGTTGGCGCAAAATATCAAAAGAAATCGTTTGCTGGAACACTTGCGTTGTTTTGGATAGAAGGCGTTGACCAGCAAATTACGGTGTTGCCGGAGGGTAATGGTGTGGGACGTAAGATGTCGAACGCGGGAAGAACCAGAAGTAGAGGCGTGGAATGTTCAGCGCATTACACTCTACATAATTGGAGTTTTTCAGCAGACTGCGGCTTTACCGATGCATGCTATCGCAATTATCAGTACAACGACACCGTGAATTATGCCGGAAATCATGTGCCGTATGCGCCAACGTCAACCATAGCGGCACAGGCAAAGTATGTTTGGAACGTCAGTCGGAAACTGGTAGACAATGTGCATTTTTCATTGCAGTATAGAGGAATTGGCAAAATCTATTGGAACGATGACAATTCATTGTCTCAGCCTCTGTATTCGTTGTTTTCGGCTCAAATACAGTGCAAAAAAGATAATTTCACCTTTGGACTGTTTTGTAAAAATCTTACTGATACTCAGTATTATACGTTTTATTTTAAATCAATCGGACGCTCTTTCTATGCCGAAGGAACGCCTCGTGTAATTGGAATTAATTGTAATCTAACTATTTAATAATTTGAAAATGAAAAAGGTAAATAAATTTTTAGCATTGCTTGCAGTGGCGGGAATGTTTGTAGGTTGTGGCGACGACGAACCAACAAAAGGAGAACCGGAAGTGCAAGACAATGGGATTTCGTATGCTGGAACTATGGTAGTAGTGCAACAAGATGAAACAACGTACACTCAAGAAAATGTGGTTGTTGATTATGAAATTACTGATACTGCAGGGCTTGTGCTGACTTTCAATCAAGTGTCTTTTTCTTCAAAAATGCCGATAAAAATTGATATGACGCTAACAAATGTTCAGTATGAAAAAAATTCAGAAACAATATCTTTCACAGGTGACGGTATTGTGCCCATTGCTATGGGTGGTCCATTCCCTAATTATACTGTGACAAATTTATCAGGAACAGTACAAGAAGGAACAATGAACCTTTCTATGAGTTGTGGAACTTATCCGGTTACGTTTATCGGGACTATTCAATAATGATGTATATAAGCATAAAAAAAGCGGTCCAATTTTGAACCGCTTTTTTTATGTAGAATAATGCAGATGTTATTTACATTTGTATTCATATTCAGTACCAAGAACTGTTTCTTTCCAGTCTCCTGTTTTTTCACATTCGTCTTGGAAATCAATGATTTTTGACTGTTTTTCTCCGTCTACTTTTACTGTGCAAACACATTCACGTCCGAAACATGAAGAAAGAGCTACCATAGAAGCTCCAACTGCTAATACTAATAAAATTTTTTTCATAACTTTTTAGTCTTTATCGTTTTTTTTGCGAATATAGGAAATCTTTTTCAAATAGGCAAAAGTATTTCTGAAAAGCTAATTTATACTGCTGAATAATATATTACTTACAGATTTGGAAAAGGCATGAAATGCGTTTACTTTTGGCTAAAATTACCGGTATGGATAGTAAGAAAATAATCCTTTTTGTCATACGCTTGCTCGTAGGCATTACGTTTATAGCGTCATCGGGACTTAAATTGTATTCTTTAGAATCGTTTGAGTTGTATGTGTATAGTTTCGGGGTGTTCTCATATTCAACTACAGCATTTTTGGCCCGATTGCTTATAATGAGTGAGTTTTTACTTGGAATAGGTATCCTGTTTCGCATTTTTTACAAGCAAGTTTGGTGGGTTACTATGGCGATGCTTGTGGGCTTTTCCCTTTTTTTGATTTACGTCGCTTTATTTCGTTCCAACGATAACTGCCATTGTTTTGGCGATGTAGTTGACCTTAATGCCACTGAGTCAATCATTAAAAATATCGTGTTGATAGCTATGCTTTTGTTGGTGCGAAAACAAGACGAGTGGCATCATTCTTTGAAGGCATATATTGTTAGTATTTCTGCCTTGGTTTCCGTGTTTGTGGCATTTTTGGGCTTTCCTATGGATTCCATGTATTCATTGTTTTACAGCGACAAAAACGAGCGTTTCAATCAGTCGGTGTATGACAACGTGATTGTGCGACCCGAATATTCAAGCATGATTGATTCTTCAAAAAATATGGTTGTCGGTCTTGTTTCGGAGACATGTAAGCATTGTAAGTCCGGCAATACAATAATGTCTGCAATTTTTGAGCAAAACAACTTAGATACTGCCGATTTTAAAAATTTTGTAATGAGTCGAAATGCTGCTGTTCTTGATTCATTTAAAATAGAAACCAAAACGCAAGAGTTTGAATACAGAACATTGAATCCATCTCTCATTATTTCAATGAATAATGGCTTTTTTCCTACGTATCTATTGATAGAGAAAGGGAAAGTTGTAAAGGCTCTCAATTATAAGCAATTAAACGAAAAAGAACTTGTAAAGTTTCTTGGAAATCAGTAATGATTTTTATAGCTATTCGTATACATACACTCTTTTAACGCGTGGAGCAATTGACGTCATTACTTCGTATGGAATGGTGCCAATGCGGTTTGCCATAACGGTTACCGGCAAGTCTTTCCCAAAAAGAATAACTTCGTCGCCTAATTGAACGTCAGGAATGTCGGTAATGTCAATCATTGCGGCATCCATGCAAATGTTGCCCACAATAGGAACTTCTTTGCCATGAATGAGCACTGTGCCCACGCCATTGCTTAGTTTGCGATTGAAACCATCGGCGTAGCCAATAGGAATAACGGCAATCTTTGAATCGCGAGAAAGCATCCCTTTACGTGAATATCCAACGGACGTGTCTTTTTTCATTTCGCGTATGCCCGAAACAAAGGTTTTGAGAGTGCTGATGTGTTGGCAGTTTTGCTGATTTTCAAAACTAATGCCGTACAAACCTATACCCAAACGAACCATATCGAATTGGTATTCGCGGAAGCGTTCAATTCCTGCCGAATTCAATATATGGCGCATAATCGGATAGGGGAATGCGCTCATAATTTGTTTTGACATTGTATCAAACAACGAAATTTGTTCTGCCGTAAAATTGTCAAATTGCGCATCGTCGCTTCCTGCAAGGTGCGAGAATATTGATGATACGGTGCAATTCGGTATTTGTTTGATTTCAGAAATAAGAGTTTCAATCTGTTGCGGTTGAAATCCGTAGCGCGCCATGCCCGTGTCCATTTTCAAGTGAATAGGGAAGGTTTTGTTCGGATACATTGTGCAAAGTTTCTTGAGTTCGTCTATCACCGCAAAATTGTGAACATTTGGCTCCAATCCGTAGTCATAGAGTTTTGAAAGAATGTCGTACTCAGGATTCATCACAATGATTGGCAACGTAATGCCCGCGTTGCGCAACTCTATTCCTTCGTCAATAAATGCCACAGCCAAATAGTCTACCTTGTTGTGTTGGAGTATGTTGGCAATCTCGTACGAACCGTTTCCATAGCAAGAAGCCTTCACCATTACCATTGTTTTGGTTTTTGGTTTTAGGCACGAGCGGAAGTAGTTGAGATTGTGCACAATAGCATTCAAATTAATCTCCAAAACAGTTTGATGTGTTTGCTGTTGCAATTGGCTCACTATGCGTTCAAACTCAAATTCGCGCGCCGCTTTGAACAAGATTGTCTCATTCTGGAACGCAAATTCATGAAGTCTTTGCAACAGAGCTTCAGTTGTTTTGTAGTAGTGCCCTGCGGGGAAATATTTCTTCAAATATTTTGAAATGTCTTTTCCAACGCCAATCACGCGGGTGATGGAATATTCGCGAATCATGTCGGCTATGCTCGAATAGAGTTCATCGAAGTTCATGCCCGTTTGTTTCACGTCAGACAAAACCAATGTTTTCGCCGAGTGTTTATGTTGTAGGTGAAGATATTGCAAAGCAATTCTAACGCTCTGAAAGTCAGAGTTGTAACTGTCATTTATGATGATGCAATTGTTGTGACCTGCAATTTGTTCCAATCGCATGGCAACGCTGGCCAGTTCCATAAAACGATTTTCGTCAATGCTGATGCCAAGCGCACGGAGCGCATAGAAACAGTGTACGGCATTTTCAATAGACGCCGTGTCGAAAAATGGTATGCTGAACGAATATGATTTTCCTTCCCATTGTGCCGTAATGGTTGTTATTCCGGCGTTGCTCTTATATGTTACGTGGTTTTTTGCTTTTGCGTCAAAATCCCACGAAATCAATTTTGTGGTTGAAAGTTTTTTTGCTTCCGCATCAATAGCAGCGTAGTCGGAGCAGTATATAAGCGTTTTTGCTTCTTTGAAAAGCAACATTTTTTCGTGTACTTTTTGTTCAAGCGAAGAAAAATGTTGTTGGTGCGCATCGCCAATGTTTGAGAAAATACCAATGGTAGGTTGTATCATTGCTTGCAATTTTTCCATTTCGCCAACTTCTGAAATACCGGCTTCAATAATCGCGTGAGAAAACGTCTTGTCGAGCAGCATGAGCGAAAGTGGCACACCAATTTGTGAGTTGAAACTTCGCGGACTGCGCACAACGGAAGTGGTTTGTTTCATTAAAAAATACATCCACTCTTTGATTATGGTTTTTCCGTTGCTTCCCGTAACTGTGAGTACAGGTTTGGTATAGGTCTTACGATAATTTGCAATCAATGTTTGGAAAGCATCCAACACCGAATCCGACACAATGTAGTTGGCATCGGCAAATTGTGGATATTGTTCGCCTTTTTGAACCCAAAAACTTCGGCATCCACGTTCGTGCATATCGGCAATGAAGTCGTGGCCGTTGCTTCTGACACCTTTTATAGCCAAGAAAATAGCGGAAATTTCGTCGTAAGAATTTCTACTATCAGTTTGGATTTTTGTAATCTTAAGGTTTCCGTTGCCTTCGCAAACGGAGTTGGTAATTTGTGCGATTTCCGCTAGTGTGTATTGAAACATCCTCTTAAATTTAAACTCGATACCCTATAACTAATATGTCATCAATTTGTTCGGTATTGCCTGTTGTAATCCAATCAACCAATTCGCCGTCCAATTTTGTGCGTTGTTCGTCCATTGGTACGTTATATATATTCACAAAAACTTGTTTCAATCGTTTTATCATGAATTTTTTGCCTTTCTCTCCTCCAAATTGGTCTTGGAAACCATCAGAGAACGTGTAGAGAGTGTCGCCGGGGTAGAGTTGCATGCTCACTTCCTCAAACGGATTCAAATCTGCGTATATACCAATAGGCATTTTGCTTCCGGCAATTTGTATTATTTGGTACGTGTCGTTGTCGGTTTCCGAAACAAAATCTTGCATTTTTATGCGTTCTGCATCGGCTTCATTCAAATCAAGTTTTTTTACATTTTTGCGCACAATAATCAACGGATTATTTGCTCCCGCAAACCGAAGTTTGTTTGTGTTTTCGTCAATCATCCAGAGGGCAACGTCCATTCCGTCTTTTTGTTCCCCCATTTTCCCAGTTTGTTTGAGTGATGTGATTACATTGTCACGCAGTTTGTTCAGAATTTGTCCGGCATCAATGTCTTGTATGGTGGAATCATTGATGATTTCGTTTAAAAACGCAGTTCCCAACATACTCATGAAAGCTCCCGGAACACCATGGCCGGTGCAATCCGCAGCTATAACTATTTTCCAATTGTTTCTGCGGCCCATCCAGAAAAAGTCGCCACTTACAATGTCACGAGGCTTGAATAAGACGAAAATGTTTTCGCCGAAAAGTTGTTGTCCAACTTCTTTTTGTGGCAATATTGCAGTTTGTATTCGACTTGCATAGTGAATACTATCCAAGATGTTGTGCTGTTGTAGTTCTATTTGTTCCTTTTGAGCCACAACTTCATTTTTCTGGTGCTCAATTTCAATATTTTGCTTATTGATTTTGTTATTTTGTTTTTCCAAAATGACATTCGCTTTTCGTTTTTGGGCGAACATATAAATGGCGAAAAACAAAAATATTGCAATGATGATGGCAGACCCTGTCATGATTTTGTTACGCATTTGCAATTCGTCTTGCTTCTCTTGCATGAATTTTTGACGTTCTTTTGCGGCCGCAATTTCTTGATCTTTCATTTTGGAGCCGTAATGTGCCGAAAGTTGACTCATCTGACGATCAATGTCTCGGCGGCGAAGAGTATCTTGCAGATTTACAAACTTTTCATAATAGTGTAAAGCTTGTTTTGGTTCTCCCAGCGAGTCAAGTAAACGTGCGATATCTCGATACCACATCATTTCTTTTTCTTTATAGTTGCCTGCAATAATTCGTGGGTATTCTTTCAAAAAATATTCTCTCGATTTTTCAAATTGTCCCATTTGTTGGTACAGCATTGCGTAACTATTTTCTACTGAAATGATTTCGTGTGTATAGTTTTTTCTAAGAGCAGTTTCGTATGCTTTATCTAAGTATTCTTTTGATTGCTTCCAATCTTTGTCAAGCATCATATACGACAACCCAAGATTTATCCAGCTCTTAATAAGGTTAACCGAATCTTTCAATTGTTCGTAAATTTTGTTTGCCTCTCCGTAATAGTAAAATACGGAATCGGGGTGACGATATTTAGTAATGGCATTTAGACGGTTAAAACCTGAGTAAATAGCACCTATGTTTTGCATGGCGTTTGCTACATCAGAAAGATTCCCTAATTCTTGCTGGAGAACAATAGCTTTTTTATTAAATTCTAATGATAAGTCAAAGTTTTCAATGGTATAGTAAATACTTGCCATGTTTATCCAGCAAGAAGCCATGCCGGACTTATGTCCGCAACTATCAAAGTATTTGCTTGCTTCTTGATAGTTTTTAAGTGATTCTTCGTTGTCTGCTAAATATTGTAATGCATTCCCAGCTTGTAAGTGTCCAATTGCTATGCCTCGTAAATAATGAGCTTCGTGTCCGGCTTCTATGGCTTCTTTAGCATATTGTAAAGCTTCCAGATTTTTCCCCGATATACTATAATTGCTCGCCAATTGTCCTAAGGCTTTGTTTAATCCAAGCCAGTATTTAGCAGAACGGGCAACGTCAGCAGCCTTTTTAAAGTATACAATGCCTGAATCAGATTGATTCATCATTAAATACAATTTTGCCTCTTCGTAGTATGCGTCCGATAATTTATCTTGTAATTGATTTTTTTTTGCAACTGATTGAGCTGCTTTGTAATAGTGTAGAATAGAATCTACATTTCCGGAGGCGAAAAATTTTTGTGCTTTTTGTAAATAGGAGTCAACTTGTTTGCTTTTTGTGGAATCAATACTTTGAGCAAAACTTGTAGCAAACAAAGTCAGGGAAACCAATACTATAGCAAAAATTTTTTTCATAAAAGCAAATATAGAAAAACTGCTGAGAAAATACTATGTGAGCCATTCAATTGGCATTATTTTTTTGCAATTGACAATAAGTGAAAAATACTCGTTTTTTTTGCCCCCCATTTCTAAATTATTTCTACTTTTGACCAAGTAAAACGAAGTTTAACCCAATTTAATTTAAAGTATCATGTCTAAAATGACGAGTCAAGACTATATGGACAGAGAGCTTAAGTATGGTGCACACAATTACCATCCACTCCCTGTAGTTTTGGAAAAAGGTGAAGGTGTATTTGTATGGGATGTTGAAGGAAAACGTTATTATGACTTCCTTTCCGCATACAGTGCAGTAAACCAAGGTCATTGCCATCCAAAGATTGTAAAGGCAATGGTTGATCAAGCACAAAAAATCACTCTTACATCAAGAGCATTTTTCAACGATGTGTTGGGAGAATATGAAGAATTTGCAACAAAATTTTTCGGCTACGACAAATTGTTGCCAATGAATACCGGTGCAGAAGCTGATGAGACTGCATTAAAATTAGCTCGTCGTTGGGGCGTTGTTAAAAAAGGCATTCCAAATGATAATGTAAAAATCATTTGTTGTGATGGAAACTTCCACGGAAGAACTATTTCTATCATTTCAATGTCGGTAGATCCAGATTCATACGCAAACTACGGTCCGCTTACTCCTGGTTTCATTCACATACCATACGACGATACCAAAGCATTAGAAAACGCTCTTAACGAATATGGCAAAGAAGTAGCCGGATTCCTTGTAGAACCTATTCAAGGTGAAGCTGGCGTATATGTTCCTCACGAAGGTTATTTGAAAGAATGCTACGATTTGTGTAAAAAACACAACGTATTGTTCATTGCCGATGAGGTACAAACAGGTTTGGCACGTACCGGAAAAATGTTGGCTTGCGATCATGAAAATGTTCGTCCTGACCTTTTGGTTCTTGGTAAAGCTATCAGTGGTGGTACTTTCCCGGTATCATGCGTACTTGCTGACGACGAAATTATGTTGACAATAAAACCGGGAGAACATGGCTCAACATACGGAGGAAACCCAATCGCTGCAAAAGTTGGAATAGCTGCTCTTTCTGTATTGAAAGACGAACATATGGCTGAAAATGCAGAACGTCTAGGAAAAATTTTCCGTGATGAATTGAATTCTTTCCAACATCCAATGAAAAAATTGGTTCGTGGTAAAGGACTTTTAAATGCTGTTATAATAGAGCCACACAATGGCAAATCGGCATGGGATTTCTGTTTAGCACTTAAAGAAAATGGTATGCTTGCAAAACCAACACACGAACATATTATTCGTTTTGCACCACCGTTGGTTATTACAGAATCTCAAATTAGAGAATGTATTGATGTCATTAAGAAAACATTCAAACAATTTGAATAACCGAAAAATGAGGACATCAAAAAATGTCCTCGTTTTTTTTTAAATTTCTTAGATAGATATTTTTTTGTTTGAGAAATTATGCGTTATTTTGCAACCCGATTTGGAGATATTAATAGCAAATAAGAATATAACAATGTATAGAATTTGTCAAATTACAGGAAAAAGAGCGATGAGTGGCAATAATGTTTCTCACTCAAATACCAAGACGAAAAGAATTTTCGATGTAAACTTGCACGAAAAGAATTTCTATTTAGCAGAGGAAGACAGATGGATTACCCTTCGTGTTTCGGCAAATGGATTAAGAACAATCAATAAAAAAGGCCTAAGCCAAGCTCTTAAAGATGCTAAAGCAAAGGGATATATTCAAAACTATTAATAATTATAGTAATGGCAATAAAAGGAAATAGAGTACAAGTAATTCTTGAATGTACTGAACAAAAAGAAAGTGGCGTTCCTGGAATGTCTCGCTACATAACGACAAAGAATCGTAAAAACACTCCCGATAGATTGGAAATGAAGAAATACAATCCATATCTTCGTAAAGTAACTGTTCACAGAGAAATTAAATAATTTAGACTATGGCAAAGAAAGTTGTTGCATCTCTACAAAAAGGTGCTGGTAAAGATTTTACCAAAGTTATTAAGGCTACAAAATCTGAAAAAACAGGTGCTTATGTTTTCACAGAACAGATTGTTGTAAATAGCGGAGTTCAAGCTTATTTAAATAAGAAATAGAAATTGTAAAATCATATACTGAAAAGCCTTATCTAGATGATAAGGCTTTTTTGTTATATAATTGTAAATTTGTACATTGTAAAACAAAAATGTATGGGGCTATTTGATTTCTTTAAGAACGAAAAAAAAGAGACTCTCAACAAAGGGTTGGAAAAAACTCGTGAGACGGTGTTGCAAAAAATCGCTCGCGCCGTTGCCGGAAAGTCTTCTGTAGATGATGAGATTCTCGATAATTTGGAAGAAATACTTATTTCTTCCGATGTCGGTGTTAGTACAACACTCAAAATCATAGAACGTATTGAAGCGCGTATTGCCCATGATAAGTACGTTGGCACGGATGAATTGCAAAAAATTCTTCGTGAGGAGATAATGTCGCTTTTGTCTGAAAATGACAACGATATTTCAGAGAATTTCCTTGACGTTAAAACCAAGCCATACGTAATAATGGTGGTGGGTGTGAATGGCGTTGGCAAAACTACTACCATAGGCAAACTAGCCGCAAAATTCAAAGCTGCCGGCAAAAAAGTATATCTTGGTGCAGCCGATACGTTTCGTGCAGCAGCTATTGAGCAACTTGAAGTGTGGGCAAACCGCGTACAAGTTCCTATTGTAAAACAACAAATGGGCTCTGACCCGGCTTCTGTAGCATACGATACACTCAATTCTGCTATGGCAAACGATGCCGATGTGGTGATTATAGATACAGCAGGTCGTCTTCATAACAAGGTGAACTTGATGAACGAGTTGACTAAAATCAAGCGAGTGATGCAGAAGTTGATACCTGAAGCACCACACGAAGTCCTTTTGGTACTTGATGCATCAACCGGACAAAATGCGTTTGAACAAGCAAAACAATTCTCATTGGCAACCGAAATTAACGCCCTTGCGCTTACCAAACTCGATGGCACGGCAAAAGGTGGCGTGGCAATTGGCATCTCCGATCAATTCAAGATACCGGTAAAATACATAGGCGTAGGTGAAGGAATTGAAGACCTTCAATTCTTCAACAAGAAAACGTTTGTTGAGTCGCTGTTTGAATA
>CAYFVM010000011.1:0-19416 GCA_964346725.1 uncultured Bacteroidales bacterium
TGATTCGGCATGCGACTGTATCAATTCCATGAGGAATGCATTGTGCGCACCACCGCCGGTGCAAAGCGTGGTGCCCTTTCCTTTGAGCGCCTTGCCTATTTGTAGCGCGCAGTGTTCGTAGTACGTGCGCATTTTGTCAGCATTCGAAATGTCATATTTCGCAAACAGCGGAGTAATGTTTTCGTCAACCCATTCGCGGCCTAACGATTTTGGATATTCTTTGGCATAATACGCTATGGCGTTGAGGTCGCGGAGCAAAGCTTCGTGTACCGAGCCTTGTCGGCCGAGGATGCCGTTGTGGTCGTAGGCTTGTCCGCTGAGTTCGGCAAATTTGTTGAGTACAATATTTGAAGGACACACGTCCCATGCGATTCGTTTTCCGTTGCGCGCCGTAGATACGTTGGCAAAGCCGCCAATGTTGAGGTAGTAGGTATATTCGGGGAACAACAATTCGTCGCCAATGGGAACAAGCGGAGCGCCTTGGCCGCCGTGAGCCACGTCGAGCGAACGAAAGTCGCAGATGGTGGTAATGCCACTTTGAGCGGCAATGTGCGCGCCCGAACCTATTTGGAGGGTAAGCCCGGTGTTGGGCGTGTGAAACACCGTTTGCCCGTGCGAAGCTACATAGTGCGCCTTAATCTGATATTTCTCCGTAAACTCATGTACTCGTTGTCCACAGAATTTTCCAAAATCTACATCAAGTTGCGCCAACTCAAGCGCAGAAAGTTTGTGCGCATTGAGCAAGGTGTGTTGTTGTTCAGGAGTGTAGCAGTATGTTTCGGCACGCAGTATGTGAAACGCATTGCCGTTGAATGTGGCTGCACACACGTCGAGCCCGTCAGCGGACGTTCCCGACATTAATCCGATATACACAAGAGAATCCATGCCCTGTTTTTTTATCAAAGATAGGAAAATGTTGTTAGTTATGGGTTATGAGTTTGAAAAATGGTTAATCGGTGAGGTGGTTAATTGGTGATTTGTAGAGACGTCACACGACATATTCTAAATGTAATTTTTTTATAAAAGGTGAATGTCGATAAATTCACATCTTATTTATATGCATTGTGTGGCGTCTGTACAATATACTCACCGATTAACCGCCTAACCAATTCACCGTTTATCCCAAACATCGCAAAGAAAAAAGTATCGGTATTCGGTTTAAAAGTGTATTTTTGACTATTAGAAAAAAAAATATTTTTGCGGTATGAAAAGAAGAACGTTAATAACGATTTCCTTCGTATTAGTTTCCTGTTTCGCTTTTGCAGAGTCTTCGAAAACGGTTGACAGCTTGGAAACAAAGCTCGAAAAAGCTAAAGGTACCCAAAAAGTACAGGTATTAAGCCAACTTTCATTGCTATACTTGAATGAATCGCCTAAAAAAGCATTCGATGCCGGATATAAGGCCTTATATTATTCAACTTTTATCAATAGCCCAGATTTGCTAGCAAAGTCGTATCTCACGTTGGGAATGTTGCATTTTCGCACAAGTTCTTTCGACTCTGCAAAGGTGTACATGAACCGAGCATTGAAAATATGTGAGACCAATACGCTTACGGCGGAAATTCTTGACAATTTGGGCGTACTATATAAAGATTTGAGTCGATACGATTCAGCCATAGTCTATCACAATCAGGCTCTTAATTTGCAACAAATGCTTGGCAATCGCGATGCTGTAGCGGTAGGCTACAAAAACATAGGGAATGTGTATATGCAAATGGCAAAATACGAAGATGCTCTTGATTTTTATAACCGAGCCTACAATGAGTACAATAGCAGCGGTGATAATAAAAAATCTATAGCAACATTGTATAACAGCATGAGCGCTGCCTATGTGGGACTTACGCAATATTCCAAAGCACTGTCGTATGTTGTGCAAGCAGTTGATATTCAGTCTGAAATAGGTGATAGAACGGGCGAAGCCTACACCTTGAATGGAATTGGTAATTTTTATTTTCGGTTGCATGTATATGACAAGGCGCAAGAATATTATACCAAGTCGTTGGAGTTGCGTATGTTGTTGGGCGACAAAAATGATATAGCCGCTTCGCTGTTCAATATAGCTACTGTGCATCGTGATTTGGGTAATTACAAAGATGCGCTCAAATATTACAAACAGGCATTGGAGATCCGACGCCAGACCCACAACAAAGAGGCTGAAGCTCTTATTTTAAATGCCATAGGCGGAACATATAAGAACCAAAAGAATTATGCAAAAGCTATAGAAAACTATGAAAGTGCTTTGGCTCTTAATGAAAAAATTGGTGGACGAAAAAATATTGCAAGTTCATACGAACGCTTAGGTATGGTGTATCGTGATACTTCCTTGTACGACAAGGCAGCTCATTACTATGCAAAAGCGATTAAAGAATATCAAGCAATAGGCGATTCACTCAACGTGGGAAGAATGTATAATTTTTACGGAAATTTAAATAAAGACCGTGGTGATGTGCAAGCAGCCAAACAATCGTATGAAAATGCCAAAAAATTCTACCGAAATAATACTTTAGGTATAGCATACGTCTACTTCAATGAAGGCAAACTGGCACATCAGATTGGAAGCAATACTGCTGAAAAATGGTATTTGGATGCATTGCGGTATGCGGAAAGAAGTAAAGAAAAACCCTTGATGCGCGATGTGTTGTATGCATTGTATGAGTACAATAAACAAAACAATCAAGTAGGAGTGTCGTTGCGTTATTACGAACGGTATGTTTCGTTGAAAGACTCCATTGAGAGTGATAAAAACCGAGAACGAATAGCCGAGTTAGAATTTGAGAACGATATTAAATTGTTGGAACACGTCAATGAAAATCAGGAATTGAAACTGCAAGAAGATGCGTTGAAGAACAAACAAATTCAAATTATCGTAATCTTTTTGATTGTGTTGTTGCTTGCTATTACTGGTTCAGCGTTTTTACTCTATAGACAATATACTCAGAAAAAAAATGCGAATACGTTGCTCATACAAAAACAGTCGGAGGTGGAACTTGCCTATGGTGAGGTAAAAGCCATTAATGCTACTTTGCATCGGAGAAATAAGCAGATAACAGATAGTCTTTTGTATGCCAAACGCATACAAAAAGCTATGTTACCATCAAATGAAGAACTTTCTTCGGTGTTCCCGAAAAATTTCATACTCTATCTGCCAAAAGAAATAGTGAGCGGCGATTTTTATTGGCTTTCACAAATAGGTGACTATGTGTTTTTTGCGGTAGTTGATTGTACCGGCCATGGTGTTCCAGGAGCATGTATGTCAATGATGGGAAATACCTTGCTCAACCAGATAATAAATGAGTTAAAAATATACGAGCCAGGCGAGATTTTAAATCATTTGGATCGCGAAGTAATAAAAACACTCCGCCAAGATGAAGGAAATGACACGCAAGAAGACGGCATGGCAATTTCTTTGATACGCTACGATAAAAAGAAGTCGGAGATAGCATTTGCCGGTGCGGGACAAAAAATTATAGTATATACCAATGGAGAACCACAAACTTTGGCAACCTCATTCTGCTCAATTGGTGGCATGCACGTAATCAAACAAGCTAAAAATATAACATTTGAAGAAACCACATTCTCTGTGACTCCCGGTACTACAATCTATTTATTCAGCGATGGCTTTATGGATCAATTTGGAAGCGACAAGAAACAACGTTTCTCAACAAGTCGTTTTACAGAAATGCTAACCGCAATACAGCCGTTAGACATGCCGGAACAATTCCTCAATATCTCACGCCAATTTGACGCATGGAAAGGAAGTGAAAGGCAAATTGATGACATTCTTGTGGTAGGAATTCAATTATAATGATGAGGACACCATTAGCAGACGCACTCATATTTATACGTCATCATCAAGATGGTGAAATTGCAGAAAAAATTCGCAACAGCGGACTGCAGTACAATATGAATTATGGCGTCTCTACCTTGCTTCTTTCAAATTATGCCAAAACACATGGGCGCAATCAGGAATTGGCAGACTTGCTGTGGAAAGAAAACTTTCGCGAAGCAAAACTTATGACCTTCATGCTTGCCGATCCGCAAACTATTACTGAAACTCGTATAGCTGACTATGTGGCAGAATGTGCCAACAACGAGATGGTAGAAATAGCGGCAATGCATTTGTTCTCGCAACTGCTCAATGCGTTTCAGTGGGCTCGAAAATGGATATCATCTTCCATGCGTTATGAAAAAATGTTAGGCTATTTAGTAATAGCTCGTTTAACCATTACAAGAAATCTTGGCACAGTTCAAGATTTGGCATCAATTTTGCCCGATTATGAGCGTGATATACTTTCGACGGATTACTTTGTGTTTCAAGCAGTAGAAAAAGCATTTCAGGAAATAGCATACCGCCGTCAGGATTTATATCCTTTGATATTAGAAAAAACGAAATATATTTGTAAGCAAAATAAATCTCAAGAATTGTCGTTACAATTGGACGAGATGTTACGTAGTATTAACAACTAAAAATTAGATATGTTAGAAAAATCTTCAAACCCCGCATTTTCAGGAAACGTGTTCAACAGCCAAGCGCAATCATACACGCAGCAAAACACGATGACAATAAAAGGCACTGCCAATAAGAGTCTTACTTTGTTAGGTCTCATTTTGGTTTCTGCATTGATTACATGGAAAATGGCATTTGCAGGAAATGCATTGGTTATGCCGTTGATGATAGGTGGATTAATAGTAGGAACTATTTTTTCATTCATTACCATTTTTAAACCGGAAAAGGCAAAATTCACTTCAATTGTGTATGCATTAGCAGAAGGTTTGGTACTTGGTGGAATTTCAGCAACGTACGAAATGTCAATGGTAAACCCCGAAACAGGTGCAGGTTCAGGTATCGTATTCAATGCGGTAATGCTTACAATCGGTGTCTTTTTCTTGATGTTGTATTTATATAGACAACAAATTATTAAACCTACACGAAAATTAGCAATGGGTTTGATGGTAGCCATGGGAGCAATTGCTATCGTCTATTTGATAGACATAGTTATGGGATTCTTCGGCTCATCGGTTGGCTTCATACACAGTTCAGGCCCGCTAGGAATTATTGTAAGCCTTGTAATTGTTGTAGTTGCTGCGTTAAACTTCATTTTAGATTTTAAAAATGTAGAAGATGGTGTGAGTCAAGGTGCTCCAGAATATATGGAGTGGTACTGCGCTTTCGGTATGATGATGACATTGGTATGGTTATATCTAGAAATGCTTAGACTTTTGTCTAAAATCAATAGAGATTAAACGACTGGTTGGTCAATAGTAAGTCTGTATGGTGAGTTATGGTTGAAAAATCATAACTCATCTTTTTTTGCTATAGATTTTCAACAACAAAAATAGAATGTACCTTTGCACTTGGCAAATAGAAAGAATGGCATGAGACAACCTATTTTTGATCTTACGAAGGCGCAACCACCTCTGATTGGGGAACTTGCGTTTCCAAAAGCTCACTTTAGAATACCACAAAAAGAAAAAACCGTCTATCTCACATTTGATGATGGACCGGTACCGACCTATACACCACAAGTAATTAGGATTTTACAAGAATATAATGTTCCCGCTACCTTTTTTATGGTGGGAGAAAATGTGTTCAAATTTCCCGACATGTATCAGGCTGTTGTAGGTGCCGGACATGCCGTTGGCTCTCATACCTACAACCATTTGAGAGGTTGGGTTACCGACAATGCCACCTATATTGAAAATGTTCGCAAAGGCGCGGAAATAGTAAAGAGTAACTTGTTCCGCCCTCCCTACGGGAAAATAAAACCGAGTCAGGCTCGCGTGTTGGGCAAAGAGTTACACATTATCATGTGGGATATAATTACCATGGATTACGACCACAATCTTATCGGCGAGGATTGTTTCCGGAGCGTAAAAGACTATGTTCGTAATGGCTCTATTATCGTATTTCACGATTCACCAAAGACCGAAAAAAACTTATTGTACGCATTGCCAAAAACCATTGAATATTTACAAAAAGAAAATTATACCTTTGCTCCCATACGATTTTAGGAATGAAATTATCGGTAATCATAGTCAACTACAATGTTAAAGAGAAATTGGAACAGTGTTTCAACTCTGTTCAAATTGCTGTGCAAAATGTTGAAAGCGAAATATTTGTAGTCGATAATAATTCTACTGATGATTCTTGTGAAATGGTGCGCACTCAGTTTCCTGAAGTTATACTCATTGAAAATAAAGAGAATGTAGGTTTTGCAAAAGCCAACAATCAAGCTATACAACGTGCTTCCGGAGAATATGTGCTTCTGCTCAATCCCGACACGGTGGTGCAACCTGATATGTTTGAAAAAACGCTTCCATTCATGGACCAACATCTTGATGGTGGAGGTCTTGGTGTGGCTATGTATGACGCAAATGGTGTGTTTCTTCCTGAATCAAAACGAGGTATTCCAACTCCATGGACGGCATTCTGCAAATTGTTCTGCTTGAGTTCCTTGTTCCCTACGTCAGATTTCTTCAATCATTACTATCAGGGCGCATTGTCTAACAATGAAATTCATGAGATAGAGATACTTGCCGGTGCGTGTATGTTGCTCCGAAAAAGCGTTCTTGACCACATAGGTTTGCTCGACGAAGAGTATTTCTTATACGGTGAAGACATTGATATCTCATATCGAATAATTCAAGCAGGGTACAAAAATTACTATTTCCCCTTGACTCGCATTACCCACTACAAAGGCTCAAGTACGCAAAAAAAATACCAAGATAGCCTTCGTGCCTTCTATTCATCAATGTTGATTTTCGTGGACCGACATTTTGCTCACAAATACAGTGCTCCATCTATTTGGTGCATCAAGTGTGGTATAAAAATGAAAGCAGCGCTGGCTACAATGAGTATGAAGTGCTGGAATAAGCATGCATAGCATAGTGCGCAACGTGATTTTTTTAAAAAAGTTGTCGGCTAAGGCGTACATTCACGTAAAAATTCGTAATTTTTCACCCAACAATTATGTAAGGTAATAATGAGAAAATTTACAATCCTTTTCGTTCCGTTTCTTTTTGCAAGCGTTGCGTTTGCGCAAAAAAATGTGCTTATCATTCCGTTCGATACGAAAATGTTCAACAATCAAGAATCACAGAATATTTGCGAATATTCGGGCGTTTCGTACGACAAGTCAGTGGAAAAATTTCGTGGCGATTTAGATTTGCAGATATATGCTGCACTCAAAGATTCTATGACAGTTTCGAGCCTGCTTCGCTCGTATACTACCGATGCTTCTTCTGACATGCAAATAGTACATGCAAATTCACAATATTATTTTGACGAAGGTAAAAAACAAGACATCAATAAACCTCATAAAACCAGGTTGAATGAGAATGTAACGGTAGGGGAAATTACTAGTATTAAAATCGATAATAGTCAGAAATTGGTTGCGGTGAAAATTGCAGATCCACAGCTCTATACCGATTTGATTCAAAACTACAAAGCGCAGTATGTTGTTTATATCACACAGTTTGAAATTTTAGGTGATTATTCAAATCCATATACCGTGGCCGACAAATCGTATGAACGAACTATCAAAGTGCATTACGTGATTTACAATGCTATGGGTAAATTTGTTTCCGGAGAGATTGCTACCACGACATTTTCTGCCAAAGTAAACGATATAGACCAAATTTGTGATCAATATTTGTCTGTCATTGCCAAACAAATTGCGAGAAAAATTCCTTAAACCTTTCCTTGTATTGCAGTTAAAACCTGAATAGCTTGAGTTACTGAACTTACGTTTTGGAACGTGAGCATGAGTTTTCCTTGCGTTTCTTTGAACGTGCAACTACGTGGGTTTTGTTGCACAAAATTCAATACATCAGTGAATATTGGAGATTGATAGTACAATGAATTTTGGTTCGAGATAAAGTAATTTATCATGATACCGTTTTTCAATGTAATTTTCTCAATTCCCAGTGAAATAGCAATCCATCGCAATCGTACAATGTTAAGCAAGTCGGTACTCTCTTGTGGAATTTCACCGAAACGGTCAACCAACTGCTTCTCAAAAATGCGCAAACCTTCCTCTTTGCTAATTGTATCAAGTTCACGATACAATTTCACGCGCTCACCGGTGTTTTCAATGTAATACGTTGGAAGCAAAATGCCCAAATCGGTATCAATATGGCAATCGGATACAAACTGTATGCTTCCTAACTGCATGGCAGCTTGCTGTTTCTCTTCTTCAGAGCCGGTAAACATGTCGCGATATTCGTTTTCTTTCAATTCGAGCAATGCCTCGTCAAGAATCTTTTGATAGGTTTCGTATCCAATGTCGGAAATGAAACCGCTCTGTTCGGCTCCGAGCATATTTCCCGCACCACGAATCTCCAAATCTTGCATGGCAATATTGAATCCACTTCCCAAACCCGAAAAGTCTTCAATGGCTTGCAAGCGGCGGCGAGCATCGTCGGGCAAACCACTGAGCGGTGGCGCTATTAAATAGCAATAAGCTTTTTTGTTTGAGCGTCCTACACGGCCGCGAAGTTGATGCAAATCGCTCAACCCGAAATGGTGCGCATCAATCACTATCATGGTGTTGGCATTTGGAATGTCCAACCCCGATTCAATAATGGTTGTAGCTATCAATACATCATATTCGTGATTGATAAAGTCAAGCATGATTTGTTCGAGTTTTGGCCCTTCCATCTGTCCGTGGCCCGCAACAGTGCGAACTTTTGGGCACAGTTTCCTGATTCGTGCTTCAATATCGTAGATATTCGAAACTTTGTTGTTTATGACAAACACTTGCCCTCCGCGCTCCACTTCAAACATAATAGCTTCGCGAATCAAGTCATCGCTATAGGTATGGAGTTCCGTATTGATAGGGTGTCGGTTGGGCGGTGGCGTATTGATAATAGCCAAATCGCGAGCACCAAGGAGCGAGAACTGCAATGTTCGTGGTATTGGCGTGGCCGTCAAGGTAAGTGTATCAACATTTACTTTGATGGTTTTTAGTTTTTCTTTTATGCTTACGCCAAATTTTTGTTCTTCATCGATGACAAGAAATCCTAAGTCTTTGAATTTTACATCTTTTCCTACAAGCCGGTGTGTGCCTATTATAATGTCGGTCTTGCCTGAAGCAAGATTTTCCAATGTTTCTTTTTGCTGTTTGGTAGTGCGCAAACGGCAGATATAGTCAACCGTGCAAGGGAAGTCTTTTAATCGTGCTGAAAATGTTTTGTAGTGTTGTAATGCCAAAATAGTCGTAGGAACCAACACCGCTACTTGCTTGCCATCTGTCACAGCCTTAAACGCTGCGCGAATTGCTATCTCAGTTTTGCCGAAGCCAACATCACCGCATACGAGCATATCCATTGGGTATGCAGCCTCCATTCCAGCCTTAACTTTTTCAGTAGCAATTGCTTGGTCGGGTGTATCTTCGTAAAAAAACGATGCCTCCAACTCTTGTTGGATATATGAGTCGGGAGAAAATTGATATCCGCTTTGTGCTCGCCGCTCTGCATAGAGTGCAATCAATTCTTTGGCGATGTCTTTTACTTTCTTTTTGGTCTTTTGTTTGGTGTTTTGCCATACAGATGACCCCAACTTGTGCAGTGATGGGGCAATACCGTCTTTGCCTTTGTACTTCGAAATCTTATGCAGCCCATTTATGTTGACGTACACTAAATCGTTGTCGCGATACACCAATTTCACCGCTTCTTGCAGCACGCCGTTGTTGGCAATTCGCTCCAAACCGGCAAATTTTCCGATACCAAAATCAATGTGCACCACGTAATCGCCGGGATTCAATTCTTTTAGGTCTTGAATAGAAAGTCTTTCAGAAGAAATTACTTTCTTCTGTCGTTTGTGTGCGTGGTAGCGATCAAAAATCTCATGGTCGGTGTAGCAGCACAAACGCAATTCGTCGTCAATAAAGCCATGCGACAGCGATGTGATGATGGATGTAAACGAAACCTTGGGATTTATTTCTGCAAAAATTTCAGATATACGTTCGAACTGATTTTGCGTTTGACTTACAAAATAATTAACGTATCCTTCTTCTTGATTTTTAACTAGTTGCTCTCCGAAAATGTCAAATTTCTTGTTGATTATTGGATGCGGTGTGGCACGGAATTCAAATACCTTGGCATTGTCGAAAGATGAAGAAGTATTGATTTCAAACACCTGCGCTGTTTCATAAAATGCGTGCAACTTCTCGGCAGGTATAATTATTTGCATGAGAACTTTGAGTTTCTCCGCATCAGTTTTAAATACTTTCTTGGCTTGTTCTTCGCGTGTCTCTATGGTCGATACATCTAAAGAGCAGTTTTTGCTAAATACAATCGGATTATCAATGTAATCAAAAATAGGGCAGTATGTTTTTTTCTCCGCCACGTTGTGCACGTCAGGAATGATATTGAATTTCGTGACTTTTTCTACCGACAATTGGTCTTCAACGTTGAATGTACGAATGCTCTCTATTTCGTCTCCAAAGAAGTCGACACGATAGGGTAAATCGTTTGAGAAACTGAATATGTCAATAATGCTACCACGCACAGAAAACTGTCCGGGAACGTTCACAAAATCAACACGTTCGAACCCGAATTCGTATAAAATGTCGTTTATAAATTGCGTGTCAACCTTGTCACCAACGTTCAATACATGTACTTTGGTTTTGAATTCTTTACGGGAAATTACTTGTTCGAGCAACGCATCGGGATAGGTTACCAAAATATGCGGAAAACTATCATCAGCAAGTTGCTCGAGAGCCTCGGTGCGCTGTAGTTTGTTTGATTTATCAATTTGATCGTATTGAATTGAGCGTTTGTACGATGATGGAAATGCCAACGAATATTTTGCTCCCACAATGCTTGACAAATCGTCTAATGCATCGGAAGCTTCATCAGCATCGGGCATCACTACCACAATGTTTTTGTGTAGGTCTTTGAAGAGTTGTGCTATAAAGAAATACGGTTCAGAGCCGTTAATTCCTTTCCATAATCCTTTGAATTTTGGCGCTGATAGAGCGCCCTGAATATTTTTGTATAGAGGGTGTTTGGCAAATAATTGTGCAAAATCAGAAAAATTCACTGTTACATGTAATTTTCAGCATCTCTTTTGAGCAAATTCAGCGCCTTTTGAATTTGATTGTCTTGCTGTGTCATCATAATAGAGAGAATGGCTTCGCTCAATGCCGTAGCAGGAGCAACCGGCGCTATTTTCTCTGAAGCTTCATTTATAATTCGTACCAATGTATCTTTGGCGTGTTTCACGGCATCCCAAGAGGATTGCGATACGTATATCTGTTGTGACAAATTATGTTCGAATTCTGCACGAATGGTAATCAACAATTCTTCGTGAAGCAAGCCGGCAGTCATTTGTGGCGTTTGTAGTCGGAGCAATAATGATTCCGGATTGATTCGCTCCAAAAGCAACACAAGACGCTCGTATGCTTGAATACGCATTGGAATGGTGATTTTTACGTTTTCTATTTTAAACGATTCTTTACGTTTGTTTTCTTCGTTTACAAAAAATGTTTTCACAAGATTGGTTAACTCATTGTTTTGCTTTTTTTGTTCGTCGGTGATTTTTATCATAAAAAATACGAGAAGAGCCACAATGGCCAATGCTATCGTGATACCCAATATTAGCAAGAATGTTTCCATATGAATTACGTTTGATTTAGCAAAGATATATAAATCTTGGTTTAATTTCTAAAAAGGGGCATTCTCCTTTTTATATCAAAGTAGAATATACGTCATAGGTCTGCTTTGCAAAGTTCTCGAGAGTGAATTTCTTTACTTGCTCATACCCTTCGTTTATCATGTGGTTGCGTAAATTTGGGTTTCCATGAATGTCGAGCATGGCTTGTGCTATACTTTCCACTTTGTAAGGATCAACGTAGTAACCTGCATTTCCACCAACTTCGGGCAACGATGACGTGTTGCTTATAATGGCCGAAGTGCCGCTTTTAAAAGCTTCAAGAATTGGAATGCCAAACCCTTCGTATTGCGACGGGTACAAAAACATTTCCGCACATTGATACACAATAGGTAATATGTCGTTGCCAATATCGGAACGAATGGTAATCTGGTCTTGCAAATTCTTCTTTTCTATATACGCAACAATTTGTTTATGGTAATTCCTTCCTTTCCCAACAATGAGTAGCGGAATATTAATTTTGTCGCGAATTCGTTCGTATGCTTTTACAATGTTTAATACATTTTTTCGCTCCATAATAGCACCAACGTACAACATGTATTGCTTTGGAATACCATTTTCTTGAAGCGTTTTGCGTTTTGCTTCATCAGAATATCTTTGATCAAAAATGTTGCTGCATGTTTGATACACCACGTGAATTTTTTGAGGATCAATGTTGAAATGCGCAATAATATCACGTTTGGTTGCTTCGCTTGTAGCAATTATAGCATCAGCATTCATGCAGGCATTGTGCCATTTAAGGTCGTATATTTTTTTGTCAATGAGAGGGAAGTCAAGCGGAAACAATTTGTAAATAAGGTCATGTATTGTTACAACCGATTTGATTCCCGTCTCTCTCAAACCAATAGGAAGTTCGTGACTAAGTCCGTGGTAAATGTCTATTTCTTTATTTATCAATGAGTTGATAATGAAATTTGTTCGCCATAGAGCTTTTGATGTAAGTATTCCTGGAGAGATAACCTCAAAGTTCTTAGTAAAATAGTAACTCTCTTCATTGTAGGTTACCGATGGTGAGAATAGCATGTAGTTGTTCTCCGGATAATATTCCTTTAAACTTCGAACAAGGCTTCTGCTATAGTTTCCTAACCCCGTTGTATTGTGAAATAATCGTTTCGCGTCGAACCCTATTTTGAGCATGTTAGAAATTAGCTAAGATGTTTACAATATGAATCGGTTTAATGCTCATGTTGTTGCGGTCAATGTAAGCTTTCATGTTCATTAAGCATGAATACTCCGTTCCTGTAACATATTCAGCTCCTGATGCTTCAGCAAAGCGAACTTTTTGTTCAACCATTGCCGATGAAATATCTTTTTGTTTTACAGAAAATGTCCCTCCAAATCCGCAGCAGGTGGTGCTTTCTTCCATTTCTGCAATTTCCAATCCTTTAACATTTTTCAACAATGTGCGAGGTTCGGTTGTAAGTCCATATTCGCGCAAAGCCGAGCAAGAATCGTGTACGGTAACTTTCCCATTAAATGTAGCTCCCAAGTCGGTTATGTACATAACATTTACCAAAAAGTCGCAAATGTCGTACGTGCGATTTGCCAATGCTTCTGCTTTTTTTTGTTTTTCAGGTTCGCCCTCAAATAACGAAGCATAGCGGCATTTAATAAATCCTGTACATGATCCGCCCGGACTTACTATCACCCGGTCGCTTTCAAAATCTTTGAGAAATTTTTCGGCAAGTTCCTTTGCTTGGGGCATGTAGCCACTATTGAATTGTGGTTGCCCACAACATGTTTGTTCAGGATTGTAGTGTATGGTGCATCCTACGTGTTCAAGTATTTTGATGAGGTTTTGTCCTATTTCAGGCGCAATCTGGTCAACAAAACAAGGGATGAAAATATCAACTTCCATAAGAATAACTTTGGTTACAAATGTACTATTTATCTCAGTATTTCGTCTATTTGGCAATAAAAAAACATTTGCGTTACGCGTTGAAGGCTTAAAATGTGCCCCCGATTTATTCGCAACATCCGTTGTAATTTTATATTTTTGTGAAGAATAAATTCAAGATGCAATTCCGTACCGAAATACCCGTTCCTCATGCTTCGTTTGAAATCTCGCATACGCAGTGCGGATTGTTTGTAGGTTCGTGTTTTACCACCAATATTGGTACTCGTATGGCAGATGCAAAAATCCCTGTAATGGTAAATCCCTTGGGAACGGTCTACAATCCGTTTTCTGTGGCCACTGTGGTCGATATTTTGACGGGGAAAAGACAATTCACCGAATCCGATGTTTTTTTTGCAAACGGCGTGTGGCAGTCATTCCTGTTGCATACCGATTTTTCCGGACTCAGAAAAGAAGAGGTGCTTGCTCGTTGTAACGAAGAAATTGCCTTATTTCAAGAACAATTTAAGAATCTTGACTATGCGTTTTTTACGCTTGGCACCGCGTGGGTATACGAGTTGGTGGCAACCAATGAAATTGTGTGCAATTGCCATAAAATGCCCGCCAACCAGTTCCGCAGAAAACGATTGACAGTAGCGGAGTGCGTGTCGGTATTGCAGACGATGGTGGAATCGTTGCAGGCGCTGAATCCAAAGGTGCAAATACTTTTTACCGTGAGTCCTATTCGTCACTGGAAAGACGGCGCGCATCAAAATCAGGTGAGCAAGGCAACCTTGCTTTTGGCGATAGAAGAACTGCAAAAACAACAGACTTCGGTTGGCTATTTTCCGGCCTACGAGTTGCTCATGGACGACTTGCGCGATTATCGTTTTTACGACGACGATATGCTGCATCCTAACAAACAAGCCGTGGAATACATCTGGCAAAAATTTTCCGATTGCTATTTCTCGGAAGCAACCAAAACGCTTGTGCAGAAACTTGTGTCGGTGCGTAGAGCAGTGGAGCATCGTCCGTTTAATGCAAAAAGTCAGGAATACGTGACGTTTGTGCAGAATACCATAGCCGAATGTGCGCATTTACAGGCTCAAAATCCTTGTCTCGATTTTACCAATGAAATCAAAAAGCTCGAAGCAAATTTGCGCTAAGAGTGTCCGAAAATTCTCACATAATTATGCTATTTTTGTAGAAACAATAAAACATATGAAAGTAATTTCTTACAACGTAAATGGTATTCGTGCCGCTCTCTCAAAAGGGTTCATGGATTGGTTTGAAACCGAAATGCCGGATGTTATTCACATTCAAGAAACGAAGGCTTTGCAAGAACAGGTTGATGTGGATATGTTGCGCATGTATGGCTATGAAATTTATTGGTTTGCTGCAGAACGACGCGGCTATAGTGGCGTGGCAACGTTCACTAAAATTCGTCCAAAGCAGGTAATAAAAGGAATTGGCGATGAATTTTTTGATAACGAAGGTCGTTTTCTTCGTCTTGACTTTGAAGATTTTACGTTGATAAACTCATATTTCCCATCGGGAACGTCAGGCGACATTCGCCAAGTGAAAAAAGAAGAATATCTTGAGTTGGTGCTCAACTATACCAACGAATTACGCAAAACACATCCGAATATCATTATTTCGGGCGATTATAATATTTGTCATAAACCTATCGATATCAATCATCCTGAAAAACATGAAACAATGTCGGGTTTTCTTCCGCAGGAGCGCGCATGGATGGATCGCTTTGTAGATAGTGGTTTCGTTGATAGTTTCCGACAATTTAATACCGAGCCCGAACAATATTCGTGGTGGAGTTATCGCGCCGGCGCAAAGCCTAAAAATTTAGGCTGGCGTATTGATTATCACATGGTGAGCATTCCGCTTGTGGCACAATTGAAGTCTGCTCGAATTATTCCGGAAGTTTCCTTTTCTGACCATTGCCCGGTGGTAGTGGAGCTATAAGTATGAGAACAATTTCGTACACTCAAACCTATAAGGTGGCGCAACCAACATTGTTGCTCCCGTTTTTGTTAGAAAAACTTGCTCCGCAAAGTCGAACAAAAATTAAATCCATACTTGGGCAAGGACTTGTTATGGTTGACGGTTCGGTGCAGACCAAACACGATTTTCCCTTGAATGTCGGGGGCGTTGTTGAAATTGGCGAACGAACAAAACCAAAGAATGCACCATTGCATATTCTCTATGAAGATCAATGGATTATTGTGATTGAAAAGCCATCGGGATTGCTTTCGGTGGGAAATCCTACAACTAAAGAAGAAAACGCATGGCACCTCTTGCGCAACTATGTGCGTGACCAAGATACAAGGTCTGATGTATACGTGTGTCACCGCTTAGACCAATACACATCGGGCATTTTGATGTTTGCCAAAGACAAAGATGTTCAAATGACCTTGCGTGATGCGTGGAACGACTACGTGATTGACCGACGATATATTGCGGTTACCGAGTCTGTTCCAAATCCTCCAAAGGCAGAACTTCGTTCACATTTGGCAGAAAATGCTGCTATGCGGGTCTATGCCACAAGAAATCCTCATGTGGGAAAATTGGCAATTACCCGGTACAAAGTGGTTGCGGTGAATGGCAATATGGCGCTGCTTGATATTCAGATACTTACCGGGCGTAAAAATCAAATTCGCGTGCAACTTTCAGAACATGGGTGGTGCATAGCAGGCGATAGAAAATATGGTGCAAAAACTGACCCCGAACATAGACTAATGCTTCATAATAATCGTTTAGTATTTATGCATCCTGTGACGCATAAAGAAATGGTGTTTGAATTACCAATACCAAATATATTTACAAAACATTTTAAAAAGGAGTAATTATGAAGACAAGACAAGAACTAATAGACAAGGTAATGGCATTGTTTGACGATGGATATGCCTGCTCTCAATCTATTTTGTTGGCATTTGGCGATGCGTTTGGCTATGATGAAAAAACTGCCAGACTTATTTCTGCAACATTTGGTGGCGGCATGGGACGCCTGCGCGATAAATGTGGCGCGGCTACCGGAAGTTTTATGGTATGCGGTTTGGCATACGCTCCCGAAGATCCAAAAGATATGGACAACAAATTACTCTCGTACCGAAAAGTGCGCGAACTTAATAAGGCTCTTGAAGATGAATTTGGTACCGTAAAATGTAGCGAATTACTCACGAAATATGCAACACGCGAAGCGGTAGAAAAACGTCAACATCATCAGATTATCTGCAAAACCGTGCTTGCATCAGCTGCCGGAAATTTATACGATAAATTGGTAGAAGACGGGAAAATCCGTTAGTTCTGCCTTTGCCGAGCGTTACAAAGCATTTCTTGGTAAATATCAATGTATTTCTCCATATGCTTTTCGTAAGAAAATGAGTTTGCATAGTCTAAATTTTGTTCGGCTATTTCCGGATGTTCATAGAAATATGCACTCTTTTCTTTTACAACCTGTGTAATATGTTCAGCTGTGAAATTGTCAAGAAAAAAAACCGCATCGTTTCCAATCTCTTTGAGCGATGTTTCTTGTGATGAAATAACCGGTTTCTTGAAGAACAATGCTTCAATAATCGGTAGTCCAAATCCTTCAAATAATGATGGAAATACAAAAGCATAGCAGTGATTGTAGAACCAAATCTTTTCACCTTGACTTATGATACCGGTGAGGAATACGTTTTTAATATTCTCATCTGCAATGCGTTGTTTGATGGTTTCGGCATACGGCGTATCGTCTTTTCCAGCAAGGAAAAAATTATATTCCGGCATAAGTTTCATTGCGTCAAGCAGTACATGAAAATTCTTTTTTGGTTTTATTTCTCCAATACTGAACAAGAATGGTTTGGTAAAATCAACAAGATATTGCGGTACAACTTCATCTTTTGCGTAAAGTTTTTCCACACCATTGTAGATTACATCAATGTCAAGACCATTGTGTATAAGACGAAGAATGTCGTTTTTGGTGTATTGTGAGATGGCCGTAATTTTGTCCGCTTGATATATTTCTTTAAGGATGTTCCTCATATACTTGTTTATTTTTCCCCCTTTTTTTTCATACACAAAATTTAAATCATGTATGGTCAAAAGCTTAGATATATAGCGAATTGGTTGAAAACGACTTTTTTGGTGAATAGAATGCCATAGGTCAAATTTAGGCATAAGCCATGGTAAAAGTTTATATATTTTTCTGCTTTTAATGTATTTCACAGAATTACCAAACGCACCAATATATTGTTTAGGAACTAATAGGTATATGTTGAAATTATGGTTTGGGTGTTCTTTAAAATACATTCCGTAATTGTACGCAACTTGCCCCAAGCCACAGTTGTAATTGCGTAGAATAGAAAGGTCAATTAATACACGTTGGGGTGTTTTTTTTCTGTATACATTAAAAATTTGTTCATCTCTTTCAATCTGTTTTTTCCAGTGTTTGCAGTGAAGTATACTATATTTTGTCTTTGGTGGCAAATAGACAACAGTTTTGTAACCCACAAGTCTCTCGTGAATCTTGTGAATCCAATGAATAGTAGGTATGTTTTTGTATATACGACGTTGATAATCAGGGTAATTGAGGATTTTCCATTTACCTCGTTTGTTGTATGTTTCCCAAAGAAGAAAAGGCTCATCGTCATTTATCATCACATTGATGCGTGCAAGACGAATTAAGTCGTATGGGTTTTCTGCAAGAATGTTGTGCAGGTGCTTCATCAAGTATGGCGAAGGAATTTCGTCGGCATCGAGCTGAAAAATGTAGTCGCACTTTGTGAAGTTTTTTAAGTTACTTTTGAAAGTACCGAAATTGTGATTGAGAGGATATTCAATATATTTTTTGATATGCGCTTTATACTCTGCAATCACCTTAAGCACTTCTTCAGTGGTGTTCCCTTTGTCGCCTTGAATAAGTATTTCGTCGCATTCGCTTTTGTATGGAATAATTGCATCAAGCAAATTGCGCAACTCGTTATCTTCATCGCATACTGTGATAGCATAGCAAACCGAAAGTTCAGAGCCGTAATGCTTAATTCCTTTATGAAGAATAGGGAATCGTCTTTTTATAAAAAGAAGTCGCGCAATAGTGTTGAGCGTTCTGTTGATTAGATTCATAGGTTATAATAACTTGAGGCAAAGGTATTATTAATGCGTTATATGAAGAAAAGAATATTAAAAAAGTTGCTTCTTGTTTTAGTTTAGTGTTTCTATAATATGTTGAATTTTTTGGTGAAGATTTTTTATAGCCAAAGAAATTTCCCATTTGGATTTGTTGCGTTCGCCTACATAATTTGAAACTGCGCGCAGTTGCACAAAGGGAATGTTTTCTTTGATGCACACATAGTGAACGTACGCACCTTCCATGCTTTCAACACAAGGGTCAAACTGCTTTATGAGTCTTTGTTTTTGCGCTTCGGTTGAGGTGATAGTGAGCGAAGTTACCCCAATTACTTTTGGCACCTCCGCAAAATCGTTTTGTGGTGCTACGAGTTGTCCTTTCGAAAATGGTGTTTTATGTGAACTAATAAGTTTGAGGTCGAATCCTGTCTTCCATTTCCCGTTTTCTTCAGCACCAAAATCTGCAAAATGATCAATCATTACCGAAACAACTTCGCCAAGTTTGAGTGTGGGGTCAAATGCTCCGCAAATTCCCGCATGGATTATGAAATCAGGTCTGTTTTTGTTGCAATATTTTGTAAGAGAATATATGCTTGCAAAACCACCTATGCCTGATATAAGCACCTCTCCGTTGGCTTTTGACGATTCAAATCCTCGTGCTTCGAGTTCTGAAGGGAAAACTACAAGTATGTTCATCTTATTTTCTTCGATATTCTACAAAAGTGTAGTCGTATTCGTTTTTTTCATCGGCTTGGTGTTTCTCTTCAGAAACTTTTTCCCAAAT
>CAYFVM010000011.1:19516-49088 GCA_964346725.1 uncultured Bacteroidales bacterium
CGTTTGAAAAATTGCATATCTCCCGACAAACGCCACAAGAGCGCATTGTCTTTGCCTATGACATTATTATCGGATATGGCTACAATGATGGCAGTTTTCATATTATTTTATTTCTTCACCCGATTGGAGTAGTTTGTAAAATTCCGGATATGTATCCGCAAGGATAATAGGTTTGCCGTTTCCGTCCAAAAAGCAGTGGGTGCTTGATGCTGTGGCAACAATATTCCCATTAGATGTCATGGTGTACCCTAATATAAGTTTTACTGCGGTGCATCGAATAACCGAAACAGCAATAGAAATTTCGTCTGAGAAAGTGGTGGGGTGTTTATATTCGCACGATACACTGATAACTGGAGAAACTATGCCGTCAGCTTCCATTTGTTGGTAACTAAGGCCTGTTTGTTCCATAAAATCAACGCGAGCTTCTTCCATAAAACGGATGTAGTTAGAATGATGTGTAACTTTCATTCTATCTGTCTCGTAGTATTGTATTTTGTGAATAAATGGTTTCATTGATATTATTTTAGATTGACACCTCGCCCTTGATTGCAGGATGTGGGTCATAATTCAGTATTTCGATATCTTCGTATGTGAAGTCAAACAGGTTTTTGACATTAGGATTTAGGTGGAGTGTTGGTAATTGACGAGGTGTTCGAGACAATTGTAGTTTGCATTGTTCTTTAAGGTTGTTGTAAATGTGAACATCGCCGAATGTGTGCACAAAATCGCCTACTTGTAGGTTGCACACTTGCGCTATCATGTGTGTAAGCAAAGCATACGATGCAATGTTGAAGGGAACGCCTAGGAAAAGGTCAGCACTGCGCTGGTATAGTTGACACGAAAGTTTTCCGTTGGTAACGTAGAATTGGAAAAATGCGTGGCACGGTGGTAAGGCCGCTTTGCCGGCCGCAACGTTGGCTGCAAAGTCTTTTTCGTGTTCGTCAGGAAGCACCGATGGATTCCATGCCGAAACAATCAAACGACGGCTGTTAGGATTCGTTTTTATATCGTTAACAACATTTGCAATTTGGTCAATGCCTTCGTTATTCCAATTACGCCATTGCGCACCGTAAACCGGTCCCAAATCGCCGTTTTCGTCGGCCCATTCGTCCCAAATACTTACGTTGTGGTTGTGCAGATATTTAATATTCGTATCGCCGCGAAGCAACCAGAGCAGTTCATAGATTATGGAACGAGTGTGAACTTTTTTCGTAGTGAGCAAAGGAAAACCTTTCTGTAAATCAAAACGCATTTGGTACCCGAAAATACTCTTTGTTCCTGTTCCTGTGCGGTCGCCTTTATCAACGCCTTCGTCCAAAATCTTTTGAACCAAATCTAAATACTGCTGCATAGTGAAGAATTGTTTCTACAAATATAGGATTTTAAATAAAAGTAAACTAGACTAATCATGTTTGCTTACTCAACTATATTGCAAAAAGTTGTATTTTTGCCCAACAAAACCCCGATATGAAGAATATTTATTTCGCTTCTGATTTTCATCTTGGCTTTCCTAACGAGGAAGAAAGTAAAACACGTGAGGCTCTTATAATCAAATGGTTAGACGAAATTAAGCCTTCGTGTTGCGAATTGTATTTGTTGGGCGATGTGTTTGACTTTTGGTTTGAATACAAGTGGGTTGCGCCCAAAGGCTATGTGCGTTTGTTGGCGAAATTGGCCGAATTTGTTGATGCAGGCATTCCGGTCAATCTATTTTCGGGCAACCACGATTTGTGGTACGGTGATTATTTGACCAAAGAAATAGGAATCACAATTTTCAACAATCCGCTCGAACGAGAATATTTTGGTAAATCGTTCTTTATTCATCATGGTCATGCCTTGGGTTCGTTCGATAAGGGAATGAATTTTTTGCATACAATATTTTCTTGTAAATTTTTGCAATGGTGTTTCCGTGTAGTGCCGGTAAATTGGGCTTTTGGCTTTGCGCACGCGTGGTCTTCGCACAATCGTAAAGTAAAAGTATATGAGTCGTCAAACTATATGGGCGACGACAAAGAATTTTTGTTGCTTTATGCAAAACAAGTGCTTAAAACCAAGCACTACGACTATTTCATATTTGGACATCGTCATGTGGCTGTGGATAAAGAAATTGCCCCAAATAGTCGATACATTAATTTAGGTAATTGGATTACAAATTCAACCTATGCGGTGCTTTCCGAAATAGGTTTGGAGGCTCGTTCCTACAAAGGTGGCGACGAAATAGTACATTAAAATTGCATAGAAAATTTAACTCCGGTGGGTAACGGTGCAGGTGTGGTCCCATACGTAGAAAAATATGCCGGTTGCCATTGTATAGTTAAATCATCCGAAACATCAAATTCGAAAAGATGCGCTTCAACGTATGCATCAAGAATGTTTACCATATACCATACCCCAACACCAATAATGCACAAGTCACGATATTTACGATAATAGTCACGTCCTTGTTGCACGGCAGACGGAGAATATCCAGTTTCGCCACGAACCGTAAGAATGGTATCGTTTGGAGGCATAAGTCCTTGCTCCAAAAACGGATTTCGGTAATCGTTGTATGCTGTTTTGAACGATTTATAATAATCTTGGTAAAAGTACAATCCGTATCCTATGCCGGCAAATCCTACATATATTATGGGCGTTTTCCACCATGAGCCATTGTATATTTGTCCGCTTCCCGGAATAAAGGTTGAGAGTAGTGCTGCTGTTTTTGGAGAGTGTTTTTTCTCTACTGACGCTGCAGAATCGCTTGGCAAACTTTGCAGAGTAGTATTGTTTTGTTGAGCAAAAACACTATATGCCAATATGCAACTCAAACAGCAGAGTAAAAACTTTTGCATTCTTATTTAATTTGGTCAAGCAATGCTACTATTTTGTTTAGCTCGTCAGTATTTTTGAAAGGAATTGAGATTTTACCATTACCTTTTGGCATTACCGAGAGCGAAACTTTTGACTTTAGTTTTGTTGCAATCTTTTCTTGTAATGTTTTTTGTTCATTATTAAGTTTCGAGGCAGAACTTTTTGGAGAGTCTTTTTGCTCTTTAATCTTGCGTACAAGTTCTTCGAGCGCACGTACCGATAATCCTTTGTCTATAATCTCGGTGTATAGTTCTTTTTGTTTGTTTTCGTCAGAAACAGAAAGAATAACCTTTGCGTGTCCTTCGGAAATATCTCCATTGGCAAGTCCTACTTGAATTTCTGGTGGCAATTTGAGTAATCGGATAGAATTGGCAATAGTGGTATTGCTTTTTCCTACTTTTTGTCCCAATTGTTCTTGGGTCAAATTACCTTCTTCTATAAGACGCTGGTATGTAATTGCTATTTCAATAGGGTCAAGGTCTTCACGTTGAATGTTTTCAACCAAACCCATAATAAGAGTTTTTTGGTCGTCAACTTCATCTCGAACGTATGCAGGAATTGTTTCCTTTTGTGCAAGTTTTGATGCGCGAAAACGACGTTCTCCCGAAATAATTTGGTATGCATTTACTCCCGTTTTCCTTACAGTAATAGGCGTAATAACTCCTAATTCTTTAATGGAATCGGATAGTTCTTGTAGTGATTCGTCGTCAAATGTTTTTCGTGGTTGGTCGGGATTTGCAGTTATGGTTGCAATGTTTATCTCCGAAACTCCGGAACGATTCATATTGTTGATCGCCGTTTTTGAGCCTCCAAGTACTGCCTCTATTCCTTTCCCTAATACTGGTTTTGTCATTATTGTTTCGTTTCAGGTAAATTGTTTCTGCGCAAAAGTTCTTGCGCCAAGTTTAAGTAATTTCTTGCTCCAATAGAGGCTGCATCGTAAGTGATTACAGGCTTTCCAAAACTTGGAGCTTCGGCTAATTTTACATTTCTTTGTATAATAGTTTCAAACATCATGTTTTGGAAATGTTTGTGAACTTCTTCCACAACTTGATTTGAAAGTCTTAGACGAACATCATACATTGTGATAAGGAATCCTTCAATAGCAAGTGATTGGTTGAAGTTGTCTTGTACCAAACGTACCGTGTTTAAAAGTTGTGATAGACCTTCTAACGCAAAATATTCACATTGAATCGTTACAAGTACCGAATCGGCTGCTGCAAGTGCGTTCGTCGTTAAAATTCCTAACGAAGGCGTGCAGTCAATGATTATGAAGTCGTATAGGTTACGAACGCCGTCAATCACTTTTTTCAAATACATATTGCGGTCAACGTCGTTTGCTAACTCAAGTTCCAAGCCTACTAAGTCAATATTTGCAGGTAGAATGTCAAGTTTGTCAATTTCTTCATAATTATGAATGGCTTCTTTTGGTGTGCATTTGCCAGCCAAACATTCGTATATTCCTAGTAAATTCGGGTCTTTTATGTCAATGCCCAATCCAGTTGAAGCGTTCCCTTGTGGGTCAAAGTCAACGATAAGGACTGAATATTCAAGAGCAGCTAAACTTGCACCTAAGTTGATGCTTGTTGTGGTTTTTCCCACGCCTCCCTTTTGATTTGCAACAGCAATTACTTTTCCCATTTTTTATATTTTATATTTGGCATTAGACCCCAAAAATACAAAAAAACCTTATGTCCAAATCCGCTTCTTTTTTATTGTATAGATAAAATAGTCTTAACACCTTGATTTATAGTTATTAAAAAGTTATTAACAATATAAAATACCGCTTTCGTTTTTTAGAAAATGAATTTGATGATTTTTGAAAATGTCTTGGCGAAAAGAATTCTATAAATATTCTTACCTTTGTTTAGTATTAAACGTAGAAACATGAGACGGATTCTGAGTATTTTTTTGTTATTGTCATTGTTGACAGGGCGTTTGTATGCATACACGCCGTCGGAAAGTGCACAAATTTCCGTGCTTGTTTGTTCTCCAGGCGAAGAACTCTATTCTCGGTTTGGCCATGCTGCGTTTCGTTTGTTTGACACTGCGAAAAATGTAGATGCCGTCTTTGATTACGGCACGTTTATGGTTGAAAGTGTGCCTTCGTTTGTATGGAATTTTCTTACGGGGAAAATGTATTATTTGCTTGATACTCGTGGATTTCGGGAAACAGTCCAATTTTACGAAAAGGAGCGTCGCACCATCACGGAATATACATTGCTACTGACTAAAGAAGAAAAAGAAAAAATTTGCCGTCGTTTGATGCTCAATTTGGAACCCGAGAATCAAACCTATTTATACAACTTTTTTGAAGACAATTGTGCCACTCGTTTGCGTGATATTATGGTTGATGAAGTAGAAACTATCACGTGGAACGCCTCGTATGAACGGCAAACTTGGCGACAAACGGTAATAGATGCTATTGGGACTACTTCGTGGACAAGTTTCGGGATCAATCTTGCTTTGGGAGCTCCGGCTGACACTATGGCTTCGGAATGGCAAATGATGTATTTGCCCGCAGTTTTGGAAAAATCATGCGCTTCGGCAACACGAGCCGATGGAACAAACGTGTGCCTCTCGGCTACAACAATTATCGAACAACCAACTTTTTCTTATCCTACAGACGCCTATTTCCAGGCCATGGTTTCTTCCGGCATATTGAGTGCTGATCCTCAGGACGAAGGAGATGCGTGGTGGGATAATTCTCCTCTTATTTTGTGGATTTTAGCATTAGTATTTGCAGCGCAAACCGTGCGAGAATGCGTGACTAAAAAACGCTGCGTGTGGTGCGACGTGGCATTCTTTTTTGTTGTGGGTTTGGTTGGAGCAATTATTTGGTTTCTTTCATTTTTCAGCATTCATTCGTTGGTGTTTCCTAATTATAATATTTTGTGGCTTACACCATTACATCTTTTGTTTTCCATATTCTATATTGTACCCAAATGGCGAGAATACACAAAGTGGTATCTCGGTTTTGCTGCCGGTATGGCCATGTTGTTTGTGCCAATATCGATGCTCATGGGACAATTTGTTCCTCCAGCTACGTGGCCGTTGTTGAGTATATTTGTGATGCGCGCAGTTTCGATGTTCGTTAGTTCTTGTTGGTTGTCCTGCAATTTTGTAGGCAAAAAAGAAAAAAAACTATAGGATTTTAGTTTATTCGTATATTTCTTTTACTTTTGTTGCAATTTATTAACAATTAAAAAAAAAGGTGTGTATTCAACATTAATGATCGCAATCTTTGTTCTAGGGTATCTTTGTATCGCATTGGAACATCCAATTAGAATTGATAAAGCAGCTTCGGCTTTGTTGATAGGTGTATTAACATGGGCGGTTTTTATTTTGTTCGGCAACACTCCGTCTCACGAAGTTGGAGAAAAACTTGCTGAAAACTTTGGCGAAACAGCACAAACGCTTTTTTTCTTGTTTGCTGCTATGACAATTGTCGAAATTGTCGATCGTCACAATGGTTTTAAAATTATCACTGACAAAATTACTGCGAAAAGTAAAGTAAAATTGATGTGGATAATCAGTATCCTTTCTTTTTTTATGTCGGCAGTCTTGGATAATCTTACAACAACTATCGTTATCTTATCATTACTTCGTAAGTTGATTGATGACCAACATACTCGTTGGACATATGCAAGTATCGTAGTAATCGCAGCAAATGCTGGTGGTGCATGGTCTCCAATTGGTGATATTACAACTATTATGTTGTGGATTGGCGGACAAATTTCTGCTATGAAAATTATTATAGGAATTTTTATTCCAAGTTTGGTGTCAATGTTGGTTCCGTTAGCTATTTTGTCATTCACATTAAAAGGAGACGTTATTCGTCCAAAAGAATCTAAAGAAACCGTATCTATAACTACATCAGGAGAACAAAAAGCATTATTGATTCTTGGCGTTAGTTTGTTGTTGTTCGTCCCTGTTTTTAAAACAGTTACTCACTTACCGCCGTTTATGGGTATGTTGCTAGGTTTAGGTGTTATGTGGGTTGTAACTGAATTGATGCACAAAAAGAAAAAGGACGACGTAAAGAAACAACTTACTGTTGTCAATGTGTTGAAACGTGTTGAAACCTCTACTATATTTTTCTTCTTGGGTATTTTGACCGCTGTAGGAGCACTTGGTGCTGCTGGACAACTTGGTCTTCTTTCTGCTTGGTTAAAAGATGCAACTGGAGGCAATATTTATTTTATTAATACCGTTATTGGTGTGTTATCGTCAATTGTAGACAATGTGCCTCTTGTGGCTGCTGCAATGGGAATGTATCCAATAGATCCTTCTGTTTTAGATTTTGCAGTTGATGGAACTTTCTGGCAAATGTTAGCGTTCTGTGCTGGAACCGGTGGTTCGATTTTGATCATAGGTTCTGCTGCGGGTGTTGCTGCAATGGGCTTAGAGAAAATTGATTTTATATGGTATTTAAAACACATCAGTTGGTTGGCATTGATTGGTTATTTTGCCGGTGTTGGTTGTATTTATTTAGAAAAAGTAATATTAGCATAATATAATATGGTTTCGTTGTTGAGCATACTAGCAGATATAACGGTGGAACAAGCAGTTGCAAGTGCAGTTGCGACTCCTGCCGTTGCAGATGAACTTACGTTCTGGAATATGGCGGTTAAGGGCGGTGGGCTTATGATTGTCCTTTTGGTTTTTTCTATTGTTGCGGTCTACATTATAGTGGAACGTGCTATAGCAATTTCTCGTGCTGCTAAAGAAGACGTGAACTTCATGAATGAGGTTAAAAATTACGTGGCGCAAGGTAAAATTCAAGAAGCACGTATTCGTTGCCAGAGTAATAATTCTCCAGTTGCTCGTATGATTGATAAAGGAATTACTCGTATAGGTAAACCACTTGCCGATGTGCGAGAAGCTATAGAAAACGTAGGGAAATCTGAAGTTGCTAGTCTGGAAAAAGGATTACCTATGTTGGCAACCATTTCGAGTGTGGGTCCTATGGTCGGTTTCTTGGGAACCGTACTTGGTATGATTACCGCATTCTATGATATGGCAAATGCAGGCGGAAATTTTAGCATTTCAATGCTTTCAAATGGTATATATACTGCCATGGTTACAACCGTAGCCGGTTTGATAGTAGGTGTGGTAGCAATGTTGGGATACAATATTTTGGTGGCTCAAGTAGGCAAGGTCGTTAATATCCTTGAATTGAGAACTACTGAATTTATGGATTTGCTTAACGAACCTGTAGAATAATGTCAATAGAAGCTCGAAATAAAATAGGCACAAGTTTCAATATGTCGTCAATGACCGACATTGTGTTTTTGTTGCTTATTTTCTTTATGGTAACATCCACGCAGATTGCTCCAAATGGGTTACAAGTTACGTTGCCGCAAAGTTCTTCGCAAGTAAAATTGATACCTCATGTGTCGGTATCAATCAATGCTGATGGTCAGTTTGCTGTGAATACAGATATGCTTCCTTTTGAGCAAATAGAACCACGCTTGCAGCAAGAACTTGCCGGACAAGCAGAACCGGCCATTGTGTTGCGTGTTGACAAAGATGTGCCTACCGGCGAAACGGTTAAAATTATGGAAATAGCAAATCGTAATCGTTGGAAATTTACGTTAGCGACAAAACCTTGATATATGTCTGTATTTGATGGAGATAGAAAGTATGGAATAATAGGAACTATCGTCTTTCATGGCATAGTTGTACTCATGCTTTTGCTTTTTGGTTTCGCTCCGTCAGTTGTTGAATATCCAGAACCGGATGGCATTCTTGTTGATTTTGGTGAATTAGTTATTGGTAATGATGCCGGTGCAAACACTGCTCCAGAAGCAACATCAAATGCCCCACAACAAGCTGAAAATACAGAGGATGCCGTTGTGACTCAAACGGAAGAACCATCTATTACAATAAAGAAAAATAATACTACGGTAGAAAAAACAGAACCGACCATTTCGCCGGAAGAGGCAGAAAGAATTCGTCAAGAAGAAGAATTTAGAAAAAAAATAGATGCTCTTCGTGGGAACTTTTCGCAAGGTGGTGGAACAGGAACGGATGGGATAGAAGGGAATTCACCTACTGGTGCAAATAGTGGTGATCCTGGAAATCCTAACGGCGGTTCGGCTCGAAATACGAAAGGAACTCCCGGAAATCCATTGGGCAAAGGCGATGCCGTACATTTTGTAAAGCCCGAAAATACCGTCAACTGCAATAACCCTATTGATTTGTTTTTGCGTGTGAATTCTAGCGGAAATGTGGTAAAAGTAGAATTCGCAAATACCGCATTGTCGGAGCAATCTTGTATAGAAGCAGCGAAAGAAGCTGCAAAAAAAATCACATTTCCACCTGACACAAAGGACGTGCGTTATGCAAGAATAACCTATGATTACTCTATTTCCCATTAAGGAAGAGTATTATACATAGTTACTTGTATCTATTTATTTTTTAGACGAACAAAAGAGCAAAGTGATATGAATTATAGTATATTTGTCAATTAAAAACCGGCGATTATGAAAAAATATCTATTAATCAGTATTTCTCTCTTAATGCTTCTGTTTTCTAGTTGTGGGAAAAGGACAGAATCGAAATTGGTAGGTGAATGGAGAGTTGTTTCTGTTGGTGATTGTGGTTGGAATGAAAATGCTACATGGACATTTTATTCAGGTGGGGATTTGTCAATATATGGCGATCGTAATGTTGGTGGCACGGTAACGCAAAATGGAACCTGGGAGATATATACTCGTTCGCTCATTACTTCATATGTAAACATAGATGGTTATAGTACGTATGGTTTAAACGGCCATTGGAGAGTAGAAAAAGTTAATTCAAACAAACTTATATTGAACCGTACTGAGAATATTGATGGAAGTACTAGTGGAGCTTTCATGCGAAGAGAGTTTGTTAAAAAATAATTTTTTGTGGCAAAATCAAAAGTAGTTTTTGTTTGTCAAAATTGCGGTGCGCAATCCCCAAAGTGGATGGGTAAGTGTGGGGCATGTGGTTCGTGGAACTCATTTCAAGAAGAAATTATTCAAGCAGCAACGTCATCTATAGGAGGAAAACCCGTCCTTTCTTCTTCTAAACCTATGATTTTGTCGGAAATTAAAACCGATAGAATAGACCGAATTAAAACCGGCATCCATGAATTAGATCAGGTAGTAGGAGGAGGTATTGTTCCCGGTTCTGTTATTTTGCTGGGCGGTGAACCTGGTATTGGAAAGTCTACATTGCTACTACAAGTTGCTGTTTCGTTAGATTTAAAAGTATTATATGTGTCGGGGGAGGAAAGCCCACAACAAATATATTTACGTGCACAACGTTTGAATGTTCCTACAAAAAACTGTTATATCTATAGTGAGACTAATGTAGCTGCCATTATTCAACAAATTAAAGATTTTCAACCGGGTTTGGTTATTATAGACTCAGTGCAAACCCTAAAACATCCCGATATAGATGCTTCACCTGGAAGTGTGTCGCAAATTCGCGAAACATCAAATCTTTTAATAGAGTTGGCAAAGCAGACGCATATTCCAATGATATTGATAGGACATATTAATAAAGAAGGAAGCATAGCCGGACCAAAAATATTGGAACACATGGTTGACGTTGTGTTGCAATTTGAAGGTGATATGCAAAACATATATCGTATTTTGCGGAGCAATAAAAACCGTTTTGGCTCAACAGCCGAGATTGGTATTTTTGAAATGATGCAAAGTGGATTGCGCGAAGTAACAAATCCATCCGAAATAATGTTGAGTGGAAATCCTGAAAAGCTAAGTGGAGTTGCCGTTGCTTCAGTTATGGAAGGAATCCGTTCGCTTATGATAGAAGTACAAGCGTTGGTAACTACTGCAGCATATGGTACACCGCAACGTTCAGTTAATGGTTACGATGCAAAACGCCTTAATATGCTTTTAGCTGTAATAGAAAAACGGTTAGGCGTGAAAATTTACACAAAAGATGTGTTTGTTAATATAGCTGGAGGTATTCGTGTGCAAGATCCTGCAATGGATTTAGCTGTGGTTGCTGCAATCCTTTCATCGATGTTTGATTTGTATATCCCCAATAATTATTGTTTCGCAGGTGAAGTAGGCTTAACGGGAGAAGTGCGTTCGGTACCTCAATTGGAAAAACGTATAAAAGAAGCTGCAAAATTAGGAATAGAAAAAATGTTCGTGCCTCCGTGTGATATTGAAAATAAATCACGCTGTGAAGTGGTGCGTTGTGCTCGTATTGACAAAACATTCCGAGAAATTTTTAAGAATCCATCAAACGAATAATTTTTTTCTCTTATGTTTCGAAATACAAATGATTTTATTACTTTTATCAAAAATTTTGACAGATAGAACTTAAAACTATGGAAGTAAAGAAAAGCGATAAGGCAAATCTTGAAGACAAACGATTTTTATTCAAAGAAATCGGTTTTGTTGTAGTGCTTTTGCTTATTTTAGGAGCATTTGAGCTAGGAGTGTATGACACACAAACAGAACGTGCATACGGTGGCCCTATTTCAGAAGATGATATGGAAATGGTTGAGGTAACTCGAGAACCAGAACAACCGGAACCAGAACAACCCAAGCCGGAAATTCCAGAAGAGCCACAGACAGAACCTCAAATTGTTGAAACTTCAGATACTACAGCAAAAACAGGTACCATTAATGCCACAGATCAAGATGTAAATGCCAATATTCTTCCTCCACCAGTAATTCAGGGTCCTGAAGGTGTAGATGAAGGTACTCCACAAATTCGCGTTGAAAAAATGCCTCAATTTCCTGGTGGTATGCAAGCTTTGATGAAATTTATCGGAGATAAGTTAGTGTATCCGCAAGAAGCTGCAGATCATGAGATAGATGGGCTTGTGATTGTACAGTTTGTTGTAAATAAATCAGGAAAAGCCGTGAACCCGAAAATAATAAAATCGGTTCATCCTTTGCTTGATCAAGCTGCACTTGATGTAGTTGCGGAATTACCTATGTTCGAACCTGGAGAACAAGCTGGAGAAAAAGTCCCCGTATATTACAGGATGCCCGTTCAATTTAAAGCAGGTAAATAATTTTTATGGAAGAACTTGAATTAGTTATAGAAGACACCAATGACCGAATGAGGGCTCCATTGTCGCGTCTAGATAGTGAATTGTCAAAACTTCGTGCGGGTAAAGCATCTCCTGTTATGTTAGAATCCGTTAAAGTTGATTATTATGGAACAATGTCTCCATTGAGTCAAATAGCCAACATAAATACTCCAGATGCTCGTACTTTAGTTGTACAACCTTGGGAGAAAAAAATGATTGACCCAATAGAAAAAGCAATTCTAGCTGCAAATTTGGGGTTGACTCCAATCAACGATGGCGTTATGATTCGTATCAACATTCCAATTTTAACAGAGGAGCGTCGTAAAGAGTTATGCAAGCAAGTTCGTTCTGAGGCAGAAACCTCAAAGGTTGTTATTCGTAATATCCGTCGAGATGCTAACGAAATGTTGAAGAAATTGCAAAAAGACGGTTTAGCAGAAGACGTAGCCAAAGATGGCGAAGCTCAAATTCAAAAAATCATTGATGGTGCTATTGCTAAAATTGACGAGAAAACAGCAGCAAAAGAAGCTGATATAATGAAAATTTAGGAAGAAGAATTTTTATATACAAAATCCCGAAGGAAGTAATTCTTTCGGGATTTTTTGTTTTGTATCTCTTCTGAGTTTATAGAAAAATAACCTCGGGAACAATCTCTATTCCATAGGTTTTGTAAACAGCATTTTGAATATGTTTTGCTAATTCCACCACATCGTTTCCTGTAGCATTTCCGGCATTGGTAAGCACAAGTGCTTGTTTGGGGTGAACTCTTGCGTTGCCATGTTGGAATCCTTTGAGCCCGAGCGAATCAATGAGCCAGCCGGCGGCAACTTTTACCGTATTGTTTGGCGCAGGGTAAAGTACCATTTCGGGATACGCTTTCTTGAGTTCGTTTGCTTTCTCTGTCGAAATAATAGGGTTTTTGAAAAAACTTCCGGCACTGCCAATCTCTTTTGGGTCCGGAAGTTTCTCTTTGCGCACCGCAATAATGCCATCACGCACGGTTTGCAATGTTGCGTGATCTTTGTCTATCACGTTTGCCAAACTGCCGTAATTGAGGTTAAATGGAGCCTCTTTTTGCAACTGGTATACAACGCTTTTTACAATGTATTTGTCTGCTTCTTCGTGTTTGAAAATGCTGTCGCGGTAGCCAAACTTGCATTCCTCTTTGGTAAAAATTCGTGTGCTTTGGTCTGCTATTGCAATGCAATGCACTTCGGAAATTACATCTTTTGCTTCAGCTCCGTATGCACCAATATTTTGTACCGGGCTTGCACCAACGCATCCGGGAATAAACGATAAATTTTCCACTCCGTGCAAATTGTGTGAAACCGCCCATTCTACAAAGTCGTCCCAAACCTCACCGGCAGCGGCTTTTACAAAAACATCATTGCCTTGTTCTTTAATTATTGAAATACCTTTCGTTTCGGGATGAATAATAGTTCCTTCGAAATCGTTGGTAAAGAGTTCGTTGCTTCCTCCACCAAGGATAAAAAACGGCACATCTTTTCGAAAATCATTTTTGAGAAAAGCTGTTAATTCGTTGTCGTAGGTGTATGAAAAGAACACGTCGGCTTTGGCTTCAATTCCAAACGTGTTGAATTTTTGCAAAGAAAAATTGTTGTATTGCATTGTTTCCTTATTTTTATCAAAAATACAAATTTTCAATGGGCAAACGACAAAAACGGGCAATAGTTCTTGTGAGCAATGATTTGGTCGGCGACAATCGTGTGCACAAGGTTGCATGTACGCTTGTCAACGCAAATTATAGCGTGCTGGTTGTTGGTCGCAAGTTGCCGCAAAGTGCTCCATTGACCGAACAGCCATATCAAACGCGTCGTTTGCGCTTGCTTTGTAATGCCGGAGTGCTTTTTTATGCGGAATTAAATGTGCGCTTGTTTTTCTTGTTGTTGTTTGCTCGTTATGACGTTGCTACCGCAAATGACCTTGATACCTTACCGGCCGCATATTTGGCGACAAAAATTCGACGTAAAAAACTTGTGTATGACAGCCACGAATATTTCACAGAAGTACCCGAATTAGTCAACAGACCTCGTGTGCAAAACGTGTGGCTTGGCATTGAAAAACGGATATTCCCAAAATTGAATCGTTGTATGACGGTTTGTAACTCAATTGCAGAGATTTATGCTACAAAATATCATGTTCCGGTGGAGGTCGTGCAAAATTTACCTTTTCGAATGGAGCAAATGCCACCCTTGGCAAACCTCCAATTGCCAAGTAGCAAGGTGATTTTGTATCAAGGCACATTGAACGTGCATCGTGGTTTGGATATGCTTATTGCGTCAATGGGGTACATGCCCGATTTCTGCTTGCTCATAGTTGGTGATGGCCCAATGAGAGCGGCTTTGGAACAGCAAGCGTGCGATTTGCACGTGGAGCAACGTGTGCTGTTTATGGGTCAGGTTGCAAAAGAGGAGGTTTCGGCATATACGCATCTCGCAACGCTTGGCGTTTCGCTCGAAGATGATGTGTGTGCGAATTATCATTTTGCGCTACCAAACAAGTTGTTTGATTACATTCAGGCAGAGAAACCGGTATTGGTGTCAAATGTGCCGGAAATGGCTGCTATTGTGCAAAAATACGGTTGTGGGGAAGTGGTTACGAACCGTGAGCCGCAAGCATTGGCTACGCAGATAGCACGAATGTGCAACGATGCTTCACTTCTTAACATGTGTAAAGCGAATATCAGAAAAGCAGCACAAGAACTTTGCTGGGAAAATCAAGAAGAAAAACTTTTGCAGCTGTACGAACGTTAGCGAAGTTCGTCGGTATCGATGCGCAAATTTTCAATTACAAAATTCTGGCGTTCGGGAGTGTTGTCGCCCATGTAGAAACTCAACATTTCTTTTACGGATGTTTCGTGGCTCAAAACAACGGGTTCCAAACGAATCTCTTTCCCGATGAATACAGAAAATTCATCCGGTGAAATTTCTCCCAAACCTTTGAATCGTGTGATTTCAGGGTCTGAAATTGCTTTAATGGCAGCAACTCGTTCTTCGTCGCTGTAGCAGTAGCGCGTCTCTTTCTTGTTGCGCACGCGAAATAGCGGCGTTTGCAATATATACACGTGTCCTTCGCGAATTAAGTTCGGGCAGTACATGAGAAAGAACGTTACGAGGAGCATTCTAATGTGCATACCATCAACATCGGCATCGGTAGCGATAATTACTTTGTTGTAACGAAGGTTTTCCAACGACTCTTCAATATTGAGTGCTGCCAACAGCAAATTGAGCTCTTCGTTTTCGTAAATATCTTTTTGTCTTGATTGAAATGCGTTTTTTGGTTTACCACGAAGGCTGAAAACAGCTTGCGTAGAGGCATCTCGCGATTTTGTGATAGAACCGCTTGCCGAATCTCCCTCGGTGATGAAAATGCTGGTGTCTTCACGTAAATCGTTGTTGGTGTTGTAATGAATACGGCAGTCGCGAAGCTTTTTGTTGTGCAAACTTGCGCGTTTTGTCAATACTTTGTTGCGCACCATGTCAATTGCTTTGCGCGCCTTTTCAGAGTCTTGAATTTTCTTTGACATCACATCGGTAATTTCCGGATGGATATGAAGAAAATTGTCAAGTTGCTGTTTTATGAAATCGTTTACAAATTTATTGACCGAAATACTTCCTTCTTGTGGCGAAATGTCGCGAGAACCAAGTTTTACCTTTGTTTGACTTTCAAACACCGGTTCTTCTACGTTTATGGCAATGGCACCTACAACGCCGTTGCGTATGTCGGCAAGTTCTTGGTTCTTATTGAAAAACTCCTTAATAGTTTTTCCAATTGCTTCGCGAAAAGCAGCTTGGTGCGTACCTCCCTGTATGGTATGTTGTCCGTTTACAAACGAAAAATAGTCTTCGTTGTCGTTGTCGGTGTGCGTGAGCGCAATCTCGATATCCTCGCCTTTGAGGTGAATAATTGGGTATAATGGTTCTGTCTCTTGGCGTGCAAGGTTCTCGGTAAGTAAATCAAGCAAGCCGTTTTTGGAGTTGAATTTTTTACCGTTATAATTTATGGTAAGGCCGGTATTAAGGTACGCATAGTTGCGCATCATTGTTTCGATAAACTCTGTGCGAAATGCGAAATTTCCAAAAATACCTTTGCTCGAATCCGGCTCAAATTCAAGAAGCGTTCCTTGTGCTTGCCCTTTTTCGTCAACAATAATGCCGGTGTCGTTTACCAATTTGCCTTGAAAGAATTCGGCGCGACGCGTTTTGCCGTCACGGAAGGCTTGTACTACAAAGCGTGCCGAAAGTGCATTCACCGCTTTCGTACCCACACCGTTCATTCCGACTGATTTCTTAAATGTCTTGGAATCGTATTTGGCACCAGTGTTTAGTTTTGAAACCGCATCGACAATACTTCCCAGCGGAATACCGCGACCATAGTCACGCACCGTAACGGTGGTTTCTTGTAAAGTAACATCAATTACTTTGCCTTCGCCCATACGAAATTCATCTATGGAGTTGTCAATGGATTCTTTTATGAGAACGTAGATACCGTCGTCGGAATGTGAGCCGTCGCCAAGTTTCCCAATGTACATACCCGGACGAAGTCGGATATGTTCCATATCTTCCAAATGTTTGATGCTTTCTTCTGTGTACTCTGCCATGTTATTAAGGGAACTATCGTACAAATGTAGAAAATCCGTCGAAAAGTGCGAAAAGCGTGTTTTGTTACTTTTGAAGAGTTATGAACATTATACGCGTGTTACTATGCCTTTGTCAGTGCATTCTTTGAGCAATTGTGCATTGGTTTTTAGGTAAATTGGATGAACGTAGTCGGGCAGAATTTCGCACAAAGGTTCTAATGTAAAACGGCGTTCTTGCAAGAGTGGATGCGGAATCACAAGGTCATCGGTGTCAACTATGTCGTGGTTGAAATAGAGCAGGTCAATGTCTATGGGGCGGTCTTCGTATTCGTTGGCTTTCTCGCGAGTGCGTCCGCATTTGTTCTCTATAGCTTGGCAACGAAGCAATACGTCGTGAGCCGAAAACTCGGTTTCTACAACAAGAACTTGATTGTAAAACTCGTTATCTGACGCAAAACCCCATGCCGTGCTTGCATATATTCCTGACTCTTTCGTGCAATCTCCTACGTGTTGGGCGATGTAGGTTTTTACTTCAGAAAACATGGCTTTTTTGTCGCCTAAATTTGCACCGAGAAGGATAACTACTTCGTTTTTTGTTTGTGACATTCCAGCAAAAAATTATTTTTGTAAATGTTTCCAAAAAAAAACTAAAAACCAAATATCTATGATACAGTTTTTTAAATTTCTTTTTGCTTCTATTTTAGGAGCAATTATCGCATTGGGAATTATTATTGGCTTGGTCATATTTTTGTCGGTAAGTTCTATCCCCACTGATTTGCCTCCATTTCATGATAAGAATGTGCTTCTTGTGAAAAACGTAGTTACGGTGGGCGAAGTCACCGTTCCCGAATTGCCTTCGATTTTATCAGACGGTGAAGTTTCTCAACTTGGTTTGGCCGACATTTTGCGCGCGTTGGAAATAGCTGCCAACGATGATAAAATCAGTGGTGTTGTGCTCGAAAACGTTACTATCGAGGCTGGTTATTCTACTTTGAGCGAGTTGGCGCTGGCGTTACAGAAGTTCCGCGAAAAAGGAAAGTTTGTGGTGAGTTACAATCAAATGTTTTCGCAAAAATCATATTTGCTCTCGTCTGCGGCAGACCAAATTGCTATGAATTCAGAGGGAATGGCCGAATTCCATGGCATTTCGTCTACCTCGGTTCATTACAAAAATTTTCTTGAAAAAGTCGGGCTAAAGCCGGTGGTTATTCGTTGCGGCAAATACAAAAGTTACGTAGAGTCGGTTACTCAGGAAAAAATGAGCGACGAAAATCGTATGCAAAAGCAAGTGTATGTAGACAAGGTTTGGAAACAGTACGGAACAGATGTTGCCAAGCATCGTCCTATTCTTGTATCGCAGTTGAATTCCCTTGCCGACAGCGCTTTGATTTGTTCTCCGAGCGAATTGCTCCAGATGGGATTCATAGACAAAATACAATATGCTGACGAGTTTTGGGATTCTGTAAGACTCCGTATGGGCTTGAAGTCGGACGAATCGGTTTCAACAATTTCGCTCCGTGGATATATTAAAAACAATCAGACTAAAATAGAGCTTGACACCGCTCGCTCAAAGACTATTGCGCTTGTTTTGGCGCAGGGCTCTATTGATTTGGGCAAGTCCGACGAACAATCAATAGGCAGCGAAACGTACTGCAAAATATTCAAGAAGGTGCGTGAAGATTCCTCTGTCAAAGCGGTGGTGTTCCGTATCAATTCGGGTGGAGGTTCGGCGCTTGCTTCGGAAGTAATTTGGCGCGAAGTTTCGCTTACGGCGGCAAAAAAACCGGTGATAGTTTCCATGGGCGACGTGGCTGCTTCGGGCGGGTATTACATTGCCGCGCCTGCTACCGCTATTGTTGCTTCTCCGTCAACCTTGACGGGCTCAATTGGCGTGTTCGGTATGTCAATGACTGCCGAAGATTTGCTTGACAAAATTGGTGTGAGTGTGGACAAAGTGAATACTCATGCGCATTCAGACTTTGGCAACATGTCTCGCGACATGGACCCGGTTGAAGTGAAAGCGATTCAAAAAACCATAGACAAAACGTATATTACCTTCAAAACGCGCGTTTCGCAAGGACGTAAACTTCCGCTTATGATGGTGGAGCAAATTGCCCAAGGTCGTGTGTGGAGTGGCGTAGATGCCTTAGAGTATGATTTGGTTGATACGCTTGGCGGACTTGATGTAGCCTTGCAAATGGCTGCCAAGGCTTCCAATCTGGGCGAGGGATATGGTATTAAAATGTATCCGCAGGCACCGTCGTTGTTCGACATGATCTCGTCAACATTTGAAGCAAAAACCTCTGTGATAGGCAAACTTACCGACGATAAAAATCTGCAGACCTTGTTGCGGACCATTCCTACCAAAAGTGGCGTGTACATGCAGTTGCCCTACAATTTGACAATAGAATAGTGAAACAATTACGATATATATTGCTCCCGTTTTCGGGTTTGTACTGGCTCTTTACCTACGTTCGCAATGTTTGTTTTGACCGCCATATTCTTCAACAAACGGAGTTTGCGCTTCCTCTCATTTCGGTAGGAAATATCACGGTGGGAGGCACGGGAAAAACCCCGCATGTGCAGTATTTGGTGAATTTGTTGCGCAACAAAAATGTGGCAACGCTCAGCCGTGGCTACAAACGAAAATCGAAAGGGTTTGTGTTGGCCAGCGCCGAAACGAACGTTTCTATGCTTGGCGATGAACCGTTTCTTTTGCAACAGCGTTTCCCCGATTTGCATGTGGCTGTTTGTGAAAAACGAGTAGAAGGTGTGTTAAGACTTTTGGAAAATGTCAGTGGTTTGGATGCAATTATTTTGGATGATGCATACCAACATCGTTATGTGAAACCAGGCTTGCAACTGTTGTTGGTCGATTACAATCGGCCGTTGTGGAACGATTGGGTATTTCCTGCGGGAATGCTTCGCGAGGGAACGTATGCCGTTTCGCGTGCGCACATTGTGGTTGTCTCAAAATGTCCGCAGAATATGGCGGAAAGTGAAACCCAACTCTGGCGACAAAAACTGCGTTTGCGCAACAATCAGCAGTTGTTTTTCTCTACCATGCAGTACGATGCGATTTATCAATACAGCACAAAACTTGCGGTTGACGTGCAAGAATTCCTTACGTCGCGCGCGGTGTGCGTGGTTATCGGCATTGCGCAGCCAAAACCAATGATAGACTATGTGCAGTCGTTTGGCGGACGTTGCATTGCAAAAACCTACCCCGACCATTATGCCTATTCAGAGGAAGATGCCAAGGAATTGGTGGCGCTTGCTCAGAATTACACGCTGCTTACCACCGAAAAAGACGTGTATAAATTGTCGGAATGTGTTGACCCTGTCTTGCTGTATGTGCTTCCTATAATGCCTCGTTTCTTGTTTGGCGCGCAAAACGATTTTGATTCAGCAATAGTGTCGTTTGTGGGTTAGTGTTTCCTTTTCTCCGGAATAAAAAATCTATTCTGTGCCGAAATACCAAATCGAAAGATTTGCAGCGTTCGATTGAAGTAAATGTTGTAATAGTCTTCGCCCCAATAGTATTGGGCAAACAACGTTACGTCTTCTAAAAATGCCGGTTTAAACGAGATGGTGTAGTCCAAAATGCACCGTTGCATATCAACCATATCATAGTCGTGTATGTTGCCGCATATTATTCCTACTTTGATTACGTTTGAAAGTATGGTTTCTTTGTCGTCGAAAAATTTTATATTAAGTCCGCTCAGCGTTCGTGCAATATTCCATTCGAATTTTAAGTCAAAATTGAATCTCAAGCGGCCGTATAGTCCATTGAGCATAGAGTCTTGTTGGTAACAGTATTTGCCGTAGAGTTTTGCGTAGTATTGGTTGCTACTGTGTGCACGCGATGCAAATATGCCGGCTTCTACCCAGTTGGTAGAAAAACTGCCCGTTCGGGTGTTTATGCCTGCTATGGTGCTGTCGGCGTTGTAATTGTAGAAATCTCCTTCTTGTCCGTTGGAATGGTGCCACCACGAAACGTACTGAAACCAGTCGTGATATTTGCGCGTATGTTTTGACGATTGGTGGGCAAGAATCACGCGAGGCATATACGACGGAGTGCGCACGGGATACGAATACGTGTTGTACATGCGCAAAATAATTTGTGGAGAAAGCAAAACTGTCCATTTGTTTATAGCGTCAAGGCCTATTTGGTAGTAAGGCACTATGTTACCTTCAAATAGTAGTGGCTCTATGTTTCCAATACCACCCGCAAAAGCAATATAGCCCGGCTCGTAAAACAAATTGAGCGTTTCGTCCCACGTAATTTCGTCCCATTCAAATGTGCTTGTGTCTTCTTTGGGGGCTAAAATTGTGTCTGGTTTGCTGTACTCTTTCTTTGGATGTCTATCGAAAATTACGGTTGCCTCAGATTGTGCTGATGCTACAATCACGGCAAAAACAAACCATATAAGAAAGAGTAGTTTTTTCATTCCGTTTCTTTTGTACAAAAGTAAGAAACTCCTCGACTTTCAACCAGTTTTTTTAAAAACAAAAGTAGCGGTGCACCATGCCGCATCGTTATGTGTTAAAACCAATAAATCTGTAATTCAAACTAACCGATTAACCAACTCACTAGTTAACCATAATTCATAACCTATAACTAATTATCGTATCAAGGTTACGCTACCGAATTTGGTCTTTTTCCCGTTTCCATTATCGAAACCTTCCCATGACTGCCCGTCAAGGAATGTTGCTTCCATTTTCCAGATGTACACATCGGAAGCCATCATTTTACCGTTGCAATGTCCATCCCATTCTCCTACAAAAATTCCGTTTTCTACTTCGTCGGAGTACCATACAAGGTTGCCCCATTTGTCATAGACGGAAATTACGCATGTCTCAAGATTATAACCTTTGGGTTGGAATGTGCGAACACCTTCTGCCGGATTGCTCGGAGAAAATGCATTCGGCACGTACAAAGATGTAGTGATACTTACAAAAATACATTCTGTGTAGCTTGAAGAACAGCCGTAGTCGTTTACAATAGTAAGTATCGGGCAGTTGTAGCCATATTGATAGTGGTCCTCGGTAATGGCATTCTCTTTTCGTCTGTATGGAATTTCTTCATCAATAATGTCTTCGCTCTCGCCTTGATGTCCGTAGTTCCAATACATTGTGTATGGAATTTCTTCGCTCACACGTTCTCCCTGTGCATTTGTGTACCACAACGAATCTTGTGTAGAGCTATCAGTAAGTGCTATCACATTACTTGCACCGGGTAACGTCCATGTAAATGATGCCTGTGGCATTGGTGCTACGTGAATAACCATGGTGTCAGAAGCAATACAATAATCTTCCGAAACAACGGTCACCATTAAGGTGTCTATTGTTTGTTTTGTCCAATCTACATAACGTGTATTTGGAAAGTCATTTGACTTGGTGTAAATGAGGTTATTGCCTGAGATATTCCAAAGATAGGTAGATGTCGCTTCAGGGTTTTGTACGAAATAAAACTCATTTACTGTGCCCTCGCACACCAAACTATCTCCCACAATGGTTGCGTCGGGAATGCCGGAAATTTTAATGCTGTCCTGCAAGATTGTTGTACAGGTAGGCGCATCGGGGTCGCTGGCAATTATTGTAATAGGAATGTAGCCTGCGTCCAAAAGCTCTAGGGTACTACTTGGTATGGTTATGGTGCGTGAGTGGTTTTCTTCACCATTGTTAATCATGGAACTGTACCACATCACATCATCGTTGTGTGCAAAAATTGGCACACTGGCATCCTTTTGGGTAGAGAGATATTCGCCCAAACAGATAGGAATTGGTAGTAAAATAGGTGCTTTAGGCACATCACGAATTTCGTACGTAGCAGAATGTTGTTCGCTCACACATGTTGTTCCTTCTCGGTTTACGAAATATTGTGCGTAAATCATGTTCTTGCCTACTTGCATTTCACTCACGTTCGGGGTAAAACTATCTCCTTCAGTGGTGTTTTTGTTGAAATACCACAAAACTTTACCTTCAATGGTTTTGTCTGTGTGATAATCAATATCCAAGTTAATAGCATTGAGTTGTACCGCATCGTCATGTCTACATTGTACTACAGAAGTGGAATCAATTTCAAACGTTGGTTGTTGAATTACGTATAATGTAGCAATGGCGGTGTCGCTCACACATCCGTTTTGTTCACGGAGAATGTAGAAATTCATGTCTTGCGCTTGCACATTTTCGGGTGTGTACTCCAATCCGTTTTGAATAAAAACGGTTGCAAGTTCATCGGCATACCACGAATCGCTGGCAAGATTGGTGGTCAAGGTTGGAATGACCTCGTCGCCTGCACACATAGTTTTGTTTGTAGTGATTGGCATTGTTGGTTTTGCATTCACGTAGAATGAAATTCCCGCTTGTTGACTCTCGCATCCGTCCACTGTTTGCGTAGCGTAGTAGGTATGTTTCCCTATGCTCATGTCGGTGGTTTGGTGCGATTCGGTATACGTCTCAATAGCCTTGGTGGTTTTGTCAGACAAATACCATGTAATGTTTTCTCCAACGGCAGTAAGCATTGGCGCATCGTCATACGAACAGAGGTTGTACGTGTTGTATGTGAAAATTGGAATACTCGGAATATCTTTGATTGTGTACACAACTTCTTGCGTCGTGCTTTGGCATCCGTCCACTGTTTGCGTAGCATAGAACGAATACGTTCCTGCATTTGCCACGGTTGGCGTGTATGTGGCGCTATTTGTTTTGAGCAATGTAGACGAAGAGTGAGAAGCATTGGAATACCAAGAAATGAACGCACCGCTGTTTGCCGTTGCGCTCACGGCAATATTTGTCTGTCCTTTGCAAATCTCACTTGGCGTAGTTTGAGGCGCATCGGGAATTTCTTTTATGGTAAACGATTTGTTTGCAGGTTCGCTGTAACAATCATTTTCGGAAACAACAAGCCAAACGGTATTTTGGCCCGTGGCGGTAGCGTTTGGTACAAATGAATTGCCCGTGCCTGCAACTAAAGCATCGCAAGCAGGATAATTCGGATTCTCTTCGAACCACATATATGAACCCGAACCCGTGTAGTCCGTTGCAGTCATGCTAGGATTCGTTCCTTCAGGTGCCGCACAAACCGATTCTTGGCTTGCATTGATGTTTGCCGAAGGCGTTTTCTTTACCCTTAACGTAACTTCTGTTTTCTGACTTTCGCAACCAACCGGCAGGGTGTTGTCGTTCCATTCGGTAACGTAATAGGTATAAACGCTTGCCGTAGTTTTGTCTATGGTTGGCGTGAATGAACCGGTTTCATTTTCTTCGAGCAACGAACCTAATGCATCGTAGAAGCGGAATTTCTCAGCACTCCCCGTAGGGCGAGAACCCACTGTCCACGAACCGAGAGAGGCGGTGAGGGCAGGCGTTTCGTCGTAGTTACACATTTCAGCACCAACAGTGGTTGGTGCAGGAACCGGACAATTAACAATGACAACCGTAGTTGTTTCGCGCTCGCTCTCGCATCCGTTTATTGTTTGCGAAGCAAAATATTCTTTGTTCGCTACCACATTGCCTTTGTCGCCCGTCGTCCAAGGATTGCTATGACTTGCGGCGGTTGTTTCGCTTGCGGTGTTGTACCAATTGATAGTTGCTCCTGTTTCTGCTGTAGCCGAAAGTGTGGCATCCTTGTTTTCAATCGTCATAGAATAATGATTGGTAAGTGTCGGCTTGGGCACGTATTGCAAGGTAAGTGGAGTGGTTGCCGAGTTGGAGCAATTCTTTCCGTCGGTGTAATCGTAGCGAACGGTGTAAGTGTTGGTTGCTTGCGCATAGGCAGAGTTGAAAACGCCGGTTGTCGCATTGATAGCACCCGTTTCGCCGTCAACGCTCCAAGAACCAGAACCCACGCCATTGTTGTGATAGTTTACAGACACTTTCAGTTGTTCGTCGCCTTGATTGTAGCAAAGCAATGAAGGATTGTTGGTGTTGAATGTAAATTCGGGCAACGGAAGCACTATCACGTTCGCTTTTGCTTTCGGGCTTTCGCAGTTTTTGCCGCTTTGCGTTTCAAATGCAATGTAGCTCACATAGAAAACAGAAGTGTCGGCGGTGGCGTTTGAAACACCGTGGCTGTATGTGGCCGCATCATTGGTGATTGGGTTGAGCGAAGCGTCGTACCATTTCCATTCAATAACGGTAGCGCCGGTAGACGCAGAAAGGTCTGCCAGGCTTGTGTTTGCACACGATTGCACATCACCAACGGTTGGTTTTGCGAATGGACAGTCAACAATGGAAACGGTTGCTTCGCTGCGTTCACTCTCGCATCCGTTTATTGTCTGGCTCACCCAATACGAGAGAGGTGTAGCGGTTACCGTTGTTGCATCGTCGCCGGTGGCAAACGGGTTGTCGTTAGAAACGCTTACGCTGCCGTTTGCTTCGGTGTACCAAGCTACTGTAGCGCTTGTTTCAATATTTTCTGCGGTTAATTCTACCGTTTTTGGGTCGGAAATAATGCCAACGTATGATTCGACTGTTGGTTTTTGTGCGAATTCAATAGAGAATTGTTTTTTCGCATTATTCGTACAAGAATGAGCATTGGTAAATTCATAGGCAAGTTCAAACGTTTGATCCTTCTCTCCATTGAATGTTGGGGTAATAATTCCTCCGGAAGAAATGCCACTGGTTGCGTTGTTAATTGTCCACGTTCCGTTGAGAGAACGAGTTCCATTCACGGTGGCAATAACTTCATAGTCTCCGCCATCATAGCAAAGGGTAGGAATTTCGTTGATTGCTATCGTTGGAAGTGCGTGAACGGTAAGTGTAGCCGAGCCGTATCCGCCCCAGCATGAGTTTCCGGCAGCATCAAGTCCGTCTTGGCGAACTTGGAACGTGTATGTTCCTGCCGTAGAGGTGTAGCCTGTAAGAGTTGAAATGTCTAAGGTTTCAGTTGTGGCAATCACCGCGTTTGTGCTGTCAATCCATTCGTAGCTTGGCGTGCCCGTTCCGTTTGCTGCAATTTCCGGTAGCGCATCTCCTACGCAAATCTCTTTAGAAGCAGGTGCAGGCGTTGGTGTGGGGCATTCAACTATTTTGTATACAGAAACGGCTTCTGCACTCGTACATCCGTTGAGCGTTTGGGTAACGTTGTAGTTGTACGTGCCCAATTCGCTGATGTTGTTTGGGTACATGGCTACGGGACTTTCTGTTGCTATTTCGGTATTGGTGCTATCTTTTACGCTGAGTGTTGCTCCTAATGTCTTTGCATAATCAATGGTCATGGCGGGTAAACTTGGAATGCTTCCAATGCTCCAAAGCAATTCCGTGCCAATTCCTGTGCCAGTTGGCGCAAGCACGTTAGTCACCGTGATGTCTCTTGTGACGGTGTTAGAGCAAGTTGCCGTTACATCTGTTCCGCTTCCCCATGTTGCCTCGCTTTCCAAGGTAAGCGTGGTGGTAGTTGTTCCGGTGGTTGCTACGTCATATTGCGGAGTCCATGAACTACCAGAAACGCCCGTGCCCGAAAGTGTTGAACCTGTTCCCGGTGAGAATGTGATTTCTACCGCAGCATCGTCTCCGCAGATATTTCCCGGATCGTCAATTTGTGGATTAGGAAGCGCATGAACTTCTACTATAACCGCAGTGGCGGGCGAGAAACACTGGGTGCCAGCCGTGCCATCGTATTCTGAAGCATACATGGTGTACGTGCCTTCAGTTTTTCCTAATAAATTTAATGTAAATGTACCTCCAGTTCCATCAGGAGAACCTGCGGCCAAACTTGCAACTGTTGAGGTTGGGATTGTATTTCTGTCGCTAAACCAACCTATGTTGTCGTTGCTTAAATGCGAAGAAACAGCCGAAATGGCAATGTCGGCATCGCCTACGCAGGCATGATATTTCACAGCAGTAGGTGCTGTTACCGAACAGTCGGTAATGGTGAGCGTAGCTTCTGTTGGCGTTGATTGACAACCATTTTGTGTTTGCGTTGCAAAAGCCGAATACGTTCCTACTTTCATGTATCCGCCATCGTCAACGTACGTTGGTTGATATTGTACGTTGGTAGCAATGACAGTTTGCGTTGTGTCGTTTGTCGCATACCATTGAATATTGTCGCCGGTGGCAGAAATATTCGGTACCGAAGATTGATCGGTGACATCAAGTTTTGATGCACTTTGCGATGTCGTTGTAGGTGGGTTTGTGTGATTAACGGTAATGGCAAACGTAGCCGCTTCTGCGCTACAACCCGTTGTTGCATCAGTGTAGTTGTATGAGATTGTGTACGGGCCTCCTGCCGTTGCGCTGCTTGGCGAGAATGTTTTGCCTGAAACGCCCGTGCCTGAGAATGTTCCTTCGCTCGTAGCCGTTCCGTTGATGTTTGCCAAGAGTGATATATTGCTTGCATAGTCGCAGATAGCTGTAGGATTTAGAGAAACATCGGCAGTAGGACGTGCATTTACGGTTACAGATGCGCTCGCAGTTGCTTTGCAAGAATTAACATCGGTATATTCCAATGAAATTGTGTGCAATCCTGTTGTTTGCGATGTAGGCGCAAAACTACCATCGGCATTCAGGCTGGTGAGCGTTGCACTTGTATAGTTGAATGTACCTGTTGTTGCAGTTCCGGTAGTTTCCATGGTTACTGTTGCACTATTTGCTCCCCCTTGGCAAACTGCTGTTTTGCTTGGTGTAAGAGTGATAACGGGCAATGCGTACACGTTGAATTTTGTGCTAACTGCCGTTGCATCACAACCCTTGTCGCTTGTGAACGAGTACGAAATAGTTTGTTCGCCCGTACTATAGCTGGACGGAATAGCCTCGGCAGTGAATTCGGTTAGCTTGGTTGCGTTCGTCCACGTACCCGTACCGGTAGTTCCCGAAGGAGTAATGTCAGCGGTAACGGTTTGTGCCGTTGTCTCCGATTTACATTTTGATACGAGAGAACTTAAGGTTACCGAAGGAATTGGATTTACCGTGATGCTTGCCATGCTTGTCCCGACGCAAGAATTATTGTCGGTAACTGAAACGGAAATCGTGTAATCGTCTGCTGTTGCGGTTTGTGCCGAGTTGAATGTTGGTGCTGCAATTGTTGTTGAATTCAAATAATTGGTTGGCGTACAAGTCCACGTTTGACTTGCGTATGTTGTGTTTAGGGAAAATTGCTGTGTTTCTTTTTCGCAAATTGCTGTTGTTGCCGGAGAAATTACCGGAGCAGGCAATTTGTGTATAACCACATTGAGAGTTGCTTTTTCGCTCGAACATCCATTTTCAGTTTGTAAAACAGAGTACGTTGTGGTTCCATCTGTTGCTGTTGAAGGTATCGGTGCAGAAGGAAGTTCTGTATTACTTGCATCGAACCATGTGAGAGTTCCCGTTGCGGTAGCTGTCAAAGCTACCGGACTGGCAAAGTTTTGACAATATTTTACATTCGCAGTTGTCGGTTTTGCCGGAATAGAATAGACTGTAATGGAAGTAGTTGCCGGAGTTGTCATTACACAACCGCTCGCGCTGGTGTATGTGTATGAAACTGTTTGACTACCATCTGATGCGGCAGTAAACGTTGCAGATGTTTCATCTACTTTAGTTGCACCCGTCCATGCACCGATGCCGCCTGTTTCGCTTGGCGTTGCCGTAATTGTCGTTGAAGTTTTGTTGCAAATAGCATTAGGACTAGCGGTAATGGTTGCCGTAGGTATTGGGTTAATGGTAATGGTTTTGGTTGCCGTGCCCTTACATTCGTTTATGTCAGTTACAGAAACGGTTACGTCAAACGTGTTCGCCGTGATGTCTTTTGTGTAAAGAGTTGGAGTTTTCGCTATAGTTGAACTAACGTATGTTGCGTCGCCGCCGTTCCATTCTTGTGATTTGTAGGAGGTACTCAAGCCAAGTGTGATTTCTTCGCCACGGCAAACAACGTCTTTTGTCGCAGTGATATTTGGAGAAAGATTATTGTTGATAGTTACTACCAGCGATGCTTCTCCGCTCGTACAGCCATTCTCGGTTTGGCTTACGTAATAAGTGATGGTTGTTGCTGTTGCCGTGCTTGGCGTTGGTGCACCGCTTAGTGCATTATGGTCTGAATCAAACCAGTTTACGGTAGAAGCTGTGGTTGTGGCTGTTACCGCTGTTGCAGGAGAATTTAAACAATACGAAACGGGGCTTGTAGTTGGTGTTTCAGGAATAGGATTGATGGTAACGGCAACACTTTTAGCCACTGCCTTACACGAATTTACACTCTCGTAATTGAGCGTGATAGTTTTGTTGGTTATGGACGTAACGCTTTCGTTCAATGTGGCAGAAAGTGTTGAACTTGTTACGTTTGTCCACGCAATGGTGCCATCGCCAGCATCTGAAACTGTAGCAGTAATAGTAATATCGTTACCACTACATACTGCCGTTGGTGTTGCTGTAAGAGTGTTTATTACCGGAATAGGGTAAATAGTTACTTCATCGGCAGTAGCTTCGTCGGTACAACCGTCAAGAGAAACCGTTACAGTGTATGAACCTGAATTGGCGGTGGTTGCTGCAGATGAAACAGTTGCAGTAGCAGTAGTGGCGGTAAAGCTCGGTCCGCTCCAGGAATACGTAGCTCCTGTGGCATTTGTTGCAGTACAACTTACGGTAAGCGGCTTGCCGGCACATACGTTTCCGCTGGTAGTTGCAGCAGTAATTTCCGGTTGCGTTTTTATTTCAATGTTTGTAGAGCTTGTAAGGTCTCCAATTACAGCCGAACAGAAAGCATCGCTCAGCGCAGTAACCTTGTATGTGTATTCGCCTACAGCTGATGGTGCAGGAGGTGTGAATGTGTTCGATGCAGAGGTCGTGGTAATAGCTGTGTTTACGCCATCACTATAGGTGAAAGAATACGGAGCAGTTCCGGTAAACGTGAATGTGGGAGCCGTAACTGTTTCGCCGAAACAATAACTGCTTTCGCCTGAATTCGTGATAGTTACGGTAGGTGCATCTTTTTCTTCAATGGTAATTTCTTGTGTTTTTAAGCATGACGTTGGGTATGCAATATCACGCACGAGTACGGTGTATGTGCCTGCTGCAAGATTAGTTAAGGAACTATTTGCTCCCGCCGTTGGTGCAGAAAGAACCGTTCCGCTTGTTCCCGAGCCGCTGTACCATGA
>CAYFVM010000012.1:0-34366 GCA_964346725.1 uncultured Bacteroidales bacterium
TAACAATTACGTGTAGCGCCTTGTTTGCTGCCTCCGGCAAATTGTGGCTTCAAATTTTGCTATTTGCCATTGCCGTTTGCGTTACAATCCACATTCTGAGTTACAACACAAAGAGAAATTAGCAGGCGAATTTTTTTTCGAAAAAAACATCGTTTTTCTCTTGACTCGTCCCCTACGGCAGGATATATATTTGCGGGCAAAAATTGAGTATCACTTATAAATCAGACACATAGAACGCATTTTGTGGCAATATCTATATAATGATATTCATATACTTCATACATTAACATATTCAAACAAATAATTATGACCAACGAAAACATCATTATCCGAAATGCCCACACGAACAACCTCAAGCATATTGACGTGGAAATTCCCAAGCACAAACTTGTGGTATTCACCGGTGTGTCCGGTTCGGGAAAATCGTCGCTCCTGTTTGACACCATCTACACCGAGGCGCAGTGGCAGCTCATTGAAACTTTCGGCACATTTGCTCGCACTAGGCTTCCAAAACTCTCACGTCCCGACGTAGACGACATTCTCAACCTTTCTACGCCTATAGTAATTGACCAGAAACGCCTCGGCAACAACCTGCGGAGCACCGTGGGAACTGTTACCGAACTTACTACCTACATACGCCTGCTCTATTCGCGCATTGGGCAACCGTTTTTGAACGTGCCGTCGTTTGCGTTCTCATTCAACCACCCCGAAGGGCTCTGCCCGCAATACCACGGACTGGGCAAACAGGTAAAAATAGACCTCACGCTGTTTCTCGACAAAGAAAAATCGCTGCGCGAAGGTGGAATCCTACACGGACATTACAAAAACAATTCGTATTTACTCAAAGAACTGATAGCCTACAACATTTTCGATGCCGACAAAAAACTGAAAGATTACAGCGATGAAGAACTCAACAAACTGCTGTACAGTGAGCCGATTCTGTTGGACAAATCAACGACAAAACTCACCTACAATCGCTATTTTGAAGGCATAGCCCGAAAACTTGAGCACGCCATAATAGACCGTGCCGACGACGATCCTGACGATGACGAGAAAAATGCATACAATAAATTTTTCACATACCAACTCTGCGAAGCCTGCCACGGCTCACGTCTGAACGAGCGTGCCCGTTCGGTAAAAATCAACGGCGTTTCCATTGACGAATTGTGTAGCATGGAACTAAGCGATGTGTTGGACTTTCTGCACAAGGTTGACGATCCTATGGGAATTTCGCGCCCCATTATTCGCAAGGTGACCTTTCTGCTTCAGCAGATGGTTGACATTGGCGTTGGATATTTGTCGTTGGAGCGTCCGGTTTCAACACTTTCGGGTGGCGAAAGCCAGCGCGTGAAGATGGCACGCCAACTCGACTGCGACCTCGTAAACCTGCTCTACGTTCTCGATGAACCAAGTATTGGACTGCATCCGCGCGATACGGAAAAGCTCATGTCAGTACTACGCCACTTGCGCGACAAGGGCAACAGCGTTTTTGTAGTGGAACACGACCCCGACATTATTCGTCAGGCAGAATGGATTGTAGACATTGGTCCAAAAGCGGGAAGATTGGGCGGAAACGTGGTGTATAACGGTTTGCCCGAAGGCCTTTTCAAAACCGACAGCATAACGGCAGAATGTTTGCAGAAAAAACCGCTAACACAAGCGACACGAAAGGCGTGGAAGGAATTTTACACCATCAGCCATACACGTGCCAACAATCTCAAAGATGTGACGGTACGCATTCCCAAGGGCATTCTCACCTGCATTACCGGCGTGGCGGGTTGTGGGAAAAGTAGCCTTATACACGAGTGCTTCGTACCTGCGCACCCCGAGGCGGTAGTCATAGACCAGCAAGCCATTGGGCGGACATCGCGAGGAAACATTGCCACCTACATAGGCATTTTCGATCTTGTTCGCAAGGAGTTTGCCAGTGAAACCGGCCACGATGCGTCGCAGTTCAGTTTCAACTCGAAAGGAGCATGCCCAAAATGTAACGGACAAGGCGTGCTGAGCTACGAGATGCACTTTTTGGATTCCGTGAAAACGCGCTGCGATGAGTGCGAGGGCAAACGCTACAAACCCGAAGTGTTGGAGTTGAAATACAAAGGGAAAGACATTTCCGAAGTGCTTGACATGACGGTAAATCAGGTAGAGGAGTTTTTTACGGTGCCGAAAATCAACCACCATCTGGAACTGTTGCAGGAAGTAGGACTTGGATATCTCAAACTGGGACAATCGCTCTCAACGCTTTCGGGCGGTGAAAGTCAACGCTTAAAAATAGCCACCGAGCTCCGCAAACGTGGCAACATATACATAATGGACGAACCAACCACCGGACTTCACGTGAACGATATAGAGAATTTCTACCACATTGTGAAAAAGTTGGTTGATTCCGAAAATACGATCATCATTATAGAGCACAACCTCGACATCATACGTCGTGCCGACTAGGTGATAGACCTCGGGCCGGAAGGCGGTAAACGCGGTGGCGAAGTGATTTTTGAAGGCACTCCCGAAGACTTGGTAAAGTGCGAACACTCATTTACAGGGGAATATCTAAAACAATGGTAATATAACACAGAGAGAGTATGGAAAACAATTGCGCAAACTGCTCATTGAGAGCAAAATACGACACAAAACCAACATCATTTGCAGGACGTTTTTGGCGTTGGCACATCGGTTTTTGTCCGGGATGGAAAGCGTATTTCACTTCGTTGCCCAAAGAAGAGCAACAAATTTTGAGAGAAAAATATTCTTTCGACAAATACAAATAATGCCGAAAACCGCTACAGAAGCGTGTAGCAAACATTTTTTAAAAATAACTACAAACTCGTCCCTAAGGGTGCACAGAGTAAAGTGTTATTTTTGTTCTCGAAATAAAAAGGAGAAAGCATGAAACTCAAAATAGGTGAATTTTCGAAACGGAATGAAGTAACGATAAAAACCCTTCGCTATTACGAAGAGATTGAGTTGCTTATGCCGCGTGAAATCGACGATTACACGGGATACAGATACTACGACGTGTCGCAAATGCAAGACATGAACAAAATTAAGTATCTAAAAAATCTTGGTTTCCGCTTAGACGAAATTAAAGAAATGCTCCAACAAAATTGGAATCTTCCGAGTTCGGACGCAATCGCTCAAAAGTTAGAAGCGTGCCGGAATGAGATTCGCGCACTCCAAAAACGAGAAACCGAATTATGCTATGTATATAGTCATATAACAAACCAAAATACTATGGGAGAATTTACAATAAAATCGTTGCCGCAGATTATTGTGGCAAGTTATCGCACAGTCGTTAACAGTTATCAAGATTTGTTCTATCTGTGTCCAAACGTGATAGGGAAAGAAATGGCTCGCCTCGGCTGCGAATGCCCCGAGCCGGGATATGGCTACACTATCGACCACAACAAGGAATACACGGAATCAAATATTGACATTGAGTACTGCGAACAAGTGCTAGAAAAGAAACAAGACTCCGATTCTATTACGTTCAAGGACATTCCGGCGGTTGCCGAGGCGCTTTGCTACAATCATTACGGTTCGTACATGAATTTCCCGCAATCGTGGGCAAAAATTTATGCATACATTGAGGAGCAAGGCTATGAAATAATTGACCACCCGCGTTTCAGTTACATTCACGGCATTTGGGACAATGACAACGAAAGCGAATGGTTGACGGAAATTCAAGTTCCGATAGCAAAACACCGTGCAGAAAAATAGTCAACAGCCTTATTACTATTTTCGTTTATACATCAAAAGCATTTCTTTGTCTTCGGCTGAAACTCGAAAACTGTCGCGGCACTTTTGCACGCCTTTGTTAATGGTAAACTTATTGAGCTTGTGCAACTTAAGAAACACAAGCGTTTTTTCACGTTGTTTGATAAAACATTCGGCAAACAGCCACGCTATTACCATATTTACGTAATATTCTGTCTCGTTTTCAAACATATTCATTATGTCGAAAATTCGCTGAATGTAGTTGTCATCATCCACCATTTTGAAAAGGATAGTTATTCCCAATCGGCGCACAAACGGTTTTTCTGACGCAATCAATTCTTGCGACAATGCAAAATAGTCTGCCTTGTTGTTCTGCTTAATTTTAAACTTCAACAAATCACAGCTCGCCCAGTTGTCAATTTTGCTGGCATAGTCCTTTAGGCGCGAAACCATTACCTCAAAGTCTTTTATTTCACAAATAAGTGAACCATTAATTGAGGTATTTGTAAAATTGTCCCACAACTGTAAATCAAGAAATTCCATGAAATTTCCTTTGGCAATCTCTTTTACCATAGCAGCAACGAGCTTGGCATCAACCGCAATACAGGGCATTTGGGTGTTTATAATCCGTTGTTCCCAGGCCGATTTATCGGGGCCTTTGCTAAACGAAAGCAAATACGATTGAAACTCTTCTCCATCTTGAGCTGTCCAATGTTCTCGTGTTAATTCCATATCACAACTTTTTGTGCAGTAAATGTATTGTTTTTAGCACTACTTTACAATAATTTGCTCGTTGCTGAGCATTTAAACGCTTAATTTACTTTGAGGTTTCGTATGTTTCACGGTAAAATTTAGTATTTTTGAAACGTTTTGAAAAATACTATGTCCGGCAAGAAAAAATTATCATTTTGGCAAATTGTTTTTCCGCTTTTGGTGGCATTGCCGTTCCCTTTTACGCTCATGAATTGTGCGAGAGAATCGACACCTACAGGAGGTCCAATAGACACGATTGCCCCTTATGCGGTATTTGAAAAGCCCGTAAACAATTCTCTCAATAGCTCACCAAAGAAAATCATTGTTAAATTCAATGAATTTGTTGAGCTCGACAACATTGACGATAATTGCATGATTTCGCCCATGTTTAAAGAAAAACCCGACATCAGCGTCAAAAAGAAAAAAATGACGATTGATTTATCAAAACAAACCCTTCAGCCTAATACTACCTATAGTTTCAACTTTAGCAACGCTATTAAGGATTTGTCGGAAGGAAATTCCACAAACCAATATTTGTACGCATTTTCTACTGGCGCCAGTATTGACAGCATGCGACTTGGGGGTTCAGTAAAATATGCAAAAACGGGAACCATTCCCGAACAAGCACTTGTACTTCTATACGATAATTTAAGCGACACGGCTATTAAAACACAAAAACCCCGCTACGCTACACGCATTTCTAAAAAAGGTGAATTTTCGTTCAAAAACATTGAAGCAAAACCATACCGCATTTATGCATTAGTAGATTCTGACAATGATTATATGTTTAATCAGTCAACCGAAAAAATTGCCTTTCTCGACACTATTTTCAACCCAACAGCAGAACGTTTCACCGACACCGTTTGGTATACCCACAACGACACTACTTTTTTTGAAGAATTTGAAGATAGCATACAAGTTACACACGTGCGCGACTCTTTCAATTTAGAAGAAAGAACACGTTGGTCAAACCAAAACATTGAGCTGCTTTTGTTTGATAACAATGTGTGGTATCAAGATTTACAATCATACACACGCATAAACAAATACGCTTTAGCCTGCAAATTTGCAGCAAAAAACAACATGCCTACTACCATTGTAAGCTCACCAAAAGCGAAGTTTGAGCAAGAAAATATTTCATCAGATAGCCTTGTGCTTTGGCTCACCGACACAACATTGAACGAATCCGATTCATCAAAATTATTGATAACCTACCACGAATTCAAAGAATCGCAAAAAACTCGAACAGACACCATTATGGTTAATTCGGTAAAAGAATCTCCGCAACGACTGCTCATAACCTCAACCCTCGACAAAAACAACAAAATATATGGCGGCGACAGCATTTTCATAACCCTTTCACGTCCATTGAAATCGTACGATTTGAGCAAAATTGCGCTGTACGAGTCGTGCGACACATCAAAATCTGCCGATTGCCAAAAACTACGTTCTCGCACTGATATACAGTATCGTCCAAAGGTGCACTACCAAGCACAAGGCATAAACAAATACAAAGAAGTTGGCGACAGATTTGCAATTTATTTCAACAAAACAATTGATGCCTCACGCGTAAAAGTTTCGCTTGATGGGCTCCCCAACGTGAATGATTGGTATTTTTCCGAATATGACAAACAAAGCAACGCTTTGCTTTTCTGGCTTAAACCTAACACTGATGCGCTTCGCCTTAAAAACCTTGCCTGCACGGTGACGTACCCAGCCGAAGACGGAACAATGAAAACCGAACATTTCAACAACAAGAAAGAAGTTCCGGTAGCAAGTAAGTACAAAGTAGCAACGTCGAACAAACGTATCATTTTAGACATGAGCGAAAAGCAAACGGAACAATTGTTGCCATACGAACCAATTAGAATTGTGTGCAACAACCCTGTTTATGCGATTACCGACATCCTTTTCTCGTTGGTAGATATAGAAGACAGCACCGAGACATCGCTCATTACAAAAGTGGAAATTTCACCGGAATCTATGCGTACTATCCTTATACACCACAATGCAAAAGCGGGTGAAAAATATACGCTTAGCATTTTACGAAGTGCTGTTATTGACACATTTGGCGAATCTTCGCGTGAATTTATCAAAGCAATAGCAACGGACCCCTCGGAAGGCCATTTTGTACAAAAAGTAGCGTTTAGCATAGCTCCTACGGGTGAAAAATCACGCACGTTTGCCATTACTGCCGATTGGAAAGAAAATACCAACTACACACTCATCATCCCCGATAGTTCTTTTACCGATATATTCAACGACGCAAATGATTCCCTTACATACACATTCATGGCCCCACAGCATGACAACGTGGGCAATTTACTTATCAAAAACACGAAAGGGTGGCCTTCTCAAAACCTTGTATTTGTAATTGAAACGCGAAATTCGAAAGAACCAAATTCATATATAGGCAGACAAACACCGGAAGGCATTGTATTTACCAATGTTACTGCCGAATCCTATAATCTTCGTTGCTTTGTAGACGAAAACAATAACAAACAATGGGATTCAGGTTGCTTCGAAATTAAACGTCAACCCGAAAAAATCTATTTCTTCAAAGAAACTGTTTCTGTAAAATCAGAGAGAGACAATAGCATCTATTGGGAAGAATTCTAAATCCCTTGATTAGTTCGAAACAAATCGGTGAGAAAGCTATTCAAGCATTCCAACAATGAACTGCATCTCGTCTTTCGTGAATTGGCCATCAGCGGTAATGTGCTCATTGTCAATTGCAGCAAACGAAAACGGACTACCGAGATAGAGATTTGCCACACGAGTTATTTTTCCGTATTTGCCCATAGCAAGAGCAACAATATCGGGGAACTCATCGTATAACGAAAGCACACGTGCACTGTCATTCATAGAAAATGCCGTTGTTGCTATTTTTGCGATAGTTGCACCTTGCGAAAAACATTCAGACACAATAGCGTGTAATTCCTCTCGTGATGGAGTATTTTTGTAGTTATGATATGAGATAATGCCGTTGCAAGAATGTTCTTTTGCAAATGCCAATACACCATTCTTAAACGCCCCATCCGACTCAATTTCCACATCTACATATTTTGCGCCCGACTTGATGGCCGTTTTGAGTAAAACGGCTCGTTTTGCGTTGTCGCAATACTCAGGGCGACATGTAGCTATAGCAGGAACGTGAACCTGCGAAAAGACCTGTGCTGTTGTTTCTTCATTGAGATGGCATAAATCTATACGAATTTCAACCATCTCTGCGGAATTTGCCGTAGAAACAAGTTTTTCAATATTTTGCTCAGCAATACTAACGCAAATCATGGATGACATTGGCTAAATCGATATAGGTTACTTTTTCAACAACGCAAGAACCAACTCCAGTAAGGAACACAAAATTCACTGCGTTTCCTTCACGTTTTTTGTCGCAACGCATTACTGCCAACAATTCATAAGGATCCACATCGCATGATGTTGGCAAACCTACGTTTTCAAGCAACGCAATTAAACGATTGCAATCGGTTTGTTGCATTTTTCCAGTAAGTACGGAATATTTTGCTGCATACACCATTCCTACTGCTACGGCAGATCCGTGAGACATTTTGGTAATTTTTTCTATTGCGTGCCCAAACGTATGACCGAAATTGAATATTCGGCGCACGCCTGATTCGCGCACATCACAATTTACCACGCTCGATTTTATCGCAATAGATTCATACACAAATGTTTCCAACACTTTCTTGGAATGATTTCGCAAATCGTCAATATGTGATTCTATATAGGCAAACAAATCTTTGCTGGCAATGGCACCGTGTTTTATAACCTCGCCCATGCCGCTCAATAATTCTGATTCAGGCAACGAGTTTAGTATATCAAGTTCGCAAATCACAAATTTAGGAAGGCTAAATGTGCCTATCATATTTTTGTATCCGTGGAAATTCACACCATTTTTGCCACCAACACTAGCATCTACTTGACTAAGCAATGTGGTCGAAATAAAGCCAAATTCAATGCCACGCATGTATACTGTTGCGATAAAACCACTCATATCGCACACAATTCCTCCACCAATACCTAAAATAAATGAAGATCTATCAAATTCTGCTTCTATCAGTTTTTCAAAAATCGGATCTAATGATTGCAGTGTTTTATTTGATTCCCCACGTGGAATTTCTATAATTAAATCCGCCTTAGGGAATTGGTCTTCATATAAAGAACGAATCGTTGAATCGGTTATGATAGCAATTTTGCCATTCTTAGGAAGGTATTGTGAAACATTTTCAAGGCTCTCACCGACGAATATCGACGACCTTCCTATTGCACTTTGTATCTCTATTTTCCTCATTTATTTTACCGTTTCATTTTCGGCTACGAATTTACTATTTCTGTCTGAATATTGATAGATTCTTCGTGAATTGCTTTAAATGTTTTTTCAATAAATTCTTTACTTAAACCTTTTTCAGCTGCTTTTTTCTCTACTTCTAAAAGAATTTGCTCCCAACGATTTGATTGAAAGACTTGTACATTATTCTCTTTTTTCGTTTTTCCCATCTGGCGAGAAATATCCATACGTTTGCCTAAAATTTCGAGCAATGCGTCATCGAGAACGTCAATTTTTGCACGCAACTCGTTCATCGTATCTCTGTAATCCTCACTAGAACTAGCAAGTTTTCGTATTACCAACTCGTTGAGCATTGTGTTCAAATCATGCGGAGTAAGCTGTTGTTTCGCATCACTCAATGCCTTATCGGGATTGCAGTGCGATTCAATAATAAGTCCGTTTACACCAAGATCGAGGGCCTTTTGCGACAATTCTTTGATAAACTCACGACTACCTGCCATATGACTCGGATCGCAGAAAACAGGCAATTCAGGAATTCGACGGTGAAGTTCTATAGCCACCTCCCATTGTGGGCTGTTGCGATATTTCATTTTCTCGAACGGAGAAAAACCGCGGTGAATTGCTGCCAATTTGGTAACACCGGCTCCTGCTATACGTTCGAATGCACCTATCCACAATTCCAAATCAGGGTTGATTGGATTCTTGATGAGCACCGGAACATTCGTTCCTCGCAATTCGTCGGCAATTTCTTGCACGGCAAATGGATTCACCGTTGTGCGAGCACCAATCCAAAGAATATCCACACCCATTTTGAGAGCATCGTTTACGTGTTGCTTGCAAGCCACCTCAGTTGCGGTAAGCATTCCGGTTTCTTCCTTTACTCGTTTGAGCCATTGCAATCCTTGAAAACCTACACCCTCAAATGTATTCGGACGAGTACGCGGTTTCCATATTCCTGCACGGAATATTTGCACACCATATTCATGCAATTCTCTGGCAGTTGTCAATACTTGTTCTTCGCTTTCGGCACTACAAGGACCTGAAATTATTACTGGTCGCTTTACATCTATGCCCCATGTTTTTAATGAATCTATTTTCATCGTTATATGTTTTTCTAGTTTTATTTATATCTATTTTCTATCAAGCACTTCTTTAATCTTATTTGCATCACTAATGAGGCTGTACAAATCTTCAGTTTTATTTTCAGCAATTAATGTCTTGAATTGATTGAGAATATCAATGTATTTATCAATTGAGTCGATAAGGTATTTCGAATTTTGGCGGAAAATTGGTGTCCACATTTGCGAAGAACTCTTGGCAATACGCACCGTTGAGGCGAAACCACTACCGGCCATCTCAAAAATTCGTTCCTCATTTTTTTCAATTTCCTGCACAGTGATACTCAACGCATAGGCAATGACGTGCGTAAGATGCGACACATACGCAATGTGTTTATCGTGATCTTCGGCATTCATATAAAGAATGGTCATGCCAAGCATTTGGTAGAGCGTTTGCGCACGTTTGAGAGCGAACTCACTGCTCAATTCCGATTCACAAATGATAGTTTTTTTTCCAACGAAAAGGTCGCGCATAGCGGCTTCCGGGCCGGAATACTCAGTTCCCGCCATTGGATGCGAAGCCACAAAATTCTTACGGCGAGGGTGATTTCGTACTTTCTCGCAAATTCCCGCTTTGGTAGAACCCGCGTCTACTACCACGGCTTCGTCACGTATTGTGTCGAGTATATGAGGCAACATTTCGCGTGCGGCATCTACCGGGATTGACAACAATACAAGGTCGGCTACCAGCAAAGCCTGATCTAAGGGCATTGAAACATCAATTATACCAAGCTCTTTTGCTTTTTCCAAATTCTTCTCGCTTGCGTCAACGCCAATGATTTTAGTCTCAAAACCACGTACTGACATGGCCATTGAGCCCCCAATCAATCCAATTCCTATTACTACTATGTTCATCATTAGTTTAATATTTCGTAATTAAATTTTTCATCTCGTTTATATTCTCCCAAAACAGAAAGGTTTGAAACCAATTTCAACACATCGGTGAGTGATTGGTCGAATTTTGCTTTGTCTTTCCATTCCAAATCAAGGTAGAATGTGTACTGATAAGGGCTTCCCAAGATTGGAAGCGACTGTATTTTTGTTAAATTAATTTCATGTTTTTTGAACGTAGCCAACACATCAACAAGAGAACCGGGTTGGTGTGTAAGTTCAAAGCAAATAGATGCCTTGTTGTTCTCCGAATTGTCTACTGCTCTACGGCTAAGCACAAGGAAACGGGTATAGTTCTTTTTGTGCGTTTGAATTTGACGTGCTATTACTTCCAAGCCATACAATTCCGCTGCATATTCGCTGGCTATAGCAGCCGCATGAGTAAGATGTTCTTCGGCAATTTTTTGCGCACTCGATGCGGTATCGCTCCAGTTGATGAGTTTAAATTGCGGGAAATTGTCAAGATAGTCTTTACTCTGCATGATTGCAATAGGATGTGAATACACTTCGGTAACGTCCTCAAGCTTTGTACCGGGTAGCACCATCAAATTTTGCGTAATGTGAAGACTTATCTCGCCTATTACTTTAAGTTTTGATTTCTTCAACAACGTATAATTTTCCAAAATACTGCCGGCTATGGTATTCTCTATAGCCACAATGCCGTAATCGGCCGTGCCATGCTCTACCGCGAAGAACAAGTCTTTGAATTGGTTACAGTTTAATGTCGTAATATCTTTGCCGAAATATTCTTTTGCGGCAATTTCATGGAAAGCTCCATTTACACCTTGAATCGCTATTTTCATACCTTTAATTTCAAAAAAAAAGCCCCGATTTTCATCGAGGCTCTGTTATACTTTCAACTATATACTATATACACACTGCCTCGACTTTCTTTTGATAAAAAAAGTAATAAAAGTAAAAAGCGAATGTGTTAATATTTCTCATTGTTTTCTTGTTTACGCTCAAGTATTTGTTCCAAAAGCGTGTACAAATATATTATTTTTTTGAGAAATGATTCTCTCGAGCATAGTTTTTTTAAAAAAATCAACATAAAAAATGTGCACTCCAAATTACCGAAGAGAATAACAGGGAAAAACTTTTTTTATGATTATCCCAATTATTCCTATTGTAAATTCTTGATTTGAAATCTGGGGTATAGCTGACAGCAGCGACTAGCAATCTGTCGAACTGTTTTTATCTTTTTTCGATAATCATATCTTTTTCACCTTGCATACCGAAACACAAACCTTTTTTTTTCTAAAACAAAAATAATCATACAATAAAAAATATTTATATTTATTGTATATTTATTGTATATTTATTGTATTATTGTAAAATTAGTTTCTACGCCAAGACAATGGGCAATTAGCAAGCAAAGTTTATTTGTCCTTTCGTTTGCTAGTCAACCAATTAATGTACACTCTTTTATTTATTAACTAACAACACAAAAAGTATGAAGAAAACAATTTTATTATTAACAGTTCTGCTTACAACCTCAGCGTGGGCAGGAGCACAAGGTCAATTTGCACCTTGGGCATTAAAAATGCAAGGTACTGGCGGGAAAGCCTACGGACTGCTCGGATCCCTTGTTGTTCCAATGAAAGGCGAAGGCGGTAGTGCCATAAGCGACTTCTTCTTTCACCAGCAAGTTATTACCAGCTTACATTCCTACAATTTAGCGGAGTCAATAAGTCTATTCCCCAATCCTGTGGTGAAACAACTTACCATACAACTTGACGCCGAACACAAAGTTGCCGCTTATACCATACACAATCTTTTAGGAGGTGTGGTAAAAACAGGTATTTTAGACACTTCTGTACCTAAATGTATCATAGAAGTGTCACAACTGCCCGCACAACTTTATCTGCTAAAACTTATGGATAAGCAAGGAGTAACCGTTGCAACAAAAAGTTTTATTAAAAAATAGTTCTGTGTTTTATGTTTTAACTTCAACTTAGAACATTAAACATTTAATAACAATTAAAAACAAAGAAAAATGAAAAAAATTATTGTATCTCTATTTACAGTGCTTTTAGCAGCAACAGCTTTAACAGCACAAATGGACCAAGTACCGGATTTGATGCACTATCAAACCGTAATTCGTAATGCTAGTGGAGAATTACTAGCAGAAAAAGAAATTAGCGTAAAAATCACTATTCTTGAAAAAGAAAGTCCTAATGCCGAAGCAACAAACATTTATGAGGAAACGCATACCGTAACTACTGATGCCAATGGCCTAGCAATAATCAAAATAGGTAGCGGAATAGTAACACCCGGACAAATATCCGAAACATTAGGTGAGGTACAATGGCATGCAGGTCATGACAAATGGTTACGAGTAGAAATTGACCCTACAGGTGGCACTAATTACAGCCTTATCTCAGGCGAAAGTCAACTCCTTACCGTACCTTACGCTTCCCATTCAAATACAGTGGCAAAAGCCGTGGGCGACCTACCTCTGACAGATGTAATAGTACTAATTAATGATAATTCACAGAAACAAGATGCTATCACGGTAGAAATGATTGGTAAAACATTTACTCAGGCTAATGCCATTGCTACACAAACCCCAATGAAGCTCTTGGCTTATACACCCACATACATTTCGATAAAAAATAAAAATTGTATAATTGGAAATGATGTATACATAAGTGTTTCGCTAAACGGAGTAGATATAAACTCCGAGGCATTAAATTACAATTCTATGGTACAAGAAACTACGGTAGGGCAGGTTAAGTGGTACCAAATATCAGATATCCCGGACGAAAGTAAGTTTTACTCAATCTCTAATGGACAGTCGGAAACCCGCTATACTCCTATTGATATTCAATATTCAACCAAAAAACTCGATAATTACTCGTATGATAAAGAATCTCTATTTCTAATAGGACCGTTTTTGCCAAATCCTACGGGCGGTAAAAATATAATAACAATAGATGTTAACCAAATAATTAACTAAAAACGGGGAAGATAGATAATAATAAATAAAAGAGATATTTTATAATTTGCTTGACGGCAGATCACGGTTATATTTCGTGGTCTGCCTAAGCAAATTATAAAAGGAAAAATAGTTTCATTCATATTTACCTTTCTTTTTTGGATAAGTGTTACCATTTTAGCAATACCTTTTTCGCTATTATCGGGGTTATGCCCTGTAAAAGAATCTCTGCCGATGAAGCGTTAATCAAACAATAATCCAATGCCTTTTTTGAAACATCAATACCCGTGTAATACAAATAATTTTTCCTACACTTGTAAATAACGTATTCACAATTAATTATTTAACGTTTGCTTGATATGACATTTGTCCGTAGGGACATCTATATCAATAGAATATGGTTTATGAATGTCCGTTTTCCCGTAGGAATTATATCCCCTGACGGGGAAGTGAAAGATTAGTAACCTGTTAATTGCTTTGAATTTTATATAGAACTCACGTTAATTATGCCTTAAGAACAACTGCGGATAAACATAAACTTTTTCACATTTTGTAATATATTAATTTTAAATATATTTGTAGCAAATATTTAAATACTACATGGTTATACTACTCACCTATTTATTTGGTGCTCTTTGCGTTTCCTTTCTTTGTTCCGTATTGGAAGCCGTTTTAATGTCAACGCCTATCTCGTTTATTACCGCAAAAGAAGAAGAAGGGAAAAAATCAGCAACTCTTTTTAAAAAATACAAACTTGAGCCGGAAAAGCCTTTGGAAGCGATTCTTACACTCAACACAATTGCACACACTGTTGGTGCTGCAGGTGTAGGACAAAAAGGCACCGAAATATTTGGAAGCGAATGGTTTGGTCTTGTTTCGGCAATTATGACATTGCTCATTCTTGTTCTCTCTGAAATTATCCCTAAAGTTATTGGAACTTCATATTGGCGAAATCTTACAAGTTTCACAGCATACATTATTAGAATAATGATTGTGGTTTTATACCCAATTGTGTTGATGCTCGACTTAATAAGCAAAATATTTACGCCCAAAGGGAATGAAGCGGCAATTAGTCGCGAAGAGGTTTCAGCTATGGCAAATGTAGGAGAAGAAGAAGGTGTGATAGAGGAAAATGAAAATAAAATCATTCAAAACATCATGAAGCTTGACAATATCAAGGCTAGTGACGTAATGACTCCGCGTGTTGTAGCTGCTATTGCCCAAGAATCTATGACTTTGCGCGAGTTTTATGACAATGACGACTATTTGCATTTTTCCCGTATTCCGGTATATGCAGAATCTCCTGAATACATTACGGGTTACGTGCTTCGTAGTGATGCTTTGGAAGAACTTACCGAAGACCATTTCAATATGACGTTGGGTGAACTTCGTCGCGAGATTCCATTCTTCAACGAAGAACAATCTATCAGTGCAGTGTGGGAAGCGTTGTTGAAAGACAAATCTCAAATTGCTCTTATCATTGACGAATACGGTTGTTTCCAAGGTATTCTTACCCTTGAAGATATTATTGAAACCATTTTGGGATTGGAAATTATTGACGAAAATGACGAAGTAAGCGATTTGCAACAATTTGCTCGCGAGCGTTGGGAAAATCGTCAAAAGCAATACCAGAGGTTACGCACGTTGCCGCTCAAAACAAACGCTAAAGCATCACAAAAAGAAGACTTCGAAGAAGATAACTAGCGCCCTGACTACAACGATTCCATAATTCTTTGTAAATCTTCAGGAGTATCAACACACTTATTTTCGTATGTGGTTACTGCCGTGCTAATTCTATAATTGTTCTCAATCCAACGAAGCTGTTCCAAACTTTCCGCTTTCTCGAGTGGAGATTGAGGCAATTTAGTAACAGCAAGCAACACTTCACGCTTGTATGCATAAATGCCTATATGCTTGTAATAGACGTTGTTTTTCACCCAATCTTCCGTATTCTTACAGTCGCGCAAATATGGTATTGGAGAACGGCTAAAATAAATAGCATGTCCATCGGCTGCAACAGCAACTTTTGGTTTGTTCGGATTAAATAAGTCTTGCGGTGTCACAATTTTTTTTACCAACGTTGCAATATCGGTAGATGGATCTTTCTCAAAAATACTGGTAAGTAATTGTATTTGTACGGGCTTCAAAAAAGGCTCATCGCCTTGCACATTAACAATTACATCAAAATCATTGCCGTTAGGTATTGATTGAATTGCTTCGGCCAAACGGTCACTACCAGTAGGGCAGTCGGTTGAAGTCATAACACAATTGCCTCCGAACGCTTTTACCTTTTGCTCAATGCGCACATCATCGGTAGCTATCCATACATCAGGACACGCTTTTTTTGCATTTTCATATACATGCTGAATCATAGGTTTTCCCTGAATATCAGCTAACGGTTTGCCCGGGAATCGAGACGAGCCGTATCGAGCAGGGATTATAATGATAGTTTTCATAATATTTTTAAGACACGGACTATTACAAATGTATGCTTTTATTGTGAGTAAATGATACGAGATATGATTTATTTTGAATCTGTCTCTCTATGTTTTACATACAACTCCGTTTTTATCACATTGGTACAAAGCGAGATACTCATTTTTTATTATTTTTGTCAAAACAAAGTGATAATGATACAAAAAAACGACCTGCTTGACATTCTATCCAAGCGAATTCTTGTACTCGACGGGGGCACCGGAACAATGATCCAACAATATAATCTTCAAGAAGAAGACTATCGAGGTAGCCGTTTTGCCAATTGGCCCTATTTGCTCAAGGGGAACAACGATTTGCTTAGTCTTACCAAGCCCGAAGTTATTCGTGAAATTCACACAAAATATCTTGAAGCCGGTGCCGACATTATTGAGACAAACACATTCAATGCCAACAGCATCTCGCAGTCCGACTACAACATGCAGGATTTGGTTGCCGAAATCAATACCGCTTCGGTAACAATTGCTCGCCAAGTAGCCGATGAATTCACGAAGAAAAACCCGCAAAAGCCACGTTTTGTGTGTGCCTCTATAGGACCTACAAACAAAACCGCTTCAATGTCGCCCGATGTGAACAATCCTGCGTTTCGCGCGGTTACATACGACAATCTTGTTGCAGTTTATAGCGAACAAGTTTCCGCTATGATACAAGCCGGAGCTGATATTCTTTTGGTAGAAACAGTGTTTGACACGCTCAACGCAAAAGCCTGTTTATTCGCCATAGAGCAAGTACAGAAAGAACTTGGCATCGACCTTCCGGTAATGATTTCGTTCACCATAGCCGACGCAAGCGGTCGCACCCTTTCGGGACAAACCATTGAGGCGTGTATCCGATCGGTTTCGCACGCAAACCTACTCAGCATAGGACTTAACTGTTCGCTCGGAGCAAAAGAATTGGCACCGTTTGTAAAAGAATTAGCAGAAAAATCGCCGGTGTTGGTGAGCACGCACCCAAATGCGGGATTGCCAAACCAGTTCGGCAAATACGATCAAACGCCAGAAATCATGGGAGAATACGTGCGCCCCTATTTGGAGAGCTCGTACCTCAACATTATAGGTGGTTGCTGTGGCACTACCGACGAACATATTCGTCAGATTGCAAAAATCGTGGGTGAATACACTCCGCGCCGCATTCCGCAAGCATTGCACACTATGTTTTTGAGCGGATTGGAATCGATTACCATTGACAAAAGCAAAAATTTCATCAATATAGGAGAACGCACCAACGTGGCAGGTTCGGCAAAATTTGCCCGCCTTATTCGTGAGAAAAACTACGACGAAGCGCTTTCTATAGCTCGCGCGCAAGTAGAAAATGGTGCGCAGATAATTGACGTGAACCTTGACGATGCCATGCTCGACACAAAAGAGGAAATGGTTCATTTTCTTAACTTGATAGCATCGGAGCCGGAAATTTCACGTGTGCCAATTATGATTGACTCATCAAAATGGGACGTGCTTGAAGCCGGGCTCAAATGCATTCAAGGCAAATGTCTTGTAAATTCGCTCAGCCTCAAAGAAGGAGAAAAAACATTTTTGGAGAAAGCAGCAAAAGTGAAACAATATGGCGCAGCTCTTATTGTCATGGCATTTGAGGAAACCGGCCAAGCCGACACCTACGCACGCAAAATAGCGGTGTGTGAACGTGCATATAAATTATTGCTCAGCATCGGTTTTCCTCCCGAAGACATTGTATTTGACACAAACGTACTCACAATTGCCACGGGTATTGCCGACCACGACAATTACGCCAAAGATTTTATCGACGCAGTTGGTTGGGTAAAACAAAATTTGCCGTATGCCAAAACGAGTGGAGGTATCAGCAACGTGTCGTTCTCGTTCCGCGGAAACAACACCGTACGAGAAGCTATGCACTCGGTATTTCTCTATCATGCCATTAAAGCCGGCCTTGATATGGGCATTGTAAACCCCGGCATGCTTCAAGTGTATGACGATATAGAACCAACGCTTCGCGGAAAAATTGAAGCCGTAGTGCTCAATACCTCGTCTACAGCGGCTGAGGAATTAGTAGAATTTGCTGCTACGCTCAAACAACACGAAAACGTAACGACCAAGCATGACGATTGGCGCAACACTTCTGTAGAGCGCAGATTGGCATACGCATTGCTCAAAGGCTTGCCTGACTATTTGGAAGAAGACATTACCGAAGCTCGTACAAAATATTCGCCTTCATTGGCCATTATTGAAGGTCCGCTTATGGGTGGAATGAGTGAAATTGGAACGCTATTCGGCCAAGGCAAAATGTTTTTACCGCAAGTGGTAAAATCAGCGCGCACGATGAAAAAAGCGGTTTCCATTCTTGAGCCGTTTATTGAGCAGGAGAAACAACAATCGAAAGCGTCTACGGCAGGGAAAATCTTGCTTGCCACGGTAAAAGGTGACGTGCACGATATTGGGAAAAACATTGTTTCGGTGGTGCTTGCGTGCAACAATTTTGAGGTGATTGATTTGGGCGTAATGTGCCCGATGGAACATATCATTGACACCGCCGTTGCCGAAAAGGTTGATTTCATTGGATTGAGCGGCCTTATAACGCCATCGCTCGAGGAAATGCAAAACATTGCAAGCGAGCTTGAACGTCGTCACCTATCGATTCCGTTACTCATTGGCGGAGCCACTACCTCGAAAATACATACTGCGGTAAAAATTGCACCGCTCTATTCTGCTCCGGTAGTGTACGTGAGCGATGCGTCAAAAGATGCAGCCATTTGTGCGGCTCTCATGTCTTCAAAACGACAGGAATTTATAGACGAACTCAATGCAGAATACGAATTGATTCGCTCGCTTTATAACAATCGTCAGGTGCATGATATGTTGCCGCTCGACCAAGCGCGCGCAAATCATTTCCGCTTTGACACACACGCTGCCGACATTGTTGCGCCTTCATTTTTTGGCACAAAAACAATTACGATGCCATTGCAAGACCTTGTTCCTTACATTGATTGGACGTTTTTCTTTAGCGCATGGGATTTGAAGGGTATTTCGTATCCGGCAATTCTCACCGATAAGGAAAAAGGGACTCAGGCTACCATGTTATTCAATGAAGCCCAACAAATGTTGGAACGCATGATTGACGAAAAATTGCTCACGCCAAAAGCGGTTGTCGGTTTCTATCCAGCAAACAGCACAGGCGACGACATTGAAATACGAGAAAATCCTGATTCTCAAATAATTGCCGGTAAATTCTTCAACTACCGCCAACAGACCTTGCAACCAAACGGTAACGCAAACCTCTGTCTTTCGGACTTTGTGGCACCCAAAACAAGCGAAAACTCCGACTATCTTGGACTATTTGCGCTCACTGCCGGCCTTGAAGTTGACGAGTTAGTTGCTTCATACAAAGAGCAAGGCGACGAATATTCTGCAATTATGGTACGCGCCATCGCTGACCGTATTGCCGAAGCATTTGCTGAGAAACTCCATTACATGGTTCGTTCTTCTTTGTGGGGATATGCTCCCAACGAGCCGGAAGATGTGGCACAGATTCTAAAAACAAATTACCGTGGTCGCCGCATGGCAATTGGTTACCCGGCGTGCCCCGACCATAGTCAAAAAACAACATTGTTTGAGTTACTTGATGCAGAAAAAGAATTAGGAGTTTCGCTCACCGAATCGTACATGATGCGCCCAGTTTCTTCTATCTGCGGACTCTTTTTCGCTCATCCAGAGCTACAATACTTTGGTGTAGGAGACGTTGATGAAGCACAAAAGAAAAATTTTGAAGAGAGAAAAGCACTCTATAGAAAATAAAAAATAGCGGCATATTATTCCTACCAAATTAACATGCCGCTACGAAACGTTATAGTTCGTCAAAAAATTCTGACGCAATAACTCTATTTTTTATGTGAAGCCAATGCTTTCCAATCAAAGATAGTCATTCCCTTGCCGTTTTTCGCATTGATTTTGTGGTAATTGAAATAATACAATGACCCGTCAGCACCCATAAGAGCAACATATGCACGTCCCGGCACATCTTCTGCCTCAATAGGACCTACAGTGTGTACAAATAATGCATCTGCCTCATTTCGGCGTATAACTTTTTCAAGCGTCATTTGATCGGTAAAGACAACATTTGCATTAGGACATACGGCAGTAATTTCAGCTACTTCGTCAAATGCCTCGTTTTGCTCTTCTTTTATGAGATATATAGTTTTTCCTTCTATACTCCGTTTTTGGTGTGAATAGGTCGCAAACTTTTTGTCGCGCAATAATTTGGGTTCATCTGCTATTGCCTGCACATGTTGATTCATAAAAGTTACAATTGCAGGGAATTGGTATGCAGCCTCGTCATCGTAGCTTTCATAGCAAAGTGGGAATGTGCACACCTCTGGCAAATCATTTATCGTTTCATATTCTCCACCAATAAGTAAACTCATGAACGTGTACATAACCGAATCCTTATCTTCTTGGAATTGCACCGATACTGGAGCAAGAAAGGTATTGAGAGGATTATTTAATTCATCCATAATATTATTATAATAGATAAACTCAAACGGAGTTGCTGTCCAGTTTTTCTCCACAGCCTTGCGTATCTCAGAATTGTAGTCGGTAAGTGGGCTTTCGTATAGCACTACATACAAGGTAGAATTTTTTAGCAAATCATTCACCTCCTGCATTGTTGCCGTAGGACGTTGAGCCATTGTTGCAATACTTGCAAAAACTGTTGCTGTAAATAAGAATATCTTTTTCATAGTTTTTAATTTTTCATCATTTTTGTAACGAGATAAACACATTTCCGCCCGATTTTATTTCAAACGATTTTGATATTGATTTCTCTGTATCTGTTTGAAATTTATCGCGCCAAATTACTACATATTTTCCAGGTTGAAGCGTCAACATATCATTTTTTCGGCTATCGGCTGGCAAATATGCGACAAACTCCAAATCCGTATTTCTATCTATATACACAGCACCTACACCCAACTGCGGACGAGTAAATGTAACATGTCCCGGTTGTAAAATTTTAATAGTTTTAACCTCATCAGGTTTTATTTCCACATCGTAAAAATACGTTCTCGGCATAGTCAAAATCTCTAAATCGTATTTACCGGCAATGTATTTTACCTTATCATTTACCTGCTGAACATTCAGTGTATTCATGTCGCCCTGTTGGCGAACAATGGTTTCTATTGGAGTAGAAATATTAAATCCGTATGGACGTTCCACCACCAAATATCCTTGTGGAGCATCTATTTTTACAATAGTGTGTTTGCCTGGTTCTAGGTTTATATTATCAGCGTATACCGGTGGCATTGTGTGAACTTTGATTTTATAAGAAACCAAGGGGTCAATAAACAAAATATCGGGTTCTCCAGGTTTAATGACGGAATGCACGAAATTGTAATGAATAAAACCGGTGGAATTGTCGTAAAACGTCATAGGCACATCGGTTTCGCGCGGTTTTTTATATGCATCTAGCAAATATACTTGCAGCGGAGTACTTTCCATAGCACGCTGCATTGCGAGATTCAACACCGGCAAAAAGTCTAACTCATTTTTGGCACTAAATACTTGTCCGGCACAGTCAAAGATTTTATTGAAATCAACCTCAGCGCCAACTCCAATAATGAAAGGCTTAAGGATTACACCTTTTGCTTGTAATTCACGAGAAATAGCACAGGGATCTCCTTCACAGGCTTCAACACCATCGGTAATCAAGAAAATAATATTTCGCGCAGTCGAATCGGGGGGAAAATCCTTCGCTCCTTTTTCTATGGAGTAAGCAATAGGGGTAGTTCCATTAGGATTCAAAGTGAGGATTTTATTAATAAGTTCCGGCACATTATTTTTCCCAAACGGTACCTCCAAATGAGTATCATTACAGTCTTGTGGCGGGAATGGGCTGCGATTCCCATAGACGCGTAAGGCAATTTCCACATTAGGAATTTTTGAAACACTATCAATAAACGGTATCAAAATATTCTTTGCTGCGTCCATTTTGGTATTGCGTTCCCAAACGCCCAACATACTATAAGAACCGTCAAATATGAACAAGATTCTTGTCAACGGCATCACATTTGGAACCTCAGCAAGTTTTTGTGCTGTTGCTGGTTGCATTCCAACAATAAGCATTGAAACAAGCAGGATTGCTATATTTTTAAATTTCTTCATACAAAATAGTTCATGCAAATATATGGTATTTGTTGATAATGAAAAACAGATTATTTTTGTCTTCATAAAAACCAATGGAAGATTCTCAATTACAGATATTCAAAAAATCCATTGCGTCGGTAACTGATGCTGATGCGCTTGTTGATGCGATACAAACGGAACGACAGACAAGCATTCGCATCAATCCAAAGAAGATGGGAGCGCCAGCATTGTCGCGAATTCCCTGGAACCAATACGGATTTTACTTGGAAAATCGCCCACTTTTTACGTTAGATCCATTGTTTCATGCAGGAGCATATTATGTGCAAGAAGCATCATCAATGTTTCTAGAGCAAATTATTTCACCCCTAGCATCACGTCCATTGAAGGTTTTAGATGTTTGTGCTGCGCCGGGAGGAAAATCTACGCTTACTATCTCGTTATTACCCGAAGGGAGCCTTTTTGTTGCAAACGAAGTTATTCGCAGCAGGGCACAAATTCTCTCCGAAAACCTTATAAAATGGGGCTACAGCAACTGTATTGCTACCAACAACGACCCAAAAGATTTCAGTTTTCTCCGTGGTTTTTTTGACCTCATCATAGTAGATGCTCCTTGTTCTGGCGAAGGTATGTTTCGCAAAGATGCAAATGCCCTTCAAGAGTGGTCGCCAGAAAATGTTGACCTCTGCAGCAAGCGCCAACTGCGCATATTGTACGACATTTGGGACTGTCTCGCGCCCGAAGGCACGCTCATATACAGCACCTGCACATTCAACGAACGCGAAAACGAAGACGTGGTAGCGCGTTTCATTTCAGAAAACGATGCATCGTGCAAACGGGTGAATCTTGACGCGGTGTGGAACATAACCGAGCGAGAGAAAAACGGCGCCATTTCGTATCGATTTTTCCCTCACCTAAGCAAAGGCGAAGGGTTTTCCGTATCGGTGATTCAAAAACACGACGGCAGCGATTTTTCTCTTCCAAAGAAAACAACACCGCCACGTTGTTACACGCAAATTTCCGACAAGAACGCACAAGCATATCAATCTCTTATTCAAGGAGATATGCAGTTTTTGCAAGATAAGAAAAACGAACTTTGGGCATTTCCAAAATCACTCTACCCGCTGTTGGCACACATTGCTTCAAATTGCACAATAGTGCACGCCGGAACGCCTGTGGCAGAAGTGATGGGAAACAAAAGTAATCCGCTTCCCGGACTCGCTTTTGCGCTCAATTATAATAAGGAAGCATTCCCCTCGATTGCTGTTGATTTAGAAACGGCTGTGCGTTATTTCAAGAAAGAGCCTCTCTCGCTCCCCGACGCACCAAAAAGCTGGTTGCACCTAAGTTATAAGGGTATTTCTATTGGGTTTGTAAAAAACATTGGCAACAGAGCCAACAACCCCTATCCATCGGAGTGGGCAATTAAAATGACGATTGATTATACAAGATTACAGCCGGCTTTTTAGCTGAAACGCAACTGCCGCACGGCTTCCCACAAAACAATACCGCAGGTTACCGACACATTGAACGAATGTTTTGTGCCGTACTGAGGAATTTCAAGGCAAACGTCGCTCATTGCAATAGCTTCGTCAAGAACGCCATGCACCTCGTTGCCAAATACGAACGCGTATTTTTTGTTTTTGTCCATCGCAAAATCTTGAAGCATGGTGCTTCCTTCTGCTTGTTCTACAGAAACAATTGTGTATCCGGCTGCTTTGAGTTCTGCAAGCGCATCGGTTGTTTGTTTAAAGTATTTCCACTCCACTGACAATTGCGCGCCAAGGGCGGTTTTTTGCAATTCCTTGTTGGGCGGCACGCACGAAATCCCACACAAATAGACCGACTCTATACGTAACGAATCACCGGTACGGAAGGCCGAGCCTACATTGCTTGCACTGCGAACATTGTCGAGTACCAGCACTATTGGGTGTTTCTCCGACTGTTTGTATTCGTCAACGGAAATGCGATGCAATTCCTCCGAAACGAGTTTTCTATAGTTTGCGCTCGATGACATATGATTTCACTCTTACTTTATCAGCACCGAAAATGTCAATAATGTATTTACCATCGAAGGTTCCTTTTATATCAAGGAAGATGACATTGTCGTCAAAATCGCGAGTATAAAGTTTGGTATAACCACGACGAAATACAAGGTACATTCCTTTCGGATTTGTGGCCGTAAGACGAATTGCATTTGATTCGGGAACAACAATGCAGGTAAATTCGCAATCGATACTATCTTCTGAAAAAGACTCTGTAACTTGTATCGTACCAAGTGGATTCCCTATTTCCAATTCATCTGGGATTCGTATGTTTTCATCTCCCGTAATTTGCGCTTGAGCTTGCACTGCAAACAAAACCAATACCAATACTTCAAAAAGTTTTTTCATACTCTACAAATTAAAAGACGTTTTTATTTGAGCAACTATTCCATAAAAATCGTAACCACACTGTTTGTAAAGTTCTTCTTGAGTTCCATGCGACACAAATTCATCGTGAACACCCATACGCACTACCGAACCTTTAAACGATGTTTCTTGCAACGCTTCCAACACTGCCGAACCAAAGCCACCATCTATCAATCCATCTTCAATAGTAATTATCGTGCTGAATTTTCCAGCTATACTATGCAACAATTCGGTATCGAGAGGTTTTATCCAACGCATATTGTAAACCGCAGCAGTTTTTCCGGTTGCTTGTGCAACTGTTTCTGCTGCCTTGCGAGCCACATTACCCACAAAACCAACCGTAAGTACAGCCACTTCTTCTCCCTCATAAATACATTCACCTTTGCCTATTGGTACCAATTCCATAGATTTACGCCAGTTCAAAAACTCGCCATTGCCACGAGGATAGCGAATTGCAATTGGTTGCGGAGTAGAATAAGCGGTAAACATAAGGTTACGCAACTCTATCTCGTTGAGCGGAGCTACCACGGTCATATTTGGTATAGCTCGCATATACGGAATATCAAACAACCCGTGATGAGTAACGCCATCGGCACCAACAAGTCCCGCTCTATCAAGACAAAAAACTACATGTAAATTTTGAATTGCCACATCATGAATTACCTGATCGTAGGCACGCTGCATAAAGGTTGAGTATATGTTGCAAAACGGTATCAATCCTTCTTTTGCCATTCCTGCCGACATTGTTACAGCATGTTGTTCCGCTATTCCGACATCAAAAGTACGATCGGGCATAGCCTTCATGAGAATATTCATAGAACACCCTGAGGCCATAGCCGGAGTAACACCCATCACTCTTTTGTCTTTTTGAGCAAGTTCGAGCAAGGTTTCTCCAAACACTTCCTGATACTTTGGCGGAATTGTATTTTTGTCAGGCAAAGGAATCATTTCGCCCGTTTCTTTGTCGAATTTACGTGGAGCATGCCAGTCGGTTTGCTCCTCTTCGGCGGGTTTAAATCCTTTTCCTTTTTGTGTATGAATATGAAGTAATTTTGGTCCTTGTATTTTCTGAATATCTTGCAAGGTACGAGTCAATTGGAACACATTGTGGCCATCAACCGGACCGAAATAGCGGAATCCCAAAGATTCAAACAAATTGCTTTCTTTGAAAAACAGCGACTTAAGTCCGTGCCCAATACGGTGGAAAAATATGCGCATATCGGGACCAAACTGGCTCATTTTTTTAGAAAAATTCCATGTTTTATCGCGCAAGCGGTTATATGTCTGCGAAGTAATTACATCAATTAAATATTGGTGCAAACCGCCCACGTTGGCATCAATAGCCATGTCGTTATCGTTGAGAATGACCAACACGTTGGCTTTACTTCCACCAGCGTAGTCTAGTGCTTCAAAAGCCTCGCCACCAGTAAGAGCACCATCGCCTATTATTGCTACAATCTGTCGATTTTCGCCTTTTGCTTTTGCGGCAATAGCCATACCTATAGCAGCGGAAACCGATATAGACGCATGACCGGCAATAAAACTGTCGTATTCGCTTTCTTGTGGGTTTGGGAAACCAGAAATGCCATTCAATTTACGATTGGAAGAAAATGTTTTTCGCCGCTCAGTAAGAATCTTGTGACCATAAGCTTGATGCCCCACGTCCCATACAATGCGGTCGTATGGTGTTTTGAATGCGTAATGTAAAGCTACCGTGAGCTCAACCGTACCAAGACTAGCACCGAAGTGTCCCGGATTACGACTTCCTTCATCAATTATAAAATCCCTCAACTCTTTGCAAACTTGCGGTAATTGCTCTATACTAAGCTTTCGCAAATCATCGGGACCATCGATATTTTCCAACAAATTATTCAATGCTATACCTTACTCTTTGAAAGGCAAATGTATTAAAAAGTAATGAATATCATTTATGAGATATGATACATAGTTTGTAAATAAAATAAGGTTCTTTTTTTAAAGAAATTTAGCCCACAATTCCACCACAAACCACATCCACACCGTCATATATCACAACGCTTTGGCCGATTGCAACCCTTTCTATTGGGCTAAGAAAACGAACGGTAAGATGAGAGCCATCGGTAGAACATTCCACCGGTTCCATTTTGCCACGATAGCGCACCTTACAATTTGCACGGAAACCATCGGGAATGGTACCTAACTTCATATACTCAACATCGTGGAGCGTGAGCGAATCAATCAGCGAAACCGATTTATCGGTACCAACCATCACGGTATTCTTTTCCGTATTAATCTCCAACACGTATGCAGGAGCTCCGAGAGCAATTCCCAATCCTTTGCGCTGGCCTATAGTGTAATTGTACAATCCGGCATGTTTCCCCAAAATTTTTCCGTCAACGCCCACAAAATTTCCTTGTGGCATACGTTCATGAAGGTCGGGAACTTCTTTTTCTAAAAAATTGCGATAATTATTATCGGGAATGAAACAAATTTCCTCGCTTTCCTTTTTCTCCGAAAGTTTCACAAAACCGTGGTCGAGTGCAATTTTACGCACCTCAGCTTTGGTAAGGCAACCCAGAGGGAAAAATGCTTTTTGTAAAGCTTCTTGCGAGAGTCTCCACAAAAAATACGATTGGTCTTTGTAAACATCGGCACCCTGACGCAAAAAATAGCGACCGTTTTCGTGTTCTATTTGCGCATAATGACCAGTTGCCAAATAGTCGCAATCGAACGTTTTTGCCCTTTCAAAGAGCAATCCCCACTTTATCACTTTGTTGCAAAGCACACACGGATTTGGCGTATGACATTGCATATATTCATCTATAAAATTTTGGATAACCGTTTCGCGAAATTCCTTGCGGGCATCAAGAATATGATGCTCAAAACCAAGTTTTTCGGCAAGCAAACGAGCCTCGGTAATTGCATCTATGGTGCTTCCTCCTTTTCCGCTTGATGCGGCAGGTTCTTCAGAATCAAAGGTACGAAACGTAACACCAACAAGCTCATAGCCCTGCTTGAGGAGTAATATGGCGGCAACACTACTATCAATTCCGCCACTCATAGCCATGAGTACTCGTTTTTTCATCCTAATGTTATCATTTTATCTATACAAACGCGCGCCTTTTGAAGCGTGCCAGCGTCTAATTCAATAAGCTCGCCACCCGTTCCTGTCAATGCATTGTATACATCAACAAGCGTGGTAAGACGCATATCCGAACAAATTAATTGCTTTGAAATAGGATAAAAACGTTTGTCAGGACATTCATACGAAAGTTGCTCAGCAATGCTATTTTCCGTTCCTACTAAAAACTCTTTACAATCCGATTTCTTAGCATACGCCATAATGCCCGAGGTAGAGCCAACATAATCAGCCAATTTTACCACTTCAGGTTTGCATTCGGGATGAACCAAAAATTGAGTTCCGGGATGTTGTTGTTTTGCGTACTCAACGTCAAGTGCCGAAACACGTCCGTGAATTGGACAACCGCCCTGCATGAAATGGAAACGTTTTTCCGGAATCATACGAGCCACATAATCACCCAAATTGCAATCAGGAACAAATAAGATATCGGTTGCGTCCATTTTCTTCACAATCTCAACAGCCGACGACGACGTAACGCACACGTCGCACACGGTTTTGAGCGCGGCGGTGGTGTTTACATACGCCACAACGGCATATTCGGGATGTTGTTTTTTAATCTCTAAAATTTCCGCTTTGGTTATTTGTTCTGCCATAGGGCAGCCGGTTTCGGGATTGGCAAGAATCACGGTTTTTTGCGGAGAAAGAATTTTGACCGTTTCGGCCATGAAACGCACGCCACACATCAAGATAGACTGCTCTTGCGCACTTTGTGCCTGCAAACTCAAGCCATACGAATCGCCCACATAGTCGGCAATTTCTTTTATTTCCATTGATTGATACGAATGAGCGAGAATACATACGTTTCTCCGCTTTTTTTCATCACGTATTTTTTGTTGAAGTTGTACGATATCCATCCCGATGCAATTTTAGCAAATATATATAAATCTCCCTTATTTTTGTATTGCTTGCAATTGTGCTTTTGCAGCCTTATAGCCTATTTCGTATAGCTCGCGATAGCGTTCAAAATCAAACTCATTATACGTGTCAATTGCATGAACTTCTATCAAAATGTCACACGACTGACGGCCAGGAAGAGAATTTACATGTTGCACATCTCGTAGGGCAAACAACAATGACTCATACGACTTAACGGCTTGTTTATGGGTTAGCGGAAGAACATCTACTCCTATAAGAAAATCACAAACATCCGCAATGGGTTGAGCAGGAAAATTGTTGAGCATACCACCATCGGTGTATTGTATTCCGTTTATATGCTGAGCATCAAACACTGTGGGAATTGAAGCAGATGCCAACACATACTCAACCAACTGACCACCGGAACAAATGTATTCGGGAATTGCTTCTGTCATATTCATAACACATACGCAATATTGTTTTTCCAAACTATCAAACGAATTGTGAGAAATTTTCTGCAACAACACATCGCTCACCTTTTTCATGCTATATAAACCAGGGTGTTGACGGCTACCACGTTTCAGTATATGTCTGCGACGATAGAATTTTTCTTCTTCCGCAAATTGCATAATTTGCTTTGGAGAATATCCGGCTGCATACAATACGCCAATGAGGGCACCCATACTTGTTCCCGAAACAATTTGGGGTTTGTAACCCGCTTCTTCTATGGCTTGAAGTGCACCCACATGAGCGTATCCCAAGGCTCCACCTCCGCTAAGTACGACTCCAATTGTTTGTTGGGAATACCCAGCAAGCGCTGTCAGCAGAAGTAATATGGTTATGAGTGATTTTTTTGACATTTGCATTTTGTATTTGAGGTAAAAGTACAAACATATTTGTTTGACTTTCGTATTTTATTGAAATTCAAACAAAAAATAACTCTGTGCTCTCTATTTTTATCTCAATCTGTTTTCGACATTTTACAAGAATAAAAACATACATTTGTATACGAAAACAATAATTACGTAAAACATTGAGAGCATGGCAAAGATTTTAAAAACTGCGGATCAACTTATAGGCAAAACTCCTCTTTTGGAGTTTACGCACATTGAAAAAGAACTGAATCTGAAGGCTCACATTATAGCAAAACTAGAATTTCTAAACCCCGCAGGAAGCGTAAAAGACCGCGTTGCGAAAAACATGATTGACGTTGCTGAACGCAGTGGCGAGCTCAAACCTGGTGGCGTAATTATAGAACCAACATCAGGGAATACCGGCATAGGTTTGGCATTGATGGGAGCTGCGCGTGGCTATCGAGTTATCATTGTCATGCCCGACACAATGAGCGTGGAGCGTCGCCAACTCATCAAAGCCTACGGCGCTGAGATTGTATTGAGCGAAGGCGCAAAAGGAATGAAAGGCGCGATAGAAAAAGCGGAAGAAATTAAAGCATCTATTCCCGGCAGCATGATAGCAGGACAGTTTACCAATCCGGCAAACCCCGAAATTCATCGTCTCACAACCGGCCCGGAAATTTGGGAAGACACTGACGGCAACGTTGATGTATTCGTTGCAAGTGTTGGCACAGGAGGAACGATTACGGGCGTTGGTGAATATTTAAAGTCAAAAAATAGCGACATTACAATTGTTGCCGTAGAACCTGCAAGTTCGCCATTGCTGAGCAAAGGCATTGCTGCTCCACACCAAATTCAAGGAATTGGAGCCAATTTTATGCCCGAAATTCTTAATACCAAAATCTACGATGAAATTATCACCGTACAAAACGAAGACGCGTTTGCCATAGGAAAACGTATTGGACAAAAAGAAGGAATCTTGGTTGGTATTTCATCAGGAGCGGCTACATGGGCTGCAATAGAACTAGCAAAACGTCCGGAAAATGCGGGTAAGAATATCGTAGTCCTTTTACCCGACAGTGGCGATAGATATTTATCTACGCCAATGTTTGCAGAATAATTTGAGACTTTGCTACAAAAAGAAACGGTCGAGATTTTAAAAATCCCGACCGTTTTTTTTATATAAGGTTTGGTTGATATTACATCATACCGCCCATGCCACCCATTCCCGGAGCACCTGCCGGCATAGTTGGTTCGTCTTTCTTTTCTTCTGCCAAAACGCATTCTGTTGTAAGCATCATTCCTGCAATAGAAGCAGCGTTTTCAAGTGCTATACGAGTAACTTTTTTCGGGTCAATAATTCCGGCCTTTTTCAAGTCTTCATATTGTTCGGTGCGCGCATTGTAACCGAAGTCACCTTTGCCTTCACGAACTTTTTGTACTACTACAGAACCTTCACCACCAGCGTTTTCAACAATTTGACGAAGTGGTTCTTCAATAGCACGTTTAATGATTAAGATACCAGTAGTTTCGTCATCGTTGACACCAGTAAGGTTATCTAATGCTGCTTGAGCACGAATAAGTGCTACACCACCACCAGGGATAATACCTTCTTCAATAGCTGCACGAGTTGCGCTTAAGGCATCTTCTACACGATCTTTCTTTTCTTTCATTTCAACTTCGGTAGTTGCGCCAACATACAAAACAGCTACACCTCCAGCTAATTTAGCAAGACGTTCTTGTAACTTCTCTTTGTCGTAGTCAGAAGTACTGCTCTTGATTTGTGCTTTAATTTGAGCTACGCGAGCATCAATATCTGCTTTTTCGCCTTTACCGCCAATGATAGTTGTGTTCTCTTTGTTGATGGTAATTTTTTCGCATCTTCCAAGTTGGTCAATAGTTGTTGTGTCAAGTTTCAAACCAACTTCTTCGCTGATAACAGTTCCACCAGTTAAGATAGCGATATCTTGCAACATTTCTTTACGACGATCACCAAAACCTGGAGCTTTTACAGCTGCAATTTTCAACGAACCACGAAGTTTATTCAAAACCAAACCAGTAAGTGCCTCTCCGTCAATATCCTCAGCAACCAACAACAATGGTTTGTTTGTTTGCAAAGTTGCTTCAAGAACTGGCATAATTTCTTTCAATGAAGAAATTTTCTTGTCGTAAATCAAGATATATGGACTATCAAGCACAGCCTCCATTTTTTCGGTATTTGTAACAAAATATGGAGAAATGTAACCACGATCAAATTGCATACCTTCAACAACTTCTACGGTTGTTTGAGTTCCTTTTGCTTCTTCTACTGTGATAACACCTTCTTTGCTTACTTTCTTCATAACTTCAGCAATCAATTTACCGATTTCGTCATCATTGTTTGCAGAAATACGAGCTACTTGCTCTACTTTTTCACCATCAATGGTAACGGCTTCTGTATGTGCATTTAAGTCAGCAATAACAGCATTTACAGCTTTATCTATACCACGTTTCAAATCCATTGGATTAGCTCCGGCAGCAACGTTTTTAAGACCTACGCCAACAATTGCCTGAGCAAGTACGGTTGCAGTGGTTGTTCCATCACCAGCTTTATCATTGGTACGAGAAGCGACATCTTTTACCATTTGAGCACCCATATTTTCGAATGCGTCAGAAAGTTCAATTTCCTTTGCTACAGTAACACCATCTTTTGTTACTTGTGGAGCACCGAATTTTTTTTCAATTACAACATTACGACCTTTAGGACCTAATGTTACTTTAACTGCATTTGCTAATGCATCAACGCCTTTTTTCAAAGAATCGCGAGCATCAATATCGAATTTAATTTCTTTTGCCATAATACAATGAATTTAAAGATTACAATATAAGGAGTATATCTGATTGAGAAAGAATAAGGTATTTTTCATCGTTGTGGCTTACTTCTGTGCCGGCATATTTTCCGTAAAGAACAGTGTCGCCAACTACAACTTCCATTTCCTCATCTTTTTTTGCTTTACCAACGGCAATAACTTTGCCTTGAAGAGGTTTTTCTTTTGCTGAATCAGGAAGAATGATTCCAGAAACAGTTTTTTCTTCTGCAGCAATCGGTTCTACAAGAACTTTACCTGCAAGTGGTCTACCTTTAAATTCTGCCATAGTTTTTATATTTTTAAATTAAACATATTTTGATTTGCGCAGCAAATGTCACATTTTGTGCCAATTGTTTTTTTTGTGAAAAAATGGCAGTATTTCTTTCTCTTTTGAAACAACAACTGTCATAAAAAAACAAAAAGTGTCAATATTTACGACATATTGACACTTTCTATTATGTAAAAAAAAGAAATCTATTTTTTTTGTTGTATGTCTTCAGCGGTTTTAACGTCAGCTGGGACATTCATTTCCACTGTAGGAGCGTTTTCTTCAAACATTGAATGTGATTCTTCAACTTGTGAAGTTGGCATAAGTGCAGTAAGAACAATGCATAGAACAACTAAAGCACCTGCGAGTGACCATGTTGCTTTTTCTATAAAATCGGTAGTGCGAGCAACACCCATTTCATAGCGAGAAGACATAAGACCGCCACCTTTTGAATTTTGAATTAATACTACGCCAACAAGTAGAATACTTACGATTATTAGTAACACATTAACTATTATCATACCTCTGTTATTTTTTTAAGTTCTTTACTTCTGAAATTCGGTTCGCAAAGTAAATACTTTTTTGTGGATATTTCAAACTTAATTTTTCATATATATCAATTGCTTTATCAAAAAGCCGTTGAGAAACATATATCTTGGCCATTGTTTCTGTAACAATCTCTTGGGATTCCACATCGGTTTTTGCGTAATTTTCGGGGAGTTTATCTCCTTGAGAATATTCGCCCATCCAGGAAGAATCTAACTTTGGCATTCTCGGATCTTCAACGATAAACTGATTTATCAATTCCATTGAAGAATGAGTTACTGGCCTTTGTGAACGTTCAAACCAATCGTGAACTTCCTCCTCTTTCTTTTCCGGTGAAACCGGTTCAGTTTCAACTTCAAATTCAACCTGCGGTATATCTTCTGTTACTGGTTCTGTAACTTGCTCTTGAATTGGTTCTTCGTAAGACTCTTCTTTTGTCTCGGTTTCAAGTTGATTATCTACATATTCAGAACTCTCTGCCGGTTGTTGTTCGGAATTTGCGTCACCGCTAAGTAATTCTGTAAAATCAATTACTGACGGTGCTAATTCTTGTGATTCTTCTACTGATTGTTCTCCTTCGTGAGACACTACTTCAGGAGAAAAATCAAGAATATCGCTTTCCTCAACCAAAGACTTCGGCTCTTCTTGTTCATTGGTTTGAGGTTGAACTTCAAACTCAGGTTGTTCTATCTCTTGTGGTTCTTCTTGTTCTTCAGGATCTTGTTGATATTGATTTTCTTCTTGAGGTTGTTCTTGTACTTGAACTTCTTCAATTTTAGAATCATCTTGAGATAACTCTTGTATCTGAGATTCTTCTTGATATTGCCCTAGAGGCGGCTCTTGCGTCTCAACTTCTTCTTGAATTTGACGTTCTTCCTGTCGTTGCTCTTGAGCTTTCATGGCATGATATTTTCTCAAAATCATATCTGCCAATGATTCTGTTGGAGCAGGCTCTTCTTGTTCCGGCTCTGCAATTGGTTCGGGTTGAAATTCAGGTTCTTCTTCTACAACTGAAGAAATAACTTCTTCGGCTACAACTTCAGCAACTGGTTCTTCTTGTATAGGCTCGGTAACTGGTTCAGGTTGAAATTCAGGTTGTTCTTCTACTACTGGAGGAACAAATTCTTCGGCTACAA
>CAYFVM010000012.1:34466-47711 GCA_964346725.1 uncultured Bacteroidales bacterium
GGTTGAAATTCAGGTTGTTCTTCTACTACTGGAGGAACAAATTCTTCGGCTACAACCTCAGCAACTTGCTCTTCTTGTACCGGCTCTGCAATTGGTTCAGGTTGAATTTCCGGTTGTTGTGCTACAACAGGTGAAGCAACTTCCGATGTTTGTGTGGCAGTTATCAATTCAAACAACTTTATACGACTAATGGCATACGTAGCTGTTACCTTTAAAACTCGCTCATATTTTTCGTTTGCATTATCTTTCAAGCCTTTGGTATAGAGCAATCGGGCGGTTTGGAAATATGGATAGTCATCAACCAAATCCAGCAACTTCCTTGTGTCGGAAGGCGACAGAAGAGTTGGATTTTCTATGTATTGTTGTAGTTGTTTCTTATTCATAGTTGTTTACCAATTAGCAACACTTTCCATAAAAATTGATTCAATTATTTCTTCTGAAATTTCTTTTATCAATGCGTCTTCAACGTCCGATAGACTTGTTGTAGCATCAAAATCGCGATACGCAGAAAAGGTTTTCTCAAAATTCTGTTTTTCGTCGGTTTTATTTACAAATTTAATTGTTACTCCAATAGTTAAACGAGTTTGCGCTGCCAATTGGCTTGCCGTTACACCTTGATATGAAGTACTGTAGTTGACAATGCTTCCCGAAAATTGCAAATCGGCATTTGACGAACCAAGCGATAATCCAACAGAAGAGCGGAATTTGTCTTTTAACCCTTCGGTAAACACGTCACTCAATGTGGCTTGCTTGTTTGCTGCGTGGTTAGCAATGTACGATACTGAAAAGGTTTTCACATCGGGCGAAATAGACGCACCCGACAAGGAATAGTTTACAGAACATGCAGTAACACCCCAAACCATCAATATCAACAGTAATATTTTTTTCACTATAATTCGTATTCTTTTATTTTTCTATAAAGTGTTCGTTCAGAAATTCCTAATTCTTTGGCCGCAAGTTTTCGTTTGCCGTTCCACTTTTGCAATGCTTTTTTTATAAAAGCCATTTCGTTGTTGGTAAGCGAAAGCGACTCTTCTTTAATTTCCTGTGTATCAATTATATGCGAATCGCTTCGTTGTTTTACCAAATGAGGTGCTTGCACCGTTGGCGTTACAATATTTATAGGCGCAGAATCTTGCGACATGTTCACGGTTTCTTCTCCAAAATATTTATCGTTGGCGGTTTGTTTCATGTCGTTTATCACGGTTGTGTTGGAATATTGTGCACCATTTTGAATAACGCTGTTCACTAATTTTTTCAAATCGTCCATATCCTTTTTCATATCGAACATCAATTTAAAAAGAATTTCGCGTTCAGAAGCGTATGTAGCCTCGGCTGCCGACGGATTTATTGCAGGTAAATGTGATTTTCCGTAATCGGGTAAATAATGTTTCATGCCTTCGACCGAAATAACCGGGCCATCTTCCAACATGGACACTTGCTCCGACACGTTTTTCAACTGACGAATATTTCCCGGCCAGCGATACGTAATCAATAAGTTTTTCGCTGATTCATCTAAATCAATGCGAGGACGGCGATATTGCTCGGCGGTTTCGTTTGCAAATTTGCGGAACAACACATAAATGTCGTCTTGACGTTCGCGAAGTGGCGGAATAGTAATAGGAACGGTATTTAAGCGGTAATATAAATCTTCGCGGAATTTTCCGTTTTCTATTGCTTTCTGCAAATTCACATTGGTAGCTGCCACTATGCGCACATCGGTTTTCTGCACCTTTGAAGCACCTACGGGAATAAACTCTCCCGACTCCAACACACGAAGCAAACGCGACTGCGTAGATTTTGGCAATTCTCCTACTTCGTCAAGAAAAATGGTACCGCCATTCACTGTTTCAAAATATCCTTTACGGTCGCCAACTGCACCGGTGAACGAGCCTTTTACATGACCAAAAAGTTCGGAATCAATTGTTCCTTCAGGAATAGCGCCACAGTTGATGGCAATATATGATTTGTCTTTTCGTAGACTATTTTTATGAATAATTTGGGAAAACGCTTCCTTTCCAACCCCACTTTCTCCAAAAATCAGTACAGAGAGATTAGTCGGAGCAATTTGCAAAGCAATCTCAACCGCATTGTTCAGGCGAGGAGAGTTTCCTATGATTCCCAAATTTTGTTTAACCGTTTGAACCCTATTATCCATACTAAAAATTTTCTCAAAGGTAAAAAATTTATTGGAGTTGATAATAGCGAAGGAAATTTTATACAATTCGAAAAAGAGTACCTTTGCTATCGTACAAAAATGCAAAAACCACCAAACAATGAACATAGGAATACTAGGCACAGGTTGGATTGCCGAGAAAATGGCAAGAACGCTCTCAAAACTTGATGGTTTTGAAACATATGCCATCGCTTCGCGCGACATTGAAAAAGCAAAAACATTTACCGCAAAATGTGGCGTTACCAAAGCGTATGGCTCGTACAAAGAATTGATTGACGACCCCAAGATAGAACTTGTGTATGTGGCAACGCCCCACTCACACCATTTGGAACAGGCCTCAACAGCTATCGAAGCGGGTAAACCAGTTCTATGCGAAAAAGCTTTTACGGCAAATGCTCGCGAGGCAGAGGCATTGCTCAATCTTGCGCATAAAAAAGGTGTGTTTATTACCGAAGCCATTTGGACCAGATATATGCCGTTGTCCCTCAAAATCAAAGAGCTGCTCGACAGCGGCGCAATTGGACGTTTGCGCTTGCTCAATGCAAGTTTGTGCTATGCATTGGAACACAAACAACGAATCATGGATCCAGCTCTTTGCGGTGGGGCGTTGCTCGACGTGGGCGTGTATTGTCTCAATTTTGCAAGAATGTATTTTGGCGGAGATATTGCAAACACCTCATCGTTTCACATCAATAGCCAAAGCGGCGTTGATTTGTACGAAACAATTTGCATAACCTATGCCGACGGACGCATTGCAAACCTTCAATCCGGTGCAATTTGCCGATGCAATCGTGAGGGAGTAATTTGTGGCGACGAGGGCTACCTTGTGGTTGACAACATTAATTGTCCCGAAAAAGTCACCGTATATGATGGAGACTACAACGTCAAAGCAGAATATCTACGTCCCGAAAATCAAATTTCCGGCTATGAATATCAAGTGTTGGCGTGCCGCGATGCTCTCGAAAAAGGTGCATTGGAAACGCCGTTCATGCCGCACCAAGAAACGCTCAACGTAATGCGTCAAATGGATGCCTTGCGCAAAGAGTGGGGCGTGAAATATCCGATGGATTGAGCAAAAACGTAGAAAAATAAACTTTTGTTTTTTGAAATTTAGTTACAATTTTTTCTTTCTAACTTTGTTATACAGAAAGCAAGATTGTTCTTAAAATCAATACACCATGGCGACAAAAACATTCCCCGTATATGGCATGAGGTGCGCACATTGCAAGGCACAAGTGGAAACTGCATTACAAGCACTCGATGGTGTAGCAAAAGCAAATGCAAGTTTGGAAGATAAAAACGTAGAAGTTGAATTCGACGACACAAAAGTGACTGCAAACGCAATGAAAAATGCAGTTGCCGAGGTTGGTTTTGAATTAGAAGCATAATGAAAAAGCAAACGATACCGGTAGTTGGCATGGCGTGCTCGGCATGCTCGGCGAACGTTGAGCTCAAACTCAATTCGTTGCCTGGAGTAACCTCTGCTTCGGTTTCGTTGCCTGGACGCACCGCGCTGATTGAGTACGATGAGTCGCAGATTTCTCTTACAGAAATAAAACAAGAAATTAATGCCATTGGATACGACCTGATAATCGAAAGCGGCCGTTCGGCAGAACAAATAGAGCGAAACGAATATTTGCTCCTTCGTCGCAAAACGATTTTTTCGTGGATTTTTGCCGTATTGGTCATGTGTTTTTCTATGCGTTGGATAGACCTTGGCAGTCGCGACAATGCAAACCTCATGGCGTTGATAATTGCTTTGGCAAATATTTTCTATTGCGGACGACAATTTTATGTGCATGCGTTCAAACAATTGCTTCATGCTACTGCCAATATGGATACGCTCGTCGCTCTTTCTACCGGAATTTCATTTTTATTTAGCGTGTTCAATACCTTTTGGGGCGAAGCCACATGGACTAGCCGCGGTATAGAGTGGCACACATATTTTGACGCTTCGGTCATGATTATCACGTTTGTATTGACTGGCCGTTTGTTGGAAGAAAAAGCAAAAAACGGCACCGCATCAAGCATACGAGAGCTGATGGGTTTACAACCCAAAACGGCTCGCTTGGTAAAAGGCAATGAGCTTGACGAAGTGCCAATTCCTACCATTCAAAAAGGTGATGTAATAGAAGTTCGTGCCGGTGAAAAAATTCCCGTTGATGGTGACGTAATGTGGGCAACCAGTTTCATGACCGACGACGCTGCGTATATTGATGAAGCAATGATTACGGGCGAACCTACCCCTGCAATGAAGCAAAAAGACTCAAAAGTATTGGCAGGAACGGTGATAGCTCAAGGCAAATTACGTTTTCGCGCACGTCAAATTGGCGAAGAAACGGCGTTGGCAAACATCATTCGAATGCTGCAAGAAGCGCAAGGAAGTAAAGCTCCGGTGCAACGAACTATTGATAAAGTCTCCCTGATTTTTGTGCCGATAGTTGCCGGCATTGCATTGATTACTTTTTTGGTATGGTGGTTTGTTGGAGGAAACGAAGCGCTTCCGCAAGCAATACTTTCGTCGGTTGCGGTGTTAGTAATTGCCTGCCCCTGCGCTATGGGACTTGCTACGCCTACGGCTCTTATGGTAGGCATTGGCAAAGCGGCAAAACGCAATATTCTCATAAAAGATGCTTCGGCACTTGAAGAACTCCGTAAAATTGATGCCGTTGTCATTGACAAAACCGGCACGCTTACCATTCCTAATCGTACAATCGATTTTACCAAAGCTGAGGACTTTCCTCTTGAATCTCGCGAAACGTTGAAACCAAACGCTCGTGAAGCTATGCAACAGTTGCAGGCAAATGGCATTGAGGTGTACATGATGAGCGGAGATAAAGAAGAAGCAGCCCACTACTGGGCCGAACAGGCTGACATTGCTCACTATCAAAGCAAGGTGCTCCCGCAAGACAAAGAAAACCTTGTGCGAACTCTGCAACAGCAAGGGAAACGGGTGGCAATGATAGGCGATGGCATCAACGACACGCAGGCACTGGCATTGGCAAATGTAAGCATAGCCATGGGAAAAGGAACTGATGTGGCTATGGATGTTGCTCAAATTACCTTGATGGGCGATGATCTTCGGCGCATTCCCGATGCTATTTTGTTGAGCAAAAAAACGGTGAACATGATTCGTCAAAATTTATTCTGGGCATTTATCTACAACGTTGTTTGCATTCCACTGGCAGCAGGTTTGCTGCACATTTTTGGTATTAATTTTCAAATAACGCCAACGTGGGCTTCAGCACTGATGGCATTTTCGAGTGTGAGCGTCGTGCTTAATAGTTTGCGGCTCAATTGGTTGTTTGGAAAAGAATAAATAAATTTGCACATGGGCGTAACTGAAAAATTAGAACAAAAAGGCGTAAAGCCTACGGCAAATCGGATTTTGGTGTACGAAACTCTGGCAAAACATGCACGTCCGCTGAGCATTGCCGACATTGAAGACAGCATTTTGTCTATGGACAAATCCAGTATTTTCAGAGTCATTACACTCTTTGTGCAATACGATTTGGTTCATGCAATTGAAGACGGCAGCGGCTCTTTGAAATATGAAATTTGTACCGAAGAATTGCACCACGCCGTTGGCGGTCACGTACATTTTTACTGTGAAACGTGCCACCAAACATTTTGCTTTGAAGATATAACGATTCCGTTGGTTAAAACTCCCAAAGGTTTTGAGGCAAATTCCATCAACTATATGATTAAAGGCGTTTGCCAAAAGTGCAGTAGTCGCAAATAGAAATTTTGCCACAAGCTAACTTTGCAACCAAGTTGCAAGTTTTTCCACTGACATTTGTCTCCGTAAAAATTAATTCTCTCAACATGGAGACAGAAAATAAAATCAAATTAGGCAAAATCGTGGCAGCGGGCATGTTGCTTATAGCTGCGGTACTCATTGAACGTACATGGAATTTACCAACCTGGCAATTGTTGCTTGTATATTTGGTGCCGTACTTGATTGCCGGCTACGATGTATTGTGGGAAGCAGGAGAAAAATTGTTGGGCATTGACGATGATGACAACCACTGCGAGCATTGCCATTGCGAAAGCAGTGAAGAAAAACATGGTTTTTTAGGACATTTCTCGGGCGTACTTGATGAAGATTTTTTAATGTCCATTGCAACTATCGGCGCGCTGGCTATTGGTTTTTTGCCAAACGCCGAACACCAGTTTCCCGAAGCGGTGTTTGTCATGTTGTTTTTCAAAGTAGGAGAATTGTTTGAAGACATTGCCGAAGGCCGCAGTCGTGAGTCTATTTCGCAACTGATGGACATTCGCCCCGACGTGGCACACGTTGAGCGCGATGGCGTTGTGAGCACAATTGCTCCCGAAGAGGTGCAGATTGAAGAAATCATCCTTATAAAACCCGGCGAAAAAGTTCCGCTAGATGGCATTGTGATTGAAGGCGACAGCAATCTTGACACGGTTGCGCTCACCGGTGAGAGCGTTCCTCGCAGCATTCACACAGGCGACGATATCTTGTCAGGCTGCGTAAATTTGACCGGAGTGGTAAAAGTTCGCGTGACCAAAACTTTTGGCGAATCAACGGTTACAAAAGTTCTTGAACTTGTGGAGAACGCAAGCGAAAACAAATCAAAGAGCGAAAATTTCATCACGAAATTTGCACGCATTTACACGCCTATTGTTGTTGGTTTGGCGCTAGTTGTAGCCTTTTTGCCGCCGATTATTTCCGGAAATCTTTTAGAGAATTTTGGTCTTTGGTTGTATCGCGCACTTACGTTTTTAGTGGTTTCGTGCCCATGTGCGTTGGTTATTTCCGTTCCGCTTACGTTTTTCGGTGGCATTGGCGGCGCTTCAAGAAAAGGGATTTTGATAAAAGGCTCGAACTACATGGAAACGCTTGCAAAAGTCACAAGCATTGCGTTTGACAAAACCGGCACCATGACCGAGGGCGTGTTTGACGTCACCGCCATTCACCCCGACAAAATAAGCAAGACTGAATTATTGCACTACGCCGCCCACGTTGAGCGCTATTCTTCGCACCCTATTGCCGTTTCGCTCAAAGAAGCGTTTACCAACGAAGACGATGAATGCGCGGTAGAAAACGTGCAAGAAGTTGCCGGCAAAGGCATTTCGGCAAAAGTCAACGGACACGAAGTGTACGTGGGCAATCTCAAAATGATAGAAGACCTCAACGTACAATGGATCCCGTGCGACAAAGTGGGAACAATAGTGCACGTGGTAATTGACGGCGAATATGCAGGCCACATTATTGTTTCGGACAAAATCAAAACTGATGCCGCCGAATCCATTTCGTCGTTGAAAAACGAAGGCGTGAGCCGTTTGGTAATGCTCACCGGCGATAAGTACGACGTGGCGGCCGATGTAGCAAAAGCAGTTGGCATAGAAGAATTTCATGCTGAATTGCTTCCGAGCGATAAAGTTGCAATTATAGAACAATTACTTTCCGATACAACGAGTGGCTCGGTTGCGTTTGTGGGCGATGGCATAAACGACGCGCCGGTGTTGGCTCGCGCCGATGTGGGCATTGCCATGGGCGGTTTGGGTAGCGATGCGGCAATTGAAGCCGCCGACGTGATTCTCATGGACGACAAGCCTTCGAAAATTGCCGTGGCCATTCGTCAGGCGCGGCGCACGCTACACATAGCAAAGCAGAATACGGGTTTTGCCATTATTGTAAAAGTTGCCGTACTTGTGCTTGCGTTTTTTGGCATTGCCACCTTGTGGATGGCGGTATTTGCCGATGTGGGCGTGACCGTTTTGGCAGTTCTCAATTCCATGAGAACACTCAAAGTGTAGCCTTCTCGCGTTTAAACCAAAAGTGTTTGCTTTTGGTTTTTTTGTGCATCAAAGTATTTCTGCAACAAATGAAAGCAAACGAAGAAGAATCTCTATCTTTGTTTAGTTTCAAATCACGTTTCGTGAATGACTAATACGCTAAAGGGATATCTGTTAGGAGCAATTGCCGCGGCAAGTTACGGCACCAATCCTATTTTTGCCATTCCACTATATCAAGATGGGATGGACGCAAATTCCGTCCTCTTTTTCCGCTATTTGGTGGCAATTCCCATTGTTGCCATAATGATGCTGGCGCGAGGTCGTAGTTTTCGTTTGCAACGAAAGGAAGCTCTACCAACACTCATTTTCGGCCTGCTCATGGGTATTTCGTCACTTTCGCTCTTTATCAGTTACAACTACATGGGCGCGGGAATTGCGTCAACATTGCTATTTATATACCCCATACTTGTGGCAGTAATTATGGCGCTCTTTTTCAAAGAACGAGCAGGGATAATTACGATTTTGTGTATTTGCATAGCAATATTGGGAATACTCCTACTCTATCGCACCGAAGATGGCGGCACGCTCAGCACACTTGGATTGACATTGGTGTTTGTTTCGGCATTGAGCTACGCCGTGTATCTTGTGGGAATAAACCAGAGCGTGCTCAAAGATACGCCTACACTCACGCTCACGTTGTATGTTCTCATTGTGGGACTTCTCCTTTTTGCAGGATATTCGTTTGCCCACACCGGCATACGGCTTCCGAACCATTGGTACAGTTGGCTCAATATATTTGGCGTAGCATTGTTCCCCACGGCTATCTCATTTCTATGCACCACCGCCGCAATTGCACACATAGGAAGCACCAAAACCGCCATACTTGGAGCATTAGAACCGGTTGCGGCCGTTTTGTTGGGAATCATTATTCTTGGCGAAACCTTCACGGCACGAATGGCGCTCGGGTTTCTCCTTATCATTGTTGCGGTATCGGTAATTATAACGGGCAACAGGGTTTCACAACCTTTGATTCGAATGAGAAAATTGTTCCCGAAAAAGAAAACACGGCCGATCATAAAACCATCGGCAGAGGATAAAAAAACTGTAACACTATGAATATAGAACAAGTACGAGAATTAGCATTATCGCTCCCACACGTAACGGAAGACTTACCGTTTGGCCCCGACGTGCTGGTGTTTCGCATTGGTGGGAAAATATTTATGGCAATGGACCTCACTTCGGAAGAACCCAAAATTACACTAAAACTCACGCCTGCCGATTCTGAGAATCTTCGGGAGGAGCACAATGGGATTGTTCCGGCTTTTCATTGGAACAAAAGACACTGGAACGACCTGTATTTGGAACAAATACAAGACACACTTACCCGCGATTTAATTCAACGAGCGTATGCATTGGTACGCGCAGGATTGCCCGGAAAAATCAAAAAAGAATTGGACAACGAGTGACGACGATGATGAAACATGCTATGCTTATTTCCCTAAAAAAAAGTATTTTTGCCTAGAGTTACTTTTATGGCACAAACAGAACAAGCATGGAATTCTCGAATAGGGCTCATTATGGCAATGGCAGGAAGCGCCGTTGGCTTGGGCAACTTTTTGCGTTTTCCTATTCAAGCCGTACAAAATGGCGGTGGCGCATTTATTATTCCGTATCTGGTTTCATTTGTCCTGCTTGGCATTCCGCTGGTACTTATTGAATGGTCAACGGGAAAATTTGGAGGGCAATTTGGCAGACACTCGCCCCCAACAATTATGCAAACACTTAACAAAAGTCATATATGGCGATACACCGGCTCGCTTGGATTATTTTCGAGCATTGTAATCTGTGCATACTATTGTTTTATAGAAAGTTGGATTCTTTCATATGCAATTCATTCTATCGCAGGCACATTCAATGGAATGAGCGAAACAGCCGTTTCCGCCTTCTTTGACGCGTATCTCGACATTGAAAAACCAACCTCTGGGATTCCGTATGGTACATTCTTTTCGTTTATGTTTTGTCTTGTTCTCAATATCTTCATTCTTAGTCATGGTATTGCAAAAGGTATAGAACGAGTGGCAAAAATAGTTATGCCTTTGCTTTTAATTTTTGCCGTTTTCCTAGTTATCAAAGCATTTACCATGAGCGCAGGCGTTGACGGTGTACAATATAACAGCTCGGTTGCGTTCAATTTTCTGTGGACTCCCGATTTTGATTCGCTACTCAACCCGAAAGTGTGGTTGGCGGCAGCCGGACAGGTATTTTTTACCTTATCGTTGGGAATGGGAGCAATTCAAACCTATGCTTCATACCTTAAAAAGAAAGAAGATGTAGCTCTTAGCTCAATGACGGCAGCATTTACCAACGAATTCACCGAAATAGTATTGGGAAGCTCCATAATTATACCTATTGCTGTGGGTTACTTTGGAGTAGACAAAGTGATAGAACTTACGCACATTGGCGGATTTGGACTAGGATTTAGAACCATGCCGTTTTTGTTTGAAAATTGGGGGACAATACTTTCCGCCGTTGCAGGATTTTCATTCTTCGGTTTACTGTTTTTTGCAGCCATTACCTCATCACTTTCAATAGCACAACCATTTGTCGCATTTCTTTCTAACAACTACAATTGGTCGCAAAAAGGCACTTCGTACCTTCTTGGTATTATCTTATTTATTATTGCATTGCCCTGTATTTTCTTTTTCAAACAAGGAGTGTTTGACGAATATGATTTTTGGGGCGGCACCATTACGTTGTTCATCTTTGCCATGCTCGAAGCCATTGCGTTTTCGTGGGTAATGGGCGTGAACAAAGGTTGGGACCTCATTCACGACCATGCCGACATACAAATGCCTATTATTTTCAAATACATATTGAAATATATAACGCCAACCATGCTTATCATCATTTTTGTAGCAGCACTCATTAAGCCGAAAAATGACGACTGGAGCTTGCTCAGCATCAAAGGATGGGAGCTTGACGACTCAAGCATTATAGGCGAACTACGACATCAAAATATAGGACCGAACAACACCTGGTTTGCCGATGAATTTTTCTCAGAAAATGAGGGCGAAGTTACAAGTATCGGTGAGAATAGTATTACTGTAGCCTCAAAAACATACGAAATTCCAGCCGATGCGAGTGTTGAAGTATTTGTAGGACAACACATTTCGGTTGGCACACCACTCTACAAAGGAGACATAAAAAACGATGTTTTCTACATAGATATGTCTCGCATCTATTTAATAGTATTACTTTTTGGCTTGTGCCTATTGATTCACAAGGCAAAAGAACATAATTTTAAAGATATTTAAAATATGTCAACAATAGCTCTAGTATTAATGCTTTCGGTGGAAATACCAGTTACTCTCATAACTGTATATCTCTTTTATCGTATATTGAAAAAAAAATAAACCTATGAAAACATTTTTTGATTTGGCGCAAACACGCCGTAGCATTCGCAAATTTAAAACAGAAGCGGTTCCGCAAGACATACAAGAAAGATTACAAGAAACCGTACTCATGTCTCCTGCAAGCAAACGTTCCAACCCTTGGGAGTTTATCTTTGTAGAAAACAAAGAAACATTGGCCGCAATTTCAGAAAGCAAGCAAATGGGCGCAGCGTTGATTAAAGATGCTCCCTTAGCCGTAGTTGTACTAGCCGATACGGAGAAAAGCGATGTGTGGATTGAAGATGCATCTATTGCTACCATTTATTTGCAACTTGCTGCTGAAGACTTGGGATTGGGCAGTTGTTGGGTACAAATGCACAAACGCACCAAAGCCAATGGAGAAAGTGCTTCAGATGTTTTGAAAAAATTACTTGACATTCCTGCCAAATATGAAGTTCTTTCTGTTGTTGCAATTGGCTACAAAGACGAGGAGAAAAAACCATTTGATGTAACTCGTTTACAGAAAGAAAAAATTCACAAAGAACGTTTTTAAGAATTGTGCGACTCTCACAATGAAGCAAAAACCTGCTTTTTTGTGATTTCATACTAGTTAGAGGTCGAAAATAGACATGTTCAAACTTCTCATTCTGTGCTGATACACACGCTGATAGCCATCACTTGCTGATTTTTTTGAAAAAAATATTTGCGAACATTAGGCGTTAATTAAAAAAAATGTACATTTGCAGCGGAGAAGTGGCAGAGTGGTCGATTGCAACGGTCTTGAAAACCGTCGTACAGCAATGTACCGGGGGTTCGAATCCCTCCTTCTCCGCCGGAGAAGAAAAAAGTCCCGTAAACATGTTTGCTTACGGGACTTTTTAGTTTATAGACATTAGAATGTTTTTTAATTTTCCACCGAAACTGTATCGGGTAATTCAATCTTGTCGAAATATCCGTCGGGGTACTGATAAATGCGCTCTATTACCAACGAATCGCCATACCACACCTCTTTTTCTGTGAAGGGAACATTGTCGTTTCCTTTCCAACGTTCGCCCACAACAACCAAAGAATCGTGTGTTGTACCGTCAGGTGCCGTTACCGTTACATAGTAGCTGTTGATTCTGGTTGCTTTGTCTCGTGCGGTTGGAATTTCCTCGTCAGTCATTCCCTGAGAAGATGCAACATCTTCGTCATCTTTGCTGCATGCCCACAATATACCTAAGGACATGATTGCAAGCAATAATACTTTCTTTTTCATAATTTTACTTTTTATTAGTTAACATTAATTCGATTATTCCTTTACAAATTTCAACATTTCTCCACCATCTACCTGTACAAAAATATCTTCTTCAAAGTAAACCACAAGTTTTGTTTTACTAATATTGAGATTTTTCTTTTCGCCTTTGTAGTAATAATAGTCTTTTACCTGTGATTTTCTTGTGCATAGGAATATAAGGCACAAAAAATTAATACAATGCATAATATTTTCGATTTCATACCTTATTTAATTTTAATGAATTGAATATCTCTTACTTGGGGAGTTATCGACCTATCAATGAAGTTATAAATAATCATTTCATTCTCTTTTGCTGTTGAATACAAAAATTTTCTTATCGTTTCATCCTTTTGGAATGAAATTGTATCAGAAGAAGTAGTATAACTCCACCCATCAAAATAAAAATGCTTCTTTATCGATGCATCTTCCGTGAAAACAATTGTATCAGAGATGCCATCAAATAATTCAGGATTCTTTTCTATCCATGTTCCAATAATTTTGTCTTTTGAAGGCTCGGGTTCTTCTTCTGAACATCCTCAACCTATCATAAAAACACTCATAGTTAAGAGTAAATTAATCATTTTCATGTCATTTAAGTTTTGGTTATTACTAGTACTATCTATGTCTTTCTTTGCATT
>CAYFVM010000013.1:0-32357 GCA_964346725.1 uncultured Bacteroidales bacterium
CTACTACCTCTCTACTTCTAAGAAGTAGGGATATAGAAGGGTTGTAGTAGACTTGTCCCGAACTTGGTAACTCTTTCTCCCATTTTCACACATGCGTGTAGCATCTCTTTGGCAAACGGCAGTCAAAAATTAATTACTCATTTTTCATGCGTAGCTATACCCTAACACCCGAATAATAATGGGCTCAAAAACTTATTAACAATTTTTGTTTCTTCTATTTAATAAGTTTGAAACAGCCAAAGAATCATCATTGAAAATATAAAGTATATTTGCGGACTTAAAAACGTTTTTTTACAATGATTGAGAAGTTTAAGGAACATTCTGAATTAAACCTATCAAAGGTAAGCCAGGAAGTTCTACAAAAATGGATTACTGACGATACTTTCAATAAAAGTGTGTCCACACGCGATGGACATCCAGCATTCGTATTCTATGAAGGGCCACCTTCAGCCAACGGGCTTCCGGGCATTCACCACGTGCTTGCTCGTACTATCAAAGACTCTATTTGTCGCTACAAAACCATGCAAGGGTTTCAAGTTCACCGCAAAGCCGGATGGGATACTCACGGACTGCCTGTAGAACTTGGCGTAGAAAAAGAATTACAGATTACCAAAGAAGATATTGGCACAAAAATCAGCGTTGAAGATTACAACAACGCCTGCCGTACCAATGTGATGAAATACACCAGCCAATGGGAAACACTTACCCAACAAATGGGCTACTGGGTTGACATGAACAACCCCTACATCACATACGACAACAAATACATTGAAACTCTTTGGTTTTTACTCAAAGAATTATACAAAAAAGGCTTACTCTACAAAGGGTACACCATTCAACCATATTCACCTGCAGCAGGTACCGGACTTAGTTCGCACGAACTTAACCAACCGGGCTGTTACCGTGATGTGAAGGACACTACGGCTACCGCTATTTTCTCATTAATTGCAGAAGAAGCAAAACCGGAATGGAAACAGTGGGGAAAACCTTGCATTGTAGCATGGACCACCACTCCATGGACATTGCCATCGAATACATCACTCTGCGTTGGACCAAAAATCAAATACGTAGCAGTACAAACATTCAACCCCTACAATGACGAGAAAATTACCATAGTCATTGCCGAAGAAAGCCTTTCAGCCTATTTGAATGCCGAAGGTAAGGTTGACACTACCGACGAATTGATGGCTCGTTATCAAGCCATAATGGACGCTGTTGCCGCAGGCGACAAAAAAGCAGCCAAAGCAGCCGTTCCGTATAGAATTGTTGGTCAATACATGGGTACCGATTTACTCGGCATCCACTACCACCAACTCATGCCTTGGGTTAAACCATTGCAACGCATTGACCGTAACTCACCAAAATCTGTAACCGACTACGCTGCAGCGCACCCCGACAAAGTGTTTAAAGCAGAAAACGGTAAAGACGAATTTGTAGAAATGGCATCGGAAGCTTTCCGCATTATTTCGGGCGACTACGTTACCACCGAAGACGGTACCGGCATTGTACACATAGCCAACACCTTTGGTGCTGACGATGCGAAGGTTGCAAACATAGCCGGCGTGCCTCCTATTTACCTCATCAACAAGAAAGGCGAAACGCGCCCTATGGTTGACCTACAAGGTAAATACTATGAATTGAAAGACTTAGACAAAAACTTTATAGACAAATGTTTGAACCTCAGCGGCTACGAGACACATGCAGGAGCATACGTTAAAAATGCGTACGATCCGCAATATAGTCCCAATGGCGTATTGGATCAAGTTGCATCGGAGAAAGCTCCCGATTTGAACATTGAATTGACTATAGAGATGAAGAAAAACGGTACTGCCTACAATGTGGAAAAGCAAACACACAACTATCCACACTGCTGGCGTACCGACAAACCTATAATTTACTATCCGCTTGACTCTTGGTTTATACAAACGCCAAAGTTGCGCGAACGTATGATGGAGCTTAACAACACCATCAACTGGAAACCGGCTTCTACCGGCTCAGGACGTTTTGGCAAATGGCTCGAAAACCTTCAAGATTGGAACCTTTCACGCTCTCGTTTCTGGGGAACGCCACTTCCTATCTGGATGACCGAAGACAAGTCAGAAATCAAATGTATTGGTTCCTTAGAAGAATTGAAACACGAAATAGAATTGTCAATCAAAGCAGGATTTATGAAAGAAAATCCTTTGAAAGACTTTACTGTTGGTGATTTCTCTAAAAAGAACTACGACACGTTCGACATTCACCGTCCGTATGTAGACAACATTGTGCTCGTTTCCGACAACGGACACAAAATGTTCCGCGAAACAGATATCGTTGATGTGTGGTTCGATTCTGGCTCAATGCCATACGCACAATTACACTATCCGTTTGAGAACAAAGACGCGTTCAAAAACGTATTCCCTGCCGATTTCATTGCCGAAGGCGTTGACCAAACCAGAGGTTGGTTCTTTACCCTTCATGCAATTGCTACCATGTTGTTTGACAACGTTGCGTTCAAAAACGTAATATCAAACGGTTTGGTACTCGACAAAAACGGCAACAAAATGTCTAAACGCCTTGGCAATGCCATTGACCCATTCAAGGAAATCGCAGAACAAGGTGCCGACCCTGTTCGTTGGTACATGATTACCAACTCATCGCCGTGGGACAACTTGAAATATGACACCGAAGGTATTGAAGAAATCAAGCGTAAATTTTTCGGTACACTCTACAATACGTACTCCTTCTTCGCACTCTATGCAAACCTTGACAATTTTGCCATGGAAGAAGCACAAATACCAAACGAGCAACGTCCCGAAATTGACCGTTGGATTCTTTCGCTTTTGAATACGTTGATTTTGAACGTAACCGAACAATACGAGAACTACGAGCCAACCAAAGCCGGTAGATTAATACAAGACTTTGTGGTTGACAACGTAAGTAACTGGTACGTACGTTTGTCAAGAAAACGTTTCTGGAAAAGCGACAACATGGCTGAGAAAATTTCGGCTTACCAAACATTGTACACCTGTTTGGAAACCGTTTCAATTCTCATGGCTCCTATTGCCCCATTCTTTGCCGACCAACTTTTCTGCGACCTCAACAAGGTAACAAAACGCTACAAAGAAGACTCAGTACACTTGGTAACATTCCCCAAAGCCGACACGTCTATCATAGACAAAACGTTGGAAACAAGAATGGAAATGGCACAAACCATTTCATCAATGATATTGGCTCTCCGTCGAAAAGTAGCCATCAAAGTACGTCAACCGCTGCAACGCGCCATTATTCCTATCATCAACCAGGAATTTGAACGCAACATTAAAGCCGTTGAAAACATTATAAAAGCAGAAGTCAACGTAAAAGAACTTGAGCTATTGAAAGATGCCTCAGAAGTGTTGGTAAAAACCATCAAAGCAAATTTCAAGACCTTAGGTCCTAAACACGGTAAAATAATGAAAGACCTTGCCGCTAAAATTGCAGAATTCACCAACGAAGAAATCTGCGACTTTGAAAACACCGGCAAGAAAATGGTGGTAGTGAACAACGAAAACGTAGAATTAACCCTCGACGACGTTATCATTATTTCCAAAGACATACCGGGCTGGCAAGTTGCAAACGAAGGTCACATAACTGTGGCACTTGATACAACACTCACCGAAGACCTCATCAACGAAGGCATTGCACGCGAATTCATTAACCGAATTCAAAATCTTCGCAAGGAAAGCGGATTGGACGTTACCGACAAAATAAGTTTACGAATACAAAAACACGATATAATTAATAAGGCCATTGAAATTCACAAAACATATATTGCGTCTGAAACCCTCTGTTCAAACATTGAATTAGTCGGCTCCTTGAGCGACGAAAACAAAAAAATGGTTAATATTAACGCCGATGTTCAGACTTTCATGACAATTCACAAAATGTAAAACTTTAAAATTTGTACAATTATGAGTGAAGAAAAAAACCAAGCAACAACAGAAGAGGATTTGAACAGAACAAGATATTCCGATGCTGAATTAGAAGAATTCAAGTTGATAATTTTGGAGAAACTCGAGAAAGCAATGAAAGACTACGAGCAACTAAAATTATCTCTTCAATACTTAGACAGCAACGATATCCAAGACACGTCTCCTACATTCAAAATGTTTGAAGAAGGTGCATCAAACCTCTCAAAAGAAGAAACAGGCAAATTGGCTGAACGTCAAGAGAAATTCATCAAACACTTGAAAGACGCTCTTATTCGTATTGAGAACAAAACATACGGAATTTGCCGTGAGACAAAGAAACTTATTTCTAAAGAACGCCTTCGCGCTGTTCCTCATGCTACTTTGAGTATCGATGCAAAGATTACTGAAAAGAAAAAGAATCCGATGATATGAAAAAACAGTACTGGGCAATTCTCATGATTCTCCTTATTTTGGTTATTGATCAGGTAACCAAAATATTGGTAAAAACAACCATGCACTTAGATGAAATGATTCCTGTCCTTGGCGACAGAGTCTTCATCTATTTCGTGGAGAATCCAGGATTTGCGTTCGGTCTTAACTTTGGCGGAACACTCGGGAAAATTGCCCTTACTCTTTTTCGATTAGTTGCCTCTATTATTATTGGCATATACATACATCGCCTTATAAAGCGCGATGCTCCCCTTGACGTAATTATAGGACTTAGTGCAATACTCGCAGGTGCTGCCGGAAATATCATTGATAGTGCGTTCTACGGACTCATTTTCAACGAAAGCACCTACGGGACTGTTGCCGAATTTATGCCCGAAGGCGGCGGCTACGCGCCGTTCCTGCAAGGCCATGTGGTGGATATGATATATTGCCCGGTATTGCGTGGCACCTTCCCCGACTGGTTCCCAATCTGGAGCGGAGAACCATTCACATTCTTCCGTCCTATTTTCAACATAGCAGACTCAGCCATCACCATTGGCGTATTCTACTTGTTGATATTCCAACATAAATTCTTTAAAGAAGATTAGACGACGTTGTTCGTTTTACGTTATTCGTTTTACGATAATTTGATTAGGAGATGAATTGGTAGAGACGTCACACATCTTGTAAACAATGTTTGTCTTCTCCTAAATGTGATTGTTCATCAATAGTCATATTCCTTTATGACAATTGTGTGGTGTCTGTACAAGTGTAATCTGTGGCTGGGAAAAAGGTGAATTGGCGAATCGGTTAGTTTGTACGTTGTTCGTAAAACATGAAACGTTCGACGTTAAACGACTAACTCATAACTCATAATTCCTAACTCATAAGTATTAAAATGTATGCCCACGGGCAATTTTGCTATTAGCTTTTGGCTGTTAGACCTTTGCATATTGCCAATTGTTATTCGTAAAACGTGTAATATTCAACGTAAAAAAACTCACCGATTAACCACCTAACCAGTTAACCCTTTTCCAAACTAACCGATTAACTCATAATTCCTAACCCATAACTAAAAAAGCTTTCCCTGCCAAGTATCACGCAGAGCCATCTCTTTCTCTATACGTTGCAGAACCACGTCGTAACGAGTAAGTCCCCAGGTATTTTCACGCAAAAATCGAGGAGGCACTTCTCCTGCAAAGCGTTCTATCACAAACGAAGGATTCAGCCGTTCGGTAATGTCTACAATAAACGGCACATAGGTATCAATGGAAAACAAATGGAAATCAGCAGGTGTTTCGTAATACTCCTTCTCCATTCTAGTGTCGCGTATCAGTTGCAGTTGATGAAACTTGATGCCATTCATGGGCAACGCATTTATGTCGCGTACCGACGACAGCCACATTTCAGGTGTTTCGCCCGGGAGACCATACATAAAGTGTCCTGCGCAATGAATCCCATACTGTTTGGTCAAGTCAAACGCATCTTCGGCTTGCCGAAAGGTATGCCCACGGTTAATGCGTTGCAGGGTTTCGTCAAAGCACGACTCCACACCATACTCAATAGAGACAAACATGTGCTCTTGCAGGCGTGCAAAGTACTCCAACTTCTGTTCATTAATGCAATCGGGACGCGTACCCACCACTATTCCCTTCACCTGCGGGTGTTCCAACGCCGGACGATACAATTCGTCCATAGTTTCCAACGAAGCGTAGGTGTTGGAATACGCCTGAAAATACGCCAAGTATCCGTCAGCTCGGCGATAACGGTTTTGGTGAAACTCAATACCCTCGTCAAGTTGTTGGCACACCGACTTACGCACATCGCAATACGACGGATTGAACGCATCGTTCACACAATACGTGCAACCGCCCACGCCAATTGAGCCATCACGATTAGGACAGGTAAACCCTGCATTCAGCGTAAGCTTTTGCATTCGCCCGCCAAAGCGTTCTTGAAGAAAACGTTTGTATGAATTAAACCGCCGATTGTCGCCCCACAAATACATAGTGTGATTTTTTACAAAGAAAAGAAAATTGTGCTTGCCTTATCTCAAACTTGACATACTTTTACTGAGGAATAGCCGTTATTCCTTTTGGATATATATTCAGAAAAAGTTCTATCTTTAAAAAAAAATATAAACAATTAAACACAAACCTATGGAACCAAAAATTTTTTATTGCAAACATTGTGGGAACATTATTGTTCACCTCAAAAGTAGTGGAGTAAATGTAGTATGCTGTGGCGAACCTATGGCGGAACTTGTAGCAAATACCGTTGAAGCTTCTGTTGAAAAACACATTCCTGTTGTAACAGTTGAAGGCGAAAAAGTTCATGTAGCCGTTGGTTCAGAAGAACATCCAATGATAGAAAAACACTACATACAATGGATTATGCTCATAACCGAAAAAGGATTCCAAGTAAAGCACTTGAATTGGACAGATAAACCTGAAGCATGCTTTTCAATCTGCAAAAGCGAAAAAATCGTTGGCGTGTATGCATACTGCAACATCCACGGTCTTTGGGTATCAAAACAATAGACAATAAGTATTGCATAACATCGTACCACACGGAATTACTGATTCTGTGTGGTATTTTTAGAATACAAACACACTCAAAAACCATGAAACGTATCATTGTATCACTCCTATTGGTTACCTCAACATTTGTAGGATTCTGCCAAGAAATTGAAGTATCGGGAACATTTGCCGCAGGCAGACAAAACGAACTATACTTCCGAAACGGTTTGGGATATTCCGTAACATACAACCAGTTGTTTGAAAGAAATTATGTAGGACTTTCATATAAACAATTCTTGTATACCAAAGAATATGACGAAATAAACACAAACCTTTCAGATGGTACTATGTATACGCAAACGCATTATCCAAAAAACAAACGATATGCGGTTGATTTGGTGTATGCACATGCCATACTTGCCAATGAAAAATCGACACTTAATGTGGGTTGTAATGTTGGATTGAATTTTTTCTCTATTGATGAAGAAGTGAGAACATATTATGCCGACACTACCGAATATGGAGAAATTCAGATATTCTCAAGCAACAAAAAACAAGAAGAAAAAGCCAAAGAGAATTTCAAAATCGGATTTGGTGCATTCATTGAATACGAAATCAAAGAATTATTCTCCGAAAACATTTCTACATACATTCGCATTCATCCCGAGACTGTAGCATACAAACCGGGATTAGTTGGTTCACACGACCCTTTGTTCGTAAATCAACTGAATTTTACATTGGGACTTCGCTATACGTTCGCAAAATAAACAATTACAGAATCTTTTTGCCTTCAAGTTCTGCCGAGACAAGTTTCTCGCCATGATAGACTAATTTGAGCGAGAAAAACGGTTGCGACGCATCGTTCACCAATTTTAGGAAAATAGCATCGCCTTCCCACATAGGCAAAGTGCACAGTTTCTGTTTGTCTATCCAAGCTAAATCACCTTCATCGCACACACGTTGTTTGCCAGTCCATTCGCTACACACAAAAAGGTGCATACACTCGCCTTCCATTTCGTCTAAGTAGAACGTAATCACACCACGGTACTCCCATTTAGTAACGGTTAATCCTGTTTCTTCCAAGACCTCACGGCGCATACACTCTTCGGGTGTTTCGCCCGGTTCGAACTTACCGCCCACGCCTATCCACTTGTCGTGGTTTATGTCGTTCTCTTTTTTAGTACGGTGGAGCATCAAATACTCACCGTCGCGCTCCAAATAGCAAAGAGTAGTTTGTTTCATATTAGTGATGGCACTCGTGATTACAGGTAATTTCTGCGTCTTTCAACCTTCCTTGTGCATAGGCAGCAACCACATCGTCAATAGAACCGGAGCAGCCACGGATAACGTCTATGCCATTGTTTGCTAGCACATTCACAGCGCCATCGCCCATATTTCCGGCAAGCATCATAGTTACACCCTTTTCTTTGAGAATCACCGCTACACCCGATTTGCAGCCACAGCCTTGTGGCGATGGTATTTCGGTTTTAGAAACAACATTGTTGTGCGCATCTAATTCAAAAATGGTAAAATATGCACAATGTCCGAAATGATTATCTACTTGACCTTGTGCTGTTGGAACTGCTACTTTCATTTTTCTTAAAATTTTCTGTAAATATACAAAAAATACTACCTTTGCCACGTTAAATAATGAAGATGAAACGTTGTTGGTTGCTTAGTATCGTGTGTATCTTGGTATATACACAATCGTATGCACAAGCTCCGAACCAAAACAAAACACACCAATCCCCTATTACTGAAATATCTCACGACTCCACCGGAGCTGCTTATGTTTACTTTATCGACTCCCTTATATGCTATGCCGAAAGTTATCTAGGAACTCCATATCACTACGGTAGCAAAGGTCCAAAGTCATTTGACTGCTCGGGATTTACAGGATATGTTTTCAGACACTTTAATATTTCGTTACCGGCAAGTTCTACCGCACAATATTTGGGTGCGCCAAAAATCATTCACAAAGATAGCGTACAACAAGGAGACTTGATTTTCTTTATGGGAAGAAACGGTAGGAAATCAGTAGGACACGTTGGTATTGTAGTGTCGGTTGATACGGCAAATAAATCTTGCCGTTTTATTCATGCTGCTACCCATGGTGGGGTTATTCTTACCGAATACCCTTCTACGGCATACTACAATCAGCGATTTATGGACTACGGGCGATATCCCATGCCTACTTTTATAAAACGCTTTCCGAAAAAAGAAGACTATTCCGAAACAATTGAGAAAATCTCTGAAGGCGAATGAACCAAACGAGTTGCACCCTTTTCACGCAACAATTGTTCTGAACGAAATCCCCACAACACCGAAATACAATCTAATCCGGCATTCTTTGCGGTAGCTATATCTATCTCTGAATCTCCCACATACACGGCATCAGCGGCAGAAACAGAAAGCATTTTTAAGGCCTTATACACCATATCGGGAGCGGGTTTCTTATGTATCCCTTCCGACTCACATTCGCCAAGAGCAACATCAACATAGTCGGCAAAAAAAATGTTCCGCAAAATAGAGACTTCCTTTTGGGGTTTATTTGAGACAATAGCGAGGGCGAACCCCGCTTTTTTTAAGTTTTGTAAGAGTTCGCACACCCCGGTATATGGCCGTGCTGTATCCATACAATGGCCTGTATAGTGGTTTTTGAAGAGTTCTAAAGCATTGTACAACAATTCGTGTGAAAAGATTTCTTCCTTACCTACCTCACGCAATGCAGCTTTTACAGCTCGCACCAACAATTCACGAACACCATCACCCACAAACGTGCGAATTTCATCAATACTTCTTTGAGGTAATTGCAACTCAACTAACGCCACATTCACACTATTGGCAAGATCTTCTAATGTATCCATGAGTGTACCATCTAAATCAAATACGATGGCAGAATATGCTTTCTTTCTCACACTATTTTTCCCTATCATTTCTTTATCAACTTCAACACCTTCACTCTATCTCCTTGCAGAACAGAAACCATATAGATTCCCGACGTTAGCGAAGCAGATGGAATCAATTCACCATTAGAAACAGTGCCTCCGGCAACCTTCACTCCTGCTATATCATACACCTCATACAATGCCTGATCCAACACATTCTTTATATAAAACCCGTCATTGCTTACAACACTTGGACTAAGACTAATCTCATTGTCTGACGATACCGTTTCTACCGCAGTTTGCGGCTTCAAAGATAGGTCAATATGTTCTGCCGTCAAAGTAGCCAAGCCTCGAGTTGCTTCCCAAAAATTGTAGGTATATGACAATTCATCAGATGCTGTGCGACAGAAAGATTCTATTGCCACATCATACTGCGCATATTCTTCGGTAGTAAGAGAAGAGTTGGAAACCACCACAAACAATATATTAAAATTCTTTTGCGATGCCGTATAGTCGGGAACTCGTTGTCCCAAAAGTGTCTCTAGACTGGTCGAATTATATATCGTTTTCTGTTGAGAGGAAAAGATATAGTAATAATCTGTCCCTTCTTTTATTATTCTACTAGAATCGATGGCATTAAATAGCGTGAATGGTTGTACCTGAGAAAGCGGAATCATGCCCATCAGATAAAGTTCTAGGTCATTGTATGGAACAGAATTTCCACCATTGGCATATTGACCAAAATAGGGGATTTTGTACTTAGAAGGGCTGTCATCTATATTTGACTCAAGTAAATTTTCTTGAAATCCCCCCAATTGACCGGGAGTGCTTCCTCCCATCACTCCCCAATGAGAAGGAACAGAATAATTGTCAAAATTCACAGATGGGAAAGCATAATTTGCCCAACGGTGTTCTAACTCATGCAAGAATGGACCATTAACAATACCATTCGACAAAGGAAGATGAATGACCGACTGAAGCCGTCCTGCAGAACCATAATACTGACTGTTATCAAACGAAGATTCAAGCCCTATACCCGATTCATTCGCAGAAACGATGTAATTTATTCCATAATAAGTAAATTTAGCTGGCTTCGTTGGTTCGTTCAAGACATACACTATAAAATCAAAATCATCATTGAACGTCTCGTATATTTGTTGAGTGTACTTCTCAAACAACGAATCATCCCATTGGGTATATTCGTTTTCGGTTAAAACCAATGATGCAAATCGACAAGAAGGAGACAAAACGATTTCGCTTGCCTGCAACACACTTGTGATTAAAAGGAACGTTAGACTTACTAATAGTTTCTTCATAAATCCTCATTTTTACTGTTTTACAAACAAGTTCAAAATTATGGAGGAAATATAGAGATAAAACAATATCAATTTACGATATATCTCATTTTTTTCTTTGGTGTCGTTCTTTTTTAAAACGGCACAACACTCTCAAACGCCACTACGACTTGAGTTACAGGATGTATAAAAACTATTTTTTGTGCATGCAAATATAATCGGTCAGCGGGTGTACCATACAAATTATCGCCAACAATAGGACATGCAAGTCCTTGTTTGTGAGCAGCATGTACACGCAATTGATGTGTACGGCCGGTTTTTAGGAAAAATGCTATTCTCGTTTTTCCGTTTTGCGTTTCGAGTACCGAATATTCTGTTATGGAAGGTTTCCCGTATTCAAAATCGACTAGTTGGCGAGGTCTATCTGTTATATCGGGACGTAAAGGGAGTGAAATGGTTCCTGAACGTTGAGAGATTTCGCCATTAAGAATAGCCACATAGCGTTTTTGCACGGTACGTTCACCAAATTGTTGTTGCAGTGCTTTTTGAACGGCTTCATTTTTCGCAATCACAAGCAAACCGGAGGTTTCCATATCCAACCTATGAACCATAAACACCTCTGCTTCGCAATAATTTCTTGCCCAATCATAGGCCGTAGGTAATGAATTCTTACCACGCACCGACAACATTCCCGCAGGTTTATCTATTACCAGTAACGCATCATCTTCATACACAACAGTCACAACACCTTGCGAGGTGTTTTTTTTCAATGGATTGTCTTCTACATCCAACCCTTGCAACATGAACGACAATATCGGTTCACATTTATGTTTGCATGCTGGATAAAAATTTCCACTCTCACGAATCTCTTGTTTGGGAGAAGCGCCCAACCAAAATTCCGCCATGGCTATGGGGCGCAAATGCTGATTATATACATATTGCAACAAACGCGGCCCCGCACATTCACCGGAACCGGCAGGAGGAATTCCTCGACCAATATTTGCGAATATATTCAATAAATTTTCAGTACCGCCGTTCGCATTTCGGAACAAAAAACCGGAGAACAACTTCTTTTGCAGTTCTGCAGACTTTTTTGCCCTCGTTTGCTTTAATATTTCTATTTGTTGTTCATATTTTGAGCAATCTTGCTCCAACAGTTTAATTGTTTCATTTAAAGAACGTTCCAATCGTTTGTATTCCGCTTTTTGAAATTGACTTTCGCGTATCAATTCGCTCAAAATGTCTTTTGATGGTTGCTGTAATCGGAGATTGTCACGCTCACGTTTGGCCTTTTGCATTACTGCTTTCATAGCTGACAAGCGGTCTTCTTTTTCTGCTTTTGCCTCTGTAATATGGAGTCTTCTCGCTGTATATTCGCCATCGTGTTCTATTGCTTCTATTTCGTGGTTTATTGCGGAAATCTCAGCCTCTTCATCAAGAAAGAAGGTTCGGTCGGCAAGAATATCAAACACGGGAGGTACAAAATAATCATGCACATTTTTTTCAGCCAATAGTCCCGAAAAAGCAGCAACAAAGCCTATCTCGTGTTGTTCATTTTCTACCACCAATACGCCAAACATTTTCCCATCACGAGACACCTTAAATTCATCATCGCGAGACATTACATACGTTTCCACTTCCTTTGTAGCCATCACGCACAAGCGATGCGGAGTATAGCAAAACGGGCACGTAAATTTTTGTGGCAACGTAATGTCTGAAATACTATTGGAAAAACGATGAAACATAGTATCAATGAATTTCCAACAAAAATAGTATTTTTACACAAAAGATTTCTATGGCTCATTATTACATACGATACGCTCGAAACAATGGTAGGTTTTTACCTTGTTCCATGATTAAGGGCATAGAATCTTGTGAACATCCAACATCCTTTCCACAAAACAGAGGAAGTCTTGACAAACTGCTCAAACATGGCATAATAGCGCAAAGTGAAGATTCTTTCATTCTAAACATTTGGACTCCTGATACGGAAGGGAAAAAACCGGTGCTTTTTTGGATTCACGGAGGAGCTTTTTCCGATGGTTCAAGTAGCGATATACAAAACGATGCAACCATACTTGCAAACCAAGCAGATTGCGTTGTTGTGAGTGTTTCATATCGTTTGGGATTGTTAGGTACGGCCAATTTTGATGGCATTCCACAACAAAATTGCGGTCTGCATGACATAATTACCGCACTAGAATGGACCAACACCTACATAGAAAAACACAATGGCGACAACACCAATATCACTATAGGAGGACAATCGTCGGGTGCCTGGTATGCAATGGCAATATTCACCTCGCCCCGACTACAACACTTGTTTCATAAAGCCCTGTTCTTAAGTTGGCCGGGAACAATGAAAGCACAGACAGCAGACGTGGAACGAGAAATTTATTCACGCTTTTTGATGGAAATAAAAAAACTCCAAGGAAACCCTGATGACATTGCAAATGTTCCTATTGACCTATTCTTAAAAGCACAAAGAGTTGTGGGAAGGAAAAACAAAACGAAATACAAATTCAATGTTTCATTCCTCCCTATGATAGAACCGGACTATGTTTCCGACAATTTTTACGAAGCTATTAAACACACCACCAAAAAAGTATGGTTGCAATATACCAAAAACGAATGCGGTGCCTATGTATATCGCTTACCTATCAGTAAACATTTTCCACTGCATGTACTTTCAAAGTTTATACTACAATATTGTCCCGAAAATGCCTATGAAAAATTGAAAGCGAACAAAAAACGCACACACAACGCATACCAAGCAACCATAGACGTTACCTCAGAAGAATTGTTTAAGCATCCTTCCAAAATAATAGCAGAGAGCCTGCAAGAACGAGCAGAAATACACGAATTTGATTTTCCAACAGTAAATAAAAAAATCCAATGTTGCCATTGCTTCGACATTCCTTTTTTATTCGGCTGTTTTGACGCATGGAAAGAAAGCAAAATTTTATTAGGGAACGATCTTGAAACAATGAAAAATGAATCGTTAAAACTGCAAGCAAAAATTAAACAATTTATGCAATAATAGTGAAGCCGTTCCGTTTTTACGTTTGTTTATAGGAAAAAGATTCTTACTTTTGGACACTCAAAAAGTGTTTGTGTAAACACGATAGTTTTTGGGTAGTCTTATTTGTATAAATAACAGAATGAGTAGAGTGCAAAACGAAATAGATTATACCAAACTACCAAAGCACGTTGCTATTACAATGGACGGAAACGGACGTTGGGCAAAAGAGAAAGGTAACATTCGCTTAATAGGTCACAAACAAGGAGTTGCCACTGTAAACGAAATCGTTACTGCAGCAGCTGAGATTGGTATCAAATACCTCACATTATACACCTTCTCAACAGAAAATTGGAATCGCCCGAAAGACGAAGTTTTTGGCTTGATGGATTTACTCATTAGTGCCACCAAAACATATCTCAATAAATTACTTGCCAACAATGTGCGTCTGCACGTTATTGGTGATTTTAAAACACTCCCTCAAAGCGTACAAAAATCATTGATGGACGCCTTAGAGAAAACAAAAAACAACACCGGACTGAATCTGGTTCTCGCTATTAGCTACAGTGGACGTTGGGACATTACACAAATGGTGCAATCAGTTGCAAAACAATGTGTTAATGGCTCCATTTCTCCTGACCAAATTACCGCAGAAACAATTCAGTCAAATTTATGTACAAACGATATTCCCGACCCTGAATTGCTTATTCGCACAAGCGGAGAATATAGAATTAGTAATTTCTTGCTTTGGCAAATTGCATACACCGAACTCTACTTTACCGATGTGCTTTGGCCCGATTTTACGAAAGAAGAGTTCACCAACGCTATCATAAATTTTCAAAACAGACAACGTCGTTTTGGAAAAACCGAAAGCACACAAATTTAAAATAAACTGAATGAAAAAATTAATATCGTTTCTCATTATACTCTTCTGTAGCACAACCATTTTGTGGGCACAGTCGCCAGTAAAAAAGTATACCATTGCTGGCATTGAAGTTGAAGGTGCTAAAACTTTACAGACGCCTCCTATCATAAGAACAACCGGGCTCTATGTAGGACAAGAAATTACCGTTCCAGGCCCCGAAATCACAGCAGCTATAGAAAAACTTTGGGAACAAGGATTATTTGGAGATGCAAAAATTCTCGCTTCAAAATACGAAGGCGATAATATTTATCTTACCATAGTCATTAAAGAACGTTCTCGACTCAATTCCGTAAGCCTTGTAGGTATAAAGAAATCGGAACAAAATGACATAAAAGAGTTTTTGAACTTCAAAACACACATGCAAGTTACAGAAAACCAAAAAGATGTAGCTATAAAAAAAATCCGCAACTATTACAACGATAAAGGCTATAGAAATGCCGAGATAACTATTGATGAAAAAATTGACACATCGAACTTTAATACTTCAAACATCATAATCACTATCAACAAACATGAGAGAGTGAAAATTTATGATATTGTTTTCCATGGAAATCAAGCAATTAAAAGTAGCAAACTGCATCGTACCATGAAAAACACCAAAAGAAAAGTATGGTACGTTCTCAAACGATCTAAATACATAGAGAAAGACTACGAAACCGACAAAAAGAGCATTATTGACAAATACAAAAAACTCGGTTTCCGCGATGTAAAAATTGCCAACGATAGTGTCTATGACATAGACTCAACAATGATGCACATAGAAATGACCATTAATGAAGGACCAAAATACTACTTCGGAAACATTTCATGGCTCGGCAATTCAGTTTATAGCACCGAGATTCTTAACAAAATACTTGGCATAGACAAAGGCGACATATATGATGAAAGTTTATTGCAAGAAAAAATCTATGGTCTAGAAGGTGTTAGTTCAATCTATCTTGACAATGGGTATTTATTTTTCAATGCCGACCCTGTAGAATTAGGTTCAAAATCTGACTCTATCGACATTCAAATACGAATCTACGAAGGACAACAAGCTACTATAAACAATGTGTCGGTTGTGGGAAACTCAAAAACCAACGACCATGTTATTTACCGCGAATTACGTACTCGTCCAGGTGAATTATTTAGTCGTTCCGACATTATTAGAACACAACGTGAACTTGCAATGTTAGGCTATTTCGACCCAGAAACTATGCAAGTTAATCCGGTTCCAAACCCTATGGATGGAACTGTTGACATAGAATATGTTTTACAAGAAAAATCAACCGACCAAATTGAGTTATCACTTGGTTGGAGTGGTCGATATTTCCTTGGTTCTGTTAAATTGATACTTAATAATTTCTCGCTTCGTAATTGTTTTCACAAAGAATATTGGCGACCAATACCTTCTGGTGACGGACAATCGTTGAGCCTTAGTGTTTCGGCTAATACGAGATACTACCAATACTACAATTTCTCTTTCACCGAGCCATGGTTTGGTGGCAAAAAACCAAATGCATTAACCGTTTCTGCATACTATTCAGTGAGAGCAAACGGGTATGAACGAAATAGTGATTACTACGGAAATTGGCGTACAATCGGTTTGTCTGTTGGTTTAGAACGTGACTTGAAAATTCCAGATGACTACTTTACACTCTACAACGATTTAAGCATAAAACGTTATAAGCTAAACAATTACAACCTATACTTGCCTACAACATTGCCCGACAGTCTTACCGCACGTTGCTTGACATTAGGAACAACATTGGCACGTAATTCTATCGACCAACCATTGTACCCACGAAGGGGTTCATCATTCTCTCTACGTCTTGAATTGACTCCTCCATTTTCATTATTCCGTAGCGATCCAAATGCCGACATTAGTGACACAGAACGCTACAAATGGATAGAATACCACAAATGGACATTCAAATCAAAAATGTACACCCAACTCGTTGGTGACCTCGTGTTAGAAACCAGAATAGACTTTGGATACGTTGGTAGTTACAACAAAAATTTCAAAACACCATTTGAACGATTCGATGTGGGTGGAGATGGTTTGAGCAACGTATATTACTACGGAACCGACTTCGTTCCTATGCGCGGATATGAAGCTTCAGCCTTGAATCCGGACAACAATGGCGGCGCATTCCTTTACGACAAATTCTCACTTGAATTGCGCTACCCACTTGCTCTAAAACAAGAAACAACAATTTATGTACTTGCGTTTGCCGAAGCAGCTAATGCATGGATGGAAATTTCAGATTTCAACCCATTTGACGCCAAAAGAAGTGCCGGTGGCGGTATTAGACTTTTCATACCAATGATGGGACTCTTAGGATTTGATTTAGGATACGGATTTGATAAAATAGCTGGAAAATCTGATGAAGTAAGAGGATGGCAACCTTCTTTCGTATTAGGACAACAATTTTAAATAACTATAGCGATGAAAAAACTACTTATTCTACTTGCAAGCCTTTTTATAGCAACATTAGGCTATTCACAAAAAACCGTGTATGTTGATACAGACTATCTTTTAAGCAAAATACCAGCGTACAAAGAAGCTCAACAACAAATTGATGATTTATCAAAAACATGGCAATCGGAGATTGAAGAACAACGTACCGCTCTTGATGCTCTATACAAACAATATCAAGTTGACAAAGTATTATTGTCAAACGATATGAAGATAAAAAGAGAACAAGAAATTCTTGACAAAGAACGAGAACTCAAAGAATTACAGAAAAAACGTTTTGGCACCGATGGCGACAGAATGAAAAAAGAAGAAGAATTGCTTAAACCAATTCAAGACGAGATTTTTAATGCCATAAAGGAATTGGCAGCAAATCAAGGATATGCATTTGTAATAGATGCAGCATCAAGTTCATATACCCTTCTCTACAGCGATCCTAAATATGACATTAGCGATGACGTATTACGCAAATTAGGTTATATTAAATAAATATTTACTTTTGTACATCTTTAAAAACAAGAACAATGAAAAAAATAATTCTCATTTTAGTTACAGCAATATCTGTTTGTGGTATAGCATTACCAGCACAAGCTCAAAAATTTGGTCATATCAACTTTGAAGAATTGGTTACAGCTATGCCTGAAAAAGCAGAAGCACAAAAGACCATAGAAAAAGAATACAACGAAATGAAAGGCATCATAGAAAGTATGTCTGTTGAATTCAACAAAAAATATCTTGCTTACAATTCACAACAAGACACGTTGTCTAAAGCGAGCAAACAACTTTTAGAACAAGAGTTGCAAGATATGCAAAATCGTATTGTACAATATCAAAGCAATGCTGAATCACAATTAACACAACGCCAACAAGATTTAATGCAACCTCTTATTGAGAAAGCAGAAGTTGCTATTAAATCGGTTGCGACCAAAGAAGGATTCCTTTACATTTTTGATACAAGTACCGGAAGCCAAGTTCTTTTCTATTCTGATAAGAGCATTGACCTAATGCCAATGGTAAAAAAAGAATTAGGAATTCAATAGTAAACTATACAAGGTTCACCCTTGGTGAATTTTGGTTGAAAACATAATGAGAATGCCCGAAAATGAAAGATTTTTGGGTATTTTTTTTTAGATAGTCAATCCATTTACAACCGAAATTCTCGTTACAATAATAAATTCGGTATATTTGTACAAAATCAAAGTATGCGATGTTCAAACCATCTATAGAATATGAGCCCCTTGAGGTTATAAAAAAATTTCAAGAAGGCAAAATGCAGAATTTATTAGAGTACCTGCTGGCAAAATCACCTTTTTATCAAAACATGTTCGCCAAAGAACATATTGATATGACAAAGGTCAAAACCTTGGAAGATCTTCGAAACATTCCGTTTACTACCAAAGAAGACTTACAACTGCACAACGAAGATTTCTTATGCGTGCCTAAACAAATGGTTGCTGACTATATGTCAACTTCGGGAACGCTGAGCGAACCTACTACCTTTGCCGCTACAGCCAACGACTGGAAACGACTTGCATACAACGAAGCCATTTCGTTTACCTGTGCCGATGGTGGTCAAGGAGAAATATACCAATTAATGACGACACTTGACAAACGATTTATGGCGGGCTTAGCCTATTTTGAAGGAGTGCAACTCATGGGTTCGTCTGTTATTCGTGTAGGAAATGGTATTCCAGCTCTTCAGTGGGAGACAATCAAACGCCTCCAACCTAATGCTATTATTTGCGTACCCTCATTCATTCTTCGCATTATAAAATTTGCTGAGGAAAATGGCATTGATTACAAGAATTGTAGCGTAAAGAAAGCCGTGTGCATTGGCGAAAATCTAAGAAATGAAGATTTTTCACTCAACCTGCTCGGCTCACGCATCAAAGAAAAATGGGACATAAAATTATATTCTACCTATGCTTCTACCGAAATGGGCACATCTTTCTGCGAATGCGGTGCGGGCAAAGGAGGACACCATCATCCTGAATTAATTATATGCGAAGTAATTGATGAGAACGGCAACAATGTAAAAGAAGGCGAATATGGAGAATTAACCGTCAGCACACTTGGTGTAGAAGGTATGCCTCTACTCCGCTTCCGTACCGGCGATATTGCCTGTTTCCATTACGAGCCATGCTCATGTGGACGTACCACAATGCGCATAAGCCCACTCAAAGGTCGAAAAAATCAAATGTTGAAAGTAAAAGGTACAACACTGTATCCTGCTGCAATTTTTGATATTCTTGACAATGTCGATTATGTTGAAAATTATCTTGTAGAAGCAAATACCAATGAGATTGGAATGGATAACGTTACCGTGGTCATTGGATCTAAAAGCCCCAATGAAGAACTTATTAAAGATCTCAAAGATAGATTTAGAGCAAGAATACGTATAGCTCCAGATATTGTATTCCGCCCAATTGATGAAATCAACAAAAGAAATTTTCCTGAAGCAAAACGAAAACCTATTAAATTTTTTGATAATCGTAAAAAATAACCCACCATGCAAAATTTTGACGAAATACGCCCATATAATGACGACGAAGTTCCGGCTGCCGTACAGAGAGTTATTTCGAATGTTTATTTCCCTTGGTTAGTTAACACACTATCACCGGAAAAAAATCTCAATGATGTAAAACAAACGTTTTTGAATATAACTACCGTTCAACAATTCCAAGAACAAATCACGTTTGCGGTTTTAAAAAAAGTTACCCAAAGAACGATAACTTCTTTCACATGTGTAGGAGATGAATATCTTTCAAAAACAACACCATATTTATTTATCTCTAACCATCGCGACATCATACTTGACGCAGCTTTGCTCAATGTATATTTGCACCAATGCGGTATCCAACCAACCGAAAATACGTTTGGTAGCAATCTTATGAAAAATGAGATTGCCGGTGATTTGGGAAAACTAAATCGTATGTTTCGCATAAACCGCAGTGGAAATTTGCGAGACCTTTACAAAAACTATGTAGAAGTTTCTTCATATATCCGCCACGTGATTAACGACAAAAAACGTCCGGTTTGGATTGCACAACGCAATGGTCGCACAAAAAATGGTGACGACAAAACCGAAGCTGCTGTTCTCAAAATGTTTGCCATGAGTAGCGACGAACCTTTTGTTGATAATCTTGACAATCTTACCATCACTCCTATTTCAGTGTCATACGAATATGAGCCATGCGTGTTTATGAAAGCTGCAGAATTGTTTGTATCTACGTTCTCTAAATACGTAAAAGACCCCAATGAAGACTACGAAAGCATTCTCAATGGTATCACTTCTCCTAAAGGTCACGTCAATTTTGCTATTACAAAACCTATTACAAGAGAGGAGTTAGAAGAATGTGATGCAATGGAAAAAAATGAAAAATACACCCATTTGGCCAACATAATAGACAGACGAATATACGATGCGTATATATTGGAGAAAAATAATTATATGGCCTACGATATGCTACACAAGGGAAATAAATTTGCCGACTATTACAATGAAAGCGATAAAAAAGTGTTCCTTGACTATATTTCTGAAGGTATTGAAAAACTAGACACTCCTATGAGTAGATGTGATATTGAATCTATCATATATAGTATCTATGCCAATCCTGTAAAAAACAAACTACAAATATAGAATACACGTATTCTTCCTATTATCTGTACGCCATTGATTCTTAAATAAATCAATGGCGTATATTTTTTTACAAATAGGTTTGCTATTAAAGCAAAAAAAAGAGTTGTACAACATTTGTCGTACAACTCTATACATAATCGTTACTCTCTTATTACATTCTTTCAGGTACCTTAATACCCAGCAATCCCATTCCTGAGGCTATAATTGTAGCGGTTTGTTTAGAGAGTGCCAAACGGAATTCTTTTATAGACTTATTTTCTTCATTCAAAATAGTGTAATCATGATAGAATTGATTGTACAATTTCACCAAATCATATACATAGTTTGCAATGTATGAAGGTGCGTGATCTTTTGCTGCCATTTCTATAACAGATCCATAGCGAACCATCATTTTTATAAGTTCTTTTTCTTTGTCGTTGCAAGAATCTAATGAAAATTTAGATGGCAATACAATATCTTGATCGGCTGCCTTACGCATAATAGAACAGATGCGCGCATGAGTATATTGAATAAATGGTCCTGTATTTCCATTGAAATCAATTGATTCACGTGGATTGAACAACATTGTTTTGCGTGGCTCAACTTTTAAAATGAAATATTTGAGAGCTCCTTGCGCTATTGTTTCATGAACTTCGGCTGCTTCTTCTGCCGGCAATGATGTCAGCTTTCCTAATTCATCCGATATTTCTTTTGAATTCTTAAGCATATCGTCCATTAAATCATCTGCATCAACTACAGTTCCCTCGCGCGATTTCATTTTTCCATCGGGCAATTCAACCATTCCGTACGACATGTGATAAATTTTATCTGCCCACTTATACCCTAACTTCTTCAAAATCAAACTCAATACTTGAAAATGGTAATTCTGCTCGTTTCCTACTACATATATCAACTCGCCCATATCGCCATATTCGCGGAAGCGCTCAATAGCGGTACCAATATCTTGTGTCATATACACTGAAGTTCCATCGGGACGAAGCAGTAATTTTTGATCTAAGCCATCGCTCGTTAAGTCAGCCCACACCGATTTATCTTCTTTTTGGAACAAAATACCACGTTCCAAGCCATCTTTCACAACTTGCTTGCCCAACAAATAGGTCTGTGACTCATAATATACATGATCAAATGACACACCCATACGTTTGTATGTAGCATCAAAACCTTTGTACACCCAGCCATTCATGGTTTTCCACAAAGAAAGCACCTCTTCATCGCCTTGTTCCCACTTTACAAGCATATCACGAGCTTGTAGCAATATAGGAGCTTCTGCTTTGGCAAATTCCTCTGTTTTGCCTTGCGCCATGAGTTCGGCTATTTGTTTTTTGTATTCTTTATCGAACTCTACGTAATATTTTCCTACCAAATGGTCACCTTTGATTCCAGATGATTCGGGAGTTTCTCCGTTACCGAACAACTTCCACGCTATCATTGATTTACAAATATGAATACCACGATCGTTTACCAAATTTGCTTTAACAACCTTGTTTCCATTGGCAGCCAATATTTGTGAAATTGCATATCCAAGTAAATTATTACGCACATGACCTAAGTGCAACGGTTTATTTGTGTTTGGTGAAGAATATTCAACCATCACCGTAGGTGAATTAGCATCAACAGCCTTTTTTCCATAGTTTTCGCCTTGCATGAGCGCATCCTGCAGCAATGAAAACCAATATTGTTGAGAAATGGTCAAATTCAAGAAACCTTTTACTACCGAATATGAGTCAAGTGCATCAACGTGCGAAATCAAATATTGACCTAATTCTTCGGCAGTTGCTTCAGGTGTTTTCTTTGAAAATTTCAAGAATGGGAAAATAACGACAGTTTTATCGCCGGCTATCTCGCGCTTTGTTTCTTGCACTTGCACCATTTTGGAATCAATCGTTGCTCCATACAATTCAGTTACCGCACGAACCACTTCTTGCTCTATTATTGCTTCAATTGTCATTGCTTTACTATTTTTGGCAAAAGTATAAAAAGATTATAAATTATAAAGCATGACAGAGAGAATGAATATATAAATTTCATTGACATCTGTGTATGCTATTCTATCAAATGATTTATTCTTTCTGCGTGTTGTTGTTTGACAACCACATTAAATACTCTTTTATGAAGGTATTTAAGTCGCCTTCAAGTATTGCTTGTGTATTAGATGTTTCATAGCCTGTTCGCACATCTTTCACCAATTTATACGGATGCAATACATAGTTGCGAATTTGTGATCCCCATTCTATTTTGAGTTTCTCGCCATTGCGTGCCGCTTGTTCTTCTTCACGTTTGCGCATTTCCAATTGATACAACTGAGACTTCAACAAAGCCAAGGCTTTTTCGCGGTTTTGCAACTGCGAACGAGTTTCCATATTTTCAATAACAATACCGGTGGGTTTATGATGCAATCGCACCGCCGTTTCCACCTTATTGACATTCTGCCCTCCGGCACCACTTGAACGGTATGTATCCCACTCCAAATCTGCAGGATTTATAACGATTTCTATTGTATCATCAATCATAGGGACAACGTCAACAGAAGCAAATGACGTATGGCGACGTGCACTAGAATCAAACGGAGAAATGCGAACTAAACGATGTACACCGGCTTCACCTTTAAGATAACCATAGGCATAATCACCTTCAAATTCAATAGTAGCGGAACTTATTCCAGCTACATCTCCATCTTGTAAATCAATAATGTTGACTTTATAACCATTGTCTTCGCCCCAACGAGTGTACATACGTAACAATATTGAAGCCCAATCATGGCTTTCAGTACCACCGGCTCCCGGATTTATTTTGAGAATAGCACCAAATTGATCTTCTTCTTTTTGGAGCATATTTTTAAACTCCAACGATTCCACTAATTTAAAGGTTTCATTGTACTGAGCTTCAACATATTCTATTGATGCCTCTCCTTCTTTATAAAAATCAGATAGTACTTGTAAATCTTCCGAAGCCTTTTCGACTTGGGCATATGCTGTTGTCCATTTTTTAATGGAAGCAACTTTTTTTAATTGTTGCTTTGCTTTCTTAGCATCATTCCAAAACTCAGGAGCATGGGTTTTCTGCTCTTCTTCATCAAGACGAATAAGTCGGTCATCAATGTCAAAGATGCCTCCTTAAAGCCTGCTGGCGATTAATTAATTCTTTAATTTGCTCTGTGGTAACCATGAATTATTGTTTAGATTCAACAATCTTGTCAACGCATGCCAACGAAATTTCCGTTTCGTATCCACGACTTTGTCCAAATTGAATCAATTTGCATTTACGTTGATATTCATTATGTATATTTAGAGATTGATTTTTACGACTTAATTGATCATAAATCATTTGTTCATAATCAACGGTAGAAAAAAGAACATCAAAAGCTTGGTCAATATCATTTTCTTTGAAACCACGCAATGTAAGATTATAACGCATTTTTACGCGTCCCCATTTTTTATAAAAGAATTTTCCACGAATATATGAATATATATATCGTTCGGAATCCATAAAGCGATCCTTATTCAATCGGTCAACAATCTTTTGAGCTTGGTCACCGGTTATGCCCCAAAAAAACAATTTCTGACGAACATCAAATTCACTGCGATCCATTTTAGAGCAATATTCCATTAATTTATCTAATGCTTGTTCTGGTGTTAATTTTCGTACGTTCATGCTTTGTTATAAATCATCAATTAATATTAAATCATCAACTTGAAGTGTTCTATTTAATTCTATCGTTTTATTCTCGGTGCTTTTTTCTACATCAAATGTGCCTTGTACTCGTAAGTAGTCTGGATTTACAATTTCTATTTTATAAGAACCTGCATCAAGTCTGCATTCAAAATATCCTTCTTCATTAGGATGAATTTCTTTCAAAAGTTTTTTGGTGCCATTTTTACGAATCAAAATCTTTGTCTTCGTAAGTTTACTGGTTTCGTTATCTTCGAGTGTAATTTTTCCACAGAATTTTGATGGGACTATCTCAACGGAATCAATATAAACCACTTGAAATATATCGGAAGAACCAAAGGTGAAATAACCTTCGTTAAATGCGACAGAATAAAAACCTTGTTTGCCGTTGAGTGCGGGTTTGTAGAATTCATTATTGTCAGGAGTATTAATCGGATGTCCCAAATTTATAGGCTCAGACCAATTTCCACTGGCATCTTGCACTGATTTAAAAATATCATATCCTCCCATATTATAATGTCCTTCGGAAGTAAAATACAATGTTTTTCCATCAGCAAGTATATATGGAGATGATTCATTAAATTCTGTATTGATAATAGGTCCTACATTCTGCAACTTTGACCAGTCATTTTTTTCTGCGTTTTTCAAAGTACTTTTCCATATATCATATCCGCCTTGTCCGCCTTCTTTATTTGAAACCACATACAATGTATTGCCATCTGCGGAAATAGCAGCTTGTGAAATAAGTGCCTTGCTTACATTTATATTTTTTCCAAACTTACGAATCACACTCCATGATGAAGCACGACTTGAACGAACGCTATAATACAACACACCACCTTTTTCTAAGTCTGAAATATCATCTATTTTAGTATACCGACAGAGCAACATGAATGTTCCAGCTTCGTTAATGCTCAACACACTACAATGACCGAAGGTAAGCATTTCATCCGAAACATCAATCGGAGCAGACCATTGTTCTCCGCCAATAAAACGTGTATAATAAATGCGTAATTTATTTTCAACGCGACCATCTTTCCCGTCTTTGTATATAATTTGTTGTTTTTCTAAACGAGTAAAAAATAAAAGATTTCCATCAGCCGTAGGACAAGGATTAAAATCGTTGAATTCTGTATTTATAACATTACCTATATTATAAATTTCAACAGGAATCGGTTTTTGGACAATTTCTAAAGCCGTACGACACGAAATCATTTCACGCATAGCACGTTTGCGAGCTTTTAATTCATTTGGAGACAATCTGTCAATATATTGTTGGTACGCTTCAACTCCTTCTTTATAAAATTTATTGGTATGATATGCGCGAGCCAAGGAATACCATGCTGCAACGGGCGCTTTTCGCTCTGAAGCTGAACCTTCTATATAGTCGGCAGTAACTTCTTTTACTGCTTTTTTAAAATAATTAATAGAACGTCCTGCATCCATAGGCAAACGTTGGTAACAAAGACCTGCTTTGTAATTTACGTTGCAATTCTCCGGGTCTTCCTTTAAAACGTCTTTGTACAAAAAAAGAGCTCGTTGATAGTCGCCATTAAAAAAGTAATATTCCGCATCTAAACGCATCGATTGTAATTTATCGGATTGTGTTTGCGAAAAGGCAGAAGATGAAATAAAAAGAAATACAAATAAAAATCGTACTATTTTAAACACCATATGTATTAATTTTTAGTCAAATATAAAAAAAGTTATGGATTAGCAACAGCATTTCCTTTTTTATTAAAAAAGTATCAATTTTAAGTCCATAATTGCAAAAAAATCCTTTGCTTTGTAATGCAAAAGTGAAAATCTTACTCTTTTCATTTGCAAATGTTTAACTTAATAAAAAAATTATGGCAAATTATTTTAATGAAATTCCATTCCGCACCAAATTGGCAGAACTTGGAAAATGCGACTTCATGGACCGTTCTGAATTTGTAAACGGTTGCAACTATTTAAAAGGTAAAAAAGTAGTTATATTAGGTTGTGGAGCACAAGGTTTGAACCAAGGATTAAACATGAGAGACAGCGGTTTGGACGTTTCTTATGCGTTGCGTCAAGAAGCGATTGACCAAAAAAGACAATCGTGGAAAAACGCTACAGAAAACGGTTTCAAAGTAGGCACCTTTGAAGAATTAGTACCAACTGCCGACCTCATTCTAAACCTTACTCCAGATAAACAACATTCTCCTGTACTTAAGAAAGCAATGCCTCTTATGAAAAAAGGTGCTTGTCTTTCATATTCTCACGGATTCAATATTGTAGAAGAAGGAATGCAAATTAGACCTGATATCACTGTTATCATGGTAGCTCCAAAATGTCCGGGAACTGAAGTTCGTGCAGAATATGTACGCGGTTTCGGTGTTCCTTGCTTGTTGGCTGTTCACCGTACAAATGATCCTAATGGTGATGGTATGGAAATAGCAAAAGCATACGTTTCTGCTATTGGTGGAGATCGTGCTGGTGTCCTTTCTTCTTCATTTGTAGCTGAAGTAAAATCTGACCTTATGGGTGAGCAAACAATCCTTTGCGGTATGTTGCAAACAGGTTCTTTGCTTTGCTTCGACAAAATGGTAGAAAAAGGCATCAACCCTAATTGGGCAGCTAAATTCATTCAATACGGATGGGAAACAATTACAGAAGCTTTGAAAATGGGCGGTATCACCAATATGATTGACCGTTTGTCAAATCCTGCTAAATTGAAAGCATTCTATTTAGCTGAAGATATGAAAGAAATCATGCGTCCATTGTATCGTAAACACATGGCTGACATTATTTCCGGAGATTTCTCAAAAACAATGATGGAAGACTGGGCTAACGGAGACAAAAAATTGTTGACTTGGCGAGAAGAAACAGGAAAAACTGCTTTCGAAACAACTCCTATCTCAAAAGATGAAATCACTGAGCAAGAATTCTTCGATAAAGGAACCTTAATGATTGCTATGGTTAAAGCTGGCGTTGAATTAGCTTTTGAATCAATGACAGAATCAGGCATCAAACCTGAATCAGCATACTACGAATCATTACACGAAGTTCCATTGATTGCCAACACCATTGCACGCAAGAAATTGTATGAAATGAACAAGGTAATCTCTGATACTGCTGAATATGGTTGCTATTTGTTCGCAAATGCCTGTGGGCCATTATTGAAAGAATTCATGAGCAAAATTGATACCGACGTTATTGGTAAAGATTACAACGCAGGAAAAGATGGTCATGTTGACAACATGGAATTAGTTCGCGTAAATGCTGAAATTCGTTACCACGACATTGAAGTTGTTGGTGAAGAACTTCGTGCACACATGACAGAAATGAAAGAAATTATTTAGTATTTTACTTTATATTCTCAAAAGCCTGTGGGAGAAATTCCACAGGCTTTTTTTATGCATAAAATCATTGTGATTTTTTAATTGAAATTTCTACTTTTGCCTGAAAAATAAATTAAGACCATGGTAACGTTTATAGTAGCAATAATAGCCCTTATTTTGGGGTATATTTTTTATGGTGCTTTTATTGAAAAAGTATTCGGCATTGACAACAATCGCCTTACTCCCGCCTACACAAAACAAGATGGCGTTGACTACATTCCAATGCCTCTTTGGAAAGTTTTCTTAATTCAATTTCTCAACATTGCTGGCACAGGCCCTATTTTTGGAGCCATTGGCGGTATTCTCTTTGGCCCTGCAGCCTATTTGTGGATAGTATTGGGTTGCATTTTCGGTGGCGCAGTACATGACTTTATGTCGGGAATGATTTCATTGAGAAAAGATGGTGCGTCATTACCTGAAATCGTTGGTGAGGAACTTGGTATTGGCGTACGACAAGTAATGCGTGCTTTTTCTCTTATACTTATGATAATGGTAGGTGCCGTGTTTGTAACTACTCCGGCCGGATTACTTGAAGTTTTAACTCCTACCAACGGTTTTTGGGGAAGCGCTCTCTTTTGGAGCTTCATTATCTTTCTTTATTACATCATGGCCACCTTGTTGCCTATTGACGCTTTGATTGGAAGGATTTACCCAATCTTTGGTGCAGCTCTTTTGTTTATGGCTGCAGGTGTTTTTATTGGGATATTTATGAATAAAGGCAACATGCCTGAAATTACCGAAGCCTTCACATCCCATCACCCCAAAGGATTACCAATTTTCCCTTTCTTATTCATAACCATTGCATGTGGCGCGATTAGCGGTTTCCATGCAACGCAAAGTCCAATGATGGCGCGTTGTATTAAAAAAGAAAAATACGGCCGTATAGCATTCTATGGTGCTATGATTACCGAAGGATTTATTGCTCTTATATGGGCTGCCGCTGCTATTAAATATGCAAACGGAAGCTCCGAAAATTTAGCACAAACAATGAATAACAATCCTGCTAATATTGTAAATTTCATCTGCAACGATTGGATGGGACGTGCGGGTGCTATCCTTGCTATATTGGGCGTGGTTGCCGCTCCTATCACTTCGGGGGATACGGCTTTCCGTTCTGCTCGATTAATTACCGCCGATTTTCTTCATTTTTCTCAAGATAAAATTTGGAAACGTTTAATTATTTCAGTGCCATTGTTTCTTGCATCCGGAGTATTAATGATGATTAATTTCGATGTTCTTTGGCGTTACTTTGGTTGGTTCAACCAAACATTATCAATTTTTACCTTATGGGCTATAACAGTCTATTTATACCGACACGGAAAATTCTTTTATATTTCGTTAGTCCCTGCAATTTTTATGACGGCCGTTTGTAGCACATATATACTCATGTCTCCTGAAGGACTTGGACTTTCAGCCACATTAGGATACCCTATCGGAGCAATTTTTACGGCGCTATTGTCTATCGTTTCTATTGTTTATATGTGTAAAAAAGGAACTCCTAACATCGTAGAAGAATGACAGATTTTCAATCATCGATAGAAACATATCTCCAGAACACCGGATTCAAAAAGTTTCAACCTAAAGCCTTCTTGTTCGATATGGACGGGGTTCTTTTTGATTCTATGCCGTTTCATGCGATAGCATGGAAACAAGCGCTTGGCAATGTAGGAGTAACTTTTGACGAGATCGATGCGTACAGAAACGAAGGCAGAACAGGAAAAACTACGGTAAACGAAGTTTTCACAAAACAACTGAATCGCGAGGCTACCGAAGAAGAAATTCAAAACATTTATAAAGACAAAGCAAATATTTTCTGTTCTATTTCCAAAACGATTCCTTTGCCGTATGCAAAAGAAGTCCTTACTCTTTTGCATACGCACAATAAAAAAATCGTATTGGTTACCGGTAGCGGACAAAAAAGCCTTATTTATAAACTCAATGAGGTGTATCCATCAATATTTTCTCCTGAAAACATGGTTACCTCTTTCGATGTAAAATATGGGAAACCACACCCGGAGCCATACCTTATGGCTCTACAGAAAGCAAACGTACAACCATACGAAGCGGTTGTGATAGAAAATGCCCCACTTGGTGTACGTGCAGGTGTTGATGCTCAAATTTATACTGTAGCATTGAATACAGGGATTTTAGCAAATGATGAATTGGCTGCCGAAGGTGCAAATGTCGTACTTCCTTCGATGAAGGATTTTTACGAAAAACTTCCGCAGCTTTTATCTCTATAAGTATGCAAGAGTTTATCGAAATTAGCGGAGCTACTGAAAACAATCTAAAGAATGTTTCGGTATTAATTCCTAAAAAACAAATTACCGTTATTACCGGTATTTCCGGCTCAGGAAAATCTTCGTTAGTTCTTGATACTATTGCAGCAAAATCTCGCAGAGAATTAAACGATACCTTTCCGTCGTTTGTGCAACAATATTTGCCCAAATACGGACGTCCGCATGTTGACCGCATTGAAAATTTGCCGATTGCTATCGTAATTGAACAACGCAAACCGGACACAAATTCTCGTTCAACAGTTGGCACCTACACCGACATTTACGCTTTGCTTCGCCTGCTCTTTTCGCGCCTAGGAAAACCTTTTGTCGGATATTCCGATGTATTTTCGTTCAATCACCCCATGGGTAGTTGTCCACGGTGTGCGGGTTTGGGAGAAATTCGCGAACTTGATATTTATAAATTAGTTGACTTCAATAAATCGCTCAACGACGAAGACACTATTCACTACATTGCTTTTGGCAAAGGTGGCTGGCGCTGGATTCGCTACGCACACAGCGGTTTGTTCGATTTGGATAAAAAAATTAAAGACTATTCTCCTAAAGAACTTGAGTTGTTTCTCAACTCGCCTCAAATTCGGTTGAAAAATCCTCCAAAAAACTGGCCTAAGAGTGCAAAATACGAAGGATTAATTCCCCGCATGTACAGAAGCATCATCAACTCGGAAGAAGGCTTGCTCCACAGCAAAGTGCTCGACCCTATGTTGCACATGGGCACCTGCCCCGACTGTGGCGGTTCGCGCCTGAACAGCTCCATTCTTTCGTGCAAAGTTGATGGGAAAAACATTGCTGACATTTGCGCCATGTCTATTTCAAATGCAAAAGCATGGATGCAAACGCTCAACGAACCGTTGGCTCAAGACATAAAACATAACACCATAGAACGACTTACCGCTTTGGAAGAAATCGGACTAGGGTATCTCACCCTTGACCGAGCCATTGGCACGCTTTCGGGTGGCGAAGCACAACGGTGCAAGATTGCAAAATATATAAACTCATCTCTTTCTGATGTTTTGTACATACTTGACGAACCAAGTGTGGGACTGCACAATCACGATATTTTGCTTATGCAAAAATCTGTGCAAAAACTGAAACAACACGGTAATACGGTTATTTTGGTTGAGCACCACAAAGACATGATTCAGATAGCCGACCACATTATAGATATGGGTCCTGGAGCCGGCGCTGAAGGTGGAACAATTATGTTTGAAGGCAGTTATGCCGAATTGCTCAAAAGTAATACGCTTACCGGCACCATGATCAATGCTTCAAAGAAACTCAAAGACACGTTCCGCACACCAAACAATTGGTTTGCTCTGGAACATGCCACGACACATAACCTCAAAGATGTTTCCGTACAACTCCCGTTGGGCGTGATGACCGTAATAGCAGGCGTTGCAGGTTCGGGAAAATCATCGCTGATGGAAGCATTCCGCCAACAATATCCGCAACCGGAAGACATTGTCTATATCAGTCAGAAAAATATTGGCATAAGTTTGCGTTCTACCCCGGCAACCTATATGGACGTGGCAAACGAGTTGCGCAAAATATTTGCAAAAACAAACAAATGCAAAGCCGAATTATTTTCATTCAACGGCAAAGGTGGTTGCCCCGTCTGTCAAGGGAAAGGAGTAATAGTATCCGACATGGCGTTTATGGATTCCATAGAAACCGTGTGCGAAGCATGTGGCGGTTTGCGCTACTCCAATGATGTACTCCAATTCAAACTCAAAAATCTGAACATTGCGCAAATAATGGATTTGAGTGCACAAAAAGCCTACGAACTTTTTGCCGGCACTATTATCGCTGAAAAGCTTGAACCACTCCTCAAAACAGGATTGGGATATATTCACTTAAATCAATCACTTTCAACACTTTCGGGTGGTGAGCTCCAACGCATCAAATTGGCATCATTTCTCCGTGA
>CAYFVM010000013.1:32457-47162 GCA_964346725.1 uncultured Bacteroidales bacterium
TTGGATTGGTAAACACAAAAGAAATGTTTGCCAAAGCAGTAAAAGGCGGATATGCTATCCCTGCATTCAACTTCAACAACATGGAACAAATGCAAGCCATCATCATGGCATCGGCTGAAACAAAATCACCGGTTATTTTGCAAGTTTCTAAAGGTGCACGTAATTATGCAAATCAAACATTATTGCGTTACATGGCAGAAGGTGCTGTAGAATATGCAAAAGAATTAGGTTGGGCAAAACCACAAATCGTTCTTCACTTGGATCACGGAGATAGCTTTGAAGTATGCAAAAGCTGTATCGACATGGGATTCTCATCAGTTATGATCGATGGTTCATCTCTTCCTTATGACGAAAACGTTGCTCTTACAAAGAAAGTTGTTGACTATGCTCACCAATTCGATGTAACTGTAGAAGGAGAACTTGGAGTACTTGCAGGTGTTGAAGACGAAGTTCAAGCTGAAGAATCACACTATACAAAACCAGAAGAAGTAATCGACTTCACAAGCAAAACAGGCGTTGATAGCTTGGCTATTTCAATTGGTACATCTCACGGTGCATACAAATTCAAACCTGAACAATGTACTCGTAATGCAGAAGGTAAATTAGTTCCTCCTCCATTGGCATTCGACGTACTTAGCGAAATCGAAAAGAAACTTCCTGGATTCCCTATCGTTCTTCACGGATCTTCATCAGTTCCTCAAGAAGAAGTTGATACAATCAACAAATTCGGTGGTAAACTTCCAGATGCAGTTGGTATTCCAGAAGAACAACTTCGCGAAGCTGCAAAATCAGCTGTTTGCAAAATCAACATTGACTCTGATAGCCGTTTAGCTATGACTGCTGCTATCCGTCAAACATTTGCTGAAAAACCAGGAGAATTCGATCCTCGTAAATATCTTGGTCCAGCTCGTGACAACATGAAAAAATTGTACATCCACAAGATTAAAGAAGTTCTTGGATCTAACGGAAAAGCAGAATAATTTTTTGATGTTCACAATACAATGAAAGGCTGTGATTTGTTGCAGCCTTTCTTTTTTACACACATTCTCTATGCAATCTGTAAACATCATCACACTTGGTTGTTCCAAAAACACAGTTGATTCCGAGCATCTTGCTCGTCAACTGCAAGCACTAAATTACAAACTGTATTTCGACTCCGAAACGTTTGCCGATATAGTGATTATCAACACGTGCGGGTTTATACACGATGCCAAACAGGAATCCATCAACACCATTCTGAATGCCGTTCAAGCCAAAGAATGCGGAAAAATCAAGAAACTCTACGTGATGGGATGCTTATCGCAACGCTATGCTGATGATTTGCGTGCGGAAATTCCCGAAGTTGATTCATACTTCGGTGCTCGTGGCTATGACGATATTTTACAAGAATTGCAACTAGAGAAAAAAACTGAATTAGACCAAGAACGCGTAATTACAACACCGTCGCACTTGGCGTATTTGAAATTAGCAGAAGGATGCAATAGAACGTGTGCCTACTGCGCTATTCCTACTATTCGTGGGAAATACACGTCTGAAACTATTGAAAACCTCACCAAAGAGGCTTCGTTTTTGGCAGCTCACGGAGTTAAAGAACTTTCGCTTATAGCACAAGATTTATCGTTTTTCGGCTACGATATTTACAAACGAAATGTGCTTGCCGAATTACTTGAAAAACTGCAACCTATTGAAGGTTTGGAATGGATTCGCCTCCACTATTTGTATCCCAACAATTTCCCGTTGGAAGTTCTCGATTCCATAAACAATCTCTCAAAAGTTTGCCACTACATTGACATTCCCTTCCAACACGCATCAGACAAGGTTTTGACTAAAATGCGCCGTTTCTTCACGGAAAAAGAAACCTGGGAGTTGATGGATACCATCAAAACAAAAGTGCCTGACATTGCCCTCCGCACATCACTGATTGTGGGACATCCGGGCGAAACGGAAAAAGAATTTCAAAAGCTGGTTGATTTTGTGCAACAAGCACAATTTGACCGCCTTGGCGTTTTTACCTATTCTCACGAAGAAGGAACTTACGCCGGCGAAAACTATCGCAACTCAATTCCCGAAAAGGTAAAGCAAGAACGTCAGGAGATTATCATGAATATGCAACAAGACATTTCGTTGGCAAAGAATACCGAAAAAATCGGTAAAACGTTCAAGGTGCTCATTGACCGCAAAGAAGACAACGGATTTGTTGGCCGTACCCAATACGACGCGTATGAAGTGGACAATGAAGTTTTGGTAACAAACGCTAACCTCAAAGTGGGACAATTCTATACTGTAAAAATTACCGAAGCCGACACCTACGATTTGACGGGAACGGTGGTGGAACAATAGGAATGTATCCTTAAAAACCGGGGAACGACTCTACAAGTTTTACTTCCAAGTCAGGAAAAGATTCCACAATTTGCACTCGCACATCGGGAAAGGCGTCTACTAATTGAACCTCTCCGCAATCATCGGGGAAACTATTCACCAATTGCACATCTATGTCTGCAAATGCGTCAACAAGTTTTACTGTAAAATCAGGGAACGCATCTACAATCTGAACCTTGCCATATAGAGGAAAGACGCGTCCGTCTTTGGTAAGAGTGCAATTTTTGGTATCAATACTGACATTGTGAATGCTTTTAGCATCAAAGGCAAACGGCTGCACTACCGCTTGCAATAGGAATATGAAAAGTAACAATAGTTTTTTCACAATATCGAATTTTGGGAGGTTTATTTAAAAACCCCACTAAAACAACGCATTCTTGAAAAACGTCGTCTTAGTGGAGTATTTTTTGCTATAATGCAAGTCGGTATATGTTTGTAACATCTTGCGCCGACAAATGCACGAATCCCCCGGTAGTACCATCACCGATACCGAAATTCTTAACCAAGGTAGGAATATCTTCTTCGCGAGCGCCTAGTTCGGCAAACGTAAGAGGCATACCTATTGATTTGAGGAATTGTTTGAATGCTGCAATACCTTCTTCGGCCGTCTTTTTCGGATTTGAGAAGTCCATTTTGCAATTCCAAATACGGCAAGCCATTTGTGCAAAACGCATCACATCGTGATTCATTACATACGTCATCCAAGTGGGCATAATAACTGCCAATCCTGCTCCGTGCGCACAATCGTACAAAGCAGAAAGTTCGTGTTCTATACCATGGCTGTTCCAATCTTGGTCTCGCCCCACGCCTACTATATTATTATGTGCAACCATTCCTGCCCACATAATATTGGCACGAGCTTCGTAATCGTTAGGATTTGCAATCACTTTCGGCGTTTCGTTAATCATGGCAAGCAACACCGCCTCGCACAAACGATCGGTCGTTTCTACATTTTTAGTATTGGTAAAATACCGTTCAAACACGTGAGCCATAATGTCGGTAGCACCGCATGCAGTTTGATATGCCGGCAATGTTGTGGTCAAAGCAGGATTCAAAACAGAAAACTTAGGACGAATACATTCTCCCGAAGCTCCACGTTTCAACATTCCTTCTTCTTTTGTTACAACAGAATCACCAGAGCCTTCACTTCCGGCTGCAGCAATCGTCAAAACGGTACCAAGAGGCAAGGCTGTTTGTGGTGATTTTCCTGAATAAAAATCCCAAAAATCGCCATCATACGGCACTCCCATAGCAATTGCTTTTGATGAATCAATGGAAGAACCGCCACCCAATGCTAAAATAAAATCAACGTTTTCTTTTCTACAAAGTTCAATGCCTTCGTACACTTTAGAATCGCGAGGATTTGGACGAACACCGCCCAATTCGCAAAACTCCACACCGGCTTCTTTAAGCGCTGTTTTAACTGCGTCGAGCAAACCTGAGCGAACTACTGAACCGCCTCCATAGTGAAGCAATACTTTTGTTCCGCCAAATTCTTTAACCAATGAACCACAACTTTTCTCTGAATCGCATCCGAACACGAATTTCGTCGGACTATAAAAAGTGAAATTTTCCATAAACTGTATTTTTTAATTAATTTCTCTATCTGCAATATTACCGATTTTTTTAGAGAATGAGAAATCAACAAGAGAGGAAATCATAGTTTCTTATTTCCAAATCGTAGTCTGCGATTGTCTTTTGCAACTGTTTTGGTCCAAACGATGCCGTCAGCTGACAAACCTCGACACCTTTATCGTTCACAATACTTGCAGTCAATACATCATCGATTGCTGTATGGTATGTTTGGCACGTAAGCACATCACCCAAGAAAGACTCCTGTTTGAATTTGACTATCGCCGAAGTACAATCTTTCTGAGCAAAGTATTCCGGTAATGAATTTGCGAAAGAATTTACATACGTTCTATTATTGATATGACGATTAAAATCAACATCGCTCACATTTGTTCTGTGAGTTGACAGATCAGGCTCGCCCACTGGTTTTTCAATACGATGCTTATGTGTCGGATTAACACACTCCGCAATTGGAGTAATAGTATTCACGAGTGACTGAATTGGCAACGGATGACGTGAGGTTGCATCAAGAATAGCCCAAGTACTATCGCCTTGCGCAAAAACAATTCCACGATATTTCAATCGAAATTCCATATACAATCTCAAACTGGAAATTTCGGACGCCCACACTTCTACCTGAAATTTTTCAGACCAAAACGGAAGCGGTCCGACTATTGATATTTGATATTCTGAAATTACCCAAATGAGATTTTTCTTGATTATATCAAACGCAGCCAAATTCTTTGTTGTCAAAAAAGAAGCAACGCAATCTTCAAAATACATTGCTATAGAAGTGGGTTTTATACGATAATCGGACATCATCTCCGAATTAACCAATGTATATTCCCGTGTAAAAAAATCCATTACAATATTTTTTTCTTAAAATTACAATTTTCGCAAAAACGAAAACAAAAAAAATACCAAAATGACACTATTTCAGACGTAGTGAGCTCACTCTTTCATATCGAATCCAGGCTCATTGTTTTTTGCATCGTCAAACTTCGCTTTCATTGTCGGATTTTTGTAGGTCAACTTACGGATAGTAAGTTCTTCGGCTTTCTTGTTTGCAAGTCGCAAATTATCATCCGAACCAAGTAGGTTTTGCTTTATCTTTTGCAAATGCTCAATTGATTTATCAATTTCCTCAATTGCAGCGGTGAATTTTTTGTTTGCCAACACATAATTGCGAGAAAAACTATCACGAAAATCATTGAGTTGCGCCTCAAAATTGGTCACATCAACATTTTGTTTTTGCAATTCCACCAATTGTTTTTGATATTCCAAAGAATTCTTTGCCGCCTGCGTAAGTAGGGCAATTATGGTGACGAAAAACTGCGGTCTCACAATGTACATTTTCGGATATTTGTACGACACATCTACAATACCATTATTATAGAATTCATTTTCCGGCTCAAGCATTGTTACCAACACCGCATACTCACATTTTTTCTTTGTTCTGTCGGCATCGAGTTTTGCAAGAAAATCTTCGTTTTTGTGTTTTGTAGCTGTTTCATCGGCCTCGTTTTTCATTTCAAACATAATGGAAATGTATTCCACTCCATCGGCATAATCACGGAAAACGAAATCGCCCTTTGTGCCTTCTACCACATCGTTATCCTTATCAAAATAAGCATTCGGATATGAAATCATTCGTGTTTTATTGAACTCATTGTTGCAATGCTGCTCCAACGATTCGCCAATCATTTTGGTAGAAAGACGAAGTTTAAAATCTTTATATCGTTCAATAATTTGATCTTTGTCCTTCAACTGTTGCTCATAATTTTCCTTTAACGAAACAATTTTATAGTTTCCGTCAGCTTTGGCTTGTTCCACTTGGCCTTTCAGCGTTTGAATTTCAAGTTTCGTGTTCGACAATTCTTGTTGCGCCTTTGCCTGTTCTTGCAAAATTGCATTATTTTTTTGTGCTTCGTTTTGAGCAATAAGTCCTTTTAAACGTGCTATTTCATTCTCCTTTTGAGAAAGCGCAATTTGCGCCTTTTGTTGTTCTGACTGTGAGAGCATAGACAAACGTTCACGTAAGGAAGCAATTTCAGCATCCTTATTTTGCGTTGCAGATTGCTCCTTAAGCAATTGCGATTTGCTTTCTTCTCTCACTTTTGCGATAGCAACTTCATTTTCTGCCTTAATTTTTTCTTGCATCAATTGTAAGCGATTATGCAACTCTTCAGAAAATTGAGTATCGCGTACTTGTTTTACAATGGAAGCATACATTCCTTCATCAAGTTGGAATACAACTCCACAATTGGGGCATTTTACGTTATTGTCCATACTGAATATTTATATTTTTCAAAAGTAGTTTTTTGGTATGCCCAATTGAAGCACACACAAAAATTTTATGCAACAATTCTTAGGCTAAAATACAAAGAATTTATGAGAAAAAACGCTTCTTTAGCACTATGCTTTTGTAACTATTTATAAACATCACATGGTTAACACCGATTTACTTGTATCTTTGTGTGTTAGTTACAAAACTTTGGAACATGAATACAATTAAATTATTACTATATCGATTGTTAGGATTGGAAAAATACCTACGAATTGTGAGTCGCATATACATTTTTCTCATGAACAACAATTTCGGCAAAAAGAAATATCCCGAAATTCATTACCTCAAAACGATTGTAAAACCCGGATTTCATTGTGTTGACATTGGTGCAAATTTGGGCTATTTCTCGTACTTTCTAAGCAAATCTGCCGGAGCAAACGGAAAAGTTTTTGCCGTAGAACCAATTCCTCTCTTCGGAGAAATTTGGAAACGAAATGTAGCACGCACCGGAATCAACAATTGCCAACTATTACCATACGCACTTGGTGCAGAAGAAAAAACGGTAGAAATGGGAATGCCCACGGTCGATGGTGCCATTCACCACGGAATGACTAAAGTTATTGACAACAAACAACAAGATTCGTTCGAAAAAACCTTTGAAGTTTCAATGAAAGTTCCCGATGAATTATTTTCATCGTTGGAGAAAATTGACTTCCTAAAAATTGACATTGAAGGATATGAACAATACGCATTGGCTCACATGAAGGCGATTATAGAGAAACATCACCCACTTATTCAAGCCGAATTAGGAGGTGATGAAAATCGTAGAATATGCTGCGACATATTGTTTTCATTAGGATACACGCCAAAAATCCTTAAAGGCGACACCTTAGTTTCTATACAAACTTCTGACGTAAACAACTACAAACAAGACCTTTATTTCAGTGCGTAAAGACCACTCTGTATCAATAAAAATCGTTCATAACTATTTGAAATATTGAAGGAATAAATCTGCTCAAAAAAAGCAAATCATTATATATTTGCCGAGTGAATTATTCAATATTGAGAACATGATATATTTCTTTGAAGACAAACAGCATAAAATCCTCGCTGTCCAATCCGAATCTACTTTTGATACAAAAACAACAGAAAAATTGTCATGGCTTTTTGGCAATGCAAATTGTATAAATAGCCAGACCATTAACGGGAATTTTATAGGTCCACGTCGTGAAATGATTACTCCTTGGAGTACCAATGCTGTTGAAATAACCCAAAATATGGGTATCGTTGGCATTAAACGTATTGAGGAATATTTTCCACAAACTCCTGAAAGCACGTTCGACCCTATGTTGCAACGAAAATATGAAAATCTCGACCAAGAAATATTTACGGTACATCGTGCACCTGAACCTATCATTTATATTGACAATATGCGTGAATATAGTGAGAAAGAAGGTTTGGCATTGAACGATAACGAAATTGCATATTTGGAAAGTCTTTCTCAGAAATTAGGAAGAAAATTATCCGATAGCGAAGTTTTCGGTTTTTCACAAGTAAACTCAGAACACTGTCGCCACAAAATCTTCAACGGCTCTTTTATTATTGACGGAAAAGAAAAACCATCTTCATTATTTAAACTCATCAAAAAAACAACATCGGACAACCCGAATCGTGTAATTTCAGCATACAAAGACAATTGTGCTTTTGTACAAGGTCCCGTTATTGAACAATTTGCACCTGAAACACAAGACAAACCGGATTATTTCGCTGTTAAGAATTTTGAATCAGTTATTTCTCTAAAAGCAGAAACACACAATTTCCCAACAACTGTTGAACCATTCAATGGTGCAGCAACGGGAACTGGCGGAGAAATTCGTGATAGAATTGCCGGTGGTAAAGCATCATTCCCTATTGCCGGAACAGCAGTTTACATGACATCGTACACTCGCCTTGATGCTGCAGACAGAGTGTGGGAACACGCTACGCAACCTCGCCCTTGGTTATATCAAACACCAAAGGACATTCTTATCAAGGCTTCAAACGGAGCCAGCGATTTTGGAAACAAATTCGGACAACCACTTATCTGCGGTAGTGTACTTTCGTTTGAACATTTTGAAAACAAAAAGAAATACGGCTACGACAAAGTAATTATGATGGCGGGCGGTGTTGGATACGCTAAGAAAATTGACAGTTTAAAAGACGATCCACAAGTGGGCGACAAAGTTGTGTTGCTTGGTGGTGACAACTACCGCATTGGTATGGGAGGTGGAGCTGTTTCATCGGTTGCTACGGGCGAATACACTAACTCTATAGAACTTAACGCAATTCAGAGAAGTAACCCTGAAATGCAAAAACGTGCCTATAATGCCATCCGCGCTTTGGGCGAAATGGACGTTAACCCCGTAGTTTCTATTCACGACCATGGTGCAGGTGGACACCTTAACTGTTTGTCTGAATTAATTGAAACTACCGGTGGAACAATTCATATTGATAAACTTCCTATTGGCGACCCTACTCTTTCTCACAAAGAAATTGTTGGTAACGAATCTCAAGAACGTATGGGACTTGTATTGAAAGACAAAGACATCAACCTTCTTTCAAAAATAGCAAGCCGCGAACGCACTCCAATGTATGTAATTGGTGAAGCGACAGGCACAAAACAGTTCACATTTGTAGACGACAAAACAGGCGAAAAACCTATCGACTTGCAAATGGACGATATGTTTGGCAACCCGCCAAAAACTATCATGTACGACACTACCGTTGATGAAAGGTACAAACCATTGAATCTTGACGAAGCAAAAATTCATACCTACATCAACCAAGTTCTTCAATTGGAATCGGTTGCGTGTAAAGATTTTTTGACAAACAAAGTTGACCGTTCGGTAACAGGTAAAATTGCAACGCAACAATGTTGTGGCGAAATTCAATTGCCATTGAACGATTGTGGTGTTGTAGCACTTGACTACCAAGGCAAACGAGGTATTGCAACGTCTATCGGTCACGCTCCTGCCGTTGGCTTGATTTCTCCTGAAAACGGTTCTATCATGTCTATTGCCGAAGCTTTGACAAACATAGTGCTTACTCCTATTGAAGAAGGATTGCAAGGAATTTCATTAAGTGCAAACTGGATGTGGCCTTGTAAGAATGCTGGTGAAGATGCTCGTTTGTATCGCGCAGTAGAAGCTGCCAGCGATTTTGCACAAGCATTACGCATAAACATTCCTACCGGAAAAGACTCTTTGTCTATGACACAGAAGTACAAAAACGGTGATAGCGTATACTCTCCCGGCACGGTGATTATCTCTACCGTTGGCGAAGTACAAGATATCCGCAAAACGGTGACTCCGGTTGTAAAACCAGTAGAAGACGCTGTTTTAGTGTATGTTGACTTTGGTAAATCGGGACAAAAACTTGGCGGTTCTGCTTTGGCTCAAATCGTAAACGGACTTGGCAAAGAAACTCCTACCGTAACAGACTCTGCTTATTTCGAAAAAGCATTCAACGCTGTTCAAAAACTTGTAGCTGACGGCAAAGTATATGCCGGTCACGACGTTTCTGCCGGAGGTTTGCTTACTTGTTTGTTGGAAATGAATTTTCCGAACACAAAGGGCGGAATGAAAATTGACCTTAGCAACTTCAGCAACAAAAACGATATTGAAGTATTATTCAACGAAAATCCTGCTCTTGTTCTTCAAGTTTCAAAGAAAACTGCAGAAGAACTTGCGGCAACAGGAATCTCATGCTTCACATTAGGAACATGCAATGCCAACAGCGATAAACTTGAAATTTTAGGTACAAATTCATACGAATTTGACATCAAAGATTTGCGTAACACATGGTTCAAAACCTCATACATTCTTGACTGCGAACAAAGTGGCACAGCTAAAGCAAAAGAACGTTTTGAATCATTTGCAAACACTCCATTACAATTCAAATTCCCAGAAGATTTCAATGGAAAAATGGAAACCTACGGACTCAAAATGCACCGCAACGAAAAGACCGGCATTCACGCCGCTATCATTCGTGAAAAAGGTGTTAATGGTGACCGTGAAATGGCATGGTGCTTACACGCAGCCGGATTTGATGTAAAAGACGTTCACATGACAGACCTTATCAGCGGACGTGAAGATTTGTCTGATATCAACTTGATTGTATTTGTCGGCGGTTTCTCTAACTCCGATGTACTTGGTTCTGCAAAAGGTTGGGCCGGAGCTTTCTTGTTCAACGAAAAAGCAAAAGCATCGCTTGACAACTTTTTTGCTCGTAAAGACACCATGAGTCTTGGCGTTTGCAACGGATGTCAGCTTATGATTGAATTAGGCCTTATCAATCAAAACCATGCGGAAAAACCACACATGGAACACAATGATTCTCACAAATTTGAATCTGGTTTCATTGGCGTAAATATTCATGAGAGCCCAAGCATTATGCTCAAATCTATTGAACGTAGCGCGCTTGGTATTTGGATTGCACACGGCGAAGGTAAATTCAAATTCCCTTACGACAAATCTCAGTACAACATTGCAATGACCTATAGTTATGGTTCATATCCTGCAAATCCTAACGGTTCTGATTGGAACGTTTCCGGTATCACTTCTGACGATGGTCGCCATTTAGCAATGATGCCTCACTTAGAAAGATCACTCTATCCTTGGAACTGGGCATACTACCCAGAAGAACGCAGGAATTCTGATGTTGTATCTCCTTGGATTGAAGCCTTTGTAAATGCACGCGTTTGGATTAAAAACCATAAGTAATAGACCATGATATACGTTAATACCGACTATATTACAGGCAAAGAAATTGTAGAGACTATCGGACTCGTGCGAGGTAGCACAGTCCGCTCTCGCAATTTTGCAAATGACATTGTAGCATCACTTAAAAACTTGGTTGGCGGTGAAATTTCGGAATACACGAAATTGCTTGCCGAAGCTCGCGAAGAAGCACTTCAACGTATGATTGAAGATGCCGAGCAACAACAAGCCGATGCCATAATCAATATCCGTTTCCAGACTTCGAATGTTGGTCAAGGCATGGCGGAAATTTTAGCCTACGGAACAGCGGTAAAACTACGATAACATGGCAACAAATTGGCTAACTATTTATGCGGTAGTAGAAGGTATAGCCATTTTGGCTGTTTTAGTCGGCTTGATTTTCTTGATACGAAAACGTATAGACGACAAGAGAAAAGAAAAATTTGAACGTCGTGACAATTAATCCTATATGGAATCACTAGCCGATTGGGGATATATCGGGCTGTTTATCGGCTCATTTCTCGCCTCCACGGTTATTCCTTTTAGCGCATCAGCCCTCTTTATAGCAGTATTACTTGCCGGTGGCGATTTCGTGACTTGTCTTCTCTGTGCCACTATTGGCAACTGGCTTGGCGGTTTAACCTCATACTTTATTGGATGGCTAGGTAATATTGAACACATTAAAAAATGGTTCAAAACTGACGTCTCCAAATTACAAGCACAATTACCCAAAATAGAACGATGGGGTTCACTCCTCGCCTTTTTTACTTGGCTCCCAATTGTGGGCGACGTGTTTGCAATTGCACTCGGATTCTATCGAATCAATTGGATGCGATGCGCCGTATTTATGCTCATAGGTCGTTCCCTCAGATTTATCGTTTGGGGTTGGATAATTAGCTCAACAACGCTTGCGCCAACAGTTCTAAACTAGCATTATCATCTTCTTTCATTCGTGATTTGATAGTAACCATTGGTTCTACTATCTCTATGCATTTCATTGTTTCCAACATCGACTTCATAACTCTTCCGGCCGATGGTGCCCACGAACCATTTTCTATAATACCTACCGTACGATTTTGGTATGTCTTGAGTTGTAAACGATGAAGAAAATCATACATAGGTGAAAATACGTCTGCATCGTATGAAGAAGATGCTAGAAGCATTTTAGGCATCTGAAATGCGCGAGCTACGGCTTCGGAATAATCTGTTCGGCACAAATCCACTACCGGTACATTTTTCACTCCTTTCTGACATAACATTTCAGCCATTTTCTCTGCTACAGCTTTTGTTCCACCATGAATAGACGCGTATGCAATAAAAATACCTTCAGTGTCTGGTTTGTATGCGCTCCACAAAGAGTAAAGACGGATATTTTCTTGCATCCGTTGGCCCTGCAAAAGAGGACCATGGAGCGGACAAATAGTTTTTATATCCAAGGTGGCAGCCTTTTCCAATAATTTAGAAACAGGCGAACCATATTTTCCACAAATGTTGCAATAATACCGACGTGCCTCATCTACCCAATTGCCGATGGCGTTCATTACGCCAAACGTACCAAATGCGTCGGCTGAGAACAAAGTCTTGGTTAATGCGTCGTATGAAACAATTACTTCTGGCCAATGCACCATTGGGGCTGTAAAAAACTGTAAGGAATGTTTCCCCAACGAAAGTACATCACATTCTTTTACCGCCATTGTTTTTCCTTCAAACTGCGTTGTAGCAAAAAACTGAGGTAACATTTGTACCGCTTTTGCACTGGCTACAATGGTAAGAGATGGATATTTCTGTACAATCTTTGCAATGCAACCACTATGATCGGGTTCCATGTGCTGTATTACCAAATAATCCGGCGTTTTTCCTGCTAATGCTTTTTCAACATTTTCTAGCCACTCTTGACATTTGCGAACATCAACCGTATCAATTATCGCAATTTTTTCATCAGTTATAATATATGAATTGTAGCACATTCCTTGCGGAACAGAATATTGATTTTCGAATAAATCTATTTCATTATCATCAACGCCAACATAGGCAATGTCTGTACCTTTTAAAATTTCCATGTCACTCTTTGTTTTTCACAAAAGTAACAATTTTTCTATGGTCATGCACGGATAGTCGGATTTTTAGGAACGAATGAGTATGACTTTTTAGAAATTTAAAATAAAACAAGTACCTTTGAGAAACGTAGTTTTAAAATCGGTATACTAACCATGATTCAATATATCTCCGACTCAGCCCATTATTCCACGGTGCTTGCGCAATGCGCAAAGACTACGCATAGTTTATGGATTGGCACTGCCGACATTAAAGACTTATATGTGAAAGTTGGTTCTCAACAAATTCCCTTTCTTGGCATTATTGCGGAGCTTCTAAAGCGTGGCGTTGAAGTACGTTTGATTCACGCTAAAGAACCCGGTCCTAACTTCCGTGAAGATTTTGACCGCTATCCCATTCTTGCAAACAAACTCCAACGGCGACTCTGCCCAAGGGTTCACTTCAAACTCATGATTTTTGACGAAAAGCAAGTATATATTGGTTCTGCAAATCTTACCGGAGCTGGTATCGGTATGAAAGGTGAAAACAATCGTAGCTTCGAAGCTGGCATTCTTACCGATAACCTTGAACTTATTGATGCCTCGGTGGCTCAATTCCTCTCCGTATGGAATGGAAATCACTGCAACACATGCCGTAGAAAAGAATTATGTGGAGATCCTATTGTTCGCTAAACATAAAAGTTTTAGCTATGTCATTATTTGGCACAACTATCTCCTATATTTGTTTTAAATGTTTTAAAGTATGGACAATTTTGTAGCAATAGATTTTGAGACAGCCAATCACGAACCAAGCAGTGTGTGTTCCGTTGGTATTGTCGTTGTAAAAAACAGTATCATTACCGACACGTTTTACAGTCTCATTCAACCCGAACCAAACTACTACAGCTATTGGTGTACGCAAGTACACGGGCTCACAGCAAGCGATACCGATGATGCTCCTCTTTTCCCTGAGATCTGGGAAAAGATTGTTCCCATTATAGAAGACTTACCTTTAGTTGCTCACAATAGCAGATTTGACGAAGGCTGCCTAAAAGCGGTTTTCCGAACCTATATGATGGACTATCCGCAATATAAATTTCATTGCACCTGCATTGCCTCACGAAAGAAATTACCAGCTTTGGTAAATCACCAACTACAGACGGTTTCTGCTGCATGCGGTTTTGATCTTACCAACCACCACAACGCAATGGCCGATGCAGAGGCTTGCGCCGCTATTGCTTTACAATTATTATAAAAACAAACACTCTGGCTAAAAACCTATTCAACAATTACATCTGGTTGGTTTGTACCACAAGTACGCACCTCAAAAATAAACAACAGAGTATTGTAGGGACAATAAAAAAGGTTGTATGATTAACTCATACAACCTTTCAAGTAAAAAAAGAGGCGGTACCTACTCTCCCGATTTTAACTCAGTACCATCGGCGCTTCCGGTCTTAACTTCTCTGTTCGGAATGGGAAGAGGTGGAACCCCGGAGCTATAACCACCCTAGTCTTATATAGTGGTATTGATAGAGGCTAAACCTTACTACCAATGTATATGTCATAGAACTCTCTCAAATGCAGTGCAAAGTAAACACTTTTTTTATAACTATCACGCTCAATCACTGAAAATATCTTAGCTGTAAATAGAAATAAAAAAAGGTTGTATGATAT
>CAYFVM010000014.1:0-46422 GCA_964346725.1 uncultured Bacteroidales bacterium
ATCTATCGTGGAGAACGTGATGGTATGGGATACCGCGATACTATTCAAGATATGCTCGGTATTATTCACAATATTCCTGAAGAAGTTGTTTCTCGCTTGGAATTGATGCTCACAGGGCAAAATTCTAACGGTGGTGCTATGCCGGTGGTAAAACCATTTGCGCACAATCCTGGACATGAAGTTCCAACTCCTGAAAACGAATTCCGTTCTGACGACTGCATGTGGTTGTTCAACACGGTTCCTACCTACGTAAAAGAGATTGGCGATATTTCATACTACGACAAAGTGCTTCCTTTCTCTGACAAAGGCGAAGGCACAGTACTTGAACACTTAAAACGCGCTATTCAATTCAACCTTGACCGTTGTGGTAAAAACGGACTTCCTTGCGGTCTTAAAGCCGACTGGAACGACTGTTTGGTGCTCGGTGCAAAAGGTGAAACCGTGTTTGTTGCTATGCAATTACGCTACGCACTTACCGTGTACATTGACATCTGCACTCGTTTACAAAAGAAGAGCGAAGTTGCTTGGGCCGAAAAACACTTACAAACACTCACCGAAACTATTGACAAGGTGGCATGGGACGGTGAATGGTACGTGCGCGCGCTCAAAGAAGATGGGTATATTTTTGGAACAAAAAATGACCCATTACACGAAGGTAAAATATGGCTAAATCCTAACACTTGGTCTATCATTTCGGGACAAGCTACCGGCGAACGTGCCAAAACTGTTATGAATAGTGTTGAAAAACATCTTGCCATTGAATATGGCTTAGTTCTATGCGACCCCCCATACGAAAAAACAGAAGCTTCGGTTATTAAAGCACCATTGTTCAATAAAGGTATGAAGGAAAATGCGGCTGTGTTCCAACACACACAAGGTTGGGGAATTATGGCTGACTGTATTTTAGGACACGGCAAACGTGCTTATAAAAACCATAAAAACTATTTGCCCGCATCGTATAACGAAAAAGCCGAAGTTCGACAAATTGAACCATACGTATATGCACAAACCACATGTTCTACATACAACATGCGTGCTGGTCAAAGCCGTTGCCCATGGTTGAGTGGAACTGCTTCGTGGGCATACTACAGTGCTGCTCAATATATTCTTGGTATTCGTCCCGATTACGATGGATTACTAATTGACCCCTGCATTCCAGCTTGGGAAGGATTTACTGCAACTCGTAAATTTCGAGAAAAAAAAGTAAACATTACTGTAAAAAATCCTAAAAAAGTCGAAAAAGGTGTGGTTTCTATAACTCTTAACGGTAATGCTATTCAAGGAAACATAGTACCTTTTAAAGATATGAAAAACGAAAATGAGGTTGTTGTTGTTATGGGATAAAAAATGGTCAGCAGCGACGTCACACAATTGTCTCAAATAATGGATTGTGTATTAGTGTCTATCTTTTAAAAATAAAGACAGACATTCCTCATCTGTTGTGTGGCGTCCCTATCATGACATATATGCGGTAGGAAAAAACGAATAACGTTGGTTAACTCGTTTGAAATAAAGATTGATGTAACGGTTAATTGGTGAGAAATGACTTACCGATTAACCGTTTCTCATTACACGTTTTACGGAAACGAAAAACTACGAATTGTACAGACGCCACACAATTGTCACAAATAGTAAATTGTTCCTTGTGATTACTCTCTGTAGAATAAAAACATACACACTTGCATATTGTGTGACGTCTCTACCAACTAACCCACAACTATTTTGGTGTATGTCCTACGGACAAATAAAAAAGGGAATGTCTTTCTTTCCTGTTAAAATAAATGCCCTACGGGCAATAAAATTCTAACCTTAAAATCTTTCCGATTAACACAACGGCTAACTACCAAATACTTACCAATTAACCACCTCACCGATTAACCAATTTTCTTCTACAAACAAATCGTTCTTAAAATCGTTTTGATTGATTGTGCACTCACGCGGGCAATAACTTCTTCGGTAATGTGATGAAATTCGTAAGCCGAAACATCATCGGTAGCAGTGATGTGCTCAAACGAGGCAACGGTGCATTCAAATACCAGATCACAAGTATAATAGAGAAGTCCGCCATACACGTAGGTGTTCGGAAATGAACCGCGATATTTTTTCTCCATAATTTTTAAATTCAATTCTTCCGCAATCTCTCTATCCACGGCATGTTCCGCTGATTCCATGGGGTCAACAAAACCACCCGGCAAATCTAATGTGCCTTTCCCTGGGTCGAACGCTCGCTTGGTCAGCAACACGCGGTTTTCAGCGTCACGAATAATCACGGCAACGGCTGTAGCTTCGTTGAAGTAAAACACAAAACCGCAATCATGGCATTTGTTTGCCTTGCTGCCGTGCGGCTCAAAATGACTTCCGCCACATCGCGGACAGAATTTTAATACTTTTTGCGGGGAGAATTCTTGGTCCATGACTGTTTTTTATAGTTTTCTTTGGGTTTGTACCAAAAGAAAAATGATTTCTGTTCGTCTTTCTCTGCCTTGCTTTTCGCTGAAAAAACCGGCTCCATTGTGTAAGGATTCACGCCCGTGTAAAACATCACCGTTGAAAGCGTCATGGGCGTTGGAGTAAAATCTTGCACTTGCTCGGGCATAAGATGCATAGAACGTAATTGTTGCTCCAACTTTCTCATATCCTGCGGCCGACAGTTTGGGTGTGAAGAAATAAAGTACGGAATTATTTGCTCACGCAAACCGTATTTTTTGTTCACCTCATCAAACGTGGTTTTGAATTTTCCAAACAACTGAAACGAGGGTTTGCGCATGCTCTTCAAAACCGCATCTTCAGTGTGCTCAGGAGCTACTTTCAATCGTCCCGATACGTGTTTGCGTATTAGTTGCGTTATGTATTCTTTCTCTCCCGGAGCTCCTTGCAACAAATCGTAACGAATGCCGCTGCCTATAGTCAAATGTTTGATGCCGGGAATTCGTTCGGCTTTTTCGTACAATTTTGTCAATCGCACATGGCTATCGTTCAGGTTTTTGCACTTTGCAGGAAACAAACACGATGGTCGTTTGCATTTTTGGCAAAGCATTTGGTTCTTGCCCTGCATTCCATACATATTTGCCGACGGCGCGCCCAAGTCGGTTATGTGACCTTTGAATTGTGGTGCGGTTGCAATCTCTTGCAACTCGTTCAAAATTGATTTTTCACTCCTGCTGGCAATGAATTTCCCCTGATGCGCCGAAATAGTACAAAAACTACATGCACCAAAGCAGCCACGATGAATAGTGACAGAATCTTTTATCATATCAAACGCTGGAATAGGCGGCTTTTTGGCATAGCGCGAATGTGGCAAACGTGAATATGGCAACGCATAAATTGCATCGAGTTCTTCCGTTGTTATGGTTGGATATGGTTCGTTTATAACGACATATTCATTTCCAAATTGCTGTGCAAGCCTCTCAGTATCCCACACATTTGATTGTTCTTCAATAATCCGGAAGTTTTTAGCATCGAGCACCTTGTTTTTCAAACAATCCTCGTACGAATGCAACATTACAGGCTTTCGAGAACAATGTTCCAAGGATTTTGTTACGTATGCTGTTTGTGGAATTTCTGTGAGCTCCGAAACTTTTTTTCCCGCTTTCAACGCCTCAGCTATGGCAACCATAGGCCGTTCGCCCATGCCATAGACCAACAAGTCGGCATGACTGTCAATCAGCACCGATTTTTTATACGAATCGGACCAATAATCGTAGTGCGAAAAGCGTCGTAACGAGGCCTCGATGCCGCCAATAACAACTGGAACTTCGGGGAATAATTGTTTTAAAATAGTGGAATACACCGTAACGGCATAGTCGGGACGTTGTCCGGCAAGCCCGCCGGGCGTATAGGCATCGTTGGAGCGTAGTCGTTTGGTAGCGGTATAATGGTTCACCATGGAATCCATACTTCCGGCATTAATGCCGAAAAACAATCGCGGCGTACCCATTTTCTTGAAATCGCGCAAATCGTCACGCCAATTGGGTTGCGGAACAATTGCCACACGCAATCCCGAAAGTTCCAACACGCGCGCTATAATGGCGGTACCAAACGCCGGATGGTCAATGTACGCATCGCCGGTAATGAGAATCACGTCAACGTAATCCCAGCCCAAACGCTCCATTTCCTTTTTCGACGATGGCAGTTCCATAGTTTATATATGCAAATGTTTCAAAATAACCTCAGGGTTGAACACGCTATCCAACTGAGGAAGATAAATTTCGCACGCTTCTCGTTGTAATTTTTGTGCATACGTGTTTGAGAAAAAATATATTCCATTGCTTATTACGTAGTGCAAAATAAAGAAACGATAGGCCTCTTTTAGAAAACGTACCTCGTTTTCGGTCAATGGAAAGACTTTATGATATTCTTCAAGAAACAGCAAAAATCGCTCTTCGCTGAGTTGGGTAGCGGTATAGCTAAAGTCGGTTTTGTCGCCAATGTCAGACACCACGCGGCTAAACATATAGAAATCCATAATGCGCGAACTCATGCGAAACCAATCGTAGTCCCAACGCGAAAACAATGCTCCGTCGCTATTAACCGAAAAATTTCCGCTATTCCAATCAACAAAAACGGGAATTTTATTGAACGAATTGAAACCAAGCGTGTCAATGTTTTTCAATAACAAATCGCAATGACGACGAATTAAATCAATGCAACCACCAAAATGTTGTGTGTGTTCGGGATTGTCAAGATTTCGCATCAATTGCATTACGTCTTTTTGAAGATTTTTGGACGAACGCGGCAACACCGGCGCCATAGTATCACAGACTTTGTGGAATTTTGCCATTTCCGAACCAAGTATTCTGAGTTGCTTCTCGTCCAAGCGCTTAGGCAAACGTTCGGCAATGCGTACCACACGATAGAAAACCATCCACACTTCAATGGCAGCGTCTTCGTATTTATACAAAAACAACTCATCGCCTTTCATCAACGAACTCGACAAAAACATATCATAGGGATACTCCAGATTGTTTGCCAATACGTTGATAATCGTGTGATCTTCTTTGAAATTTTCGTACTTGCCGAAGTTTGAAACTTTCGCCATCACAAAACTTCCGTCGTCAAACGAGAGACGAAACACTTTGTTTGTCGAAACATTTACACTCAAGTCAGTGATTTCGGCTATTTTGCGGTCAGGATTGTATTCCTGCCAACCTAGACGAATAATTGCGGAATAATCGATTGCAGCATTCATACAGCGTTTTGAGAAAGTAGCCTCGTAGGGAATCGAACCCTAATCAATAGTTCCGGAAACTACTATTCTATCCATTGAACTACGAAGCCAATAAGGGCAAATATACGTTTTTTGCATCGTTACTTACCATTGATTAAGTTAATTTATTACTTTTGCACGGTATAAAATCTTATATGAAGGTTTTCATGCGAAAACGACTCGCTTTTTACATAGCATTTTTATTTTCGTTGGCTGTTTCCGGTCAGACCGCCACTATTATGGGGGCATCTGAGGAATATGCAAACCAAACTATTAGCGTATATCAGTATTCCGATTATTTCACCAAAAATGAAGAACTGATTGGATCATTCAAAACCGATGCAATGGGTAATTTCTCATTCTCGTTTGACTGTTCCACAACACGTGAAATATACATGTATCTTGGCGTGTACAAAGCGTTCTTGTTTGTTTCGCCCGACAAAGAATACGAGATAGCAATGCCTCCACGTCAAGAAAAAACGTTGGCGGAGGAACTTAATCCGTATTTCGAACCTGTCGACATAAGTTTAGGCGTGATAAACAGCGTTTCTGACCATGATGTGAATATTCTTATTCTTTCGTTTAACTCGATTTATGAGAATTTCTTAAACGAAAATTTCCAAGAAATATATATTAAACGCGACAAGGCAAAAGTTGAAAAATTTGAAGCCTACGTTGATAGTGTTTTCGCCGATTGCAAGGACGAGGAATTTTTTAACGTGTACAAAAACTACCGCCTTTACTCGCTTCGCTACATGGCATATCAGCGCGACAAAATGAGCATTACACGCAAACATTTCCTCAATCAACCGTTCTATTATTACAATCCATCGTACATGAATTTGTTCAAAATGATGTGGAAAGACTACATTATATACAACAATACGCACGACATGGGCAAAAACTTGAAGATTGACATTATCTATGGAAAAAGCCCTAGCATGTTTAAGAAAACGTTGGAAAAAAACATTGCTTTCCGAAATGACACCCTCAAGGAATTATTCTTACTTCAATGTTTGGACGATTGTCTCAAAGACCGTGATGTATTTCCTCCGGCTCCTGTGTATCAGACACTTGACTCGGTAATTCTAGTAACAAAGATTCCTGAGCACAAGAGTATTGCCGAGAATATCAAGAAAAAATATACTGCGTTGGAATTCCATGATGAAGCGCCCTATTTTGAGCTCTACAACCAAGATAGCGTACTCTATACGTTAGATAAATTCAAAGGCAAGTATGTGTACCTTAATTTCTGTAGGTCAGAGAATTACGCATGTATCAAGGATTACAAGGTTCTAAAGAAAATGAATGAAAAAACGAAACGTGATTTGAATATTGTAACACTGAGTTATGAGAAAACATTTGATGATTTCCGTTCGTTCAAAAAAGCAAATCCACAGTATAACTGGACATTCCTCTACGCAGGTGATAATCCCGAGATAGGCCGCCAATATAAGCTTCGCGGTATGCCAACTTACATGCTACTTAATCGCAATGGAAAAATTGAGATGATTTCGGCTCCTACTCCTGCTGACGATTTCCAAGAAACGTTTGCAAAATTGGTAATTCGCCAAAAGAAAGAAGATGCTGCAAAACGCAGAAAACAAGGACGTGCTAAAACGTGGTAAGCGTTTAAATTTCAACCATTTTATTTAATGACTCTGTCGGTGTTTTGTGAAACAAACTGCGCCCACGATTGTTTTGATTTGGGCGTTTTGGTGGTAGCAGAGGCTTTCGTTTTTGCTTCTGCTATTTGTGGTTTCGACAATTGAAAATAATGACACACAGCAACCGCCAACGCATCTGTGGCATCAAGATATTTTTGATCGTTTTCGTATTTCATCATTTTGGAAAGAATAGATGCAACTTGCTCTTTTGAAGCAGCTCCCGATCCCGTTATAGACAATTTGATTTTTCGTGGGGCATATTCATGTATCACAATGTCGCGAGCCAAACCCACCGCCATTGCAACCCCTTGTGCTCGTCCGAGCTTCAACATAGACTGCACGTTTTTCCCATAAAAAGGTGCTTCAAGCGCCATCTCATCGGGACAGTATTTCTCAATAATCTCGGTGAGTGATTTGCATATTTTCTGCAACTTCACATATGGGTCGTTGAGTTTTTGCATCTCAATCACACCAATCTCAATCACCGACAACTGCTTGCCCACGACTTTTATTAAGCCGTAGCCCATAACGTTCGTGCCGGGATCGATGCCGAGAATTATTTTCTCCATTGGTATTTCTTGTCCAAATATTCTTTGAATGCAGAATAATTTCCTTCTATGTGATCGTAAAACTCTTCTTTGTTTTCCAAACCTTCCAAACTTGGCGGTAATTGTGGTTCTATGCCGATAGTGTCAATGACTGCGTTCGGAAATTTGGCAGGATGAGCCGTTTCTAACGAAATAAGTAATTGAGACTCCGGCACATCGTTCTCTGCCATATATTGTTCTACACAATACCATCCCACAGCACCATGAGGTTCCAACACCACTTGATATGCATCCCACGCTTGCTTAATTGAGGCACGAGTTTCGGCATCAGACACACTCAAAGGATAAAACATCTTGTCCATTGCTGCAAAATCAGGCTCTTTAGTGATGTTTCCTTTCTCGTCCATATTTCCACCATAAAGTTCTATCAAACGAGCCAAATTGCTTGGATGCCCAACATTCATGGCATTCGAAAGACAATTCTTTGATGGTTCAATCTTGCTGTATTTGTGCGTTTGCATCAACTGTTCAAACTCATTGTTTTCGTTGGTTGCAACCAAAATTTTCTTTACCGGCAAACCCATCTTTGTTGCCAACACACAACCCATCATGTCGCCGAAATTTCCCGAAGGAATACAAAAAATCACGTCTTCTAATGCTTCTGTATTTTGATTGCGAAGTTTGGTGTATGAATAAATGTAGTACACAATTTGCGGAATCAAACGACCAATGTTGATTGAGTTTGCACTTGTAAAGTTCAAGCACTCCAAGTCTGGGTCTGAAAACGCTTGCTTAACCATAGCTTGCGCATCATCAAACTTGCCATCAATAGCGATAGTTTGTACGTTCTTTTGCAAGGTTGTCATTTGACGACGTTGGCGCTCACTTACTTCATCTTTTGGGAAAAGTACTGCTATGCGTATGTTGTTTAAACCATAGAACGCATGTGCCATAGCACTTCCGGTGTCGCCCGAAGTAGCAGTAAGGATGAGTTTCTGCACATTGCTACGTTTCAAATAATATTGCATCATTCGACCCATCATACGTCCTGCAAAGTCCTTGAACGATGCCGTAGGACCTTGGTCAAGGCGCATTATATATTTTCTGTCTACTACGTTTTCTAATGGCACAGTAAAGTTGTATGCATCCTTGGTCATGGCTAGCAAACCGTCCATAGGAACGTCATCTCCCAAGAATTTTGAGAAAACTAGTGCTGCTATTTCATAATATTCTTTGCCCTTCAACGCATTCAATTCAGCAGAAGTGAACGTTGGAATTGATTTAGGCATGTATAAACCTTTATCTGGTGCCAATCCTTTCAATAATGCTTCTCCGAAAGAAACTTCGGCAGCTTTGTGGTTTGTAGAAAAATATTGTATTCCCTGTGCCATTGTTATAATTTTTGGTAAAAATACAGGAATTTTCCTTCTTAATTCCTCTATTTTCAAAACTTTCTATTACTTTGTATTGAAACTATAAAAATCACGAATTATGTACACACAAGAACAAGGTTTATACATTGCCCACAGCGAAAAAGGCCCAATAAGTATTGTTGGCAAAATGGCAAACCGCCATGGACTTATTGCGGGTGCAACAGGAACAGGAAAAACTGTTACTCTACAAGTTATGGCTGAAACATTTTGTCAAGCCGGTGTTCCGTGTTTTATGGCCGATATGAAAGGTGACTTATCGGGTATTAGCCAAATGGGAAGCATGAATGGTTTTATTGAAAAACGAAAAGACCAATTTGGTGTTCCAAATCCACAATTCCAAGCGTGCCCGGTACGGTTTTTTGATGTTTTTGGCGAACAAGGTCATCCTATGCGTACCACCATTTCCAATATGGGACCGCAACTTCTTAGCCGACTCATGGACCTTAACGAGACACAAAGTGGTGTTCTCAACATCGTATTCCGCATTGCTGATGATAAAGGTTTGCTGATTCTTGACCTTAAAGACCTTCGCTCTATACTTGACTACGTTGGAAACAATGCCTCGGAGTATACTTCGGCATATGGAAACATAACCAAACAAACTATTGGTACAATTCAACGTTCTCTTCTCACCCTTGAAAATCAAGGTGCAAATCAATTTTTTGGAGAACCTTCATTTAATATCTACGATTTATTGCAAACCGAAGGTGGCAAAGGCGTAATGAATGTTTTGGCAGCAGATAAATTGATGATGCAGCCAAAATTATATTCTACATTCCTACTCTGGCTTATGAGCGAATTGTATGCTCAACTACCGGAAATTGGCGATATGGAATTGCCAAAACTCGTGTTCTTCTTTGATGAAGCGCACATGCTTTTTGACGAAACTCCGAAAGCTCTTACTGATAAAATCGAACAAGTTATCCGCCTTATCCGAAGCAAAGGAGTTGGAATTTATTTTATTTCTCAAAGTCCAACCGACATTCCTGAACGTATTTTAGGACAATTAGGTAACCGCGTTCAGCATGCACTCCGTGCCTACACTCCAAAAGACCAAAAAGCTGTGAAGACCGCAGCCGATACGTTCCGTGCCAATCCAGACTTCAAAACTGATGAAGCTATTATGAACTTGGAAACCGGCGAAGCTCTTGTTTCTTTTCTTGATGAAAAAGGTGCTCCTAGCGTTGTAGAACGAGCAAAAATTTTATTTCCACTCAGTCAAATTGGTGCTATTACACCACAACAACGTGGCGAAATAATTAACCGTTCAACTATCAAAGGGAAATATGATACCATGATTGACCGCGAAAGTGCATTTGAAGTGTTGCTTGCGCAATCCCAACAAGCTCAAGCCGAAGCTCAAACAGAAGAAGAGGAAGTTGAAGAAGAAACAACGACAACGAAACAAGGCGGCGGTATATTGGGGAAAGTTGGGAAAGCGATTTTTACTGCAGCAACTGCGGCTCTTGGAACTATGGTTGGTACTGCCGTGAATAACAAAATTTCGGGCAAGAAATCCAAAAAAGGAATAACAACAAAAGACGTTGCCGGACGTGTTGCCAAGAATGCTACATCAGCAGCAACAAGAACTCTTACAAGAGAGATTACAAGAAGTATTTTAGGAAATATTATAAAATAGTCATGTGAGTTCTTACGAAGAACAACGAATCGTTTCAATTCGAGAGCAACTTGCCACGTTGCCCACAAATCCTGGCGTTTATCAATATTTTGATAAACAAGGAACTCTTATATATGTGGGTAAAGCAAAAAACCTGAAACGCCGTGTTTCGTCCTACTTCAACAAAGAGCAAACGCATCCCAAAACGAAAATGTTGGTAAGCAAAATTGTTACCATCAAACATTTTATTGTGAAAACCGAACAAGATGCGCTGCTTCTTGAAAACAACCTCATAAAGAAACACAAACCGCGATACAATGTTTTGCTCAAGGACGACAAAACCTATCCGTGGATTGTTATCAAAAATGAGCCGTTTCCGCGCATTTTTCTCACGCGCCACATGATTAAGAACGGTTCGCTGTATTTTGGTCCATACTCAAACGTGCGCATGGCTAAAAACTTGCTCTCGCTGGTTAAGCAACTGTACAAACCACGCACCTGTTCGCTTGCGCTCAACAATGCCGACATAGCAAAAGGCAAGTTCAACGTGTGTTTGGAATATCACATTAAAAACTGCAATGCTCCCTGCGTGGCAAAACAATCGGCTGAAGAATATGACAATGCCGTAGCCGACATTCGCAACATTCTCAAAGGAAACATTAGCGAGGTTATCAAAGTTCTGAAAAACCGCATGCAGAAATATTCATCGGAAATGCGGTACGAAGAAGCCGGCACCATCAAAGAACAGCTTGACGAACTAGAACGCTACCAAAGCCATTCTACCATTGTGAATCCTACGATTACCAATGTTGACGTGTATTCAATTCTTGACGATATAGATTCTGCCTATGTAAACTTCCTCAAAGTTGTGAATGGCGCAATTGTGCAACTGCACACGTTGGAACTGAAAAAGCAGCTTGACGAAACTCCGGAAGAACTTTTAGGCATTGCCATTACAGAAATACGGCAACTTATTCCGAGCACGGCAAAAGAAATCATTGTTCCTTTTGATCCCGATTTTCAATTAGACGGCATTACGTTTCACGTTCCCCAACGTGGTGACAAAGCGAGTTTGCTGCACCTTTCGGAACAGAACGCACAGCTCTATAAGGTTGAGAAACTCAAACAAATGAAACACCTCGACCCCGAACAGCATACCCAGAGAATATTAGAAACCATACAAAAAACCTTGCAACTCAAGGAACTTCCTCGCAATATAGAGTGCTTTGACAATAGCAACATACAGGGAGCCTATGCGGTAGCGGGCATGGTGCGCTTTACCGATGGGAAACCGAACAAGGCAGAATACCGCAAATTCAACATAAAAACGGTGGAAGGCCCCGACGATTACGCGAGCATGGCGGAAGTTATTTACCGCCGCTACAAACGCCTTAGCGAAGAAGGAGAAGCCTTGCCGCAATTGCTCATAGTTGATGGTGGCGAAGGGCAAATGGAAGTGGCGCGGCAGGTAATACAAGACCGGTTGCAGCTTGATATTCCCATTGCGGGACTTGCCAAAGACGACAAGCACCGCACGCGTGAAATGCTGTTTGGATTCCCTCCCAAAACCATTGGAATGAAACCAACCGACCCGCTCTTCCGCCTTATGGAACGCATACAAGACGAAGTGCATAGATTTGCTATCACTTTCCATCGCAGCCAACGTTCAAAAAACTTTACCACCTCCGAGCTCGACAACATTAAAGGACTTGGCCCCAAAACCATAGAATTGTTGTTCAAAAATTTCAAGACAATCTCTGCCATTCGCGAGGCTTCCAAAACAGAATTGGCTACCGTTGTGGGACCAAGCAAAGCACGAATAATCAAAGAATATTTTGAAAAAACGAAATAAACAAAAAGCCCGAAACGAACTGAATCATTTCGGGCTTCATAAACTATGAAGAAAATTTAGTTTTTAGGTATTACCGCATAACTGATTTTCAATGCATTTGCTTTACGCAATTCCATTTTAACATCGGTCACAATACCCATTTTTGCTTTTGAATCAACTTTTAGAGAGACCGTAAGTTGTGAACGATCGTTTGCTGCCATTGATCCACGCTCTGTTTCTATGAACTGAGCTATCTTTGAAATATCTTCAATTGATTCGTTCAATTGAAGAACCGGTTGCGTACCATATATCTTCTGCATAACCATTGAGGGAGCTGAAATATATATGCTACTTACCACTGATTTCTTTTCTAGTTTTACATACTCCGTTGCTTTAGGCAAATGAGGTTTTTTTACCAATAAAGTGCTTTCTCGCATCGTTGTAGAAACCATGAAGAAGAATATCAACATGAAAATAATATCAGGTAGTGACTGCGTTGATATTGCAGGAGGTTCTTTTTTCTCTTTACTTCTAAACTGTGCCATAACTATTTTCCTCCAATATTTTTAGGTTCTGCTTCAGAAATCTTTTGTGGAATAATTTGTTTAATCAAATCTTGTTGATTTTCTTTCAAATCCTTAAAAGGTCTTTTATAGTATTTTAAAGAATAATAATCTTTAACCTCATTGTATGCGGCAACAATCTCATTCTGAACTTCAATGAATTTCTGGTAAGACGTTCCACGGTCATTTTGAATACTCACAATAGCTTTGGTAACTTTAACTCTTCCTATACCGGGTATACTTTCCTCCGTATAACCAGGATACTGTTTGTCCTCCAAATTGTTATTCATATTCATCAAGAAATCCTTGAGGGTTTTACGCAACTCACGAGCATGCATAGGTTTTTTCTCCACCATCAACTTGTCGTCTTTGTTTACAAGAACCACAAACAAATCTTTGTCTAGCACCTTAACGTCTTCTAGTACTTCTGTTGGGTCTTGATATGGTGGCAACATACGGAACAAACCTTTATCTGTCTCCATTGTTGTTGCTGTAAGGAAAAATATCAACAACATGAATGAGATATCGGCCATTGATGATCCGTTTATTTCAGGAACTTTTTTCTTACCCATATTTTTACGTTTAAAGAGGGGAATTTACATCCCCCTCTTGTTTTTTATTTTCTTAAAAATTTAATTACAATAGGTGAAAGTATCGCCAATACAGCTCCTGCCAACAAAATGTATGTCGCATACAACAATGAATCCGTCATAAGGATATCAAACTTTGTAATGATACCATCAAAACCTATAATTTCAGGAATTTCAGGAGATGACAAGAGGTATCCAACTATTGCTGACACAAGAAGGAATATTCCCACTCCTACTGCTGTTTTTGACATTTTTTTACTTGTTGCAAATGGTGAATATACCGCCATTATTAACATGAGTATGATAGCTACGATAACCAATACTATTGAAAATACTAAGTATATATCAGCGTAATTGATACACTCTTGACTACATTCTTGTATAGTAATGCCTTGTGCTTCTTGTCTTTCTTGTATTTCAGCATAAGAAAGAGCGCAAGAATCAGCCGGCAAAAAATAGGTTTCCCCTTCAGGACCCATTGCCTCGCATACTGGTAAAGTACATGCTAAGCAGTCCTTTCCAGCAGCGGCCGCCCAATACCATATGGTTACCAATAATGATAACACGAGCAATGACACGTAACCGACCTTAAATGCTTTGTTAAACTTTTGATTATCCATCAGTTATTAGTTTTTAGCGTTGTACTTAACTACAAGGTCAACTAAAGAAATAGAAGAATCTTCCATATCAGTAGTTAAGTCATCAACTTTTGTCAATAAATAATTATAGAACACTTGAAGAATCATGGCAACAATCAAACCACCTACAGTAGTGATAAGAGCAACCTTGATACCAGAAGCAACAACTGTTGGAGACATTTCACCTGCGATTGCGATAGCATCGAATGCTTGAATCATACCGACAACTGTTCCCAAGAATCCTAAAGATGGTGCTAAGCCGATACAAAGTGAAATCCATGTTAAACCTTTTTCCAAAAGTCCCATTTGAACACTTCCGTATGAAGCAACTGTTTTTTCTACCATTTCAGGTCCGTCTTGCAAACGAGTTAAACCTTGATAAAAAATACTTGCAACTGGTCCAGGAGTGTTACGGCAAATTTCTAATGCCTTTGCTTCATCCTTTTCGTTTAATGCTGCTTCTATACTTCCTAATAATTTCTTTGTGTTAGTTGAAGCTAAGTTCAAATAAAGAATTCTTTCGATTGAAATAGCAATACCAACGATCAAGCAAATCAATACTAACGCCATAAATCCGGCACCACCTTCAATGAATTTTTCCTTGATAACTTGATGGAAACCTTTTTCTTCCGGTTTTACTACTTCTTCTTCTGCTGCTTCAGTTGTAGCCTCTACTGCTTTTGCAGAATCTGCTTTTGCAACTGCTTCTGTTGCTTTTGCAGAATCATTGCTTGGAGCAACTTGTTCTTGTGAAAATGAAGTTAGGCTGAATAACCCGAACGCCATCACTAATGCAAATACTTTCTTCATAATTTTACTTTTATTAATACTTTCGTTTTTTATTGTTTTATTTAAAATTATTTCTAACTATAAGCTAAAATTAATGCACTATTTTGTCTCTGCACAAAAGTAGTTTTTTTAGATATATCTTCAAATCTTTTTCACAAATGTTTTTAAAAATATTTTCTATCCATTCTCTGAGTTTCTAATCTTTATAAAAACCTCAAAAGTGGCGGAGAGACGGGGATTCGAACCCCGGATACCCTTTGGGAGTATACGCACTTTCCAGGCGCGCTCCTTAAACCACTCGGACATCTCTCCTATTGCGCCACAAAAGTAGTCATTTTTTCATTTCAAAACTTATGCTTATAGAACAAAGAAAGACTCTATACAAAAAAGAAAGAGACACTGAAAAATCAGTATCTCTTTCTTTTTATTTAGATTCAAGTCTCTTTATTCGTTACTTACAATTTTGAACTCTACACGACGATTTTGTGTGCGTCCTTCTGCTGTATTATTGGTTGCAATTGGTTCATCAAAAGCATATCCTTTAAATGTCATACGATCTGATGTAAATCCTTTCGATAATAAATAATTCACAACCGACTCGGCACGTGCCTGCGATAATTTTTGGTTATATGCCTTAGAGCCAACGTTGTCGGTATGTCCACCAATTTCTATTTTTATCTTAGGATTGCTATTCATAATTTCGACTAACTTATTTAACTCTATGTACGACATTGGTTTTAATGTAGCCTTGTCGGTATCGAAGAATACGTTACGCAATACTATTTTTGCATCTTTCTGAATAGGCATTAACTTAATCTCAAGATTAACTTCTTGGTAATCTGTTGTTTGTGGCACGTCGAAGTTCTCTGAATGGAACAAATAACCATCTTTCTTAACAGCAATACCGTAGTTCTTTCCTGAAGGAAGTGGGATCAAGAATTTACCGGTAGCTGAGTTAGCTGTATTGGTAAAAAGAATTTGTCCGGTACTGTTATCGGTGATTTCAATCTGTGCATCCAAGTATTTTGTTGGAGTAGCAAATGCATCGGAAACAACACCTTTTACGACTGTTAAACGAGAAGTTTTAATTTCAACTGATTTTTCCAAAACTATTTCTTGTTCAATAGGATTAGCACGAAATGCAATCAAATTGTTTTCAGTGGTCATGTTAAGTTTTTTCTCCGGACCTAGGAATGTGATCATATAGATATCAGAACCACCAAAACCACCTTTTCTTGATGATGAATAATATGCGTGCATACCACTAGCGTCCATTACTAAGAAACGTTCATCACCTGGAGTATTGATTGGATAACCTAAATTTTCAGGTTCAGACCAAGTTCCATCATCTTGCATTACTGTTTTAAAAATATCATATCCTCCCATGGTTTTGTGTCCATTTGATGCAAAAATCAATGTTCTGCCATCTGGGTGCATGAATACTCCAATCTCATCTTTTGCTGTATTGATAGTTGGGCCTAAATTGATTGGCTTTCCCCAATTACCTTTTTCGTTCATTTGAGACATAAAAATATCATGTTCTCCATAATTGGTTACTCTCTCGGTATTGTCAGATGAAAAATACACCGTTTTGCGGTCATATGAAAAACTAGCAGAGTTTTCGTGTCCGTTTGGAGAATTTACTGGATCAAAAAGAGTTGGTTTAGACCATTTTTCACCTTTCTTTTCTGAATATTTTATATCACCACCATTTTTACCATAGAAAATGAATAATTTTTCTCCGTCTGCCGAAAGACCAATAGTAGCATCATTATCTTTAGTGTTTATAGGTTCTCCCATTTCAACTGCTTGAGACCATGTTGTTCCGGTTCTATATGATATCCAAAGGTTTTCATCGTATTCACCATCATCGTACGTTTTTTTGTTATACGGGTTCTCACGTGTTGAAGTGAACATCAATATAGACTGGTCAGCCGAGATAATTGGTGCATAATCGGTATATTTTGAATTAATGGCAGAACCCATGTTGTCAATAAACACGCGAACGGTGTCTGCCATCATAGTTTTACCTACATTACATTGGTCTATATGGTCTGCCAAATCTTGTCCTTTTTCTTTCTTTTCTTCTGGAGTCAATCGTGCACGAGCTTTTTGGAATGCACTGATTGCTTCATCAAATTGGTAGTTTGCTTGGTATGCCATACCCAACACTCCATACACAAACCCAGAGCCTACAGGATCCAATTCAATTGCTTTTGAGAAATAAGAGATTGATTGTGCTGCTTCATCAAGCAACCAATAACATTTACCTATTTTGTAATTTAAATCGGCATTGTTTGGATTGAATGCTTGAGCTTTTAAATAAAGACCCAATGCTGTTACATTATCTGTAATTTCAGCATACGCATCTCCTTCATCAATGTTTCTTAATGCAGTTTTTAAACCGGCTCTGTCAGTGAAATTTTTTGCTGCAAATTCTACGCTTTGACCAAACGCAAACGAGGTAACTAACAAGAGAGCTACAACGTTTATATATCTTACTATATGTTTCATTTCGGAATAGTTCATGTTAATTAATTACAATTTGATGTTAACGCTGCCGGTACATCTACGCCCAATTCACGTGCTTTAACAAGTGACATACAGCATTCGTCGAATTGTCTGAGCATTTCTTGTGCAGCCGCTTGATGGTAATATGCTAAACCAAAGTTAGGATTCAACTTAATAGCATTAGCATACATTTTCAGAGCCTCATCATATTTTTTTTGATTTGTGTAGATTATACCTAAATTATTGTAAGCCAATGCATACTGGCGGTTCAATTCTACAGCTTTTTTGAAATCGTTAAATGCCGATTTAATGTCGCCTTGCAAATAGTATGCTTCGCCACGATTATTGTATGCGGTATAGAAGTCTGGTTTTTTAGCTATAGCTAGACTGAAATTTTTGATAGCTGCCTGTAAATCACCTTTTTTCACATATGCCGAACCTAAATTATCATAGGCATTAGCCATTTGCGGATCATATATTACAGCCAAATTATAGTTGCGTATAGCTTCATCGTACTTGCCTAACATTCTATAGCAACTACCCAAATCATTGTATGCAAACGCATATGAAGGATCTACACTGATAGCACTATTATATTGTGAAATGGCTGATTCATATTCCTTTAAGAAAAACTTGTCAACACCAGCATAATAATATGTTTCGGCTGTTCTGTATCCCAAATTGATTGCACGCATTAAATCATTGAAAGAATCGCTATACATATTTTTGTAATACAACGCTACTCCCTTTGTATACCACACTTGACCTTGTGTAGAATCAATGGCTAAAGCTTTTGCAAAAGCAGCAATAGCTCCATCATAGTCTTGCATTGCCGACTTAGCACTTCCTAAGTTTACATATGCCTGACGAAATTGACTATTGTACTGCAATGCTTTCTCAAATTGAGCTACAGCATCTTGATACTGCTTGGCATCCATGAAAGAGATACCTTGATTGTAGGCGACTTCTGCTTCTTGATTTGCTTCTACGACTAACGTGTTCACCTCGTTTTCTTGCGAAAAAACGGATAATGTCGATGACAACAAAAGGCATACCGCCAAAACTTTTGTTTTCATTGTTTTGTGTTTTTTGAGTTATATTTCGATGTCAAAATTATTAAAAGATTTTTAATTAAGTCATTTATCGTGACAAAATTTTCCCTAATTGTCTAATTGTCTGTAATTTCGCCATTTTTCAATTAAACGTACCATATCGTTCGGAAGTGGCGAATCAAATGACATGAATTCTCCCGTAGTTGGGTGTGTGAAACCTAGTGTTTTGGCATGTAAAGCCTGTCGCGGACATACTTCAAAACAATTTTGCACAAACTGTTTATACTTCGTAAATGTAGTTCCACGCACAATTTGATTCCCTCCGTATGTTTCATCATTAAACAACGGGTGCCCTATGGACTTGAAATGGCAACGAATTTGATGCGTTCTTCCTGTTTCTAAATGGCATTCAACAACAGAAACATATCCTAAATCTTCAATCACTTTGTAATGTGTTACCGACCTCTTTCCGTTTGTTTCGTCAGGAAATAATGCCATCACTTTTCGGTCTTTCAGACTACGCCCAATATATCCTGAAATTGTTCCTTCTGTATCTTTGGGCACACCCCACGCTAGCGCAATGTAGGTTCGTTGTGAGGTTTTATGGAAAAATTGGTCTGCAAGAAACGTCTTAGCTTGTTCATTTTTTGCTACAACCAACAAACCCGAAGTGTCTTTGTCAATCCTGTGTACCAATCCGGGGCGAGGATCATCTTCGGCAAATTCAATATTACCTTTCAAATGCCATGCTATAGCATTTACCATAGTGCCGGTATAGTTGCCACACCCGGGATGAACAACCATGCCCGGTTTTTTATTTATTACCATCAACTGGTCATCCTCATACACTATGTCAAGAGGAATTTCTTCGGGAATAATTCTCAGTTCTTGTTTGGGAGATTCAAATTCAATGGTAATAACATCGTCGGGCTTTACTTTATAATTCGCTTTGATTGGCACACCGTTAGCAAACAAGAAACCACCTTCCGCCGCATCTTGAATTTTTGTACGCGAAATGCCTTCTATTCTATCATTCAAGAATTTATCCACGCGCAGAAACGACTGACCTTTGTCGGCTACAAAACGATAGTGTTCGTACAATTCTCGGTCTTCAAGGTCAATTTCTTCGTCCATTGTAAATGTTTTTGCAAAAATAATAATTAAAAATGACTTGCTGTACCATTATATATTGCTATGAGATTCCTCGTGCAAAATAGTCCTATTTTCTCATATAAATGAAGAGAAGAGTTCCCCTCTTAAAAATGTTGATTTTCAAATAAATACATAATATTTTCTATGAGTTGTAACTAATTTTTCAAATCAGTAAAAAACAAAAAAGAAAGATTTTGTTTTTTTTTATTTTTAGTGTAAATTTGTGGGCAAATAAAAATGTTTATTAACAATAATTTATAAATTAACAAATTATGGCAATTAAAGTTGGAATTAATGGATTTGGCCGTATCGGACGTATGGTATTCCGTGCAGCTGTAGAGAATTTCTCTAAAGACATCCAAGTAGTAGGTATCAACGACCTTTTGGACGCTGACTATTTAGCATACATGCTTAAATACGATTCAGTTCATGGTATCTTCAATCACGAAATTAAAGTTGATGGTAACTTTTTAATCGTAGATGGTAATAAAATTCAAATTTTTGCAGAGAAAGATCCTTCTCAAATTACTTGGGGTGCTCTTGGTGTAGATGTAGTTGTTGAATCTACTGGTTTCTTCTTAACTGAAGAATTGGCTGCTGCTCACATAACTGCTGGTGCAAAGAAAGTTATCATGTCAGCTCCATCAAAAGACGCAACTCCAATGTTCGTTTATGGTGTAAATGACAAAACTTACGCTGGTCAAAAAATTATCTCTAACGCATCTTGTACTACAAACTGTTTAGCTCCTATTTCTAAAGTATTGAATGACAAATTCGGTATTAAGAGAGGTTTAATGACTACAGTTCACGCTGCAACAGCAACTCAAAAAACTGTTGACGGTCCTTCTAAGAAAGATTGGAGAGGTGGTCGTGGTATTCTTGAAAACATCATTCCTTCATCAACAGGTGCTGCTAAAGCAGTAGGAAAAGTTCTTCCTGAATTGAATGGCAAATTGACTGGTATGTCAATGCGTGTTCCTACTTCTGACGTTTCAGTTGTTGACTTAACAGTTGAATTGAACAAAGCTTGCACATATGATGAAATTTGTGCTGCAATGAAGGCTGCTTCTGAAGGCGAATTGAAAGGTATCCTTGGTTACACAGAAGATGCAGTTGTTTCAACTGACTTCCGTAACGATGCTCGTACTTCTATCTTCGATGCTAAAGCTGGTATCCAATTGGATCCTACTTTCGTTAAAGTTGTATCTTGGTATGATAACGAATGGGGATATTCAAACAAAGTTTGTGAAATGGCACGTGTTATCTCTAAATAACATATACCACTATTAAATAAAGAAGCGGGGATTGGCAATAATTCCCGCTTTTTATATCTTTACCAAAAGCTATGACACACCTCAAAAACGCATTTTTCAATAATACAATTACACTCGTTGAGTTGCTCATTAGTTGTGCCATTTTTTACATTGTATACGTAATTACTAGCGGCTCATGGACTTTAACGTCAGACTATCTTGTACTGCTTCTGTGCATTTTGCTTTTATGGCCGTACATGTTTAAACAGCTTGACATTTCAAAAATTTACCATACCAATCCCCACTCTTACATTCTAATTCGGCACATTGTAGCCCTGTCACTCGGATTGCTTGGGTTAACATTCTTCTCGTATATTCTTAACCTTACCATAGAACGTTTTTTCCTTGTTACATACATTCTTATTGATTTTGTTGTTCTTTATCTCTTTATTATTGCAATTTACAACTTTGCAAAAGCGCAAAGAAAAAAAGGCATTATCAAAAGCTATGTGTACATTATTGGAGACAAAAATATCGGCGGTTTTATACATAAATTAGAAACAAACGCCTTTTGGGGCTACAAAATAAAAGGCATAGCGAGCGATGACCCCGATGTTATTGAAAAATATAAAGACACTTACAACACTTGCTCCATAGAAGAACTTAAATCAAAACTTGGAAAAGAATCAATGATTGATGAAGTACTCTATTGTATTCCTGTTCTAGATCCTGAAGTTATTAGCCATTTCGTATACACATGCCTAAATCTTGGTATTACATTCCGCGTAACATCAGATGTGTTGTCATTGAGCTCAACAAAATCAAAAATATACTACTTTGGTGAAACACCATTTTTCACCTTTCAAAATACACCATCTCAAACAATCAATTTGAAAATAAAATCCTTGTTTGATAAGGTCTTTTCATTTGTTACACTTGTTTGCCTAATACCTGTGTTTATAGTCACAGCAATATGTATAAAATTAGACTCCAAAGGTCCTATACTCTTCAAGCAAACTCGTTGCGGATGCCATGGTCGCAAATTCACACTATACAAATTTAGAAGCATGTGCGACAATGCTGAAAATTTGCTAGACTCTCTTAAGGACGAGAACGAAATGGAAGGTCCCGTATTCAAAATAAAAAATGACGCACGAATAACTCGCGTAGGACGCTTCATTCGTAAGACTAGTATAGACGAACTCCCGCAGTTCTTTAACGTACTCAAAGGCGATATGTCTATAGTAGGACCACGTCCGCCACTACCAGAAGAGGTTGCAAAATACAAACCTTGGCAACTTCGCCGACTTTCGGTTCGGCCCGGAATCACCTGCATTTGGCAAGTTTCAGGACGCAACACTATACCATTTGAACGTTGGATGAAACTCGACTTACAATATATCGACACATGGTCTCTGTCGCTTGATTTTATGATCATTCTCAAAACCATTAAAACGGTCATCAAACATGATGGACAATAAAAAAAATGCACTCTTTTGTGTTATGTTTCTTTTTTCTGCATTGGCACATGCACAAATAAATTCGATATACCAAAACGCGTCATTCCAACCGTATGATCGCTACCTATACAATGCTGAAAGTAGATTTCATACGTCAGTAAAGCCATATGACATGGCAGAAGTCTGGAAAATTGTTAATGTAGACACTCTCTATACCCAAAAACACAAGAACAAGTATGTTAACCACTTGTTAAATAATGATTTGATTCGTTTCCGCTCAAAAGATTTTAATTTCAACATCAATCCGTCATTCAACTTTGAAGTGTCAAAACACAATGGTGAAAACAGCGATAAGATTGGTTGGATAAATGACCGTGGCGTTTTTATCAATGGAAACATTACCGACAAAGTTTGGTTTTATACCGCTTTTCATGAAATACAGTCTAATTTTTCGGACTACCGTCGCGATCGCATAACCGAACTTGGAAATGCTACCGTTCCCGGAATTAGCCGAGGTAAACCGTTTAAAGACAACGGCGGACTTGATTATGCCTATGCAGAAGGTTTTGTTACATACCTTCCTAGTCAGTATTTCCGCTTTCAATTGGGACACGGTAAAAATTTTATTGGCGATGGTTATCGGTCGCTTTTACTCTCGGACAATGCCCAAAATTACCCATATTTCAAAATAACCACAAATGTGTGGAATGTGAAATACGTTATGATGTGGTCACAACAATACTACCTTGAACCTAATCATGTGGGTAACACTCGTAGGGCGAAGAAATGGAACGTAATGCACTACCTTGATTGGTCGGTTACCAAATGGTTTAACGTAGCGTTCTTTGAAACAATCAACTGGGGCGAAGATACCCTGGGCTCTTCTCACCGCGGATTTGAATTTAACTACATAAATCCATGTATATTCCTTCGACCTGTCGAATTTTCAATTGGCTCTCCCGACAACTGTCTTATGGGAGTAACAGGGAAACTCACTCTTTGGAAAAAACATGTATTCTACGGACAAGCAATTCTTGACGAATTCAAGTTTAGTGAGTTTAAAAAACATAGTGGTTGGTGGGGTAGCAAATACGGGCTACAAGCCGGATACAAGACATTTGACATTGCAGGCATAGCAAATCTTGATTTTCAAACCGAAGTCAACTATGTACGACCTTTCACGTACTCGCATTTTACATACTCACAAAACTATGCGCATGCAGGACAGCCATTGGCTCACCCACGAGGAGCTAATTTCTACGAATCGGTTTCTTTCTTGCACTATAATGTGAAACGTTTCTTCTTTGAGGCGAAATATGAGTACTTAGTTTATGGACGCGATACCGCAGGTTCTAACTATGGTGGAGATATATTCAAACTCTACCAAACAAGAACAAATGAGTATGACAATATCATCGGCGAAGGCGGAAACCAAGAAATCATTACCTACAAGGATTTCAATGTTTCGTATATGATTAATCCTAAATCGAATATGTGTGTATCATTAGGTGTTTCAAATCGTACTACGAAATCGCAACTATATGATGACAAAAATCAATGGTTGTTCCTTGTTGGATTTAGAACTTCGCTGAACAACTTCTACTACGATTTCTAATCTATCGGTATTCAATAGAAATAAAAAAGGATTCCTAAATTGTAGGAATCCTTTTTTTATTCATTGATAAATAGTAATTACCATTTCTTAATGTCTTCGTTGAATACGATTGATTTGAAATTGGTAAGTAAATGTAGATGTTCAATTTTTCCGGTGAAAATATATGTCTTTCCGGCATCAAGTTTTTCATCAGTTGGACCTTGTATTCCGCCGCCTACTTCCAATAGAGTTTTGCTTTTATCCTTCACAACCAATCCGGCATGAGGTCCCATAAAACTGCTATTATCTATTGCTTTTACGCGAGCTTCCAAAAGTACCTCGTCAAATCTCATACCCACTGCCCACACGCTTAGAATTTGTATTCTTTCATCATTTTTGGTTTGTTCAAATGGCAAAAACAATGTGTCCTCTACTTTTACAAACATTTGCGACAAAACTTCATCAGCAGCTTTTTTTTGTAAAGCAGCCGAATCCGACATTTTCAAAAATAAATCAATGTCGCTCATGTCTTGTTTTGCTTCATATTCGGCAATTTTCTCCGCATAATAATTAGCCGTATCAGCATATTTTGCTAGTGAGACGGTAGATTTCTTATTTCCACACGAAGCCGCTATAAATACAAATCCGATTAATACTATATATCTCCAAATTCTTTTTTCCATGTTAATCTTCTTTATTTGCTGCTATATCATACGATTTTACAATTCCTTTTATTAATGCTGAACTTAAGCCATTATGCTCCATTTCATTCAACCCTGCGATAGTTATTCCTCGTGGCGTTGTGACCTTATCTATTTCATCTTCTGGATGAGAATTAAGTTCGAGCAATAAATCAGCAGCTCCTTTTGCTGTTTGTGCTGCGATTAGTTGCGCCTCATCGGCATGGAAACCAATTTGTGTACCTCCTTGAGAAGCTGCACGGATAGCGCGTAAGAAATATGCTATACCGCATGAGCCCAATGCCGTTGCCGATAACATTAAATCTTCATCAATGAGCAATGTCTTGCCGAGCATATTGAAAATGTCTACAACCTCAGAAAATTCTTTAGAATCAGGTTTGTTCGTTGCTATGCACGTCATTGATTGACGAATTTTAATGGCTGTATTTGGCATTACACGTGCAATACAGATATCTTTTTTGATAGCATCTTGAAAATTACTAATCTCAATACCGGTAACCACAGTTATTAATGTGTGTTTTTCGGTAAATGAATCTTTAATGCCTGCCAATATTGTTTCATATATATGAGGAACGACTGAAAGTATTATTATTCTTGCCTTTGAGACAGCATCAGCATTATCATCCTGGAAGAAAAAGCCACCCTCACGTCTGTCTTTAGGTAAATCTGATTTTTTTCTTGTAATAATAATTTGTTCGGGCTTGTATTTTCCTGCATTTACCAACCCTTGGGCTATAGACATACCTATATTCCCTCCGCCAATAATTGCTATTGTTGTATTAAAATCCATACTGAAATTATTTGTTTTGCGAAAATTACAATCTTTTTTTGAATATGCCTTTGAGAAAAGCAATCTTTTTCGTTCTAAACCCACCCGGAAAAAAGTTCAAGAATGCCTCTTTGCGGGGTAATTTGTTGAACGTGAATCCCTAATGTAGCAGCTGCGGCTATGTTTACTTCCAAATCATCAACAAAAAGTGTTTCTTCTGGTTTAAGTCCGGCATCGCACAAAACGAATTCGAAAATTTCCAAATTTGGTTTGCGCATTCCTACCTCATTTGAATACCATACTTTTTCAAACAAATCAAAGTTTGAATTAATAGGTAATTTTTGCCGATGTGCTATTTCGGGAAACAAGTTTGTGTGTATTTCATTGGTATTGCTCAATAAAAATGTACGATATTTCTTTTTGAGGGCCAACAATATAGACACATATTCTGGGGTATATCCTATCAAAATTGCATTCCATGCCTCTACTGCTTGCTCTTTTGTTATAGGTTTTGTTGATTTTGAACAAATGTGTTGTATAAATTCATCGCCCGAAATTTTTCCACATTCTAAGTCTAGAAAAGTTTGATCGTCAAAGCAATAACGTACTACCTCATCGGTTGAAATTCCTAGCAATTGAGAAAAAGCATTTACAGTTTTCTTTTCATCAATTTGGAAAACCACACCGCCAAAATCAAAAATTATGTTCTTTATTGTACCCTTCATGATATTTTTTTTTTAATCCTTGCAAAATACTACAATTTGTCTATTTTTGCATTCGTAAACTTTTAGCAATAAGAGTAGGACCCTTAGCTCAGCTGGTTAGAGCACCTGACTCATAATCAGGTGGTCGCTGGTTCAAGCCCAGCAGGGTCCACAAAGAAACCTCATTAGGCTGATTTCAGCACAATGAGGTTTTTTATTTTAGAGTTTTCCTTTCTACTTTATAGGCTATTTTCTGACTTTCTTTGCCTTATTTGTTGAAGACTTCAATTGAGCTATTTTCGCATCAAGTTTTCCCGACTTTTTATCGCGATGAAGCAATGTAGCAATCTCATTCGGGGTGTACGCATTCAAGTTTCCATTGCGAACAGTGGTTTGCGTCTTCGTGTTTTCAAACGCAGTCGGAACTTTATCTGCTTTATATAAAGATTTAACCATAGTATTTTGTATAATACCGTTTACAAATTCAAGCGGTTTCCCGTTTTCAGCCGTTATAAAATAGAAATTGTTATCCTCATTGCCTTCGGCTATTGCATCGTACGCATCGGCATATACAACTAAATAATACTTACCGGTTATGTTTGGCATTGTGTATTGAATATCGTAATCGTCACCAACTGATTTTCCGGCTGGTGTATTAATGTAGTTCCAATAGCCACCACAGAGAGCATCTGAAGAAGCTAATTGACCAATCGAGTCTTTTTCACCATTTTCATTCGTATAATAATCCTCGTAGATTATGTTGTAATCATCTGCATCACTTGCGTTATAATACATATAAATCGTTCTCCACTTTTGGCTCGCATAAATGTCTCTCGTGCCAGAATTGTAAATGGTATACGTAAAGACTCTGTCTAATTCTGATTCGCCTTCAGGATCTACATTATCCTCTGCATAATATGCCAACAAATCATAGCCGGAGGTTAAGTTTGCTGTGGCAATTCCATCCTCTGAAACAGCTACGCTATTCTTATTTTGTGCAACAAATGCTGCAAACATAAAACTACTTAAGAAGAAATCATAATCAACCCAAATGCTTCCATTGTCGCCCCAGGCTTTGCCCCATGAGTTACGAACACGAAACGCATGTTTGCTATCGTCATATCCAGAAAGTACCATTGCATGATATGCATGTTGCATACCTTCTTTTACATATGTATCATAATTTATTACCGAAGAACTGTTCCAGGTCATAAAACGGTCGCCCAAACGAGCACCAATAACAACAGGACGACCTTGACTTAAATAATATTTAAAGTTGCCCACTGTCATTCCCTGACTTTCACCATCTGCAATTTTTCTAAAATTTGCCAATTTTGCCGAAGAATTACCTTTAGCAGAACCTGAACAACTTGCATCAACACGGCTATATGGAACTTCAGACAACGATGCCGCTCCCGATGAAATTAATGCGGTGAGTGCGGGTTCAAAGTTTGTCCCGTTGCAATCGGTTCCTTTTGAAGCAGAAGGAATTGCATACCATAAATCGGCAGGGCTAGTTTGATATGAGGCTCTAGCCAATTCTTCCGTTGTCCAATTCTTATCAATACCATCTAAAGCTGTTTTTAAATTATAGCCCGAAGCCCATACCACACAGGTACCATAACTTCCTTGGTCACCAATAGGAGGAAATTTATTTTCAATATCTACTTTGTCTTTCAACTCGTCTTCGTCAATATCAACAACGTCAACGTCTTGCGGAATATCGTCCATGTTTTCATTATTAACTAGCCAACCATTGGCAGCGGTCACTAATATGGTTACCAACAACTCATTAAGTGCTTCGTTTTGACAACTTTGAAACAAAAAGCAACTACTTAATGCTAATGGCAAACATAGTTTTACACATTTTTGTTTAATTCTCTGTATCATAGCGTTTTGTTTTAGTTTTTATTGATATGGCAACAACTTTCCTTGTCCCCTTCTCTGATATTTTTTCCATAAAAATGAGCTCCCTTGAAAATTGTGTCAAGAGATTGGGCTCCGAAATCCGTTTTTATAAACTCTGCATCGTCAAAAAAACGAGTTTCTAAAAATAATGCAAACTCCTTCATTTCCGCATAGTTAAACATTGCTCTGCCTCGCACTGAAAGCATATCAAATGAGGCTACTTTATTTGCCTTCAGATTGTTTGCCACAAATTTCCCATGGATTGTTGATTCTTGCATGGCTATTTTTTCATGAAAAATAGCATCATTCAAATATACATTTCCTAAAAATGTGGAGTAAATCATGTTAAATGGCTTTTCAGCTTCTATCTCCGATAGATAGGCGTCTTTTGACCAAATCATCATATTGTTGCATGATGTAAACTGACGAAACTTTGACTTTTCCAGACTAAATTGGCCTTGAACTATGGTATTATCAAAATTCACATCTCCCCGAAAATCACAATTCTGAAATACAAAATTCTGTTCGAATTTCATCTGTTTTTGTACCTCTTTTGACGAAATGGTTTTAGTCCCTGACGTTGTTACTTTGCCCATAAAGATGCAATTGTAGAAAAATACATTTCCCGGAACTGCCACTTGTACCTGATTAGCACTCAACATTTGCTCGTTTTCAAGTGTGGCGAAATCCAAATCATCCAGAATTATTACATTGGCTATCTCAAGCGACTTTCCTTTCTCCAAAACTTTGAGCAAATCTTTCGCTTTCATTTCTTTTTGTTCGGCTTGTGAGCAGGATGAAAAAAGCATACAGAAAGCTATCAAAATTATTTTATGCAAATTCATGTTGAAATTCTTTACTTCATATATATATGTAAAAATATAAAAAAAACGATAGATTTAAAATTCCATCGCTTTTACTTTGAGAATTGTATTTTGTCCTTCATGATACGTTTGGTTCGTATCAAATATCCATTGCCATTCTTTCGTATTTGAAGCCGTTGGCAACGAACAATACAGCAATTTTTTCTTCTGCATCGAAAGATTATTGAGTGACGTATTTTCTTCGCAATAATCAGTTATAAGACACGTTTTCCCTTTTGGAAGACTATCAACATGATGTTGTTGTACTTGTTTTCTTATTTCTATTAATTCTGACTCAGTGATTGAAAATTTTTCTTTGAGATAGTCGCAAAGAATAATATCAAGTTGATTCAACAAATTTACCGAAACAACAAAATCAAATTGCTGTAAATTTGGTGTCAACGAAATATGAGTCAACGAGTTGCGAAAATCATAGAAAGAATTTGACTGTGCTGCCAATTCCACTGCTCCACCGGTTAAATCTGTAACAACAAGATGCACATTGGGATACTTTCTCATGTTCACCGCTATTTGTTCAGGATGCACAATGTCATATAAATACACATCTGAAAATTCTTGAGCTAATTCAGTTATTGGAACATCAAGCAACCAACCACTTCCAAGTACCGCTATAGATTTTTTTGTTGCTCTGCACTTTGCCGATTGTAGAATATATTGTTTGGTGTTGTCTAAATGCGACTGCCAATGTTCTCGTTCACGCACAAAACGATTTTGTATGCCTTTTTGATCAGTGACATACCCTTCTTCACGAGCAATCTGTGATAACGATTTCTTCTTGAAAAAAGTATCTAAAAACTTCATATGGCAAATATAGGTGAATCTATAAAAAAACCTCTCTTCGCACTTGAAAAACAAACATTTGCAAGGAAAACAACTCCTTTTTATGAAAAAAACAGCATTCTAATAATAGGTTGATTATCACTTAATTAGTTTGTTAAAAAAATGAGAACAACTATAAAGTTATTTTTCCATTCGGTAAGGAATAAGTCCATAATTTAGCAATGCTCTTCACTCCCAAAATTTGATGGTGTTGTGAAATGTAGCAAAAAATTGATTGTAAAATAGATAGACTAAAAGAAATGGCAGAACAGAAAACGTATTCGTTTGACGAAGCTCTTGAAAGCACAAAAAAGTATTTCAATGGAGACGACCTTGCGGCAACCGTATGGATTAACAAGTATGCATTGAAGGATTCTTTCGGAAATCTTTACGAGAAAACTCCTAATGATATGCACCACCGCATAGCAAGCGAACTTGCTCGCATAGACTTGAACTATCCGGAACCAATGTCAGAACAAGATTTTTTCGATTTAATGAAAAATTTTACCTACATTATTCCTCAAGGTAGCCCAATGGCAGGTATCGGCAACCATTTTCAGATTTCTTCTCTTTCGAATTGCTTCGTTATTGGTCAAGATCAAGCAGCCGATTCTTATGGTGCTATCATGCGTACCGATGAAGAACAAGTTCAGCTGATGAAACGAAGAGGTGGCGTAGGACACGATTTGTCACACTTACGTCCGGTAGGTTCTCCAGTTAACAATAGCGCTCTTACTTCAACCGGTGTCGTATCGTTTATGGAACGCTATTCAAACTCCACTCGCGAAGTAGCACAAGATGGTCGTCGCGGTGCTCTTATGTTGAGTATCTCTATCAAACACCCTGATGCAGAAAGATTTATTGATGCAAAACTGGAGCAAGGTAAAATTACCGGAGCAAACATTTCCGTTCGCATTGATGATGAGTTTATGAATGCGGTAAAAGAAGGAACTACCTATGTTCAAAAATACCCGATAGATTCTGACAATCCTATTGCTACACATGAAATTGATGCTCGCCAATTGTGGAGCAAAATTGTGCACAATGCGTGGAAATCTGCTGAACCGGGAGTCCTTTTCTGGAACACCATTAGCCACGAAGCTATTCCAGACTGCTATGCTGACAAAGGTTTCAAAACCGTTTCAACAAATCCATGCGGTGAAATTCCTCTTTGCCCATACGATAGTTGCCGTTTACTTGCCATCAATCTATATAGCTACGTTGACAATCCTTATACTTCAAATGCATCTTTCAACTTTGAAAAGTTCAAAGAACATGCAAAATATGCGCAACGTATGATGGACAACATTATTGATTTAGAACTTGAAAAAATTGATGCCATTTTAGCAAAAATCAACTCTGACCCAGAAAGTTTCGACATTAAACGCGTTGAAAAAGAATTGTGGTTGAAAATCAAACAAAAAGCACTTGACGGACGTCGTACCGGTATTGGAATTACTGCAGAAGGCGATATGCTTGCCGCTCTTGGATATCGTTATGGTTCACCGGAAGCTATCAAATTTGCAACAGAAATTCACAAAACTCTAGCTATTGAAGTATATCGTGCTTCAATGGAAATGGCAAAACTTCGTGGTCCTTTCACTATTTTCAGTGCCAAAAAAGAAAAAAATAATCCATTCTTACTTCGTATCAAAAATGCAGATGCTAAGCTATACGACGACATTATGACGTATGGTAGAAGAAATATCTCTATGCTTACCATTGCCCCTACTGGGTCAACAAGTTTATTGTCACAAACTACTTCAGGTATTGAGCCATTGTTCTTGCCGGTTTACACTCGTAGAAGAAAAGTAAATCCTAACGATAAATCGGTTAAAGTTGCATTTACAGATGAAAAAGGTGATGCATTTGAGGAATACAGAGTGTTCCACAAAAAATTCATTACATGGCTTGAAATCAACGGATATGACATTGAAGCAGTAAAAGACTGCCCACAAAAAGAACTTGATGATATCCTTAAAAAATCACCATACTACAAAGCTACCGCAAACGATGTGGATTGGATGGGGAAGGTAACCATGCAAGGTGAAATTCAGAAATGGGTAGACCACTCTATCAGCGTAACTATCAATTTACCGAGCACCGCTACCGAAGAATTGGTTGGTGAACTATACTTAAAAGCATGGCAAGTTGGATGCAAAGGCGTTACCGTATATCGTGACGGATGCCGTACGGGTGTGCTTGTTTCTGAATCAGCAAAAGATACGAGCAAACAAACTAATTCAGTGTACTTCCCAAGCGAACGCCCTGAAATATTAGACGCAGATGTTGTTCGTTTCCGCAATGGTGAAGAATGTTGGATAGCAGTTGTTGGTTTAATGGACAATCAACCATACGAAATATTTACCGGTAAAGTTGATGAGGACGTGCTTCCGATTCCAAAATCTATTAAGAAAGGAAGAATTATCAAGGTAAAAATTAAATCTACCGGACGTTCACGCTACGACTTTGAATACACCGACAAACAAGGATATCCTGTTCGTTTCTATGGATTGAATCGTATGTTTAACGAAGAATTCTGGAACTACGCAAAATTAATTTCAGGCGTTCTTCGTCACCGCATGCCAATTGAAACAATAGTAAGCTTGATTGCTTCGCTCCACGTTGAAGAAGATTCTATCAATACTTGGAAAAATGGTATTGAACGTGCATTGAAGAAATACATTCCTGATGGAACAAAAGTAACTTCAGGCAAGAAATGTGAAGCTTGTGGAAGCTCCAACTTGATTTATCAAGAAGGTTGTTTAATATGCAAAGATTGCGGTTCAAGCAAGTGCGGTTGATATTCAACCACAAAGCATACAAAAAAAGCTATCTGAAAAATCAGATAGCTTTTTATTTAAAGAATTCGTTGATTAGAACGATTTCACAATTGCATTGAAATCATCAGCTTTTAAAGAAGCTCCACCGATCAAACCACCATCAATATTTGGTTTAGCGAACAATTCTTGAGCATTCTTTGCATTACAGCTTCCACCATAAAGGATAGAAGTTTCTTCAGCTACAGCTTTGCCGAATTTAGCAGCAATAGCTTCACGGATTGTTTTCAACATATCTTCAGCTTGGTCAGAGGTTGCAGTTTTACCTGTTCCAATAGCCCAAATTGGTTCGTATGCAATCACAATTTTCTTGAAATCCTCTTCAGACAAAGTGAATACAGTTTCTTTCAATTGGTTGATAACGAAAGCCTTTTCTTCACCTTTTTCTCTTATATCAAGAGCTTCACCACAACAGTAAATAGGAGTTAAACCGTTTTCTAATGCCAATGCAACTTTCTTGTTAAGGATTTCGCTTGTTTCGCCATAGTATCCACGACGTTCGCTGTGTCCAAGAATTACATATGTTGCACCTGTTGATTTTACCATCGCTGCTGAAACTTCTCCAGTGAAAGCACCTTTTGCTTCAGCTGCACAGTTTTGAGCTGCTACTGCTACTGCTTTGTTTGTTGTAAGTTTTATTACTTCAGTCAAATGAATGAATGGTGTTCCTAAAATTACCTGAACATTAGAAGTATTTACAACGTTATTTACTTCTTTTGCCAATGCAATACCCTCTTGTAAAGTTGTATTACATTTCCAATTTCCTGCTACAATTTTTTTTCTCATCGTTATATATGATTTAGTATGATTATTTACACATTGCGTTAAATTCTTCTACTGTAGGCACATCGTTGTGATGCCATTTGCTGATTATTTTTCCGTTTTTCAACAACACCACTCCCGGATTCGAACGAATGATTGTTTTTAATAAGATATCATCAGCCGAAAGGAATGAGTATGATGCTCCTGTTTCTTGAACATATTTTGTTACCGTATCGTCAAGGCTTGAAGTTGCTCCGTAGAAAGCATATCCTTTACTTTGAGCCCATTCATAAACGGCGTTGACCTTTGCCTGGTTTTTAGGATTGGATTGTGCCACGTCGTAGTGAATAGCCATGATTACGTATGACGTGTCTGTAATGATACGGCACGTTGCATCTTCACCTCCGTCCATAAACATCATAGGCTCCACTGCGTAGATGTTTTGCACAGGCAACGAATCCGGCTCAGCAGAAGGAATTTCTTCGCGTTCTTTGCGCACAGGCACTTCTGCATTATATTCCCAAATTGTATAATCTGGATAATTGTTTACGATATCGAACTCTTTATGTTCTCCCGTTTGCAAATTCTTGAAATCAGCATACTGATACTCCGTGTAATTACTGTCTTTGGAAACTCCGTTGCCACATTTATCACACACCAACTGAACTCCAACCTTGTACGGACGGAAATCAATAGGCGGTAAGTGACGCAATGCATATACAGACAATCCCAAGATAGATGTAGTAAAGACTCCAAGAATAATGTAGGAGAATTTATCGGCAATCAAATCATCAAAACGTTTATGGAAAATAAACGAGATAAGAACCGGAATAACAATAATTATATTCTTGACGAATGTTTGCCAATTAGTAAGTATTAAGGCATCTCCGAAACAACCACAATCATGCACAAGTTCTTTGCCGGAGATGTTTTGCTGTAATGCAAGATACAAGGTGATAGGAATGAAGATTACCATGAAAATCAATGCTCCCAACGATGACCATTTGGGGAATATCTTAAACAAGAGCGCAAGACCGACCAAAAGTTCTATTATGCTCAAAACGATACCTAACGTGAGCGCAGCAGGTGCGAATATGTCGTCAATTCCCCATGCTTCAAAATAGTCAATGAATTTGTATTTAGAGCCAAGCGGATCATCCGCTTTTACGAAACCAGAAAAAACAAATAATATACCTGCAAAATAGCGACACGTATTCAACCAAAATTGTTGGGGATTGAACACAAATGAAAGTCCAACTGAGGCCGATAAAATCATAGCAATAAGTACCCACAATTTTGTCCATGACGCATCTTCAAACGTACCGAAATTTGCAAATATCGATAACGATAAGAACATGAAAATCAATCCGATAAAGAAAACTATTCGCTTTTTTTCCATATTAGTCATTTTTTTTCAATTACCAATTTTATGAGTGCGAACACTGAATAATTTATCATATCGTAGTAATTCGCATCTACTCCTTCCGAAATTTTTGTTTGACCTTTGTTATCTTCTATCTGCTTTGTGCGATGAACTTTCATCAAAATCAAATCAGTGTATGAACTCACACGCATTGAACGCCAAGCCTCGCCATAGTCATGATTTTTGTTTATCATGAGATCTTTTGCAGCATCGTAATACTTTGAATACAAGGTCATTGTTTGCTCGCGCGGCAATTCTATCGGAGCATCTGTGCCAAGCAATTCCAACTGAATTAACGCCATTACGCCGTAATTCACAATGCCTATAAACTCAGGTACGATTCCTTCTTGAACCAAGAAAACACCCTTTTCACCAATACTCTTAATTCGTTGTGCTTTTATAAAAATTTGATCAGTAAGCGATTCCGGTCTCATGATACGCCACGCAGTACCATAATCGTCAAATTTTTTTTCAAAAATCTCGAAGCAAATCTTCTTTACTGCATCAAATTCTTCGTTTGTATTACTCATTTCACAAGAATTATTGTGCAAATATAATAAATAATCTTGCTGCTGAAAAAACGAAATAGTATATTTGGAAAAATCATTCTATAGGCAATGAATTTGCAATCAATAGACTTCTCTTCTCCCCTAATTATGGGGATTTTGAACGTAACTCCAGACTCTTTTTATGATGGAGGTTTCAACGATTCTCCTGCGGCTATTCGCAACCATATTGAGACGATGCTAAAAGCTGGCGCGAGTATTATTGATATTGGAGCATATTCATCGCGTTCGGGGGCTGAGGATGTTTCGCCGCAAGAAGAATTTAACCGACTCAAAGTTGCATTGGAAATTATTCGCACTCATTTTCCTGAAACCATCGTTTCTATTGACACATTTCGTTTAGATATCATCAAATCGGTGGTGGACTTTTTCGGCAATGTGATTGTTAACGACATTTCGGGCGGAGAATACGATGCCGAGATGATTGCCTACTCGGCAAAACAAAAGTTGCCATACATTTGTATGCACATGCAAGGAACTCCTAAAACTATGCAGGAGAAACCACATTACGAAAACGTTGTTGCTGAAGTTCTTGCTTTTTTCAACGAAAAAATAAAGGAAGCGGAATCATATGACCTCAAGCAATTTATTGTTGACCCAGGGTTTGGATTTGGGAAAACAATGGAACAAAATTATACTCTATTTAATCATTTAGAGGATTTTGTTGCTTTGAAATACCCTGTTTTAGTTGGTATTTCACATAAATCTATGATTCAAAAAGTATTGGACTGCTCTGCTAAAGAGGCCCTAAACGGAACTACCATACTGAACACAATTGCTCTACTCAAAGGTACCAAAATACTTCGCGTACACGAGGTAAAAGAAGCAATTGAAGTAGTAAAAATTGTGAAAAAATTTCAATAATTATTGGCGATAGGTAATATTCCGAACTATCGTCTTGGTTCTATCATTCAACACAATCGTTTGCTTTGTCCAATTCCCGTGTGCATCGTACTCATATGAACACTGAAAAAGTGAACGTCCATTTACCGATTTTACCACATTGTTATGTGTATCGTAATTACACTGAAATAATGGTGTGTTTTGGCCACTTTCTTGCTTCTTTTGAATTTTCACTATGCGATTGTTTTCATCATACTGCATTTCACAAAAATCATAACGATACCCATCGGTACTGAAAAATTCTAGCATATTTCCAAGTGAATCATACTTCATCGTGTTGGTTTCAGAACTTATCAATTCCGGTTTTTTTTTGACTGTTTTGAAATACCCTTTGTTTACCTTCACAAGAACACCATTTTCATAAAAATATGTTGACCCTTCAACCATGTTATTGTTGGTATATGCTTTATCTTGTTGTTGCAACTTGCCATCTTTGTATTTGAATTCATACACCGCATTGCGAGCCTTATTTGTTGCTGTTACCATTTTCTGGGTTATTTGCCCTTTGCCGTTGTAATCATACACATACAACATATCTATCGCCCATGTACGAACCTTTGAACCATCATAGATTTCATACATGTAAATTTTAGGCAAACTGTCATTTATTGATTGACCTTTCCACTGATTAGAATATGCGAAATCTCCCGACATTACAATGTCTTTCGACATCAAAGTTGCACTAGCATTCATTGCATCATTTGGCAATTGGTACAATTTTGCTTCGCTTACAACACGTCCTTTTTTATCGTAAGTTATTGCATACACTTGATTGCCAAAATGTGCTACCTCTAACTGTGATTTTCTGTTATAAAAGAATTTGCACAGAGTATCTCTCACTGATGAAATTCGAGATAATTGGTTCTTAGTATTGTATGTACATAGAATTTGAGTGGTATCTGTTGTTATTTCTACTTGCGAGATTGAACTTTGTAAGGATGACAAACCAAATCCTATAGGCTCAATCAAAGTGCGCAAATCATATTCAATACGATTTGACTGCAAATTTTTGGGAGAAAACACTGTTTTAACTTCATCTGCTGTCATGATTTGCGAAAAGCCACAATATGCTGACAACATAAGAGCTACAGAACAAAATAATTTTTTCATACCACTATCTTTTTTACAAAAGTAAAAAGGCTACCCAAGAGGATAGCCTTTTAATGTGGATAGTTTTCAACTATTTCTTTACAAATGCTTTTTTCGCTTTAATGATACCATCATCAGAAACAAGTATGTAGTAGGTTCCCGAAACAAATGGCGAGACATTAATCTCTTCAGTATCAAAAGAAACGACTTGAGTAGCAACTTGTTTGCCCGTAGCAGAAACTACAGAAATTTGTTGATCTGGAGTAAGTCCAGTAACAGTTACTGTAGTGCTTGCAAGTGTTGGATATGCTACTATTTGTAGTTCTTCCAAATCTTCTACTGCTGTTTTATCATAGCTAAATGACTCTACTACTGCACCATAAATTGATGACAACGAAGCACCATTGTATACTATTCTTACTTCTGAAAGATCGTCAATATAAGAATCTAGTGTTACAACTATTCGCTTCTCATCTTCTACTGGCCACAATGCTATATCAAGTATGTTGTATGTTGGAATTGTTGTGCCGTATACATGCAAATCACTATAAATTTGCGGATCCTCCGGCTCACTCATAAGCTCAGAGAAATTCAAGTACAACTGATTTCCAACACGATTGAGCTCAACTGAAACCAATTCTGGTTTATTTGTTACAATTACAACAACACGAGCAGAAACAGATGGGTTAGATGTGTATGTTGCAGTTATAGCAGTGCTTCCGTTTTGAATTGCTTCAATTTCACCTGAACCATTTACTGTTGCCACATTGTCATTTGAAGAAACCCATGTGAAATTAGTGTAACCACTTGTTGCCCCAGTTGGTGCCAATAACAATTCTGGCGTAAGTGTTTGTCCTACAATCATATATACCGTACTTTCAGAGAAAGAAACTCCCGTAACTATATTTGGAACTTCAGAAGCGAGGAATGCGAGTATTGCATTATTCAATACAGTAACAGCAGTAGTCACACCACTTTGATACGTTGGAGGATTGCTGACAACACCATTTGCTGCCGTGATTGCGTCTTGCAATATTGCAAAGCTTAATTCTGGAATATTGCCTACCGCATCACCTTTTCTTATTTCGTTTGAAGCAATAGCATCGATTGCTTCATTAATTTTTTGCTGCAATGGAGTTAAATCAATCTGAGGAGGATCGCTCGTAAGGAACGCTTTAATTGCATCGCTTAATATTAGAACCTGCTCATACAATTCTTCGTTAGTGTACGAAATATAATTATCGTAATAATTTTGAGCGACAGCAATTGCTTGTCCTAATGTTTGTTTTGCTATATCTGTATATCTTTCACTGTTTGCATATTGTGTTAGAATAGCATTTGCACGAGCTATAGTATCACCCAACTGCGTTCTATCAGACACCTGAGTAACAACAACTGTTGCAGATGCCGAGCTAGAACAACCATTTACGTCTTGGTATGCATATGTAATAAGATATTCACCTGCACCAATTGATGGATCAAATTTAGAATTAGAAACTCCATCACCACTTAATACTCCTCCTAGTGGAGAAATGGTAACTACAACCGGTGCATCGGTTGTTTTCAAAGAAGGAGTTACAGCTATAGAAACTGTAGGCAACGGATTTATCGTTAAAGTTACTTTCTTTGCCGTACTTTGACAGGTTCCTTTTTGCACTACATAATAGCTATACGTACCAACAGCTGTATTCGTTGGAGAGAATGCTCCGCCCGTTGCTACTTGGCTTGAAAGATTCACATCAGAGTACCATATAATAGAATTCGGTGCCGTTGCGGTAAACGTTGGATTTATTCCTCCCTCACATATACTTTCATTGTCACTTGATACTGTTGGTGCAACTAAATCACAGTCTGAGATTTGTAAGATTACAGCTGCTTGCGCTGCAGTACAACCTGTATTTGGATTTGAAACAGTAACATTATATGTATACGTTCCTATTTCGGTTTCCCCTGTTGCAAATGAACTTCCTGTTCCAACCTCTGCACTATTGTAGTACCAAGTTACCGTGTTAGCAATGTCTGTTGTTACTTCTAAATCAGGTACTGTTGCACCATAAATAACTGAGACATCAGTAGTAGTAAACTGTGGGATGGTGTTTATTGTATATGAAACTGTTGTAGCATCACTATAACATCCATCAGAAAGTTGTTTTGCATAATATGTTCCTGCTGTTGTTGGGTTATATGTTTTTGCTGTTGTTAATTCCACATTAGCGCTTGAATACCACACTGCTGTTACATTTGACGAGAATGTTCCGCTTTCTCCTTCACAAACCGCAACATCAGCAACTACTGGAGCCGTTGGTTTTACTTTTTCTGTCAATGAAACTGTAGTACGAGAACTTTCACAACTACCTAATGATTGATATACATAATACGTTCCTACTATTGCTGTTGAGAATGTATTTGTCGTAGCAACTGTATTATCTGAAGCATCAACCCAATACCAGTCTGCTGATGCATCGCCGGTTGCAGCGAAAGAAACTTCGTCACCGCTGCCAGCACAAACCGATTGAGAAGCATTAGCAACAACTGGAGCCGCAAGGTCACATCCATTTATAATGGTTACAAGTATTTCAGCTGATTTCGAAGTTCCATCAACGGTGGTAACCGTAACCGTAATTGTTATCGGGGTATTTGCATCGACTTCACTCGTTGTTATAGTACCAGCTGCAACTGTTGCAACACTCGTATTAGATGATATCCACTCTATTTTATCTATTGAAGCATCTGTTGGATTTATAACAAGATAATTTGATATATCAATTGTTGATGATTCTCCAACTGTTATATCTGCAGTATTATTAAATGAAACTGATTCAACAGGAGCAACTACAGTTACCGCACAATCGGCTGTCTTTGTTGTAGTGTATGTTGATGTTGCAGTTATTACAACTGTTCCAGCTCCTACCGCTGTTACTACTCCATTTGCATCAACCGTAGCTACACTTGGATTTGATGAAGACCATGACACCGTTTGTGGTGCTTCTGCCGGCGATATTGTTACTGTTAATGGACTTGATACATCACCTTTGATAAGTGAAAGTGATGTCTCACTTAATGTTATCGTTTCTACTGCCGGATCTGAACAATTATTAACGGAGAATGTCGTTTCTGTTTCTCCAAAACAACCATGCTCATCTTCGTATGTATATCCTGCCGTGTGTTGTCCTTCTGTTAAACTACTTGGTACAAACGTATTGTTGATTATACCATCTATCGTAAAATCTCCGCCTGAAATATTTGCCGTAAGCGTTACGGTATTAGCATCGTTTGAACAATATGATGGTTCTACTGTTATTGTCAATACCGGAAGACTATATACCGATAGTGTTGCAGTGGCCGGAGCACTTTCACATCCATCTAACGTTTGTGTTGCAGTGTATGAATAATCTTGTGCACCACTCACTGTTACTTCTTGTATTGATGCTGTACCTTTTGCCGTTCCACTTCCATCGTACCATTGTAATGTAGCGCCAGTTTCTAATGTTCCCGACATTCTCACTATGTAATCAGCCGTTGAACCCATACATACCTCTGTTGCATCTACCACCGGTGCTGATGGCACTGGTTTTATAGTATACGTTACTTCTGCATAATCTGAAGCACAACCATTTACTACCTGATTTACATAATATGTCGTTGTTGCTGTTATTCCTGTTGGTGTATATGTCTTGGAATCTGTTGCTACAGCCGATGCTGTTTTGTCAAGATACCAATTTGCCGCTACATCAGAAGACATTGCACTGAAATTGCTGCCACCACATATTGCTACACCCGAAACAGTTGGTGCTGTTGGTTTTGCATCGATTGTTAATGTTACTGATGCTCTTGCACTTTCACATGAGGGATTTTGTGAAGCATAATAGGTATATGTTCCGACTGCTGTTTCCGTAGGTGTGTATGATGTTCCTTCCACCAATACTGAACCTGCTGTTATGGCAGAGTACCATACCACATTAGTTCCTGTTGCTGTAAATGCTAGTGGAGTTTCACCTTCACAGATTGTCTGTGAGGCTGATAATACTGGAGCAACAGTTGGGCAAGCCGTTACGGTAATTGTTGCAGGAACTTTTTCACTTTCACAACCATTTACTGCATTTGTTACGTAGAACGTAAATGTATTTTCTGTACTTGTTGCTATTGCCGGAGTATAACTATCACCTGTCTTCACAGAAGCTCCGGTTTCTGTATCATACCAATTAATCGTTCCATCTGCTACTGCCGTAAGAGTAGGAACATCCTCGTTTATTTCCACACTCAGTGAATTGACAACCGGTGCTGTTGGTTTTGTAACCACAATTGTTGTTGTACCATTATTTTCGCAACCATCTACACTTACAGTATAGGTTAAATCATAACTTCCACCATTAGCAGAAGTAAAACTTGTACCTGTAACTCCAGTTCCAGACCATGTGCCTGTTGTTGGTGTTAGAACCACAACCTCCCCAGTACATGTCGCTGTTTTAACACTTGACAAATCAATTGTCGGCAATGCTTTTACAGTGATTGAAACAGTAGCCTCACCTGTACAACTATTAGCATCTGTTTCGGTATATGTTAATTCGTAATTATTTGCTGTAGTAGAAGTAAATGTTTTTGCTGTGTTATCCACTCCTATTCCACTCCATGTACCTGTAGTTGGTGTTAAAGAAATGGTTTCGCCTGCACAAATTTCGGTTTCAACAGCACTTACATTTGGAGCTATTGCATTGATAATGCTTACATTTTGAGATGCCTCCGCAGAACAACCATCTTGAATTTTCTCATATACTACCGTATGCACACCAACCCCTAAAGTTGAAGGATCAAATTGAGTTACTATTTCACCATCTATAGTAAATGTTCCGGCTGTTGGTGTGCCTTGCAAAGTAAACATTGTTGCACCAGCACAATATGACGCATTCAAACCTGTAATTGAAACGATTGGTTTACTAATTACGGAGACAGTAACAGTAACGTAATCAGTATTTTCACAACCATCCGTATTTGTTACATAATATGTTCCGGCTGCCGTTGGAGTATACGATGCTCCCGTTACAGGGAAAGAACCACTTGCAGTTAAATCTGAAGAATTATACCATTTAATAGTATTTCCTGTGGCAGTAATGGTTGGGAAATCATCCCCTTCGCATATACTATACGAAGTTTCTAGAAGTGTTGGTTTTTCAGTTGCACAAGCTTCTTCGGTAAATGTAATTGTATAGGAGGTTTTTGTTCCATCTTCTGCGGTTACTACAATTGTACTTGTAGCGGTGCCATTTGTAAATGCAGTCGCAGCATCTATACTAACAGTTGCACGAGAATCTAATGCTTGTGCAATATATGTATTCAAAGCAGGAAGAGTCCCTCCATTCTCAACACTCACGGTATATGCTGTAGTTGAAGAATTGAATGTTGGTTGTAGTGTTACTCCTGTTATAGTTAAAGCCTCTAACTCACTGTTTGTGTTTGGCTTTCCTATTTCATAGTTAAAAATTTCTCCCGCCGATTCTGTCATCAATGTTCCATATACGGTTGTTGAAACCAATGCGTTGGCAGAATTATCCCACACCTTAAATTCAATTTCTTCTGCATCAGACGAAGAACCGGTCATGTCGGTAATATCGCCACCGTGAATAACAGAAGAAACGTAGAGCCCTCCATTATATGAAAAAACTTGGGCAACCATTCTACATTCGGTTCCATAAAAAGCACCAATATAGTCACCAGCCTCTACAATTATTGGAAATGAAGGATTGTAATCATTGATTTTTACAATACCAATAAATGCCGTAGAGCTTGTATAATTCACGCGCGTCCAAGAAGGAGCTGCGGTTACTATCAAGGAGGAAAATAGTAATATCATCCCAATGCTCAAGAATTTCCAAAATGCTTTCAAAGTCTTCATACCTTTTAATATATAATGTTTGTAAAGATAGACATTTTTACTTTTTGTAACATTTGTTTTAAGTAAAAAAATATCCAACAAAAAACCTGACATATTTAAGACAAACAGAATGGCAAAATCCCTTTACAATCAAGCTATTTTTATAATAGAAAATTGACTTTTTGTTTGCTCTAAAGAGCAGACAAATTTCCTAAAAACAAAAGGGGAAAAACCTTCGTTTTTCCCCTTCCTATAAAAAATGAATTATTCTCTATTTTACTAACGCTTCAAATTCTGAGTCATTAAAGTAATCGCGGAATTCTAGATCTTTTTGTGCTCTCGCTTTGTAAGAGGCATCTTTGTCGATAGCTGTTTTCAAGTTAGACATTATGCCATCAAAGTTTTTTTGTCTTGCAGCAATAACTGCTTTCAAGTATGCTGTAACAGCTTCTTGTTCTTCAACTGCATTTGCAGTACTTAATGCACCATCAGTATCACCTGCTAATAATTTTGCAAGAGCAGCATTGAAAGTTTGGTTGCTACCGAACAAATCAACAGCTGTAGGATAATCTCCTTCTTTTACTTTTACCGTACCCATGTTGTAATTAACTTCAGGTCCTGCACCTTGTGCAACTTCGAAATACTCGAATCCTTTTGCTAAGTCACCTTGTTTTACAGCAAGTACCCCCATGTTGTTTTTAACAACTTTGTCGCTACCTGAAAGTTCATCAGCACGAGCAAATGAAGATTGAGCATCTGCTAACTTATTAGCATCCATTTGAGCACAACCTAAGTTGTTTACAATCTTCCAAGAATTTGAATATGCAGTTGTTCCGTTTTTCAAAATTATTTCTGCATCATTAGCATTTTGAGCAATTGTAGCAGCAAACATATATTCATCTTCTGTTAATTTAACATCAGATTTTCCAAGACCTGCAGCCAAAAGAACTGAATCAGATTTTCCAACTTTTTCTGCACTTACAACGATTTTAGAACGACGTAATTGAGGAAGAATATCGTCAGCAATTTGTTTATACACAGCACCCATTTTCTTGATTTCAGCTTCACGAACAACTGGATCAGAATATTGAGAAAGTACATTCAAAATAACGTCTTTGTCTTGAATACTAGAACATTCCATTAACATACGGAAACCTTCCCAGTCTTCAGCTGTGTTTGAGCCTTCGAATGTAGTGTTAATTGATTTTTTCAATGCTTTTTCTGCAGCAGATTGACGATTCTTTGACAATGATTCGTTACCATCTTCTGGTCCATCAGGAGATGCATAACCCATAATTGTAACGCCTTTCAATTGCATAGTAGAATCTGCTTGTGCTTTCTTAGCAAAAGATTTAACATCTTTAATTCCTTGTTTAGAAAGTTCGCTTGATTTAACTGATGCGTTATTGATTGAGAAAACGATATCAGACTCTGAAGTTAAAACTTCTGCACGTTTGAATTGGTTTTCTGAAGATATTGCTTTTGCTTCGTTTTGCAACAATGAAACTGTTGCTAAAACACCATCAGCAACTTTAACTTCCGGTAAGTTAACTGATTTGCTCTTAACAGATACGTTACTTTGAATCATTAAATCAGATTTAAGTAATGCGTCTTGATAAGCAACTTTACCTTTATAGGTATAAGAACCACCAGCGTTTGAAATAACGCCACCGTTTCCTTGTACTTTTTCACCTTGTAAAATTACTTCAGGATATGATACCGCAGCTCCTTCTCCTTTCAACACAGGAGTAAGTTTCATTACAGCATTTTTATTGAAGTATTTTGGAGGATATACCACGTTAATTGATACATCAACACTATCACCTTTCATTTCCAAAGGATCGGGAGTAACATTGTAGCGGACAGTTGCTGCCTCTTTCAACATTTTGTTTGGGCTACTACAACCAACTGCTAAAACGACTGCTGACCCCAAAACGATTTGAAAAATAGATTTTTTCTTCATTTTTTTAAATTTGAATTATAATTATTGCTATCTAACTTTTAGTACGTACAAAAGTAAGAATGTTTTTTTAGACAACAAACATATTTAAACAAATTTTTGCGTATCTGCTTAATTCTCACATCTTAGAAGTTATTTATTAATGAATTTCTCACTGGTAATTTGTTTGTTGTCGATTACCGAAATAATATAGACTCCATGTGCTTGTGGCATGGCTACGCGAACTGCTTCAACATTGTCAAATACTTTTGAGTACACTATCACACCTGTAATGCTTGTGATGATAACATGATTACGTACTTCCTGGTTCTTAAATGTTACCTCTATCTCATTTCCCTTAAACAAGAAGTGAGCATTCTTACCGCAAGTTTGAACAGCGACTACTTTTGAATCTGTATAAATACCATCATAATCATATTGACGAAGTTTGTAATATACAATTCCTGAATAATCAACTCTATCGCCATAGCTATAATTGTGCATTTCAGTTGTTGTACCTGATCCAAATACAGTTTCTATTTCTTCGAATGTTATTCCATCGAAAGAACGGAGTATTGCAAAGTATTCACAATTGGTTTCTGACATTGTTTGCCAATGTATTTCTATATTTTCATCTACGCAAATTCCATATAGCATAGTGAGCTCAACAGAAAGGAGTGAAGAATATGTTCCTTGTGTTCCATGGTCAAAAGCGTCCATGCAATCTGAAATAGAACCATACAAAGCTTCAACATTGCCCGGATTTATATTTGTAAAATCTTTTTCTAATATAGGATCGGTGCCCATGTAGAAACTTTCTGCATAATTCAAGCTGCCTTGGTTTGTACCAATATTATCTGAAGCTGAAGTACGGTTACCGCAGTAATGCAATGTTCCTCCCTTGTATACGTTGATAGAAGAATTCCAAGAATATCCCGGCATTGTTGCTCCCATATCGCCTATGAAAGCAAACCCTCCATCTTCAATATTGAATGTTGACCCTTTTTGCTCACTCGTTATCAAACCTACGGCATACAATGTACCCTCTATAGTAGTTGTAATACCCTCAGATCCGTTCATATACAATATTCCATCACCACTGTTGTCGGTGTCATACAAAAGAACTTTTGAACATGATAAAAATGTCGGTTTCCCTCCATTACCACCATCATTTCTAAACAAACTCATGTTGCCATCTTCAACAATAAAATTGCCACCAATATACATGCGGTCATCTATCATTCCACCATAGCGAATATTAACATCGGAATTTTTAACGAAGAATGTAGAACCGCAATTTAAATTAACCGAACAATCTGTTCCATCATTGGCATTATTAGG
>CAYFVM010000015.1:0-42713 GCA_964346725.1 uncultured Bacteroidales bacterium
GCATGGACAACACCTTCAGCATTTTTTGTTCCTAGGTTATCCAACGTAATACCTGCCTCAGTAAGATAAGGCAAAAATTGCGGGAAAGGATATCGAGGATTTCCGGAGTTTATATGTACCGTTACCTCTTGGGCTTGAACAGACAAAAAAGATACAATTATACTTACTAAAACTAATATACGAGTTTTCATGCTTTTACCTTATTACACTTTACTAAGACTTTTGTTTTGTCAAAAAGGTTTCACGTTTCACCTTGGACAAATGTGAACAAAGATACAAAAATTACTTATTGTATAACATACAAAAAGCACCTAACCCTACCCAATAAAATCATTACTATACGAATGTAGATATTCTTCGCATTTTCAAGAAGTTTATTGTATTTTTGTGGCACTAAAATAGACACAATGATACAATTAGGGAAAAAAAACACTCTCACCGTGCTTCGCAAAGTTGATTTCGGGTTTTACCTCGATGGAGCCGAATATGATAGCATATTGCTTCCGAAACGCTATGCCCCCGAAGACTTGAAAGACGGTGACGAAATTGAAGTTTTTATTTACCTTGATTCTGAAGATAGAATTATTGCCACAACCGAAACTCCTTTGGTTTGTGTAAACGAATGCGGATACCTTGCTGCAAAAGATGTAAATGACTTTGGTGCATTCCTCGACTGGGGCTTGTCTAAAGATTTATTTGTACCATTCCGTGAACAAAAAATGAGAATGGTGGCAGGAAAAAAATACTGGGTGTACGTTTATGTTGACACCGAAACAGACCGAATTGTTGCTTCTGCAAAAATTGACAAATTCCTCGATAAGTACAATCCTCCCTATGCCGAAGGCGATGAAGTTACTATTAAAATTTACTCGTTCTGCGACTTAGGAACCAAAGTGATTGTTGATGACTTGTACTGGGGAGTTATTTACGAAAACGAGATTTTCGAAAAACTCTCTATTGGCGAAACGCGCATTGCTTTCATTAAGAAAATACGTGAAGACTTAAAGTTGGACATCAGCCTAACAAAGACAGGCTACAAAAACAAAATTTCCGATATTGAGGCAACGATTGTTTCTGCCTTGGAAGCGCACAATGGATTTTTGGCTTTGAACGACAAAAGTTCTGCAGATGAAATTAAAGACACCTTGAGTATGAGCAAAAAGTCATTCAAAATGGCTATAGGCGGGCTTTACAAAATGGGGAAAATAAAAATTGAAGATTCCGGCATTCGACTACTATGAAAATCGGTTCTGTAGAATTTGGGAAATATCCGGTATTTGCCGCGCCTATGGAGGACGTGAGCGAAGCATCGTTTCGGTATATGTGTAAAAAATTCGGTGCAGATTTACTGTACACCGAATTTGCGGCCAGCGATGCTATTATTCGATCGGTAAATCAAACTATGCGCAAACTCAAAAGCTACGAATACGAACGGCCATTTGTTGTCCAAATTTTTGGCAAAAATTCGGAAACCATGGCACAAGCAGCAAAAATTGTAGAATCAGAATTTAAGCCTGATATTATTGATATCAATTTTGGTTGTCCTGTGAAGAAAATTGCGGGCAAAGGTGCCGGTGCCGGTTTATTGCAAAACATTCCGCTCATGATTGACATTGCCCAATCGGTTGTCAATGCAGTTCACACACCGGTAACGGCAAAAACACGCTTGGGTTGGGATTCAAACAATATGCCCATTGTTTCTATTGCCGAACAACTACAAGATGTTGGAATTCAAGCGCTCACCATCCATGGCAGAACGCGTGCGCAAATGTACACCGGTGAAGCCGACTGGTCACTGATTGGCGAAGTAAAACGAAATCCGAACATTCACATTCCCATTATAGGAAACGGCGACATTGATTCTCCGCAAAAAGCAAAAGAAGCTTTTGAAAAATATAATGTCGATGCCATAATGGTTGGACGCGCGAGCATTGGGACTCCATGGATTTTTAAACAAATAAAACACTATCTTGCAACGGGCGAAATACTCCCAGAACCAAGCATACACGAGCAAGTTGCCATTGTGAAAGAATGGATGGCAAAATCGGTAGAATGTATGGGAACACCAATGGGAGTGATTCACATGCGTCGCCAATTTGCAAGAACATTCAAGGGTCTGGAGAACTTCCGAGAAACACGCATAAAACTACTCAACCTCAACGACTTAGAAGAGACAAACAATCTGCTTGACGAAATTGCAGAGAAATGGGGATAAATACCGCAACTCGAATTTCATAGGTCCCATAATTTTTCTATTTTTGAGCATCAAATAGTTACGACAATGAAAATAAAGCAATTTACATTCAACCTTCTGAAAGAAAACTGCTATGTCTTGTTCGACGAGGACACGCACGATTGCGCAATTATTGATCCCGGATGTTATTATCCCGAAGAAAAAGAGAAACTCTCTTCGTTTTTGAAAAATGAAAATTTAGTTCCCGATAAAATTTTGCTTACTCACGGTCACCTCGACCACTTGTTTGGTGCGCAGTATCTTACAGAGGAATTCCCTCTTGCAAAAGTTTATGCGCACCGCAACGACCAAGGTTTCATAGACCATGTTGCAGAACAAGGTCGCATGTTTGGCATTGATATAGAGCAAACCGCTCCTATTTCACACTATATTGTTGATGGCGAAGTTATTTCAATAGGAAAAACAAAACTACACGTGATATGCACTCCAGGACACAGCCCCGGCGGTGTGTGTTATTATTGTGAAGAAAAAAACGTGCTCTTCAGCGGCGACACCATTTTTCTTGAAAGTGTAGGACGAACTGATTTATTTGGCGGAAGTGATGAATTTCTCTATAACTCACTCCACTCAAAAATTTTCACCTTGCCCGGCGACACAACAATCTATCCTGGACACGGACCAGCAACGGACGTTGGATACGAAAAACACTCAAACCCCTATATATGAAACGAATTTTAAGCATAGAAACCGCATCTTCTGTTTGCTCAGTGGCTATCCACGAAAACGACCAATGTGTCGCTTTAAACGAAATAAATGAACCCAATGCTCATTCTGAGAAATTAACCGTTCTCATTGAAGATTTGCTCAAACAACATTCCTTGCAAATTTCTGATTTTGATGCAATTGCAATCTCAAAAGGTCCTGGTTCATACACCGGATTACGTATTGGAACGTCTGTTGCCAAAGGATTGTGTTACGCATGTTCACTGCCGCTCATTACCGTTGATACACTTGAAGCAATTGCTCTCTCGTGCAAAAATAAAATTGCCGAAAACAATCCCGACAACGTCTATATGCCTATGATTGATGCCCGACGCATGGAAGTGTACACGTCGCAATGGAATTCTCAAATGAACAACATTCAACCTACCAATGCGCTCGTAGTTACATACGAAGCAAAAGCATCGTTTGAACCTACAAAACAATACTACCTCTGTGGCGATGGTAGCCAAAAATGCCGTGAGACACTCGAAAGCAAAAATATCACGTTTGTTGACGGCATAAATGCTACCGCAAAAACAGTAGGCGACATAGCGTGCACAATGTTCGACAAAAAAGAATTTGCCGACGTAGCGTACTTTGCACCTTTCTATCTTAAAGAATTTCAGGCTACTACACCCAAGAAATTGATATAAATGACAGAGGCTTTTCTGCAATATGTTTGGCGTCATCAATTGATGAGCACCGACAGATTGTTTACCACCAATAACGAAGCAATCTCCGTTATTAAAATTGGTACATACAATTCTGATGCTGGTCCCGATTTTTTGAATGCGAAAATTAAAATAGGCGACACCATTTGGGCCGGCGACGTGGAAATACACATTAAATCAAGCAATTGGAATCAACACAAACACAATCGGCAAAAAGCCTACAACAGCGTAATTCTTCATGTTGTTTCCGTGCACGATAAGGAAATTCAAACCGAAAATGGCATGGACATCCCAACCTTGGTAATGCCGATTCTTCCACACATTACCGAAAATTACAATTCGCTGATGAGTTGCAAAACACAGATTCATTGTGCAAAACAACTCCCCCACATTGACGACATCCATATTTCTCTATTTATGGAACGACTTGTAGCAGAACGATTTGAAGAAAAAGCAAAACGTATAGCCATTCTCTTTTCTGAAAGCAATCACGATTGGAAAGAAACGTTGTACCAACAATTAGCAAGAAATTTCGGTTTGAAAACAAACTCCGATGCGTTTGAAAACCTTGCGAAAAGCCTGCCGTTCCTCATCGTTGAAAAACATCACAATGACTTGTTTCAAATAGAGGCGCTACTTTTTGGACAAGCAAATATTTGGTCGTCAGAAGAGAATTGCGATGAGTATGAACTCTCTCTTCGCAAAGAATACGCATTCTTGCAAAAGAAATATGGACTGACGCCAATAAGCCATACATGGTGGAAGTTTGCGCGCCTCCGTCCATGCAATTTCCCTACTATTCGTATTGCACAATTTGCACACCTCCTCTATTCCTCACAATCACTTGCCTCAAAAATTATAGAATCTGCCTCGCTCGAGAACGTGTCATCGCTTCTTACATGCAAAGCAAGTGTGTATTGGGAGACGCATTACCTATTTGGTAAAAAATCACCAAAACACTCATGCGAATTCGGTTCGCTCGCAATAGTAAACAGTATCATCAACACCGTTATTCCATTTTTATTTGCCTATGGCAAAACGCATAACGACGAAACTATGACGGAACGAGCGCTTGATTTTCTGAGACAATTGCCACCAGAGAAAAATGCTGTCATTACAAAATGGAATGAATCCGGTATTGTGGTTGCAGATGCGTTTACAAGTCAAGGATTACTACAACTCTACACGACCTACTGCGAACAAGGAATTTGTTTCCACTGCCGGATAGGACATATTATTTTAAATAAGGAATAGGGTTAGAGTAAATTCAAACTGCGCGCTTTTTCAAAAAACATTTCAATTACCGCACGCTTTTCATCAGTGAGATTGAACTCAACACTGTTATGAAGGTAATCTGTAATATCAAATGGGAATGTTCTGTTGCAATTTGCTATAGCATCGTCAATGTGTTGCACACCATAGGCGCATGATTCCTCAAACTGCGCGAGAAAGTCAGAAGGCAAGGATTTGTTTGCAACCCAAGCGGCAAATACAAACGGCAAACCAAACGCTTTGTGCCACTCCGAAGCCAAGTCATACACGTACTCAAACTGCGACGCAAGCGTTAGCGCCCTATCTCCTATAATTACTCTTGCTGAAGCGTTTTTTTCAAGTTCATATCCCTCTTTCCCCATTTCAAAAACGGGATTGATGTTCCAAGCATATTTTGCTAAAACTTGTACCAAAATATTTGTAGTACGCGATTGATAATCAAGAGTAATTCTGCTTACAGAATCTAATGGATTATTGCTACAGAGCAACACAGAATCAACACGTTGCGTGGCGCTTATGCAAAAATTTGAAACAATTTGTGCTTGAGGGATTATTGGAATTGCTCCAACAGAAATAATAGAAACATCAACTTGATTGCTGCACAATAATTCCGCAACCTGTGATGGATATCCGTATGAAAAATCAGCTAACGATTGAAGTTCTTTGTTGCGTAATAACCCAAAAGAAAACGGAATAGTATTGCTATAATTAATTATAGAAAGACGTGTTTTCATTTTTTTGTTGCAATCAACGTCTGTCCGCCTTTTACCTTTTGATGCAAACTCACTTCAATATTCATATCACGAGGTATGAATAAATCTACACGAGAACCAAATTTTATAAAACCTAATTCTTCGTTTTGCGTAGCATCAGCATCAACCTCAGCATAAGTTACTATACGACGAGCCACAGCTCCTGCTATCTGACAACATAATATTTGTCCGCATGCAGTATCCATCAAAATAGAAGTACGTTCATTTTTGGTGGAAGATTTTGGATTAAACGCTGGTAATTTGACCCCATCATGATGATCACTTGCCAACACTTTGCCATCAATCGGATAACGGTTGACATGAATATTAAACGGAGACATGAAAATTGAAATTTGCTTACAATTGCAATGCAAATAATCGTTTTCATTTACATCTTCAATAACCACGACTTCCCCGTCAGCCGGAGCTACCAACCCTGTAGTGGTTCTAATGAACTCACGATTAGGTATGCGGAAAAACGCAGTTATCCCCAGCACAAATATAAAAGAGAGAGCTACTATTATCGAAAACAAAATCGGCTGCGTATGAATTTGAAATAGATATAAATCAAATAAACACGTAAGGCCAAGAACCAATATAATAGTTGAGTATCCTTCTTTATGAATTTTCATAGATGAACTACATTAAAATATCTGTAAATATGCAAAAAAAGCTGGAATTGAAAAAATAAGACTATCAAATCTATCAAGCATTCCGCCATGACCAGGTAAAATTTTCCCAGAATCCTTAACCCCAACATATCGCTTCAGCTTAGATTCTACAAGGTCTCCGACGGTTGAGAATGCTACAACTATTATTGATAAAATAATTATCAAATAGTATCTCTCACTTACTAAAATTGGAACAAATTGGATGGCAAATGCAAGTAAAATTGTTGATATTAGACCTCCAATTAAACCTTCTACACTCTTTTGGGGAGAAATTTTAGGAGCCATTTGGTGTTTTCCTAAAAGTGATCCCCATAAAAAGGCAAACGAATCATTTGACCATGTAAACAAGAACAATAAAAACACTAATAGCATATTGCTATTTATGTCGCTATTGCTTTGGAATACAGATTGTTCTGTCGTGCAAGTATATGCTAATAAGGTAAATGGTATTGCGATGTACACTATGCTCAAAAACGAAAATGCGATTCTATGAAATAAATTTTCACCTTCATCTCGTAGCTCTACAGTAAACAAAGCTAACCAAAGAATTGCAAGCAGAACTATCAATATTCCAATATGCAAATCGTACGCTTTGAACACAGGCAAACAATATAAACACAATGCGAATAAATCTGTTAAAGGTCTATTTACCGTAATATTTTTGATAGCAAGATTTTTGTGCAATTCGTTGATTGTTACCATCATTATAACTCCGAATATGCCAAAAAATAATTCTTTCGTTGTAAATAAAGCGATAAAGATTACCGCCATATACACGATACCAGTAGCAACACGTGTCAGGAATTTTTTCATTTCTGCGTTTTTACAAGTATAACATAAAGATTTTTAGGACCATGGGCACCAAGTACCAACGTTTTTTCTATATCGGATGTTCTGCTCGGCCCTGTTATAGCAGTGACTTGTGAGGGGAACGTATTTCCGTATTTTTCTTCTAAAACATCCATTGCTTCCGGAAAATCAGGAAATACCTGTGTATCGTATGCAAGTATAATATGCGTCTCTGCAGCCGAAATCAATCTACGACCTTCCATTTGTGCAGAAGAAACAAAAACACTACCCGTTCTTGCAACTAATGCTTCACATGTTGTAAGTGAATATTTGGCTACTCGAGCATACTCAGGATCAACATTATATGCAATTCCCTTTCCTTCAAGTGTTTTAAGTAAATCAGGATTATTACAAAGCAAAATATCCTCGCCGATTATTTCTTTAATACGAGTAAAAGCGGAATCTACAGAATCAACTATCTCGGGTTTTCCGGCTACCAATTGCAATTTCTCGCTATAAGCTTGACATAAATCTCCAGTTGATTGTACAAAATATTCCTTAGTTGATGACAACTTTTCATATTCATACTGAGCCTTGATATTGACTGACTGTAAATCGCCTAGTATGGCTTTTTTCTTTTGCTCGGAATCAAGATTATTCATTACTCTTTTGTTGTTTCTTCAAATATTTTATGTTCTTGAAAAAGACGTTTACCGAAAATCTTTTCGAGATCTTCACCGAAAATGACTTCTTTTTCCAACAATAATTCAGCTAGACGGACAAAACCTGCTTGATTTTGCATTAAAAGATCATACGCTCTTTGATATGAATTACGCACGATTTCTTGCGCTTCGCTGTCAATTACTTTTGCAACATCGTCACCATATGGTTTTGAAAACGCATATTCTGACTGCCCTGTTGAATCATAAAAACTTAGATTACCGACTTTGTCACTCATTCCATAGTATGTAACCATAGCGTATGCTTGTTTGGTTACTCTCTCCAAATCGTTTAATGCGCCAGTTGAAATTTTTCCAAACGTAATTTGTTCAGCAACACGTCCGCCCAACGTAGCACACAATTCATCAAGAATTTGTTCCTTCGTTACTATCTGACGTTCTTCCGGTAAATACCATGCAGCTCCTAATGCTTTTCCGCGTGGTATAATAGTTACTTTGATAAGAGGATGCGCATATTCCAAAAACCAACTTAATGTAGCATGGCCAGCCTCGTGGAACGCAATGGTACGTTTTTCTTCAGGAGTCATGATTTTATTGCGTTTCTCTAGACCACCTATAATTCTGTCAACAGCATCCAAGAAATCTTGCTTCTCAACTATTTTTTTATTGCGTCGAGCAGCAATCAATGCGGCTTCGTTACAAACATTGGCAATGTCAGCACCAGAAAATCCCGGAGTTTGTTTTGCCAAAAATGAAGACTTAATTTCCTCTGACAATTTCAATGGTTTAAGATGTACATTAAAAATTGCTTCACGTTCTTTAATGTCAGGTAATTCCACATTAATCTGTCTATCAAAACGACCAGCACGCATCAATGCTTTATCAAGAACATCGGCGCGGTTAGTTGCAGCAAGCACAATAACACCAGAATCCGTTCCGAAACCATCCATTTCTGTCAACAACTGATTGAGTGTATTTTCTCGTTCATCATTGCCTCCCATATTTGGATTGTGCCCACGAGCACGACCAATGGCATCTATTTCATCAATAAAAACGATACACGGAGCTTTTGATTTTGCTTCTTTAAACAAATCACGAACTCTTGCTGCACCAACACCTACGAACATTTCAACAAAATCAGAACCCGAAAGCGAGAAAAAAGGAACTCCAGCTTCGCCTGCTACGGCTTTTGCCAATAATGTTTTTCCAGTTCCCGGAGGGCCGACTAACAAGGCGCCTTTAGGAATTTTACCACCTAAGTCAGTGTATTTTTTAGGATTTTTCAAAAAATCAACAATCTCACGAATCTCAATTTTCGCCTCCTCCAATCCGGCAACATCGTTGAAATTTGTTTTTACTTTATCTTCATTGTCGAACAATTTTGCTCTTGATTTTCCAATATTGAACAAGCCGGAACCACTGCCACCAGAAGAACCGCCGCCACCCATTTTTCGCATAAAAAAGAGCCACACACCTATCAACAACACTAAAGGAAGTATCCAACTAATAATTTCACCAACATAGTTGTGTTTAGTTTGATACTCTATGTCAACATTGCTATTTTCAAATTTCTTTTCAAAGCCATCTACCGAACCAATAGTCATAGTATAGTCTGGCGTTCCAACCCCGTGTGTGTTGTTGTTTGAGGTTAAATAAATATCTGCATATTCACGATTGACTACGATTACTTTTGCTATTTCTCCATTTTTCAATCGTTGATCAAACTCGGTAGAAGTGATTTTCTTGGTTGATCCTGTAAAATCAACAAAACTTAACGCTGCAAATATTACCAATATTGCAACATACACCCATAGAAAGTTCGAGTTTCCATCGGGTTTCGGTTTCTTGAAATTCTTAAAATTTGATGGGTCAAAAGGACGATTAGAATTTTCTTTTTTCTTCCCTTCTTGTTCCGTGTTTTTTTCTTTGTCTTCTGCCATAATTTTCTATTATTCTACGTTAGGATAATCTTTTCTTACACAATCTGCCCATAATTCCTCTATATTGTAATATTGACGAATATGTGGTTGAAAAACATGTACTAGTACATCTCCATAGTCGAGAAAAATCCATTCGGCATTCTCATAACCGGCTGATCCCCAGACTTTTTCTTTCAGTTTTTTTTGTACACTATCTTCCACTGCGTCTGCAATAGCATCAACTTGTGTTGAAGAATTACCTTCGCATATTACGAAATAACGACAAATTGCATTTTCTATTTTCTTAAAATCAAGAGAAACTATATTTTTTCCTTTTTTTTCTTGAATTCCTTCTATTATTGTCTTTACTAATTGATTCGCAGTGGCCATTATTTACAAGCTAAAATAAACACAATCTTTGAATTTCTTTCGGTACATCCCTTTTATATCAAATAAAATTAAAGGCTCTGATGACAACGAACGGAAATACTCCTCAGACAAGTTTTCATACTCTTTATGTTTTGTCGCAAGAACGATGACATCATATTTACCGCTAGGTTCTGATGATAATGGGAAATTATACAGTTTTTGCACATCTTTTGCCGAGGCATACGGATCTACAAGCGTTACTTCAACTCCAAACGAAGTTAGCTGGGAAATAGTATCGAAAATTTTTGAATTCCTAACGTCACTTACATTTTCTTTAAATGTTGCTCCCATTACCAACACACGTGACTCTTTTAGAACTTTTCCTGCCTTGTTTATTTCTTTCAATATCATATTTGCAATATACCCAGGCATACCGTCATTTATCTCTCGTCCGGCTGTAATGAGTTGTGCAAAATGTTTCAACGTATTGGCTTTGTACGTTAAGTAATAAGGATCGACACCTATACAATGTCCACCAACCAATCCCGGAGCTACCTTATAAAAATTCCATTTTGTTGATGCAGCTTCAATTACTTCGTTGGTGTCAACGCCCATTTTTCTAAACAGCATTGACAATTCGTTCATCAAAGCTATGTTTATATCACGTTGTGTGTTTTCTATAATTTTTGCTGATTCAGCAACTTTTATAGAACTCGCACGAAATAATCCTTTTTTAATAATTGACCCATATACTGCTGCAATTGTATCCAAGGCATCTTCGTCACATCCCGAAACAATTTTCTGTATATTGGTGAGCGTATTCACCTTATCTCCAGGGTTAATACGTTCTGGCGAATAACCGATTTTAAAATCGATTCCTACACGTAATCCAGAATTTTTCTCCAATATTGGCAAACAATCTTCTTCGGTTGCTCCAGGATAAACGGTTGATTCATACACTACATAGTCACCCTTTTTCAATGCTTCTGCAACCGAAACGGTAGCCGAAAGCAAAGGATTTAAATCGGGGATATTGTGATGATCAATAGGAGTTGGTACCGAAACTATATAAAAATGAGCTTGTTTTAAATCCTCTGGATTTGCGGAAAATGAAATATCGCAACCCTCAAAAGCTTGTGCTGGTAATTCATTACTGGGATCTATATGTTTTTTCATCAATTCTACTCGTTCCGCATTTATATCAAAACCGAGTACAGAATATTTTTTTGAAAACTCTAAAGCTAACGGCAAACCGACATATCCAAGACCTACAACTGCTATTTTTTTATCTTTCCTTGATAAACTATCTTTCATATATCACACTATAATTAAGCGAACAAATGTACAACAATTCCTCCTTAAAAATCGTGATATAATAGATATTTTTGTCTAACAAGTTTAAAAGATTCTATATCTTTTTCCCATGTTGCACAAATATCTTTTGGATTCTTTCCCTCCTCTATTTGTCTTTGTAGTGAGGGTGTTCCTGATAATTTTGTAAAAAAGGGGTTGAAATAAGGTTGTTTGCCACCATATTGCTTATACGCACTTATCCATATTGCTATATCAAGTGAACGAATTGTATCTACATTGTACGAACGAAAGTCAACGCCATAGCATTTTTTATTCTCGAACAATGGATACTTAGCACCATATCCACTTTGAGGTGTAAAAGAAAATGTTGTGTCCTTATAATTCGGATGACCTATTACTTGAAACGGGAAAGATGTGCCACGGCCACAACTTAATGCAGTACCTTCAAACAAGCACAATGTAGGATATAAATAAACAGCCTGCATATTTGGCAAATTTGGAGAAGGAGGTATTGGTAACGAATATTTTACAGTATGATCATATCCAAGGCAAGTTACATAATGCAACTCGCACTGTACGCCATTTTTTAGCCAATGTTCACCATTTATCATTTGAGCATATTCTGCCATAGTCATACCATGGACGATAGGTATGGGATGCAGGCCAACAAACGAACGACAATTTGAATCTAAAACGGGACCATCAATGTAAAAGCCATTAGGATTTGGTCTATCCAACACAAGAAAAGGGACTTGGTTTTCTGCACATGCCTCCATTACATAGTGCATAGTGGAAATGTAGGTATAGAAGCGCACTCCAACATCTTGAATATCAAACACAACTATATCTATTCCTTGCAAATCTTCTTTTGTTGGTTTTTTATGCGCACCATATAACGAAATAATGGGTAAACCAGTTTTGTCATCAACGCCATTTGAAACCGAAGCTCCTGCATCTGCGGTGCCTCTAAATCCATGTTCTGGGGTGAAAATCTTTGTTATTTTCACTCCTCGTTTCAGAAGTGTATCAACAAGATGCACGCCTGCTACCATTGAGGTTTGATTCCCAACTACCGCAACTTTCTTATTTTGCAATAATGATAAATATTGGTCAATTCGCTCTGCTCCAACCACTATAGGCTGTTTAGATTGCGAGAGACAAGAAGTTGAAAAAAAAAGGAGAATCAGTATTGTATATCGTAGTTTTTCCATCATTTCACTATCTTTGTCAGCATGAATACGGAACTATACATAGCACAGCATATTTTGCTGCATAAAGATAGGGCAAATATTTCAAACTCAATTGTAAATATTGCAATAATTGCTATAGCTCTAGGTTTGGCGGTTATGATTGTCGCAGTTTCTATTATTTCTGGATTCAAATCAACCATATCAGAACAAATTTTTGGATTCTCATCGCATATTGAAATTGTAAACTACGACTCCAATACCTCATTTGAAGCCATGCCAATTAACATTGATAGCAGTCTTTTGTTGAATTTACAAAACGATCCAAATGTTAATCATGTTCAACCATACATTACAAAAGCTGCACTTGTTAAAGTGAATAACACCGTACGTGGAATCATCGTAAAAGGTGTTGACAACTCATATAAATGGGATTTTATACAAAAACACCTTATTGAAGGCAAACTACTCTCGTTCCCTTCCGACACTAGCACCGATGATGTTATTATTTCAAAAAAAATAGCTGATTTATTACAACTTTCTGTTGGCGATAAATTTACCACCTCATTTGTTCCTAACGATTCTAACAAACAAGTGCGTAAACGTCGCTTTGCAGTGAAAGGAATATATGAAACTCATTTGAGCGAAATAGACGATAGATTTATTCTCTGCGATGTTCGTCATATACAGGACTTGAACAATTGGGAGTCAAATCAATACTCTGGATACGAGGTTTTTCTGAATGACTATAAAAATCTTACTGAACAAAAAGTTGCAATAGAAGAAATTGTTGGTTTTGACGTTTCGCAAGATTCTCAAAAACTCAAAGTTCAAACATTACAAGAGATAACTCCACAAATTTTTGACTGGCTCTCATTGCTTGACATGAATGCGTGGCTCATCATTATACTTATGATTCTTGTGGCAGGTATGAATATGATTACCGGGCTACTCGTTATTATTCTTGAAAAAACATCAATGATTGGCATTCTAAAAGCTCTTGGTGCAAAAAATATCAGCATACGAAAAATATTTATTTACGTTGGTAGTATGCTCATTACCAAAGGATTGCTCTGGGGCAATCTTATAGGAATTGGACTTTGCGTCATTCAACTTTACTTTCATCCGTTCACCCTCGACCCAAGCATATATTTCATGTCATACGTTCCTATAAAATTGTCAGTTTTATACATTTTATTACTCAACATTGGAACCCTTGCCCTGACCTCTGCCATGCTGATTTTACCCTCAATTCTCATAACAAAAATAAGTCCTTCAGAAGCAATTCGTTTTGATTAAAAAGATATTATAGTATTTTTGGCCTAGATTTTTTTGAACATATGGATATATACAACAACGGGCTTCCCATCAAGCAACAAGGCAACTACCAGCGTACGGATTCCTACGATGACAAAGTTACTGAACGATTAATGGAGCTCTACAAAGAGAGTATCTCACTTCTTGGCGAAGACGTCAACAGAGAGGGATTACTCAAAACCCCACTCCGTGTGGCTAAATCGATGCAGTATTTAACGCAAGGTTACAATACTGATCCTAAAGAAATTCTGCGAGCAGCAATGTTCAAAGAAGAATACCAACAAATGGTTTTGGTAAAAGACATTGAACTCTATTCTCTTTGCGAACATCACCTTTTGCCATTCATTGGTCGCGCTCATGTTGCGTATATCCCCAACGGATACATTACAGGTCTCAGCAAAATTGCTCGGGTGGTAGAAGTATATTCTCGCCGCTTGCAAGTGCAAGAAAGACTTACTGTGCAAATTAGAGATTGCATACAAGAGACTCTTAATCCTCTTGGAGTTGCGGTTATTATAGAAGCACAACACTTGTGTATGCAAATGCGCGGTGTGCAAACACAAAATTCAACGACAACAACATCTGCATTTACCGGTGCATTCAACAAAAAAGAGACTCGCGAAGAGTTTGTGCATTTGGTTAGCCAAAAATTATCTTAATTTAACACTGACTTATTATGAAAGCATACGTATTTCCAGGACAAGGAGCGCAATTTACAGGAATGGGAAAGGATTTGTACGAATCAGTTCCTTCTGCTAAAAAATTATTTGAAAGAGCAAATGAATTGCTTGGATTCAATATAACCGACATTATGTTCAACAGCACTGCCGAAGAATTGAAACAAACAAAGGTTACGCAACCTGCTGTTTTCCTTCATTCTGTGATACTTGCACAGTCATTGAACGGCTCTTTTAAACCTGAAGGCGTTGCCGGACATTCTTTAGGAGAATTTTCTGCATTGGTAGCCGCTGGTGCACTTTCATTTGACGATGGTTTGCTTTTAGTTTCAAAAAGAGCAATGGCAATGCAAAAAGCATGTGAACAAAATCCGTCTACAATGGCTGCTGTTCTTAATCTTGACGATTCAATTATAGAAGAAGTTTGTAGTTCTATCAATGGAATAGTTGTTCCGGCGAACTACAACAGCACAGGGCAATTGGTAATTTCGGGTACAAACGAAGCAATTGACGAAGCGTGCAAAATCCTTCTTGAAAAAGGAGCTCGCAGAGCATTGAAACTTCAAGTTGGTGGCGCATTCCACTCTCCATTGATGGAACCTGCTCGCCAAGAATTGCAGGCTGCTATTGACGCAACTGCGTTTAATGCACCGCTCTGCCCTATCTACCAAGATGTTGATGCGAAACCACACACAAATCCAGAAGAAATAAAATCAAACCTTATAGCACAACTTACCTCTCCGGTACGTTGGTCACAAATTGTGAAAAATATGGCAGCTGACGGATTTACAGAATTCATTGAAGTTGGCCCGGGCACTGTGTTACAAGGATTGATTAAAAAGACCGTTCCAACTGTAGAAGTTTCTAGCGCTACACTGTAATGAGAGCTGTCATTCAACGAGTTACCAGAGCTTCAGTAACCATAGAAGAAAAAGAGAAAGCCAAAATTGGAAATGGCTTTCTTGTACTTCTTGGTATTGAAGATGCAGACTCTACAGATGACGTTTCATGGCTTGCCGGCAAAATTGCAAAACTCCGTGTATTTAGTGACGCAGAAGGGCTCATGAACCTTTCTCTTGACGACATTCACGGAGATATTATTGTGGTAAGCCAATTCACACTTTTTGCAGCAACAAAAAAAGGGAATCGACCGTCGTACATTCGTGCAGCACGCCCCGAAAAGGCAATTCCTCTCTACGAATTATTCGTTAAAACGCTTCAAACAGAAATACAAGGAAGTGTGCAAACCGGAGAATTCGGTGCCGATATGAAAGTCGATTTGCTCAATGATGGCCCGGTTACCATCATTATTGATACAAAAAATAAAGAATAACCGAACGCTACTCAGCCTTTATCATTAGTACCTTCTCGGTTTTTTCGGTAATAGCAAAATCCTGACTTATTCGCATTCCCACAACCCACGCTATTTTCCCTCCAACTTCAAGCACTGAAACTGAGTCTTTCTCAACCAATGGCACTTTTTCATTTATCAAGAAATCACTGATTTTTTTGCGACCTTTCATTCCAAACGGTGCAAAAGTATCTCCTTGTTGCCAAACACGTAAAGTTATTGGAAATGAAATCTCAGCATAATCCAACATTGCGATAGATTTTTCACGAATAATTTCGACGGACTTACGATCTACCAACGAAAAATGAATTGTAGTTCCTAACAATGAATATGTACCTTCGGGAACTGTGATTAAAAGCGGCTTAACGTCTTCTATGGTTTTCCGAACAATGAACAACATATTTCTATCATGGATAGCCTTATAGTCAGACGAATCGAATGTTTTGCCGGACTGCTGTGAAAGTACTTCGTAAATTTGCGAAATGGTATCAGTATTGAATCCGAACGGATATAAAATTTCGAACAAAATAGTTTTTGATTCGTTCTGCGCCAAAATTTTTTGTTCGTCCACTTCTAAACCTTTCTCTGTTTCGCAGCAACAATCTTTCTTAATTTTTTCAATTTGATCTTGATACAAAGAATATGCACTCTGTAAATACGTCATACTTGTTGAAATAGCATCAACACAATTCGGAGAAACCTTTTTTATTTCAGGGATTACGATATTGCGAATTTTATTGCGTACGTAATCGTTGGAATAATTGGTAAAATCTGTACGATATAAAATAGAATGCGACAAGGCATACTCCTCTATATCATTACGAGTTGTGTCAAGCAATGGGCGAACGATTTTACCATTTTTAATAGGAATACCTTGCAAACCACGCAAACCGGAAGAACGTAAAAGATTGATAAAAAAAGTCTCGATTGTATCGTTCTGATTATGAGCAATTGCGATATGGGAATATCCATAAAGTTTACACAATGTTTCAAACCAATCATAACGGAGATTGCGCGCTGCCATTTCTATTGAAATCTTTTGCTGACGGGCAACTTCCGATGTTTCAAACGAACAGATATGAATAGGAATTTTATGTGCCGTTGCATAACTTTCAACGAACGTTTGGTCGCCATCGGAGTCAACGCCACGCAACTTAAAATTACAATGAGCTACGGCAATTTTACAATGCAACTTATTCAAACTATCCAACAAAACCATTGAATCAATTCCTCCACTTACTCCCACAAGTATTTGATCGTTTTCGATAGAAAACAACTTATTTTTTTCTATTGTTGCTTTAACCTTTTCTAAAAAATTAGTATTCACCATAATTTTTTGTTTCAAAATTGATACAAATTAATAACTCACTTAATTTGTAGATTGTTATAATCAGGAATATCTTGTATAAATTCGTATGATTTTCCCTCGTGATTTATTTTGCAAACATAATGTTGTAATCCGTTAGTTACCAACAAGTATGAAGATTTTAACAACATATTATATTGGGCAATTTGTTCAAAAACCAGCTGTGTAATTTTTACTTGAGGAGCTTTGCATTCTACCACAAGCAATACATTCCCTTGAGAATCATAACATACAACATCTGCACGCCGAGACATAGTGTTTATAGTCATGGCAACCTCTACATTCATCAAACTTGCCGGATAGTGTTTCTGTTCTATCAAAAAATGCATTACATGTTGCCGAACCCACTCTTCTGGGGTAAGCGCAACAAATTTCTTCCGAATATCATCAAAAATGCTTGTTTGACCATTTTCTTTTTTCACTCGAAAATCATATGCTGGAAGGTTTAGTTCATACATTTTTATTACCTTTACAAAGCAAAGTTACAAATAACTTTCTATCGTCAAAACAATATGGAATACAAAGAGATTCTTGCAGAATTAGAGAAGAAAATTTATCGACCCATTTATTTACTTGAAGGTGAAGAACCTTACTATATTGACTTAATTAGCGATTACATTGAAAATAATGTTCTCACTGAAGATGAGAGAGCTTTTAACCAAAAAATTATTTACGGGAAAGATACGAGTGCTGACGAGATCAATGCGTTAGCTCGACAATATCCTTTTGCAGCTGATTACCAAGTAATTATAATAAAAGAAGCACAAAATGTCAAAGATATTAGCGACTTGATTTTTTATGCTGAAAAACCGCTTAAATCAACTATTCTCGTTCTTTGTCACAAATACAAAAAACTTGATGGCAAAACGAAATTTGTCAAAGAAGTACAAAAATCAGGCTGCGTACTTGTTTCGGAAAAAGTAAAAGACTATCAATTATCTCAATGGATACAAGACTACTTGAAAGAGCAAAATTTCACATACGAAATTGGTATCCCCGACCTTTTAGCCAGCTACTTGGGGAATGATTTACACAAAATAATAAACGAGGTAACTAAGCTACGAGAGTCTGTCCCTGGTTTACAAAAGATTACGAGAAACCATGTTGAAACATACATTGGAATTAGCAAACAATTTAGCGACTTTGAACTCTGCGATGCATTCGGGACAAGAAATGCTGATATGGTTTTTACAATCCTGAACGTGTATGCGAGCAATCCAAAAAATTTTGCGCCACAAAGAACAATAATAAATTTATATTCTTTCTTTAAAAACCTATTTCTCATGTGCTACTTACCTCCAAATAGCAATGATTTAGAAATCGGTCAAAAATTAGGAATAAACCCATACATTGTAAAAATACGGTATCGTGTTGCCAAAAAGAATTATTCAGCAATGAAATTGTTTACAATCATTTCATTGATTCGCGAATATGATATGAAAACCAAAGGTGTTGACAATGGAAATACCGAACCGGCAGAATTATTACGAGAACTGGCACTCAAAATACTTTTCTAAGTGAAACGCATTCTATACATAGTTCCGCATCGCCTCAATAGAAGCCCTGGGCAGCGATTTCGATGTGAACACTTCATTCCTATTTTGCAACAAAACGGATATGAAATTACATATTCAAACATTATTTCAGAATGGGACGACAAATATTTTTACCAAGAAGGTAAATATTTTATAAAAACATTCATTTTCATTAAAACGTTCATCCACCGCTGCTGGGATGTGATTCGTGCTCCAAAATATGATTGCATTTTTATTTATCGCGAAGCATTCATGATTGGAACAACGCAATTCGAACAAGGGCTAAAACGAAGCAAACGACCTGTTATATTTGATTTTGATGATTCTATTTGGATTCAAGATATTTCTGAAGGGAACAAAAATCTTTCATGGATGAAACGTCCTTCAAAAACGGATGAAATAATTAGCCTCGCTGATTTAGTGATAGTGGGAAACAAATACTTAGCGGAACATGCGAAGATTTTTTGCTCCAACGTTTCCATTATTCCTACTACTATTGATACTGATTATCATAAACCTACAAACAAACCAACGCATAGCACTATTTGCATAGGTTGGACAGGAAGTGAAACCACAATTCGACATTTCAAATTAATAATTCCGGTACTGAAACGATTAAAAGAAAAATATGGTGACCGCATTTCGTTCACACAAATCAGTAACGTATCGTATGATGTGCCCGAAATTGGTCTAAACGCAATTACATGGACTCCACAAAACGAGATTTCAGAGCTGGAAAAATTCGATATAGGAATAATGCCTCTCCCCAACGATGAATGGGCAAAAGGTAAATGCGGTTTTAAAGGTCTTCAATATATGGCAATGGAAATTCCTACCGTTATGTCACCCGTTGGCGTTAATACTGAAATTATACAAGATGGAGTAAACGGTTTTTTTGCAAGCAACGAGGAAGAGTGGTTTTCAATTCTTTGCAAACTTATAGAAGACAATGAATTACGTAAAACTATAGGTAAAAAAGGGCGTGAAACAATAATAGAACGATATTCTATTGAATCACAAAAGAAAAAATACGTGCAACTATTTGATAACCTTACTCAAAAAAGCTAAGGCGCAGCGTTGGTAATAATAATACGGACTACTTTCCGCACCAAAGCCTTTATAAAAACGACTAATGCCAGGATTTTCCGAACCTTCAAAATCTATAATTATGCCAGTACCTGCATATTTTTGAATAACAAAATCAAGTAACAGAAACATAGCCTTGGTTCGCTTTCCTTCTTCTGTAGAAACAGGGAATAAATAGTATAACTTTTTATCGGTTTTTAAAAACACCGCTACTGCATTCACATATAAATCTGAATTCGTTACAACATACATCTCTGAATGTTCATTTCCGAGTAATTGCTCAACTTCTTTTCTGTTATACACCGAATTACCTATTTTTTGCATATAGCATTTCCACTCATCTGTCTTATTTTCAACTTGTTGAAAGCAAGTAAGTCTATAATTTTGGGCGCTGCGAATATTGCGTTTTGTATTCTCTGCGAATCGTTCGTATAATTTTTCGTATGGTTTTGATACCGCAAGTTCAAAATTATGACGCACACGCTCTCCTCCAAACAAAGATGTAGACAGATTAATACGAATGTATTGATATCGGGAGATTATCGCTTTAATTTCTTCTATTTCAGAAACTGAAGGTTCTTTTTGAGAATATATTCCATATTGCTGAGAAAAAATTGGTTGCACTAAATAATGAAAACCAAACTTTGTTTTTACAGGCAATGGAAATAGTATTCTATAATTATCTATAACAATCCCTTTCCACTCTGGGGCTACAATATCAAGAAACCAAGAATATGCATACACACCGGAGCATTGAGAAGCCGTTACCAATGAATCCCATTGTTGCCTATCAATTTCTCTATTATCTATGATGCGTATCACCGACGACGAGCTTTTTTCTTAGAGGCTATTCTGTTCTTCAACGGAGGTTTATGTTGATTATATGCTTCTGATTTCTTTTTACTTTCTTTCATGTACTTCAAGGTCTTTTTGTCTTGAATTTCTTTATGATGTCTGTCATATTCTTTTTCTTTGCGCTTTTCTCTATGACGCATCATTCGTTGCTGTTCTTTTACTGAAGGCATACTTTGTTTTATCTCCGTCTCCTTCTTTACCTCCTCCTCTAGTTCTGTGTCATATTCATCAGAATCGTCATTAGGAATATATGCATCATCATCTTGTGCACTAACTATTAGGCACGAAAAAAGAATACTAATAATAAAAAACAATCGTTTCATGGAAAATCTCTTTATTTTTACAAAAGTAAAAAAGTTTTTCATGAGTAACATATCAAAAGTTCTTGTTAGTATAGTTTTAATTTTCCTAGTTGTTGGATGTAATAAAAAAGACAATCCTGTGCCAGTAACAAGCATCAGTTATACAGTATTGGAAATAGAAAGTGATCCGCGATATCTAACTTTACGGACAATTGGAAGTTCTGCTCTATTGCAAACGGGCGAAACATGTGTTGGCTATAACTGTAATGGTGTTGTTCTGTATAGACAAAAAAACGATGGCACCATTGACGACTTTTGCGCTTTTGATAGAACATGCACGCACGAAGCGGGAGATTGCGCAATGGAGATTGACGAAGCCTTCCCCGACCTGCTTGTATGCCCTAAATGCGGGTCTGTTTTTAATATGAGTGGAAAATATATGGAACAAGGTCCTGCTGAATTCCCACTCAGAGAATTTAATTGCGATTACTACAACGGGGACTTGCGGTTGTATTAGTTCTCCGTTTTTACTAATTCTTCTAATGGTATATCGGTCATTTTTGTGATTTGTTTGAAGATGTAAAACATAACTATCACCAAAATGATGGTACAAGGGACTGCAATTACCGGAAAACTCAAACCGGTTAATTTTCCGATTTCTTCTATATAAGCTTCTGTTCCCGGTTGACTCTGTAAAATAATCCGTGCCAAGGTGAAATTAAGAACCGATGATAAAAGAAAAGATGCCACTACCCAATACGATGATTTTCGAAACATCTTCTCAAAATCTTCACGTTTACCACGTTCATCAAGCACAGCATACACCTTTGGCATATCAACAATGTCCTCATTAAAAAGCAAACTTGAGACTACACTTCGGTTTATTTTAATAGATATAAAAACCACTATTGCAATTATCAACGGAACAGATGCTTCTTTGATTGCCATCATTAAGGGATTTGCCTCTAATGTCCCTAAAACTCCCGTCAATAAAATGCTCACAAACCCTAATATAGAAATAAAGTTCACTTGTCTTGTTCTAACATAATGAACTATGGCATAACAAATTGGGAATGAGATTGCTACGAGTAAACTAAGTTTGGGTCCTAAAGCTAATGTTCCTTCTGTTCCATTGAATTTTGTCATTATTACAACAGGAATGACAATATTGAACAGTAAACTGAGTAACTGATTTTCTTTGGGTGGTTTTGATTGTATTTTTTCCATATAGAAAGATAAAAAAAGCACCTGCCGAAAACAACAGGTGCTTTTTTTTGATTACATAATAAATTAAGGAACGTAAGTTTCTCCTCGGAATAGATAATCCTTAGTTAAAGGATCTCCACTTCCTGCATCAGCAACAGCACTTTGAGAACACAATGTCAATGTTTGACCAGCAGCTGGGGATAAATCAACATACCATTTGTATGAAACACCTACTGGACTTATATTACCGACAGTGCTTTTTGGAATACAGTTGTTAACTTTCAAAGTAACAATACAATTGGCAGGATTACTTCCTACTGGGAATACTATATGAACTCCAGGCCCATTTGCTTGATCATCGAATACTAAATCATAAGAACCATCTGCACCTGTAGATGCTTTAGTTATTCTGAAATAAGAACCCGGTGATGCTGTTTTTTCAACCTGAACTATAATACTATAACTAGCAGAAGTTGAATTCTTAGGATCTGAAGAATTTGGATCCCACAAATCTACTTGAGTATCAACAACTACGATAGGGAATGGACCAGATACTGCTTCTGCATATTCTCCCAATTCATAATCATAATTACGTGACGTAGCATACATCTGAAATGGTGATCCTACCGGAGAAATAGATGAGAATGAATACGTTTTCACGTTTCTTCCCATTGCATCTACTGTAGATAATGCAATTCCCGCAGCTTTTTTAGATACATTGTTTAACGTATCATTCAATAAAGAATCAGGTAAATTTCTTTTCGTATAATCACTTGCAGATTCACCAGGCCAAACTACATACGAATCAGCTTCTGCGTTTGCCACGAAACAAAGAACATCACTTAACTCAATTGTATCAGGATTTTGCTCCGCTTTGGATAAATCCAACAAATTAGCTGTATATTCCTTATTGAAATACCATGAGAATTCGGCTGATTCTGGTTCTTCGACTTTATCTTTACAAGATGTAAAGCCTGCAACAACTAATGTTGCTAATACTATACTATATTTTTTCATACTAACCTCCTATTTATTAATATCCAGGGTTTTGTTTTAAATTTCCTCCGGCATGCAAAATTATTTCTGCTTGTGGAATTGGCCAACGTCCCAATGTTGCTTCATTATATTTAAACTTATAACCAGAAACATCTTCCGTTCTAAATTTAGATGTTTCTTTCCAACGAACCAAATCCCAATAACGTTCTCCTTCTCCATACATTTCTACACGACGTTCTTTTTTAACATCATCTAACGTTATTGCACTTAAATAATCGGTAGGAGTAGCAGCTGGAGTGTACGTATAACAATCAGCAGTTGCCCCAGATACAGTATAATCTATAGTACGAGCACTATTACGAGCACGAGCGCGTAATGCATTTACTAGGTCTAATGCTTCTGTTGCGTGTCCTGATTGAACACCGGCTTCAGCAGCAATCAACATAACATCTGCCCAACGTATAAGAATAAGGTCTTTTCCAGCAACCTGTGTGTTGTTACCACTATTGATTAACAACGGACTAACTTGAGTGTTTTTCATATTGTAGTATCCTGTTGTCCATTCTACTGCTCCGATTGCATACCAACCCTCAACATTAACATCACCAACCTTAATTTTTGATGGCTTACACCATGCAGCTGTATCCAAATTTAACTTTGTGATTGTTGTATTTACAGCTCCCCCTTTATAAGGTGAAGCTACAATCATTGTTGCACGTGCATCACCAGCTTCAAAAGCATCAAGTAAATCTTGAGTAGGCATTGCAAATCCATATCCCAAACCATCTTCTATTTGTGATGTTTTATTAGTTTGATCATAGTAATAACGAGGTGCGGTGTATACTGGTTTAATAGAACCATCACCTTGGTGTCCGTACAATGAACCACCAATCATCTTAACAGAAAAAACAATTTCTTTACTATCTTCGTAAGAATCACCATAAATGTCAAATACATCTTGATAATGTGGTTCCAAATCATAGATAGTTTCCTTTGCGTCAGTATATAAGTTATAAGCTGTTTGATAAGCTAATTCATAATCCGCAGGATTTTCACAAATATCGGCACGATACAAATACGCCTTAGCCAAGAAAGCTCTTGCAGCTCCTGAAGTCACCTTACCAGTTTCTGCAGTTGGAGGCAATTCACTTTTTATTGCCTCCAACTCAGAAATAATAAAATCAAATTGTTCTCTTACTGCTTTAGTTCCTATATTATCGTCGTCATCAGCGCGATTTCCTAGATTTTCAGCATCAGAAGGAGAAACAGATTTTTTACATAATACAACTGGGCCAAATGTTTTTGTAAGTTGGAAATAATACCAAGCACGCAAGAAACGAACTTCAGCACGCATTGCTTTTATTTGCTTATTGTCTGTTCCTTCAGTGCCATCCAACATTGCATTTGCACGAGCTATTCCTTTATATGCAGCTTCCCAAATACCAGCCATAACGGTGCTTCTATCTGTAGCTTCGAACACGCTCAACTGTCCACTTTTGTCCCAGTCATCACCAGTGGTGTATGTCTTTAAACCATTAGCACCACCACGTTCAGCATCATCGGAACAGATATCTCCGATTTTCCAAAGATATTCGTCATGCAATTCAAACCATCCTAGTGGATCATAGATTGCATTAACTGCCAATTGACATTGGTCAGGTTCGTTATAATATGTCGCAGTACTCGAAACTCCTAGAGGTTCTTTGGTTATAAAATCTTCGGTACACGAATATAACCCAAGTGCTGCTATTAATGCGATTGTTATCTTTTTCATTTTATTTCTTTATTAAATTAAATTCCCAAATTTACACCAAAGACAAATGATCTTGCCTGAGGATATGTTCCTCTATCAACTCCAAATTCAGGTCCTTCCCAGTTTAAAGCTGTGTTTGTTCCAATTTCAGGATCAAATCCAGAATATTTCGTGAATGTCAACACATTTTGTGCTTGGAAATACACACGTAAATTTTTCAATTTAGCTTTCTTTACCAGTTTTTCTGGAATGGTATAACCCAATGTTAAGTTTTTCAAGCGGAAATAAGATCCATTTTCAATATATGCTGAACTTGGATACCCTTCAGATTTCGTAAACCATGATCCATCTGTTGGATCAGACGATCCTGTGTTGTCTTCAGACCATACGTCCAATCGGCGAGTAGAAACATTTGATCCTAAAGCTCCACCATCCAAATAATATCTTGTATTGTTGAAGATATCGTTTCCAGCTACACCCTGGAATGCCATAGAAAAATCAAAACCTGCAAATGTCACATCCAAATTGAAACCATAGGTGAAATCAGGATTTGGATTACCTATACATGTGATATCGTTCGTTGTAATTTGACCATCACCATCTATATCAACAATCTTAAAATCTCCCAATTGTGCTGATGGTTGTGCTGATTTATTTATTTCATCCCAACTCGTGAATATACCATCAACTTTGTATCCCCAGAATGAAGAAATTGCATATCCTTCAAGGGTTCTACAAGCATATATATTTGAAGATCGACCAACATTACCACCATAAAGAACTGTTCCACCTAGTTCTTGAACTTCATTGTAGTTATGAGTTAAGTTTCCGCCTAAGCTATATCTTAACACTTTTTCATTATTAAACGTGTAGTCGTTTCGATACGTCAAATCAAATTCGTAACCACGGTTTAAAATTTTACCTGCATTCACGGTTGGATTAGTTTTTACTCCGACAATAGAAGGAACCTCAACATTTACCAAGTTATCAACGTTGTTCTTTACATAATAGTCAAAGTTGAATTGCAATTTATTTTTCCAAAATGCAATATCAGCACCGATATCCCAACTAGTTGCTTCCTCCCAGTGTAAATCTTCGTTTGCTACACCACTTGAAATTACTCCTGGTTGACCATTATACCCAGCTTCTGGATCTTGAACCATACTTGCAACATACAAGTAGTTACCAATATTTTCGTTTCCAATTTTTCCCCATCCTCCACGGATTTTAAACAAACTGACGTTTTTGTTTAAGAATTGATTGTTATAGAAGAAAGGTTCTTTATTAATTTTCCAACCTAATCCGATAGATGGGAATGTTCCATATTTATTCTTTGAACCAAAACGAGAAGAACCATCACGACGAATAGTTAGGTTTGCTAAATATTTGTCACTCAATGAATATTCCACACGACCAATGTATGAAATCATAGAGTGTTCGTTTGGTGCTTGCCAAGTCTCAGCCCATGCTGTTCCGTCTGTTCCCGAAATAATGTAATGTTGAAAATCTTCAATACCAACATTCTCAACACGAGTTTTATATGCATCTTGTTTGTCATATAATGCTTCATGACCTAATAAGAAACGGAGACCATGTTTTACTTTAGTGGAATCATTTTTGTCTTTAATATTTAATGCATAATTCAATGTGTTTGATACAGTCCAATTGTATCCATTTTGAACTGTATTCTCTATATAAGACACACCATTGTTTTGTGATGTTGAAACAAAGTAAACTGGTTTGTATACAGCTTCTTCGTTACCCCATTTACCATAGTTCACTTGAGATCTGAATTCAAGACCATCCAATAGGAAGTCTAATTTATAGTTCAACCAAGCTCCACCGCCAATACCATAACCGGTTTTTTCGTCACTACGATATTGTAATTCAACTAATGGGTTACCATATGATTGTCCAGAATATGAACTTGATTGACGATCTGTTCCTTCTGCATCAGCAGATACGGTTGGATCAAAAATCAAAGCCATACCTAAAACACTTTGCTCTATATTTCCTTCATAAATAAGGTCTTGAGATGTTTGGCTATATCCCAAGTTTGCTCCAATATCCAAGCGATCTGTAACTTTATACATTGATTTTAAACCAAATTCATATCGTTTGTAATTGGTTGTTTTAACAATACCATCTTGATTTTGATAGCCACCATTTATACTCCAAGAACTTTTTGCAGAGCCACCTTCTGCAGACAAACGATATTTTTCAATTGTTGCAGTTTGGAAGATTTCATCTTGCCAATTAGTGTTTGCATTGTTCGTATAACCATCTGGGAATGTACCCATAATTCCCATATATTCATCTCCGTTACAAACATCCATTTTTTTCCAAGCAGATTGCAAACCACGATATCCATCAAAATTGATGTTTACATATTCATAATCTGAAAGTTTGTTACCACCTTTAGTTGTAATAATAACAACACCATTTGCTCCACGAGCACCATATATTGCACAGGAAGAAGCATCTTTCAAAATACTAATAGATTGAATATTTCCCGGATCTCCTCGATATTCATATCCTTGAGGAACACCATCTACAACGTACAATGGACGAGCATCACCAGTTGTTCCTGTACCACGAATGACCATATTCATTCCAGCACCAGGAGTACCTGAGTTTGATGTTACACTCACACCTGATATCTTACCTTGTAATGCTTGATCAATGGCAAGAACCGGTTGTTTGTTGAGATCCTCACCTCCAATGGTTCTATTGGCACCTACGGCATCTTCTTTCTTGATTTGACCATAACCATGCTTTACAATGACACCTGTTTCTACTGCAGAAGAACTCATAGAAACGTTTAATTTTGTCTTTGTTCCAACTTTTACTTTTTGATCTTGGTATCCCATAAACGTGAATTCCAAAACCGATTCTGTACTTTGCACAGTCAAAGACCATGTTCCGTCATTTTCTGTATAAGTAGCATTAGTTGTACCAGTCTCAGTCACAAAAGCTGACGGAAGAGGCGCACCCTTCTCATCGGTTAACTTACCCGACACATTAATTTGTGCACTAACATACCCTGCAGAAAAAAACGCAATCAAAAAAACGACGATGCATTTTTTTAGTTTGAAGAGTTTTTTCATGAATTTTTTTTTTAGTTAAACATTAATTTTTTCTTCGCCCTATTTTGATTTTTTACATCAATATGAATAAGACGGACAAATTTATAAAAAGCCAATGGTTTTCCAAACAAATTTCAAAATTTTTCCCAATAGGCTTTTTAGCTTTTCTATATGAAGAATACCCTTTATATTATTAAAAATTACTCTTCAATATATTTCAAAATCACTTGTTGTAAATCGGTGTTTTTATATGGTTTAGAAATATATGTGCTACATCCGGCATCGAAACATTGTATTTTAGCTTCGTAATTACCATAAAGAGTTTGCGCAATTATTGGAATGTGCACATTGAATTTTCGTATATGTTGCGTTGCTTCAAAACCATTGAGTTTTGGTAACTGAATATCCATTAAAATCAAATCGATTTTTTCTGCTTGCGACTTACATCTTTGAACAACATCGTTGCCATTTATTGAGCGAAGTATAGTAATATGAGTTGGTGCCAAACATTCGCAGACATAATCAAAACTCTGATCATCGGCATCTGCAACCAATATTGTTTTTGTAGACCAGTCATATTGTTCTACTGGTGGTTCATCAACTATTTCTTTTTGTGCTACAAATGGTATTGGTTGTTCTAAAACTTTTACATTTTTCTTTGTAACATCTTGAAACGTAATGTCTTCCAGTAATAATTCCAAAGCTATTACCGAACCTTTTAAGTTTGTTTCGTATCGAGAATATTGTCGCACGGTTTTTATATTGCCACTTCGTGTGAGAATTTGAAACTCTGCAACTTCTGGCATTTTCCCTTCTGTAATAATATTCCTGTATAATTTTAGGTTTGCTTTATATTCATCCGTCAACAAATCTTTCAAAAGAATTACTGAGTCATAAAAATCTCTACTTTCAAACCCAGTAAGACTTACCACCGAAGGGCTTACGTATTCTATCTTCTCAGATGGTATTAGCATTTTAAAAACAACATCGGTTATCGTGTTCTCAAATAAATCAACTTTGCGTTTTAAGAATAATTTTTCTTTATTCAAAGTAATGGTCTTTTGCTTCAGGCCTCCGATTAATTCATCATTTTTCTGTAATTTTTCAAGTAAAATGGATAATCGTTTTTCCAAACCAGAACGTTGTCTTTCAACATCAACACGTTGACGCATTGCTGCATCGCGTTGTAAACGGATTTGCTCGTTTTGTAATTCTATTTGTTTCGTCTTTTGTTGAATGTCTTTCGTTCGCAATTCAACCTGATGTTCCAACATATTACGCATAGTCTTTGCCTTGCGCATTCTTCGAACAAAAAAGAAGGTTATGATACCCACAACAATCAAAAGAAGGATTATATAGAATGATTTCCTTTCCCAAATTGCTTTTGCTATATGGATATGCAGCTCTATCTGATTTTTTTGATCATTGCCTAAATAATTTACGGTAAATACATAGTCACCACCTTGTAGCCCAACGTAATTGACTGTATTGTCATTTTGTAATGATACTTTTTTATTACTTAATCCTTTTAAATTATATACAAAATCACGAGGACGAGTATTGTCAAAATAAAAGTCTGAAAATGAGATTGTTATATCTTTTTCATAATATGGCAAATCCAAATAATATACACCATCTTCACTTATGAGATTGTATTTTGACTCTGGAGAAAAAACAGAAACACCTTGCACTTTTACTTCCGTTAAACTAAAAGGATGATATGAGGTTTTTTCGAAAGGAATTGGATAAACGAGGCTTTTTATACCCTTGTCTGTTCCCAATAGCAATGTTTCGTCATATATGCAGATTGAGTTTTTGCTAAATTCGCCACTGCCTAATGTAGAAATATATTGAAAATCGTTTGTTTTAGGATTATATAAGTATAGCAATTTCGGAGTAACAACAATTAAAGTGGAATCTTTTTGGGGAATAATTCCATTGACAGCTAAGTTGCTTACCGTCTGCACATTATGTAGTGCTAGTATCGTATCTTTTTTCGCATCATAATAACTCATTCCTTGTAAAGATCCAAACCACACCATTCCATCTTTGCTTTGAGTTATAGCAGAAACCACCGAACTACGCATTCCTTGAAACGTATCATACCTATATATACTTATTTTTCCATCGTGCGTAATTTTTGTAATACCATAATATGAACCTAACCATATAGAATTCTGCGTGTCCTCATAAAAACAAGTTGTTCCATTGCATGAAATGGTTTGATATTGATCGCCTTCGTAGCCGGTATAATGTCGCACAAACGATTTTAATTTTTTATTGAAAACGAATACACCACTTTCATAGGTTCCCACCCATACATTTTGCTGAGAATCAACGAAAACGGTTGAAATATTCTTCTCCGATATTGCGGATAATTGCTTTGAGAAGGCTGCATTACCGGTTTGTGGAGATAGTGCAAAAACTCCTTTGCTGTATGTTCCTATCCACAAATATTCGCCATCAAAAAACAATGAAGTTACTACATCATCAAAATTATTACCGCCAAGTGCTGATTTGCTTGTATATTGTTTACATTGAGCCGTTTTACTATCATAAATACACAATCCGTCACCATCTGTTCCTATATATGTTTTGTCGCCAACCTTTGCTACTGCCAACACTTTTTTATTGTCCAACTTTTTAGGTAATGTTGTTTCATTATATTCAATGGAATAGGCCAAACGAACCGTTATTCCTCCATAAGAATGTCCTATCCATAAATTTCCAAAGGAATCTTGACATACCGACGAACAATTTTTATTTACTAAATTCCGAACAGTATTGTATCGTATTCCTCCACGATATGACAATTCTGTAACGCCTTGAGAACGCATACCCAAGGCAAGAACCGAATCATTTAATTCTGCTACAGAATTTATATAGGTATCAAAACCGTCAACTTTATACGTTGCAAGTTCCTTGAACGTTGTTCCATCAATCATTTTCACCTCTCCATTGGCTGCACATACAACAAAAAAACCTTTTTTTAAGGCTTTGATACACGTTATGTTTGATTTCATTGAAAACAACATATTGGTTGTCCCCGATTTCGTTAACGTATATACTTGTCCGTCTTTGTTTCCTACCAATAGTAATGTTTTAGAAACAACATCAAATGCGGTTACGAATGAATTAGATTGAAAATTTTTATACGATATGGGGCGCAATGTATCGTTCCCTATTTCACAGTAATACAACAATTTATCATCACTACGAACAAAACAAATAGAATCAACCGAACACACCTGCAAACCAGGTTTCATGTATACATTTCGCATTGAATTGTAGAAATAAAAATGCTCGAATACTCCGGTCATTGGATTGTAATGGTCAACCCCCGACATTGTTCCTAACCAAATTGATTTTTGGTTTTCGGGATAAATCGCATTCACAAAATTGTGTGATATGCCACTTTTGCTGTTAGGAACAGACTGAAATATTTTATAATTGAAGCCATCATAACGAACAAGTCCATTTTCCGTTGCAAACCATACATATCCGTATTTATCATTGGCAATCTGATGAATATTTCCATTAATCAAACCATCGTCAACGGTGAACTGCAATACCTTAGGATTTGGCAATGCATAACATTGGTAGCCGATTAAAGCAGATAAAAATAATATGACCCAACGTAATTTCATGTTCAGTAATAATTACTTATACACCTTTCGTAAATAAACTAATGTTGCTCCATATTTATATTGTTGAAACGATGCGTCTTGATAAAAATACTGAGGATAATCACGATCAAGGCAGCCACGGATTTTTGCTTTCAATATACCATTGCCAACACCATGTATAAAAACAATTTTTTCTGCACCCGATTTTGCAGCATTTGCCAATTCTTTTTCGAACGTGCGCATTTGTACTTCCAGCATTTCTACGGGAGACATACTTGATTCGTTATCAACCAATTCGTGAATATGTAAATCTACCTCACGAATTGTCTCATCTTTTTTATGAGGCTTTACTATTTCATCATTTTTATCATTCTTCTCAAGAATGAGCTCTTTTAATTTCTCCGGAGAAATTGAACGCAACGATTCATTTTCTTTTTCTTCTTGCAATTTTGCTCCATCGTACACAGTAATGATATACGCATCTTCATCAAAGAAATCATTGACTACAAAAACTCCCGGTTTGTAAAATTTTACCTGATTTATTTTGATTGTCTCATCAACAGTGTTTTGTTGCTCATACGCTCTCTTTTTATAAAAAACGCCTTGTAAACGAAGTATTTCAAACGTAGAGATATCATCATAAGAGAATTGAACTGCCATCATTTTGGTATTGGCCTCCAAAAGTCCCGAAAATAGGTGTTTTTGCTCGCTATTTGATTCACTCGACAAAACAAATAACATATGATAATTACAATCGTTGATCAGATATGCTTCGAAAATATTTGAATTTTTTGCGTCACGAACAAAAGCTATATGCAAAAGAGGAATATCGTTTCCTTCTAAATCGTCACTCTCAATCTCGTCATATACATCAGTTGGAACTTCTTGCTTTTGCTGTTGTTCTTCAGCTTTTGATTGAGTAGTTGGACGCTCTATCAGAATTAAGTCTTTTTCGAAAACAGGAAGTGAAAATCCAGAATTGTCAATAATCTCAACTTTCGTGGGACTGATTATTCTCTGAACTACACCACCACCTACTTCATTTAAATATCTTACTATATCACCATTTTGTAATTTCATAGAGTTCCCATTTTTTAGATGACCAAAAGTAGTACTTTTGGAAAAATTTTTATAGAAAATGTCATTAAACAATTCTTCGACAAAAATTACCGATTTTTCATACAACCTACCGGATAAAAAGATTGCTAAACATCCTTTAGAGAATCGTGATGCTTCAAAATTGCTTGTTTACCACAAAGGTAAAATTATAGACGAAACATTCTCTAATTGTGTAAAATATATTCCTGAACACGCATTAGTTATCTTCAACGACACACGAGTGATACACGCACGCATTGTGATGCAAAAAGCAACGGGCGCGCACATTGAAATTCTTTGTCTTGAACCGTTTGAGCCTCACAATTATGAGCAATCTTTTGCTCAAATTGGAGAATGCTCTTGGAAGTGCACTGTTGGTAATGCTAAAAAATGGAAAACGGAACAGTTGCAAGCGACGATTGAAGCCGAGAAATCGATTAATTTTTCTGCCGAAAAAGGCGCTCAAACCGAAGATGGCTACATAGTGACATTTCGTTGGGACAGCGAACATTCGTTTAGTGAAATTTTGGAATTAATTGGTCGCATTCCCATTCCACCCTATTTGAACCGCGAAAGCGAGGAAGATGACGATGTGCGCTACCAAACCATATTTGCCGAACATAATGGTTCTGTTGCCGCACCTACGGCCGGATTGCATTTTACAAAACAAGTACTTGACTCGTTTGCTTCAAAAGACATTTCTATAGATAAAGTGACTCTTCACGTAGGCGCAGGAACTTTCAAACCGGTAAAGACTGAGTTGTTCACCGAACACGTTATGCACCAAGAATTGTGTATTGTAAGGAAATCTTTATTGAAAAATATTATTGCTCACCTTCCTCTTATTACGGCAGTAGGAACAACGTCTGTTCGAACGCTCGAGTCTCTGTATTGGAATGGCGTACGTTTACTCGAAAATAAAGAGGAAAACATTGAACATCTTTCACAATGGGAAGTGTATAATTTACCGCAAAACTATAGTGCAAAAGAATCCTTGATGGCGATACTTGAGCATATGGAAACGCACAATTTGGAAGAAGTTCAATACTACACGCAAATTATGATTACGCCTTCGTATAAATTTAAATTGGTGCGCTATATGTTTACGAACTTTCACCAACCACAAAGCACGCTTCTTCTTTTGATTAGCGCATTTGTGGGAGAAAATTGGCGTACAATATACGACCACGCACTCAACAACGATTATCGTTTTTTGAGTTACGGAGACAGTTCGCTACTTATGCCAAGAGATTAAAGGCTATTTCTTTTTAGCATCTTTTTCCAACTCGCGATTCAATACATCAACCACGGTTTCCGGCGGCAAACGCTTTGCTATAATTTTGCGTTCACGGTCAAGTACGTATACTACCGGCGTGCTATAAATATCATAATAGGTCCTGAAATTAGTATTTTGATATGGATCGAATACGTTTATACAATCAAACATATTTTGGTCGGAAATAAACTTTTTCCATTTCTCCATATCTGTTTGTGTGAATACTAAAAAGGTTTCAACACCTTTTTTCTTAAACCCATTCTCTTGATACAATTTGTGCCACTCAGGAATAATTTTTTTGCAATGTCCACAATCGGTATCCCAGAAATAAAGTACGATATATGGCGATTTTACCATACTCAATTTAGTCCATCCAAAATGTTCATCCAAAGTGTCTTGTCCCATTTTGTATAGCAACATATCCTTTGCTTGAACACCAATTTGATTATGTACGGTATTAGTATATCGTTCTTTGATTTTATTCATATACGCAGTGTCGTTTTGAACACGTGCGGGAACTTTACCTTTTAAGTAATACTCGCCCATAATATAGACAAAAATATTATCAAGACCCATATACTTTGGATTTTGCCATTTCATAAACAAATGATGTAAGGTGTTATAATACATCTTTCCTTCATAGCCTTTGTTTTCTTGCTGCAAAATTCTATTCATCAAAAAGTCTATTTGAGGAATAATTGAGTCTGGAATTTGCAGTATCTGACGATCAAAATAGTCATCTATTTTTGCCTCATAAACTGGCGTGCGAAGCAATCTTTCGTCAGCCAAATTTACGTTGTCGAAATAGTGATTTTTCATGTACTTATACTTAAACAATGAATCTGTTATGTTTCCATTTGCATCGCGTGGATAATCAGGTATTTTTATATCATGAGTACAATTTAAAATTGAAGTCAAAAGAGACGTTGGATATTTTTTAATAATATCGTCCTCATACGCCAACATTGCATCCCGAACAGAATCTATTCTGTTACGCATTATAGTTATAGAATCGTGATATGCTACCAATTCCTTTTTGTTAAATTTCGTTGTATCCTCTGCATATAATGCTTTTATGTTATCTAATGCGGGCTTACGGACTCTGTACATCTCCGAACTTTTCTTTTGATATTGCAAGAAAACGGAATTAGACTCACTCCCTTCTATTTTCAATTTTCCAACAAAATCAATTGTATCGGTTTCTAGTTTAAACACCTGATCTGAATTATCTATCATGACCTCAAAATAACGATAATCTGGAGTTAAAATCATGTACAAACCTCCATCTAAAAGTGAATCACCCTGAAATATACCATTCCCCTTCGAATCAACCCTGATTGTATCAGACACAAGCTTTTTTGCACCATAGTGATATCCTAAAAACAACGTGGTGTCTTTTATTCCATCAATTTTTACTTCAATTTTATGAGCTGTCTTTTGAGCGAACAAAGAAGTTGCCAATCCACAAACGATAAAGAAAATAATAAACTTTTTCATATCTCAAAATTTAACGAATTCTATCAATAGAGCGAACCAATGCTTCATCTTTTCGAATGGCTTTTATTGCAAGCCAATCAAAAACCATTGCGATTATTACAAAAAGTGAACCAATACATGGTTTTACTCCTTGGAAATCAGGAGAATATTCTCTAATGTCATTTTTAATTACAAAAGAAAAATATACTACAACAGCCACTACCGCTATTTTCATAATAAAAGAATAATGCGTTAATCGTATTTGTAACAAACGTTTTTTAAACAAAAATATAGTTACAAAATTGAGCAATGCTGTTGCCGAGAATAAGATTCCCAAGGCCCATAAACGTGAAACAAGTTGCCAATGCCCATCTCCTATTGCCGTTTCTAACGAAAAAGCAGACAACCTTGCGAAATTATCATAGGTTGCAAATTCCACAAGAGGGAAAACAATTACTAAACCGACCAAAATTGCCGATAAGAGTAAATAAAGTGACTGTATTCTTTGTATCATAGTTTCAAGTTATATTTGCAAAAGTACAATTTTCTTAGAAAGAAAACGTGCAGGCAATGAGAAAAATTGTAAAAAATCAAAGAGAGTTTATAGTAATTTCAAGAAAAAGTTTACCTTTGGATAAAGTTTATAATTCAAAACATGATTGTATGAAAAAGTTAGGTATTATCTTGGTTGTTGCTGCTGCTTTAGCGGCTCTTGTTTCAGCGTGTAAAACCATTGATCCATGTCCGGCTTATCCTGGAGAATCAAGTGTTGAGCAATTTGACAATTCAAGAATATAAGTATACATTACTTATACATTTAAAACGAAAAGTAATACAGAGTATTTTTATGCTCTGTATTTTTTCGTTGCCATCATACAGTCAAGGAGATATTGACAAACAAAACAAAATCCTTTTTTCTGACGATTATTCTATTTCTTTAGGTCTAAACACCAATGGTTTTGGTATTGGCTATCGCTACGGAAAATATGTTGATTACCTCCACAAAAATTCTTTTAGAGTTCAATACGCAACACTTCGAAGTCCCAAAGAAGTGCGCCTTACTTCATCGTATGGATTGACCATCTATGGTAAAAAAAATAATGTCGGCACTTTTCAATTCTTATTTGGAAGGAAAAATGAAAAGTATAGCAAATTTGACAAAAACTCCGTAGCAATATATTGGAACTATGATGCTGGTCTTTCATTCGCAATAGAAAAACCAACCTATTACCATGTTCTCTACCCCAATGGCGAAATAATAATAGAGAAATTTGACGAATCTAATTACACCAAATATGGGAAAGCATCTTTCTATTATGGATTAAATGAACTTTCTGTTGTTCCAGGGCTTATAGCCATGACAAGTGCAGAATTTAATTTTTCAAAAAATAACAAAATAAATTCTTCGGTAGAAATAGGTACAAGCCTACAAACATATTTACGAAAAGTTGAACTCATGTGTAACGATATGAATTCGTGGTATTATGTTACATTATTTATTAATCTACATATTGGTAAAACACGGAATGATTTTTGATAAAAAAGAGTAACTTGCATTTGATTACAAGTACATAACTTAAAGTATACTCTATATGAAAAAGAAAATTATAACCATTTTTGCAGCAATGATGGCATTTAGCCAACTTTCGGCGCAAGACTTTACCGAATTAAAAGGTAAACAACTTAAAGATTCTGTAGAATATGCAGATGCACAACCTAAAGTTGTTGAATGTTGCGATTTTCTATTGAATAGTTCAATCAAAAATGACGAAAACAACCTCATCGCGTACGATTTTCTTGTAGAATGGCTCAACAACAATCCATACTACAACTTTCAGACGCACAAAAAATTCTACGCAGTAATTCGTGAGGATGCTCCTCTTACCGCTCGTTATTTTGCAGCTCTTTGCAAAATTGCAATAGATAGTAGTTTCTCTATTTCTGAAGAAGAATTACAATACCAAGCCATTGATAAATGTGTACGATACTGCATGTACAAAAAATACAAAGTGACGGTTACCAAAAAACTTCAAAAATACATTGATGCTAAAAAGGATGGTAAATTGAGAGATATGCTATAATATTTGTATCCATACAAAAAGAAAGGGAAGTTGATGTTTTCAACTTCCCTTTCTTTTTTATACCCTTTCAATGTGTTATCTAAAAATAGTCACATCTCCTTTTACATTCAAAATTCTGTTCGTTCCTGTACTTGGATCAATTTCCTCACAAGTAGCTTTACAATGATATACGTATACATCTTGTTTGCTTACCGAACCTTTATATATACCATCCCATTGACCATATAAATCTGTTGTAGACCACATGAGAGTTCCCCAACGGTTGTACACTCTCAATTCATATCCTGTTTCAAGCACACCTGCCTTAAATACAGGGTAGAATGTGTTGTTATCCGTTAAATCAGGAGTGAAGGCATTCGGGAATGTTAAACCACAGTTAGGATTAGGAACAACCTTTAATGGTTTTGACACTACGTTCTTACAACCCCAAGTATTATCTTGAACCATAAGTGAAACATTAAAGTCACCTGATTCATCGTATTCATATACTGCGTCACGGGAATTTTCTGTATATACTCCATCACCAATGAAGTCCCAGAAATAATCATACGTATCGCGATGTGATGTTAAATTTGTAAATGTAACCTCTTTGTCTACGAATATACTATCGGTATGACGAAGTGTGTCTTCTGCCATAAAATAAACATTTTCACTTGCTACATAGGTAAAATCAGCAGATGGTAATGGGTGAATATATACAACTAACTTTTCTTTTATTGGACAATTGCCATACGTTGAAGCTTCAACAATAACAGTGTCTTTCCCTTCATTATTCCATAAAACTGTAGCTGAATTACTTATTGGAGCGGAAATATCTGTTAATTCTCCATGACCATCAGCGACACTCCATGTATACACTAAATCCACCATTGAAGGGTTATTATTTACTACTTCATAAACGGCTGACTCACCCTCGCAAACATGTACTTTCCCATTTAAAGAAATATCAGGATACGGAGTAACATATATATTTTCAGAGACATTTTCTACCTCACGTTGTTCACCATTTGGAGGGTAGATACTTACGCTTACTCTCGTATTGACCGATTCATTCCAATACACTTGAATTGATGAATTATCTGCACTATACTTTTCTATTGTACCACCGGTTACTGACCATACATATTGGGTTCCTACGGGATATTTGATACTCAAGCCATATGTTGCCGTGGTGTTGATACAAACATTATCACCAATTATAATAGGTATTGGTTGCTTTATAATATCTATTTGTCTACTTGTTTCTCCTTTACATCCATATTGATCTACTATAGAATAATTTAATACCAAAGGTTTTATCTCTTCTGTTATGTCCAAAAGATTTGTAATCTGAGCATTTTCGTCTTTAATAGAAACCGGAGGATTTGTTGTCCAATGAGAAGTATAGATTCCAGATGCTGGACTTGGGTTGCCATTAATACTTATAAAATCTTGTTTGCCCTCGCGCATCGTATAGAATACACCATTATAATCAGGTGAAACTGTAATTGATGCTGTAGGTAATGGATGTGCAATGACAATGAAAGTAGCTTCGGCTGAGAATCCAGCGGCATTTGAAACCACTAATTTGTATGTTGTCATTAGTTTTGTTGGCTTTACCAAAATATTAATTTCATTACCTAGGAATATGTTTTCATCATTATACCACGAGTAGGTTAAATCACTAACGTTGTTACCCGCAATGAATTGAGTAATTAAATATGCCGAATCACCCATACAAAGTTCAAGACCTAAATCAGACAAACAAACTTCAGTTGAATCTATCAACTCATTAATAGGAATGATAACTTCTGTTCCATCGCACAAACGAGTGATTTTTGGAATAATCATTTCCGTCTGAAGACGAATTGACGCATTTCCTTTACAACCATATGCATCGGTTATTTCATACGTATAATCGGTAGTATTTGTTATTGGCGTGGTAATGATTTTATCTTCAGTTGCACCCGACTTAATGTTTGCTGCCTCTTTCCATTGATGTATATATGGGAACGTTGTATACTTAGTAATTCGACTCTCCAAAGGAACTTCGGCCGTATAGTCTACTAATTTTACCGGTGCACTAACTATTTCAACCGTAGGATTTGGTTGTACATTAACCGCAAATTCTTTTGTATCACTACAATGTTGATCACCTGCAATTACCGAAACGCTATAGATTCCCACTTGGTTTTGCAAATATGTTGTAGATTGTTGATCATTTGGTGAAACCGCCCCAAACCATGTATAGCTTGATGGTGTACCGGTAAGTACTTCTGCTCTCAATTCTAATCCTATACCAACACAGACAAATGTATCGGGAATTGCAGCCAATTTTACATCAGGATAGACTACGATTTTCGTAGAATCAAGACGAGGGCAATTATACTCATCGGCAATTGTGTAATACAATGTATAGGAACCCTCATTGTCACTACGGAATGTTGAAATCAAACGTGAAATTTTTGTAGAATCAACGATTCTATTTACATCACCACCTACCCAATGCATAGTAAAAAATCCTGTTAAATTGTCAGGATTCATGATTAAATCCAAATCTTCTCCTGCACATACGTCATACAAATGTTCTAATGCCAAATCAGATTCTGGTTTTATAGTAACCACAGTACTTGTCTCGCTCTTACAACTCTTACTATCACTTACTGTTACACGCAATTCATATAGTCCATCATCTGATATATTAAATGTTGCAGTGTTGCTCAATGAAGTCATACCTTCAATTCCACTCCATGTATAATAATAAGGAGCCTGACCTTTTGAAACTGAAGCGGTTACCGATGTTTCTACATTTACGCAAGTTTCTATTGGAGCAAGTGTAATCATTGGCAACTCACCAACCTCTACATCTACGTTGACAGAATCAGAACAACCAATGTTGTCTGTAACAATTAACTTAATTGTTTGTACACCTGCTGAAACAGAATTACCAAATAGATAGTTTTCTGTTTGTATCGATATTGGCGATCCATCATCCCATGAATACGTGTATGGTGAACTTCCTCCTGAAACTTGAGAAATAAGACTTATCTTGTCACCTTTACACACATATGGACTTAATCCTCCTAATATATTAATAGTAGGTAACATATTCACCACTACTGTATGGCTCGTATCAGCCGGATCAAAAGGACGAGGTCCAATGCTATTCAAAACTACTCTATAAGTTGTATTTACTTCCGGTGAAACTTGAATTGTTTTTTGTGTGCCAATTATTGTTGATAAATCGGCTTCATTATACCATTCATATGCATATTGTCCACCTTTATTTCCACCCGAAGGGATTGCTTCCAAAGTTACCTTATTGCCGTAACAATATGGGTTCGGTCTTTGTTCAATGGTAACTGACAATGGTTGCCCAACGATTGTAATCATGACTGTATCGTAACCCTTACATGTCTTAGAATCAGTTACTTCAAGATAAAATTTAGTTGTAGCACGAAGTTTTGCAGTTGGATTTTGAAGCGTTTCTGCAGTTGTTAACGAATCTTTTGGACTCCATAAATATGTATAATTAGGGGTTCCTCCCGTTGCGGAACCGTTCAACGTAAAATCAGTAAACCAATCTTCTTCTCTATCTATACCTGCATTTGCGATTGGATTTTCTAAACCGGAAATATTAATTGAATCTTGTCCAACGCAATTGTTTGCGTCCGTTATCTTAATACCAATTTTATAATCCTGAACTCCTTCTTGTGTATACGTAGGATTTTCCACATTTACACTACTCAACTGTTGAACATCAAATATCCAAACCAATGTGTAATCATTTGTTCCGACATATGAAAGATTGGGGTTTAATACTATTTGGCTACCATCACATAACTCTAAATCGCTACCTAAAGAAACTTGTGGACGTTTAAATGAATTTACCACTTGTGTTGCTTTTGATGAGCATGATGTTGTATTGTCTGTTACTGTTAATGTTACGGTATACGGAATGGTATCACTTCCATTAATATTTGTTGGCATAACAGCACTCACTGCGCTTGAGTTATTGCTCAACCATTGCAACCCACCTTCCCACTTATATGATACATTTGATGAAGCCCCATTTGCGCTTAATTGAATAGTATCTGAAGCACAAACATAACTTTTAGTTAGGATTTCAGCAATTGGGTTTGGATTAACTTTTATTGTTTTAGTTGCAGTTGCAACACAATTTGTATTTGAAGTTACTTGTAAATTAACAATTTTGTCTCCTGGATTTGAAATATCCAACATTGGACTTGCTTCGTCAGAACTTACTGCACCGCTCCATAGATACTCGAATGTTGCATCTGGCACACCCAATACTTGTGGATTTGCAGAAAGCTGTACTCCTTGTGTTGTTGCACACTGATCAGGAACATCAATAATAGTAACAGTAGGGTTAGGGTAATTTTGAACGGTTACTGTGTTTGAGGTATCAGAACACCCTTTTGCATCTTTAAATATATATTGGAACGATAATGCTCCTGAAACATATGAATTCAAAACCGGATTAGGAATTGTTGTACTTGATAAATCTGCCGCATTCGCAGAAATCCATTCGTGAGTTACAGCTCCAGCTGTGCTACCCGATGTTACTGTTCCTGTTAATTGAACATCATCTCCCACACATGAAACTGTTTTATCTATACTTGCTGAAACTTTTGGTTGTTGATTAATGACAACTGTTACATTTTTACTAGCAGTACATGAGTTTTGATCAGTAACTGTATACGTTAAATAATATGTGTTCAAATTATCTGACGTATTGATTGTTGCTACTTGATCAGTAGTAGGTGTAGTCAATATCTGTGTATTATTAGACCATAAGTGTGAGTATGCTGGTGTTCCACCTGAAACCGTTGGTGATAGTTGCAAATCAGTATATTGACAAACTTCAGCTCCATCTAATGTAATAGAAGGATTTTGGTAAACTGTCTGTGTTTTTGTTATTGTTTTAATATCTCCTTCAGTTTGATCGGTTACCTTTATTGTTACTTCAACTGTCGTTTGAATGTTTGGTATTGTAATAACAGAATCTGTTCCTGTATATGTTACACTCGGATTGAAAGACCATTC
>CAYFVM010000016.1:0-42672 GCA_964346725.1 uncultured Bacteroidales bacterium
GAAATCTCAGCGTATATGCCGATGAAGAAGTTGATCCAAATCAAAATTCATGGCGTTACAAACTTTCTGCTACCGATATGTGCGGAAACGAATCAAAATTGAGTTTTGGAGAATACAAATCAATACACCTTAACTACAACATTGACAACGAAAACATTATTACGCTCCAATGGGATTCATACGAAGGTATGTACTTTGACCGATACAGCATCTTCAAAATAACAAAAAATGGAAACGTGAAAGTTGCAGAAGTATCTCAAAACTGTACTCGTTACTCTGAAAAAATAGAAGACGGAACTCTCGGCTACGTAATTGGTGTTGACTTCCTTGACACGATTGATGTAACTCTGCTGCTTAAAGCAGAAAGTGGTCCGTTCTCATTGGCTATGAGCAACATTGCCGAATTAGAAAATGTATCGGCAAAACAAGTTTCTATTAGTCCAAATGCCAACGTTTCAGTAAAACAAAACATAATAATTGTTGACAATCCAAACAAATCAAACATTGCAGTGTACGACATTTTGGGTCACTCTATTGCAAAAAATACCAGCCGTGCGAACTACGTCACATTCCCTATGACACAAAAAGGTATTTACATTGTAATTGTAGGCAACGAAGCATTTAAAGTGATGGTACAGTAACCCCATCCTAAATCATATCAAACATTGTAGAGACGTCTTTTTGGCGTCTCTACCTGTTTTTGGGGCATACCAAAACCTTTTTCACCTGTTATTAAGACCTTTCATACCCCGATTGAAAGTAACATCACCTGACATTGGCATCAATCACACCGGAAGTGAAAGAATTTCACTTTGGTAATGAAGCATATCATTTCTCGAAATTATTTTTCTACCTTTGTTTCAGACAAAATAAAGGAGTTATGAAGGTATTTCCCCAAGATTCAAAGACAAAACGCGCTGAACTTCTTGCAGAACAAGAAGCATTGCTTTCAAAGAAAAACAAACCTGCTGCCGAATACAACGGCATCTATCAACGATTCGAAAATCCGGTACTCACCGACCAACATATTCCGCTTTCGTGGAAATTTGATTTAGACTTGGAACGCAATCCGCTTTTGCTCCAACGCATTGGCGTGAATGCGGTATTCAATGCCGGTGCCATGAAGTTCAACGGCAAATACGTGCTTTGTGCTCGTTGCGAGGGTTGGGACAGAAAATCGTTTTTCGCCATTGCCGAAAGTCCAAACGGTATTGACAACTTCCGTTTTTGGGACGAGCCTATTCTGCTTCCCGAAACCAACAATCCCGATGTGAACGTGTACGATATGCGACTCACGCAACACGACGACGGCTACATTTACGGCATTTTCTGTACCGAACGTAAAGACCCGAACGCTCCTGCTGGCGACACCAGTTCGGCTATTGCCAACGCCGGTATGGTTCGTACCAAAGATTTGAAAACGTGGGAACGTCTACCCGACCTTATTTCTCATAGCGGCCAACAACGCAATGTGGTTATGTTTCCCCATTTCGTAAACGGTAAATACATGCTCTACACACGCCCGCAAGACGGCTTCATTGAAGTTGGCTCAGGCGGTGGCATTGGCATTGGTTACATTACCGACATGAACAATCCGGTGATTGAAAACGAAGAAATTTTCAGCAACAAACAATATCACACCATTTACGAATTGAAAAATGGTATGGGACCTGCGCCTATCAAGACGGCAAAAGGCTGGCTCAATCTTGCTCATGGTGTGCGCAACACAGCGGCAGGCTTGCGATACGTGTTGTATTTGTTCTTGACCGATTTGGAAAATCCTGCAAAAGTGATTGCACAACCGGGCGGCTATTTCCTTGCTCCGCAAAACGATGAACGCATAGGCGATGTATCGAACGTGGTATTCTCAAATGGTTGGATTGCCGACGAAGATGGTACGGTTTACATCTACTACGCTTCGTCCGACACTCGTATGCACGTTGCGGTAAGCACCCTTGACCGTCTTGTTGATTACTGTCTCAACACTCCTTCCGATAGTTTCCGTTCGGGTGCGTCAGTACAAAATATTCTCAATCTTATTGCTCAAAACAAAAAATAATTGTCATGTACGCTACTCTCAAAAAAGATTTCGAGAAAGAACTGAAACACGTCCTTTCTTTTTGGACGGAAAAAGCCATAGACCCGAAAGCCAACCAATTTTACGGCGAAATGGACCACTACGGCACCCCATATCCGAAAGCCAATAATGGCATCATCATGTATTCGCGCATATTGTGGACATTTTCGGCGGCGTGTCGCTTTTACAAAACCGACAAGTACAAGAAATATGCTGACATGGCTAAGTCGTATATCGAAACCTATTTTCTCGACAAAAAATACGGCGGCGTGTATTGGGAAACCGATTGCGACGGCAATGTGTTGGTAAACAAAAAACAAGTGTATGCCGAAGCATTTACCATCTATGCATACTCCGAATATGCACTTGCGTTCAATGACCAATCGGCACTCAAAGCTGCAATGGATATTTTTAACAAACTCGAAACCGTGTGCTACGACAAAAAGAACGGTGGCTATTTCGAAGCATTTTCCAACTCATGGGAACGCCTTGCCGATGTTCGTTTGAGTATGAAAGACATGAACGAACCCAAGGGAATGAATACCAACCTCCACGTGCTCGAAGCGTTTACCACGCTCTACGAGGCATCGAAAGATAAACGTGTAGGCGATGCGCTCCGCAAGGAAATTGAGGTTTATCTCAATAAGATTGTAAACAAAAACAATCAAGTTACCCTATTCTTCTCAGAAGACTGGAAACCAAAGACAACAGAAATTTCATACGGTCACGATATAGAATCAACATGGTTGGTTTGGGAAGCGGCAGAAATGCTTGGCGATGCGAATTTGTTAGACCAAATTCGTCCGAAAATTCTTGCCATGGTTGACAAATTTATAGCCGAAGGATTCGACACCAAAACGAATTCTACGTGGTACGAATATTTCCCAAAAACGGGCAAACGCGACACCGACCGCCATTGGTGGGTGCAAATAGAAGCCGTTGAAGGTTTGGCAAACGCCTACGACATGACCGGTAAAGAAAAATATCGCACATTGGCACTCAAACAATGGGATTACATTAAACAATACCTCATTGACAATATTCACGGCGAATGGTATTGGCGCATTGACGACGATGGTTTTCCGGTTGACAGTGAGCCAAAAATGGGACAATGGAAATGCCCATATCACAACGGTCGTGGCTTGATGCACATGATAAAAGAAATGGATAAATGGGACGCTAAATGATGCAAACCTACAGTCATATATGGTTAAAACACTTTGCTCTCTTGGCATTGTCAAGTGTTTTTTTCTGTATGCACGCCTCTGCTCAAATCTATTACGACGTGGCGACCAACGACCGCTCAATACCAGTAAAATCATTGTTGGTAACCCCTACCGACGATTCACTCAACTACGCTGTGTTACCCTTATTGGGAGGCAAAACACTCACGGTTGAATTTGACATTCTTGAAAATGACAGTCGCTATTTGCACTATCAAATACTACACTGCGACCGCAATTGGAGGAAATCAACCTTGTTTGAGTCAGACTATATGCAAACGCTGGGCGAACTCACTATTGACGATTACGAGAACTCGTTCAACACCACGGTTTCTTACATTCACTACCGTTTTTCGTTTCCCAATGACAACCTCAAAATTCTCCGTTCGGGCAACTATATACTACAAGTTTTCGACACCGAAAGCAACGCTGTTATTATTCAAAAACGATTTGTGGTAACCGAACAATTGGTGGAACTCCAAGCCCAAGCAAAACGCCCCAACATAGTGCAATATGCCGACTTCTATCAACAAATTTCGTTACAAATAGTACCTCACGGATTCAACCTTTCGTCGTTCGACAAAGATTTATTTGTGTGCTACCGCCAAAATGGTCGTTGGGACAAAACCATCAGCGGCATACAACCAAACCATATTTCCGGAGATGGTGTGCTCATATTCAATGACAATCGCAATGCGAATATGCTGGGTGGCGCAGAATTTCACGAATTCAATTTCAAAAACTTCAACTACGCATCTTATCCCGTGGACAATTTCATAAAAGAAAACGGCACATACACCGCCATTTTGCGCCCCGATAAGATTCAACCTGCTTACATTTACAACGACAACGGCGACCTCAATGGCAAATTTTGCATAGCCATAAGTCAAAACTACGATAACCAAACCTCCGCCGACTATGCGCACGTGTTGTTTACCTTACCCTATTTCCGTACTGCCGAAGATACATTGAACCTATACGTATGCGGAAGTTTTAACAATTGGAAAATGAATGCAGAAAACCAAATGCGCTACAACGAAGACAAAAAGCAATACGAGGCATCTATCCTTCTCAAACAAGGTTATTACGGATACACATATATGTTTGCATCGAACGATTACAATATCATAGATATGACGGCGATAGATGGAAGTTTTTACCAAACAGAAAACGATTACGAAATTTTTGTCTACTTTTACGACTACAAACTCGGTTACGACCGCTGTATTGGATACAAAAAAATCAACACCGGAAAACAATGATAATTAAAGAAGCAACATTCGTAAAAAGCGTAACAAAAATTTCCCAATGTCCTACTCCCGACAAACGCGAGGTGGCATTTATTGGACGTTCAAATGTGGGAAAATCATCACTCATCAATATGCTGTGCAACAACCGCAAATTGGCGAAAACATCATCAACACCAGGAAAAACACAAACTATCAATCACTTTTTCATAAACAAATCGTGGTACTTAGTTGACTTACCGGGCTACGGCTACGCAAAAGTGGGAAAAGCACTCCGTCAAAGCTTTGAGAACTTCATAAGCAGTTACATTATCAATCGCGAAAACCTTAATTGCTTGTTTGTGCTTATAGACAGTCGCCATGAGCCACGAGAAATTGATTTGGAATTTATACGCTGGTGCGGTGAAAAAGAAATCCCCATCGCCCTTGTAATGACCAAAACCGATAAACTAAAACCATCGGAATTGGAGACAAACATCAAAAACTATCAAGAAACCATGCACCGCGATTGGGAAGAACTTCCTCCTATGTTTTTCACGTCAGCCGAAACCAAAGAAGGAAAAGAAGAACTGCTTGAATACATTGGAAGCATAGTAGAACCAAGCGATGAATTTGCCGACGGAGAATAGCAAAATATAGTGCTGAAAACCAAATACAAATAGGCCTAGAGGCATATGCTAAAATTTCTTATTCAAAAATGGAATAATAATAAAAAAAAAGTATATTTGCTGAAGTAAAAACAAAACGGAATGCTTTTAAATATCCTATATCTAGTGGTCGTGCAACTCTTTCGGTAAGATTGGTGTTTTGACTATGCTGTATATACACTTTAAAGGCACCTTTCTCAATCGAGTTTGGTGCTTTTTTATTTAAAAACTATCCGAATCAAACAATAAAAAATTACAAACATGGGATTCACATTACGAAGTAAAACATCTACAGAAGGACGATTGATGGCAGGAGCCAGAAGTCTTTGGCGTGCAAATGGTATGACAGAAGAACAAATCGGTAAACCGATTATTGCTATAGCAAACTCATTTACACAATTTGTGCCCGGACATGTGCATTTGCACGAAATAGGACAAAAAGTAAAAGCTGCGATTGAAGCACAAGGCTGTTTTGCTGCCGAATTCGATACGATTGCAATTGACGATGGAATTGCAATGGGCCACACAGGTATGCTCTACTCGCTTCCTTCACGTGAAATCATTGCCGACAGTGTTGAATATATGTGTAACGCTCACTGCGTTGATGCGTTGGTTTGCATAAGCAACTGCGATAAAATCACTCCGGGAATGCTTCTTGCATCTATGCGCTTAAACATTCCTACTATCTTCATTTCAGGTGGACCAATGGAAGCCGGTGTTGTGAACAAAGAAAAATACGACTTGATTGACGCTATGATTATGTCGAGCGATGCAAACGTAGACGACAAAACACTTGATGCTGTTGAGAAAAACTGCTGCCCTACTTGTGGTTCTTGCTCTGGTATGTTTACTGCAAACTCTATGAACTGTCTTACAGAAGCTTTGGGACTTTCTCTTCCGGGAAATGGTACCATTGTAGCGACACACACAAACCGTGAAGCACTCTTTATGCAAGCAGCAAAACAAATCGTTGAAAACGTAAAGAAATACTACGTTGATGGTGAGACTTCTGTATTGCCACGCTCTATAGCTACTCGCCAAGCATTCCTTAACGCTATGAAAATGGATATTGCTATGGGTGGTTCTTCAAATACAGTACTTCACCTTTTGGCTGTTGCTAACGAAGCTGAAGTTGAATTCAAAATGAGCGATATAAACGAACTTTCACGTCAAGTACCATGCGTATGCAAAGTTGCTCCTAATACTAAAAAATATCACATTGAAGACGTAAATCGCGCCGGTGGTGTAATGGGTATCTTGGGAGAATTAGACCGCAGCGGACTTATTGACACCAATGTATCACGCGTTGACGGCTTGACATTGAAACAAGCACTTGACAAATACGACATTATGCGTTCAACTGCCGATGCCAAAGCAACTGAAATATACAAGAGTGCTCCAAAAGGTGTGAGAACAACAAAAATGGCTTCACAAGACACGATGTATAAAGAATTTGACAAAGACCGTAAAGAAGGATGTATTCGTGATATAGAAAACGCATACACAAAAGATGGTGGTTTGGCAGTATTGTTTGGAAACATTGCTCACGACGGTTGTATTGTAAAAACTGCCGGTGTTGACAAATCAATCTTCCAATTCAAAGGAACAGCAAGAGTTTTCCATTCACAAGAAGATGCTTCAAAAGCAATTACTTCAGGAAAAATCAAAGCCGGAGATGTCGTCGTCATTTTGTACGAAGGTCCTAAAGGAGGCCCGGGTATGCAAGAAATGTTGTACCCAACTTCATACCTCAAATCAATGCACCTTGGTAAAGAATGTGCACTCATTACCGATGGGAGATTTTCAGGTGGAACCTCAGGACTTTCGATTGGCCACGTATCTCCAGAAGCAGCAAGCGGTGGAAACATTGCACTTGTAAAAGACGGCGATATTATTTCTTTTGACATTCCAAACCGTAGCGTTCAATTGGAAATATCTGACGAAGAAATGGCTGAACGTAGAAAAGCCGAAGAAAGCAAAGGCAAAAATGCTTTCAAACCAAATAGAGACAGAATAGTACCAAAATCACTCAAAGTATATGCTCAAAACGTAGCATCAGCAGATTTGGGTGGAGTTAGAATTATAGAATAAGGCCTATGAAAACAAAGATGAACGGTGCAGAAGCACTCTTACAATGTCTTATACAAGAAAATGTTGATACTGTTTTCGGATATCCCGGCGGAACCATTATGCCGATTTACGACAAATTGTACGACATCAAAGACAAAATAACACACATACTTACTCGTCACGAACAAGGCGCTGTACATGCAGCCGAAGGATATGCACATGCTACCGGTAAAGTTGGTATTTGCATGGCAACATCAGGACCGGGAGCAACCAATTTGGTTACCGGTATTGCAAATGCCATGATAGACTCTACCCCGCTTGTTGCCATTACCGCACAAGTTGTTTCAAGAACATTGGGAACAGACGAATTTCAAGAAGTTGACATTATTGGTGTAACCATGCCTATTACGAAATGGAACTACCAAATTACGTCTGCTGATGAAATTCCTGAAGTTATGGCAAAAGCATTTTATCTTGCAAGCACAGGGCGTCCCGGACCGGTTTTGGTTGACATCACGAAAGACGCGCTTTTGGGCACGATGGAATTTTCGTACAAACCATGCGAATACATCCGCGGATATTATCCATACCCTAAATTGAAGCAATCAGACGTTGACGCTGCCGTTGAAATGATAAACAACGCAAAACGTCCGTTGATATTGGCTGGTCAAGGTATCAACATTGCGTACGCACAAAAAGAATTGCTTGCTTTTTCTGAAAAAGCAAACATTCCTATGGCTACCACTATTCTTAACCTAAACAACATCAGTTACGACCATCCGAATTTCGTTGGATTGCTTGGTATGCACGGAAACTATGCACCAAACCTTAAAACAAACGAAGCTGACGTAATTATAGCCGTTGGACTTAGATTTGACAGCCGCGTTACGGGAAAATTGGAAACATACGCAAAACAAGCAAAGATTATTCACATTGAAATAGACAGTGCAGAAATAGGTAAATTAGTTACCCCTACATTGGCTATTCATAGTGATGCACAAATTGCCCTTAAAGCCTTAACCGAAGCGGTAAAACCTGCTGACCACAAAGCGTGGATAGCAGAATTCAAACCTTTGCAAAAAATTGAAAACGATAATATCATTCAAAGAGATATCCACCCTACTACTGGCGATATCAAAATGGGTGAAGTTGTTAACCTTATTTCTGAAAAGACACAAGGAACTGCAATTGTTGTAACCGACGTTGGTCAAAACCAAATGGCTACCTGCCGTTACTATAAATTCAAACAAGGTTCGGAAATTATTACTTCCGGTGGACTTGGCACTATGGGATTCGGATTGCCCGCATCGGTTGGAGCTAAGGTTGCAAGACCTGAAAAATACGTTGTAGCATTCTTAGGAGATGGTGGTGCACAAATGACTATACAAGAATTAGGAACAATAGCATCGAACCAAATTGGTGTAAAAGTTGTTATTTTGAACAACACCTATTTAGGTATGGTTCGCCAATGGCAAGAAAGATTCTATCGATCTCGCTACTCTTTCGTTGAAATTCCGGGACCTGACTTTGTAACAATAGCAAAAGGCTGGGGAGTAAAAGGAAAACGAGTTGTTGAACGCAAAGAACTTGAATCAGCTATAGACGAAATGCTCAAAGACATTAATGAACCATATATACTTGACATAGCCATAGAACCCGAAGAAAACATTTTACCTATGGTAGAACCAGGGTTAGGTGTTTCTGATGTTAAACTTAAATAATATTGACGAATGGAAGAAAAAAGAACATATACCATCACGGCGTTCACCGAGAACCACATTGGCTTGTTGAACAAAATTACCATTGTTTTTACTCGTCGTAAAATCAATATAGAAAGTTTGACGGTCTCAGAATCGCAAATCAAAGGCATTCATAGCTTCACCATAGTTGTAATTTGTACTAAATCATTGGTTGAAAAAGTAGTAAACCAAATTGATAAGTTAGTTGAAGTCATTAAAGCATTCTATTACGAAGAAGACCAATTAACGGCACAAGAATTGGCTCTCTACAAAATGCCTATGTCTGCTATCAAATTAACAAACATGGGACGATTTATTCGCGAAAACAATGCTCGCATTTTGGATATGCAACAAGAATATTTCGTAATTGAAAAAACAGGCACAACGGAACAAACACAAGATTTGTTGGAGAAATTAAAACCTCTTGGCATTCTCGAATTTATTCGTTCGGGACGTGTTATCATTACCAAACCAATGAAAACGCTTGACGAATATATGGAAGAAAAAGACCAAAATTTTAAATATACAAAAGAATAACCCTATTTAAAATATTGCAAAAAGAAAGGCTAACAAAAATCGTTAGCCTTTCTTTTTTTATTCAATTTGATTTATTTTAACGAACAAACATTTTTTTTTAAACGAAAAATATATACATTTACAACGTTAAATAATTATTAACTAAAAAAAACAAAACGTATGAAAAAACATTTTCTAGTAATTGCAGCTCTTGTTTTAGCAGCATTCACAGGTTGTCAAAAAGAACAATCAGAATTCACAACAGAAAACCTTCAAGGAACTTGTACATTGCAAGGCCAAGTTACATATGACAAAGGTGTTACTGCCGATGACCTTGAAACACACATTAAAAGTAAAGCAAGTGAAGTAACTGTAGTTTTAAGTATTGACTACTCTGCATACGCAGCAGGAGCAACAGGAAAGAAATATTACACAACAACAACTGACGAAAATGGTAACTACTCTTTCACTATAGCTGTTGGTTCAACACCAATCAGTGCAGCAAATGTTGAAATAGGAATTACTCCTTTTGAAAAAACGTATGGTTTCGTTAATACTGAACGTGAGTTCACAATCGAACAAAGACTATACACAAAATATACTCCTGCAAATGCAGCATTAGAAAACTACCAAGTTGTAATTTGTGACTTGTTTGTTAAATGCGAATAATCTGATTCTCTCCTATTATAAAAGATACAATATGAAAAAGATATTAAGTATATTATTATTGGCAACGTTTTCGTTACCAATAATGGCTCAAGAAGCAACGCCACAAACGGCATCTGCTTCAGAATATTTGCCCCAAACAGGAAACTTTGCCATTGGTTTTAGTGCTAACCCATTTATAAACTATATAGGTAACTTCTTCAATGGTGCAACAGCAAACAATTATAATTTCAACCAAGTTGGTGGCCAACCTTTGTTTACCAACGAACTAGGAGCTGGTATACGATATCCAGTAGTCTCTATCACGGGGAAATATATGACTAGCGAAAAATCTGCTATTCGTGTAAATGCTGGAATGATCCTAGAACGCAACAAAGCTTCATTTTTTGTACAAGACGACAAAGAAGTTGCTATTAACCCATTGTCTGAAGCCCAAGTAACAGATGTTATCCTTTCTAAATACAATGGAGGAACAATCGCTATTGGCTTAGAAAAACGATTTGGTACTGGTCGTTTACAAGGGATTTTAGCAGGTAGTCTCGCATATGCATTCCAAAAAGAAAAATATAATTTCACATATGGAAATGCTATAACAGACATCAACCAAACTCCTAGTGTTAATCCTATTGTGACATATACTGGACACGGACAAATTGCAAATGCTCGTCCTATAAGCGAATATAGAGACGGTACACATGGAGCAGGCATTGTTGGAGCGATTGGAATGGAATATTTCTTAGCACCTAAAGTTTCTTTTGGAGCAGAAGTAAATCTATCGTTGCTCTATGCATGGACTGGAAAAACATATACTACTATTGAAGGATTTAACGCTTCTACTAACGAAGTGGAAGAACACACTGACTTAGTGTCACCAAGTAGTTCTTATTTAATGTTTGGAACACAAAACTTTGGTGCTAATATGTTCTTCAATTTCTATTTTAACAAATAGGAACAACCTTTGTTTTTATAAAAATGAAGCAGGACTGCATTGTAGTCCTGCTTTTTTTGTGCTTTAATTGTTAATACAAAAGCAGACATACCAAAACAACATTGTCTTTCTTTTTTTATCTTTGCTCAAATTATATAAAAAATGACGTATGAAGAAACTAATTCCTCTTTCGATTTTTTTAGCATTACTTTCTGTTGAATCATATTCACAAGATTCTACATACTATTGGAAAAACGGAAAAACAAGTAGCAAAGGTTCGTGGATTGACGGAACCGAACAAGGTCAATGGACATATTGGGATTCATTGGGAAACAAAATTCAAGAATCACAATTTCTGCGCGGTCGTTTAAATGGGAAAAACATTATCTACAAAAATGGCATAAAGGTACAAGAAGCTACATACGTTTTGAATGAACTCCACGGTCCATACACCGAATGGAACGAAAATGGTCAAAAAATGACCGAAGGGTTTTACAAACGTAACAAACAAGACTCTTCTTGGAAATATTTCTATCCACAAGGAATGCTCAGACGCGAATATTTGTACAAAAACGATACTGTATATTTAATCAATAGTTGCTACATTAGAGGTGGTTGTACCGTTTCTAACGGAAATGGCCTTTTCCAAGAGACATGGCCTAACGGCAGCGTTAAAGTACAAGGGAATTACAAAGACGGCCTTAAAGATAACGAATGGTTTACCAAATTTGAAGATGGTAAACTTCAATCAAAAGGATACTATAGTAAAGGTGAAAAAGTTGGTAACTGGATAGAATATTATCACAATGGTCAAATCAAAGAAAAAATTGACCGTTCGGGCTGTAAATATGAAAGTTACTACGAAGATGGTACTCCGAAAGAAAAAGGATATTATCGCAACGAACAAAAAGATTCAGCATGGACCACATGGAACTCTGCAGGAAAAATGATTCGCAAAAATTTTTATCGCGAAGGTGCGCTATCTGGTATGCAAGAAGTTTGGACCGACGACGGTACACAAAAACTTTCTGCCATTGAATACAAAGACAATCTTAAAAATGGGACTGCTTCATGGTGGATGCCTACCGGCGAATTGGACATGGAAGGTACGTTTGTAAACGATTTACAAGACGGCACTTGGACGTATTATCGCCACGACAATTGGAAGCCTGGCAATACCGGTAATTTCTCTCAAGGCAAAAAGACTGGACACTGGCAATGGTTCTACGCTAATGGTGCAAAATGGAAAGAAGGCGATTACGATGCTGATAAGAAAACCGGTATGTGGACATTCTACTACGAAAACGGACAAAAAGAACACGAAGGCAATTTTGAAAACGATTTAGAACAAGGAGAATTCACCCAATGGTTCGAAAATGGAGAAAAAATGACTATCGGCTTCTTCAACAAAGGCTTAATGACAGGCACTTGGACCGGCTGGTATGAAGAAAACCCTACTCAAAAGAAATATGAAGTAAACTATAGAAACGGTGTTAATCATGGAACTGCAACATATTGGAACGAAAAAGGAATTCTTCAATCTGTTAAGAACTATGACAATGGTGAACTTCACGGAAAATTCGAAACATATTTCATTAGCGGAAAGCCAAACATTATTGGAACGTACGAAAGAGGTAAAATGACCGGCACTTGGCTTTATTACAATGAATCAGGAGTAGCCGAACGTGAAATTTCATTCAAAGACGAACGTCCCGAAGGAAAATGGATTACTCGCTACAAAGAAGGACCAATTAAAGAGGAAATATCATACAAAAACGGCGAACGCAAAGGAAACTATAAATCATATACACCACAAGGTGATTTGCTCTACTATGCGAAATACAAAAAAGATGCTGTAAAAAAAGTCAAGGTCGATAACCGCAATAAAACTAATACAAGTAAATAAGTATATGGACAAAAGTACCAGCGAACGGTTATTAATAGAATTGGCAAAAAAAGGCGAGTATCAAAAATTGCTCGACTTGGCTAATGAAGTTGCAGTTGCATATCCCGATTGGCATATTGCATGGCACTACGTGGGGGTTGCCTATGGTTTGCAAGGCAATCACGAAAAAGCTATCAGCAATTTCATTAAAGCAATTAACATAAAACCAAATTCAGAAAAAGCCTTGTATGGACTAAGCGTTTCGTTTCATGCTCTAAAAATGCATGACGAAGCAATAGCTTGTCTTCTCAAACACAAAGAATTACGTGGAGAAGAATTCAAAATCATGTTTGGCTTGGGAGTAAATTACTCCGAAACAAACGAAATTAACAAAGCAATTGAAGCATTTTCTTCTGCATTAAAACTTCGCCCACAAAACGAAGAAACAATATTCTGTTTGGCTGACTGCTACCGCATTCAAGAGAAATACGAAGAAGCTATTGAATTATACAAACGTGCACTTGAAATAAACCCGCAAAACGTCTTGGTAAACCACAATACTGCGGTTTGTTACAAACAACGTAACGACAATGACAATGCAATTCTCTTTTATCAAAAGACATTGAAATTAGATCCAACATTTTTTCATTCATTACGAAATCTTGCCGACATTTATATTGAATTGCATAGGGAAGCCGATGCAAAGGAAATGATACAACGTGCGTTGAAAATACGCCCCGAAAACGAAGAACTCATTGCATTAGCTGAAAAATTTAAATAACAACAACATTGTGTATGAAAATCCTCTCTTCAAAACAGTTACACGAAGCCGATTCATATACAATTCTAAACGAACCCACCAACTCTATTGACTTAATGGAATGCGCTGCAAGGCAATTTGTCTCCATTTTGCTCTCTCATTGTGATGCTCGTTCTGAATTTTGCATATTCTGTGGGCTTGGCAACAATGGTGGCGACGGATTGGCTATAGCACGAATGCTCAATGCAAATGGCAAACAGGTTTCTGTGTTTATTCTGAACAATGACGGAAAACAAAGCGATGATTTTGTGACCAACTATAATCGTTTAAAACAAACCGAAGTTCCCATTACAGACATTACACAACCAACACAAAATCTGCCTATTTCACCCAATGCGGTCATTATAGACGCAATATTCGGTTCGGGACTCAACCGTCCCCTCTCCGACTTGGCTCTTTCGGTGGTAAAGCAATTAAATGCGCTGCAAAATCATAAAATAGCAGTTGACATTCCGAGCGGATTGTTTGCAGACAAACCTCTAGATACTGATGCCGTTGCTTTTCAAGCTGAAGACACCATCACATTTCAATCACCAAAATTGCAGTTCCTGTTCGCCGAAAACGAACAATACGTTGGGAATCTGTACATTGCCAATATCGGACTATTGTCAAATTTTGCCGAAAATGAAGTTCCGTATGAATATCTCACATCTCAAGATATTCATTTGAAAAAGCGTACCAACTTCGCACACAAAGGCAGCTTCGGCTACGCACTTTTAGTTTCGGGCAGTTACGGAAAAATGGGAGCAGCCGTTTTAGCGTCAAAAGCATGCTTGAAAACCGGTTGCGGATTAATCACTGCGCACGTTCCACAATGTGGCTATGAAATTATACAAACTGCGGTGCCGGAAGCTATGGTCAACGTTGACGCAAATTTTTATATGGCAACACGTTTTCCCGATTCGGAGAAAATTTCAGCCATTGGCATTGGCCCTGGCATAGGAACTGACGCGAAAACGACACAAGCGTTTGCTACTTTTTTACAATCAAACGAAAAGCCCTTGGTTCTAGATGCCGATGCACTCAATATTTTAGCAACAAAACCTGATTTGTGGAAGGATATAAATCCCAATACAATTATCACTCCGCATCCGGGCGAATTTGACCGACTCACGCGCAAGCACACAACGTGTTACGAACGATTTATGACGCAAGTAGAATTTGCCAAAACACATACCTGTATTGTAGTTTTGAAAGGACACTACACCTCTATAGCCTTTCCCGACGGCACGTGCTCGTTCAATAGCACCGGAAATTCAGGCATGGCAACCGGAGGCAGTGGCGACACCTTGACCGGCATTATTCTTTCTCTTTTGGCACAACAGTATTCGCCCGCCGAAGCAGCAAAGATTGGCGTTTTTCTCCATGGACTTGCCGGCGACATTGCCACAGAAACAATCACAGAAGAATCCCTCACAGCAAGCGATATCATTGAGAATATCACAAATGGGCTGAGAAAAATTCATATACTGTCAAAATAAATTGTACTTTTATTCACAGAAATTTTTTGTAAATGTACGACCAAGGTAAACCCATAGAAGATGTTCGCGAAGAACAAGAAAAACCCAAAGAAAGCATTTGGAGACACGTTACGCAACGCAACGTAATCATTGTAATATGCGCATTTTTTCTTGTATGGATTCTTTTTATTGATAGAAATAGCGTATTGAAACGCCACCGCCTCAATCAAGAGCAAGAGAAATTGATAGAGACGAAAAATGACTATATAAAAAAGATTGAAGACACCAAAAAAGAACTGAATGCTCTCGACGAAGATGAATACATTGAACGCATTGCGCGCGAGAAACATTTAATGAAAAAAGACAACGAAGATATATACATGGTAACAGAATAATACAATGGACTTTACACAAATTTCACCCCTCGATTTACAAGACAATCTCATAAAATTAATAGGCAAAGATTACATGCTTGTAACTGCCGGAAACAACGAAAGCAACAACTGCCTTACCGCAAGTTGGGGCGGCATGGGATATCTTTGGAACAAACCGGTTGCAACCATATACATACGCCCACAGCGCTACACCAAAGAATTCATTGAACGTGAAGAATATTTCACCCTCTCATTCTTTGATGAATCATACAAAAAAATGTTCGCATACTGTGGCTCAAAAAGCGGCAGAGACGTAAACAAAGTAAAAGAATGCAACCTTACAACATTTGAAACAAAAAACGGTTCTATAGCTTATACCGAAGCACGATTGGTTATTGAATGCAAAAAAGTATTTGCTGCACCATTTGAAGAAAAGAACTTTATAGACAAGTCGCTTTTATCAAACTATACCGCCAAAGATTATCACATTCAATACATTGGAGAAATTACTGATTGCCTTATTAAATAACAATTCAAAACAATTCTGTCTAGAAAAAAATGTATCTTTGTTGGGTAAAAATATATAAACAAACTTATAAATAAACGTATATGAAAGTAACTGTTGTTGGAGCGGGAAATGTTGGAGCTACATGTGCTAACGTTCTTGCATTTAAAGAAATCGCTGATGAAGTAGTAATGCTTGACATTAAAGAAGGTGTTTCTGAAGGAAAAGCAATGGATATGTCACAAACAATTCAATTGCTTGGTATTGACACTCGCATTATTGGTTGCACTAACGACTATTCAAAAACTGCTAACTCTGATGTTGTAGTAATCACTTCTGGTATTCCTCGTAAACCAGGTATGACTCGTGAAGAACTTCTTGGTATAAATGCAGGCATCGTAAAAGGTGTTGCTGAAAATGTTTTGAAATATTCTCCCAATACTATCATCGTTTGTATTTCTAACCCAATGGATACAATGACATACTTAGCTCTTAAAGCTCTTGGATTGCCAAAGAACAGAGTAATCGGTATGGGTGGTGCTTTGGATAGCTCACGTTTCAAATATTTCTTGTCAGAAGCTCTTGGATGCAATGCAAGTGAAGTTGAAGGTTTCGTAATTGGTGGACACGGTGATACTACTATGATTCCTATGGCTCGTTTTGCTACATACAAAGGAATGTCAGTTTCTAACTTCCTTTCTCAAGAAAAAATTGACGAAGTTGTAAAATCAACAATGGTTGGTGGTGCTACACTTACCAGCTTACTTGGAACTTCTGCATGGTATGCTCCAGGTGCAGCAGGTGCATATGTTGTAGAATCAATTTTACACGACCAAAAGAAAATGATTCCTTGCTCAGTATTGCTTGAAGGAGAATATGGAGAATCTGATCTTTGTATCGGTGTTCCTGTAATCCTTGGCAAAAACGGTGTTGAGAAAATCGTTGAACTTAACCTTAACGCTGAAGAGAAAGAAAAATTCGCTGCAAGCGCAAAATCAGTAAAAGGCAACATTGATTCTCTTAAAGAATTAAAACTTGTTTAATACACCCGTTATAAAATGACTGAGGGCGAGATTTTTTAATCTCGCCCTTTTTGTTTCCATACACTACTCTACCTGTAACACCCAACAGGCATAAAACGATAAAGTATTTTTTTGCCATACTCTTTAAGATTATCAGATATTCCCTATCTTTGACAACAAATTAAAACGTCTTGTAATGAACTCATTAAAAGGAAAAAGTTTCTTAAAACTTTTAGATTTTACTCCCGAAGAAATTAGATATTTTCTTGACTTGTCTCATAAGTTAAAAGCAGACAAGAAAAATGGTGTTGAAAAACAAACAATGAAAGGCAAAAACATTGCTCTCATTTTTGAAAAAACATCAACACGTACTCGTTGTTCTTTTGAAGTTGCGGCAGCTGACCAAGGCGCACACACAACGTACCTCGGACCTTCTGGCTCGCAAATTGGTGTAAAAGAATCAATGAAAGACACAGCCCGCGTTTTGTGTCAAATGTACGACGGTATTGAATATCGCGGTTTTGCACAAAAAACTGTGGAAGAATTGGCTGAATATGCAGGTGTTCCTGTTTGGAACGGACTTACCAACGAATTTCATCCAACACAAATTCTTGCCGATTTCATGACAATGGAAGAACATTCAACGAAACCGCTTAACAAAATCACATACGCATATTTAGGCGATGCTCGTTACAATATGGGAAATTCATTGATGGTTGGTGGTGCCAAAATGGGCATGGACGTGCGTATTGTTGCTCCAAAAACTCTACAACCCGATGCGGAACTTGTTGCTGCTTGCAAAAAAATAGCAGCAGAAACCGGCGCTACCGTTACCGTTACCGACAACGTAGCTGAAGGCGTAAAAGGTTGCGACTTCCTTTATACCGACGTGTGGGTGTCTATGGGGGAACCCAAAGAAGTGTGGGCTGAACGTATTTCGTTGCTCAAACCTTATCAAATAAATGCTGAAGCAATGCGCCTTACGAGCAATCCCGATTGCAAATTTATGCACTGCTTACCGGCATACCACAACCTTGAAACACAAGTTGGTCGTGACGTACACGAACAGTTTGGTCTTGACGGCATAGAAGTTACCGAAGAAGTATTTGAATCTCCAGCATCAATAGTGTTTGACGAAGCCGGAAACCGTATGCATACAATCAAAGCGGTAATGGTGGCAACATTAGGAGAATAGTGCAAAACTTCTTTAACAAAAGTCTTGTAGTAAGGATAGTTATCGGCTTTATTTTCGCCGTTCTGCTATCCTTATTTTTATTTTACACTCTCTACCTTCTCGCACCTGTATTTACTCAAGCCACCGGCGATGACATACTAAAAACCTTTGCGGCATCGCAATGGAACGATACCGAAAAAATCGGTATATTTTATATACTCACCATTCAAACGATTTGTATCTTTCTCGTTCCTGCAATTATATTGCTTGCAGCCATTTACCGAAATCCCAGCTCTGTTTTACGAGTAAATCGAATACAATACAAAAACTTACGCCATTCTCCATTCATACTTTTAATTCTCATAGTCGTAACGACAAACCTGCCGGGAATCAATCTACTTTCTGACATCAACACACAAGGCATTCTCAAAGTAATTGGGAAAGATTCTCAGCAATGGTTTGCATATCAACAACAGGAACTGTTTACAGAAAAACTCATGCTCAATAGCCCCTTACTGCTCTCTATTTTCTGTATGGCAATTGTACCGGCTGTTTGTGAAGAAGTTTTCTTCCGTGGGTTTCTTCAAACCATTGCAACAAGGAGTATCAAAAATCAGCATATCGCAATAGCATGCACAGCTTTGATATTCAGCCTTATGCATCGAGATTTCTTTAATTGTTTCCCTCGCTTTATTTTAGGAATATTTTTGGGATACATTTTTTTGTACTCAAGCAACATTCTGTTCCCTATCATAGCCCATACCGTGCACAACGCGTGGGTTGTTATTTTGAGTTCACCCGCATTCCCTGAAAACCTTGACACCATAGGACAAATGAAAAATTTCCCATTACTCGGTATCGCAAGTCTTGCTATTTTGGGAGTATTTATGACTGTAGTTATCTGGAAAACAAAAAAGGTTGCCATTACTGACAACCTTTCGTAGCGAGAGGCGGGCATGATCCGCCGACCTCATGATTATGAATCATGCGCTCTAACCAGCTGAGCTACCTCGCCATGATTTCTAAATCGTTTGCAAAAGTAGGAATATTTTTTTCGCAAACAAGTCCCTCAGTGAAATTTTCTCTTTATTTTGCAATAAAATTCAATTTTCTATGAAACGACTCTTTGTAATCATCACATTTTTCCTTGCAGCATCATTGTTTGCCAGTGCTCAAAATGAACATACAAACAGTTTTGGATATACCAATCCAGTAATTTCGGGCATGGCTCCCGACCCGAGCATTTGTCGTGTGGGCGATGATTACTATTTGGTAAATAGTTCGTTTATTCAAAATCCGGCTCTGCCTCTCTATCATAGCAGAGATTTAATACACTGGGAGTTAATCAATTATGCCGTAACAGACCAAAACGGTCTTGACCTTAGTAAAGGCATTGGCATGTTTGCCCCCACCATTCGTTACAATGGGCTAGACAGTACATTCTATGTGATTTGCACCAACGTTGGCTGCGGACAAAATTTTATTGTGTACACTAAAAATCCACGCTCAACATGGAGCAATCCTGTGTGGTTGAAAAATCCAAAATTTGGCATAGACCCATCGTTATTTTTTGACACAGATGGCTCTTGCTATCTACAATGCACGGGAAACAACAATATTATTCAAGCGAAAATAAATCCAAAAACCGGCAAAGAACTTTCAGAAATCAAAGTCATTACCGAAGGTTTAGGCGGACGCTATCCCGAAGGACCGCATTTGTATAAAGTAGATTCGTACTATTATCTCATGCTTTCTGAAGGCGGAACGGAATTTGGACATCACGTAAATATGCTCCGTGGCACAAGTCCGTGGGGTCCGTTTGAATCGTATGAGGGAAATCCAATACTATCGCATGTGGGTAAAAATGCACAAAACAACCCTATTCAGTGTACCGGCCACGCCGACCTTATTCAAGCACACGACTATTCTTGGTGGATGGTGTTCTTAGCCACTCGCCCTATTTTGTGGGAATTTTATCCTCTTGGTCGCGAGACATTCCTCGCTCCCGTTGAGTTCACCAACGATAAATGGTTTACCGTAAACAAAACTGGCACCATTGATACCGCAATGCACATTACAACCTTGCCACAAGTTCCAAAAACGACAAAAAACGACATCACACATACATTTGACACTCCGCTTTCTTTAGAGTGGAATGCGTATCGCGTTTCTCCTCAGAGTATTACAAGCATCAAAAACGGCAAATTGCAATTGTCGGCAAGTGATACATACGATGCCTTTATTGGCGTTCGTCAACTTGACTACACCATGGATGCGGTTTTACAAGTATTTCTTGACAAAGACGGTGAAGCCGGAATTTGCGTACATCATGACGATGGCAAACGTTACAATCTCGGATTGGTCAAAAAAGACGGCAAAACGTATGTACAATCGCAATATTTATTTTTCAGTGTAAACCAAAGCGAACAGGTTCAGATTGACAACAAAATCAAATCATGCTATCTAAAAATAAGTGCCAGAAAGGAAATGTACTATTTCTACTACTCGCTTGAAAACCAAACATGGACAGAAATTGGCAAAATGGATGCTCATTTTCTTGCCGGAGGGTTTTCTGGTTTATTAGTTGGACCTTATACAAAAAAAGGGAGAGCTGAGTTTGAATTTTGTTCTTTTATATATTAGAAAATCACTGTCAATTTCATGTATAAAAACAAGAAAAAGTAGTCCGCAAACAAAAATTCGCCACATGAATACATTTTTTTCATGAGAATTTCACCCCTCACAATGAGAAATTACACACTCTAGGAGACACTTATCTTTTTCTCCCTGATATTAACGACAAAAGCCAAGAAGAAAAAACCGAACCAAAGGGTATTCAATATTTTTGCTAAAAAAAAGCTAAACACTATGAGTACTTTTAAAAACAAAAATGTTTTGATTACCGGTGGAGCATCGGGAATTGGTAAAATAATGGGACGTATTGCTCTCGAAAAAGAATGCAAACGACTTGTGATTTGGGATGTAAACAAACAAAATATAGAAACAACGCTCAAAGAGTTGAACGCTCCCAATATTTCATGTTATGTAGTTGATATCTCCGACGAAGACCAAGTGCTTGAAACATACAACAAAACAAAAACAGATTGTGGTGTGATTGATATACTCGTTAATAATGCAGGTATAGTTGTTGGCAAAAATTTTGCAGAACACACAAACACCGACATAAAGCGCACCATGAGCATAAACACTGTTGCGCCAATGATGGTAACACTGTCATTTTTACAAGATATGATTGCACAAAAAAGCGGCCACCTCTGCAACGTAGCATCTTCAGCGGGATTAATTTCCACCCCACGAATGTCAATTTATAACGCCTCTAAATGGGCTATTTTTGGCTGGAGTGACTCGATACGTATTGAAATGCAAGAAAACAAAACAGGCGTGAATGTTACAACCATAGCACCATACTATATAAATACAGGTATGTTTAATGGTGTTAAGAGTTCGGTTATCCCAATTTTAAAACCGGAACGCGTTGCTAAAAAAATTATTCACGCCATTGAAAAAAACAAATACACCAAAGCAATGCCTTGGACTGTTCACTTTGTGCGTCTTTGCCAAGGACTCCTTCCAACCAATGCGTTTGATTTAATTGTAGGAAAAGGATTAGGCATTTACAAAGCAATGGATAACTTTACAGGCAGAAAATAACAAAAGGAACTATGGAAAATATGACACAAACTCAGATTGAGGCTATTTTACAGAAACAACAAGCATTTTTTCAAACGAATAGTACAAAATCTGTTTCGTTTCGAAAACGATCACTCAAAAAACTGCTATTCGCTATTGAGAAACACGAGCAAGCAATAGCTGATGCTTTGTGGGCAGATTTGCACAAATCGTACGAAGAAGCATATTTAACAGAAATTTCCATAGTTACCAGCGAAATACGCAATCACATACGCCACGTAAACTGTTGGGCAAAACCCGAACGAATCTTGTCGCCGATTGCGTTATTCCCTTCTCAAAGTAAAATCATAAGCGAACCTTTGGGCAATGCTCTCATTATTGCACCATGGAACTATCCGTTCCAATTGCTCATAAATCCACTTATAGCAGCTATTTCATCTGGTTGCACGGCCATTTTGAAACCTTCACCATACGTTCCGCAAACCTCATTGGCGATTCAGAAAATGATTGAAGAAACGTTTCATAAAGATTATATTGCAGTAGTTCAAGGCAATAGAGAGGTAAACACACTCTTGTTAGAACAAAAATTCGACCTCATTTTCTTCACCGGCAGTCCCGATTTGGGAAAAATTGTAATGAAAGCTGCCGCAAAACACCTCACTCCCGTTGTGCTTGAGTTGGGCGGAAAAAGTCCGTGCATAGTAAACGCCGATGCTAACATTGCACTTGCAGCAAAACGAATTGCATGGGGAAAATGTCTCAATGCTGGGCAAACGTGCATTGCGCCTGACTATGTGCTTATTCAAGAATCGGTGAAAGAATCGTTTATTTCTGCATATCAATCTGCAATAGAAGAATTATACGGAAAATCAGTACAGACAAGCAAACACTTTGTCCGTATGGTTTCTGACAATGCCTACAAACGAGTAAAATCATATCTTTCAGACGGAAAAGCAGTCGTTGGTGGTAAATTCGTTGACTCCGAACGATTTATTGAGCCAACAGTTTTGGACAATGTTTCTCCTGAAAGCCCCGTAATGACGAATGAAATTTTCGGTCCTATTATTCCTTTGATAACCTTCAAAAAACTCGACGAAGCGATTGACTTTGTGAACGCACGTCCCAAACCATTGGCACTATACGCATTTGGTGGCAAAAAAGGCACTGACCAAATTCTTAGTCAAAGCACATCGGGCGGTGCGTGCGTCAACGACACCATTATGCACATTGTAAACCACAATATTCCATTTGGTGGTGTTGGAAATTCTGGAATGGGAAAATATCACGGAAAACTCTCTTTTGATGCTTTTTCAAACAAACGAGCCGTAGTAACCACTCCAAACTTAATAGACCTGCCTATTCGCTATATGCCATATCGTTTTTTTACACTCATGAAAAAGATACTATAAATTTCTCTTTTTGTTCCAATAAAGGCTATAAATCAAGCGTTTTTTACATACCTTTGTATCAAAATTTGAAATACATTTAATTAATCTCTTATGAGTCTCATAAACAGCGTAATACGCAAAATTTTTGGTGGAACAAAATCAGAAAAAGATATTCGTGAAATACTACCTTTAGTAACAAAAATCAACGAATTTGAACAGAAATTAAATGCCGGTACAACCGATGAACTTCGTGGTGCTACTATAGAATTGCAAAAAAGAATTTCTGACGCAATAGCTCCTCAAGAGACAAAAATAGCCGAACTCAAAACCCGTCTTGAAGAAGAAGACATTACTTCTTTTGAAGAACGTGAGTCAATGTACGACACTATTGATGCTCTCAAAAAAGAGACTGATGAGATAATAAAGACAACGCTTGACGAGATTTTACCAGAAGCTTTTGCCATTGTTAAAAACACTGCTCGCCGATTTGCAACAAATTCTTCTGTTACTGTTACAACTTCCGATTATGATAAAGACTTGTCTATCATTTGTCCAAATATCACAATTGAAGGCGACAAAGCTATATGGAGCAGCACATGGATAGCAGGTGGAAACCCTATTACATGGGACATGATTCACTACGATGTGCAGTTGATTGGAGGTACCATTTTACATCAAGGGAAAATTGCCGAGATGGCTACCGGTGAAGGTAAAACATTAGTTGCTACCCTACCCGTTTTCCTTAACGCACTTGCCGGACGTGGTGTTCACGTTGTTACTGTGAATGACTATTTGGCTAAACGTGATGCTGAGTGGATGGGCCCTATTTTTCAATTCCATGGACTCAAAGTTGATTGTATAGACAAACACGAACCTAACTCCGAAGCTCGTCGTCGCGCATACATGGCCGACATTACCTATGGAACAAACAATGAATTCGGTTTTGACTATTTGCGTGACAATATGGCAATTCGCCCTGACGAATTAGTACAACGTGAACACAATTACGCCATAGTCGATGAAGTTGACTCCGTGCTTATTGATGACGCAAGAACGCCGTTAATCATCTCTGGACCTATTGCCAAGAAAAGCAGTGGAGACGAATTATTTAACGAATATCGTCCTCGTGTAGAACGTCTTTATAACGCACAAAAAGCTCTTTTCAACAAAATCTTTGCTGAAGCGAAAACGTTAATCGGTTCTCCTGAAAAAGAAAAAGCTGAAGAAGGTGCTAAATTATTGTTGCGCTCATACAAAGCTCTTCCAAAAACGAATTCTCTTATTAAATTCTTGAGTGAGCAAGGTATGAAAACATTGCTTACCAAGACAGAGAACACCTATATGGCAGAAAACAACAAGTACATGCATATCATTACCGATGAGTTGTACTTTGTCATTGATGAGAAAAACAACATTATTGAGCTCACTGAAAAAGGTATTGATTTTCTTTCTTCCGACTTGGAAGACAAGAATTTCTTCGTTCTACCAGACATTGGCGACAATATAGCAGAAATTGAAAAATCAGAAAAATCTGCAGAAGAAAAAGTTACAGAGAAAGAAAATCTCATTCAAGATTACGCTATAAAATCAGAACGCGTACACACAATCAACCAATTACTTAAAGCGTATGCATTGTTTGCCATAGACCAAGAATATGTGGTTATTGACAATCAAGTAAAGATTGTAGATGAACAAACTGGTCGTATCATGGAAGGTCGTCGATACTCTGACGGACTTCACCAAGCTATTGAAGCAAAAGAACGTGTAAAAGTTGAAGCGGCTACACAAACGCACGCAACTGTTACCTTGCAGAACTATTTTAGAATGTACAAAAAATTAGCCGGTATGACGGGTACTGCCGAAACTGAGGCTAAAGAATTTTGGGACATTTACAAAATGGAAGTTGTGGTTGCTCCTACCAACAAACCTATCGTTCGTAATGACAATGACGACTTAATATACAAAACGCGCCGTGAAAAATTCAATGCGGTAATAGAACAAGTAGAGGAATTAATTAAAGAAGGAAGACCTGTTTTGGTTGGTACCACTTCGGTTGAAATTTCGGAATTACTTTCTCGTATGCTTACCCGCAAGAAATTGGAGCACACTGTTTTGAATGCAAAACTGCACCAAAAAGAAGCTGAAATTGTTGCGCAAGCGGGACAACCGGGACACATTACCATTGCGACAAACATGGCCGGTCGTGGTACCGATATCAAACTAAGCAACGAAGTAAAACAAGCCGGTGGTCTTGCCATCATAGGTACGGAACGTCACGATTCTCGTCGCGTTGACCGTCAGTTACGTGGACGTGCCGGTCGTCAAGGAGATCCGGGAAGTTCACAATTCTTCGTTTCTTTGGAAGACGACCTTATGCGTAAATTCGGTTCTGAACGTATTGCTAACGTTATGGACAGAATTGGTCTTGAAGAAGGTGAAGTGATACAACACTCCATGATTTCAAAATCAATAGAACGCGCACAACAAAAGGTTGAAGAAAACTTCTTCGGTATTCGTAAACGTTTGTTGGAATATGATGATGTGATGAATTCACAACGTGAAGTTGTGTACACCAAACGTCGTCATGCTCTTTTTGGCGAACGTATCGGTATTGACTTCGTAAACATGATGTATGACGTATGCGTAAGCCTTGTTTCTAACGCATATGGAAACTTGAGTTTCGAAGAATTTAAGTTTGAATTACTTCGCGTTCTTTCTTTGGAATGCCCATTTGGCGAGCAAGATTACCTCCGATTGCCACAAGATGAAATTACTGAAAAAATATATTCTGCTCTTTTAGAAATATACAACAATAAAGTACAAGTTATTGCAAAACAAGCAAATCCGATTATACAAAAAGTTTTTGCAGAACAAAGTGCTACGTATAAAAACATTATTGTTCCTATTTCTGATGGACGACGCGTTTTCCAAATAATAACTAATCTTGAAAAAGCAGCCAAGACAGATGGACGTGAACTTGTACGTTCATTCTTGAAAGCTATCATTTTAGTGAGCATTGACGAAGCATGGAAAGAACATTTACGTGAATTGGACGACTTGAAACAATCGGTACAAAACGCATCGTACGAACACAAAGATCCACTTCTTATTTACAAATTCGAATCATATGATTTGTTCCAAGCTATGCTTGAAAAGGTAAACAAAGAAGTTGTTTCAAGTGTACTGAAAGCACACATTCCTATGAGCGCAGAAGCGCAAGAAGCACAAGAACGTCATCGTTCTTCTATGAGCAACATGCAAATGCGCAAAGACGATGTTTTGTCTCAAAGCAACGAAAGAGGAATGCAAGACACTCGCCCACAACAAAAGGCTACTCCGGTTCATAATGAACTAAAAATCGGAAGAAATGATCCTTGTCCTTGTGGAAGTGGCAAAAAATACAAGAACTGCCACGGACGTGGTGATTCTGAACCTCTTGCATAATAGCAGAGAAGTTACTCCATAAAAAAAGTCGATATGAAAACCATATCGACTTTTTTATTGCTCTTAAATAAGAAATTATCTCAGAGCTTTCTCTTGTAATAAAGCATATGATATTACATCAGAAACTTCATTTACATATTTGAATGAAAGACCTTTCAAATACATATCTCCTATTTCATCTATGTCTTTTTCGTTTTGCGAAGAAAGGATAATTTCTTTGATACCGGCACGTTTTGCGGCTAAGATTTTCTCTTTAATGCCACCCACCGGCAACACTTTTCCACGAAGCGTTATTTCACCCGTCATAGCTACACTTTCTTTCACTTTACGATGCGTAAGCGCACTTGCAATTGACGTTGTCATTGTAATACCAGCAGAAGGACCGTCTTTTGGAATAGCGCCTTCAGGAACGTGTAAATGAATGTTTACACCATCAAAATCAAACGAATCTAATCCAAATTCACTCGAATGCGATTTAATGTATTCCAAAGCAATCGTTGCCGATTCCTTCATAACATTTCCCAAGTTTCCGGTCAAAGTAAGAGAACCCTTACCTTTGCTGTAGTTTGTTTCAATGTACAAAATCTCGCCACCTACCGAAGTCCATGCCAATCCGGTTACTACACCTGCATAATTATTTCCTTCGTACATCTCAGGATAGAAATCCGGTTTACCTAAAATTGATTTCACATTGGTAATTGAAACGGTTTTAGAAAATTCCTCCCCAAGTACCGTTTTTTGTGCATAGCCACGAACAAGTTGTGCAATTTTCTTATCCAAGCCACGTACCCCCGACTCACGCGTATGATTTGTAATAATGTATTCAACAGTTGCAGTAGGAAATTTTAATGCATCCTTTGGTAAACCATTATTCTCAAGCTGGTCAGGAATCAAATGACGTTTTGCTATTTCAATTTTTTCTTCTGCTATATAACCCGAAATGTCAATCATTTCCATTCTATCACGTAAAGCCGGACTGATTGTTTCAATGTTATTTGCCGTTGCAATAAACATAACTTTCGACAAATCGAAATCCATCTCAAGATAGTTGTCGTAGAACGTGTTGTTTTGTTCCGGGTCAAGCACTTCAAGCAATGCCGATTCCGGATCGCCATGAATGTCACTTCCCAGCTTGTCCACTTCGTCAAGCACAAACACAGGATTTGCCGACTTTACCTTTTTAAGGTTTTGAATAATACGTCCGGGCATAGCACCTATGTACGTTTTGCGGTGACCACGGATTTCCGATTCATCATGCAAACCGCCTAACGACATTCTACAATAATTTCTATTCAAAGCCTTTGCAATAGATTTTCCCAACGAAGTTTTTCCAACTCCCGGAGGGCCATACAAGCAAAGGATTGGCGATTTCATGTCGTTTTTTAACTTCAAAACAGCCAAATGCTCAAGAATACGTTTTTTAACTTTATCTAATCCATAGTGATCTTGATTTAAAACTTTCTCGGCATGTTTCAAATCAAAATTATCTTTAGTAAACTCATTCCATGGCAAATCAAGCAAAGTCAGGATATAGTTATACTGCACCGAATAGTCAGGAGAATGAACACCGATTCTCTTCAATTTCTTCAATTCTTTTTCAAATTGTTCGGCAACTTCTTTTGACCATTTTTTCGTTTTTGCTTGTTCTTCTAACTTTTCAAAATCACCATCAGCCGACTCTTCGCCCAACTCTGTCTGAATTTGCTTCAGTTGTTGGTGCAAGAAGTAATCACGTTGTTGCTGATCTATATCTTGGCGAGTTTTAGTAAGAATGTCGTTCTTTATTTCAAGTATTTGCAATTGCTGTGAAAGTAATTGCATAAGCAATACGGCACGTGATTTCAGATCATTTGTCTCAAGCAACACAATTTTCTTATCAATTGGAGCATCAACATTCGATGACATGAAATTCACAATGAACGTTGCATTCGATATGTTTTTAATAGCGAACAACGATTCTTTAGGAACTTGCACTGACATTTTCACAATCTTGAGCGACATGTCCTTGATTGAGGAAATTATTGCATTAAATTCCTTATCGCGCGGCGGTATTATATCGTCACGGCGAGCTACCGAACACATAATGTACGGATCTTCTTGCACTTGTTCCAACAATGAAATACGTGAAACGCCTTGCAGTATTACCATGGTATTACCATCGGGCATTTCCAATATTTTCAAGATTTGAGCTACCGTTCCTGCATTGAACAAATCTGAAAGAACTGGTTTTTCTATATCCGCATTTTTTTGCGTTGCTGTTCCAATAATCTTTGTTTTCTTATTGTAATCGCGAATCAAACGAATTGATTGTTCTCTTCCTACGGTAATTGGCATAACCACACCTGGAAATAGAATTGCATTCTTAAGCGGTAAAATTGGCAGAATGTCAGGAATGTCTACATTACGAACAGCCGGAACATCTTCTTCGGCTATAATGGGGATTATTTCTGCATTTGCTTCTATTGAATCAAGCAATAAGTTTGATATATCTTTTTTATTCGAGTTTGCCATAAAGTCAAATTGTCAGTTATTACGCATATTTTTTCTTGGTAACACCAAGTCAAATGATGTGCCAAGCATTAAAATATCCTATTTTGTCGTGTTTCTTCAAAAATTGTTGCTAAAATAGCAGCATCAATCTCGTCAAATTTCTTGTGACGACGCGCATAGACGCGTGCGGCAACATCACAAGCACGTTGCAATTGAATTTCTTCAATTCCTTGAGAACCACCTTTGGTAAACGAAGGAATAAAATTGCGTGGGAATCCGGCTCCAAATATATTTGCACACACTCCTACTACTGTTCCTGTATTGAACATGGTATTGATAGCCGATTTTGAATGATCGCCCATCATTAAACCACAGAACTGCAAACCGGTTTTTTCAAATTTGCCCGTGGCATAGTTCCAAATCTTTATTTCTGAATAATCATTCTTCAAATTGGAGTTGTTTGTATCGGCACCTAAATTGCACCATTCGCCCAATACAGCATTGCCAAGATAACCATCATGGCCTTTGTTTGAATACCCAATAATCACGGAATTTTGAACTTCACCACCAACCTTTGAATATGGGCCTATTGTAGTGCCTTCATATATTTTTGCGGACATTTTTACAACTGCATGTTCGTTCATTGCAAACGGCGCACGAATCACCGCATTCTCCCAAATTTCGGCATGTGCACCTATATATACTTTTCCGGCTGACGCATTTATAATAGCATAATCAACTGTTGCGCCTTCTTCTACAAACACGTTTTCAGGACAAATTACACGATTCGTTTCGTTCAATTTCTGTGAAACGCGTCCGGCTGTTATCAATGCAAAATCTACATTGATTTCGTCAGGATTGTATTGAAATATATTCCATACGTTTTCTAAGCACTTCAAACCACCGCCAAATTCAACCGGAGCATAATTTGCCACATCTTCTTCCGACTTTAATTCTGCACAACGAACGGCAATCCATTGTTCTCCCGATTTCAATACCGAATTTTGAGCCAAGTTTTGTATCGCCTGCACCATTTCGTTGTTTGGAAATACAGAACTATTTATATACACATTGTCGGCCTCCAAGTGCAACGTGAATCTCTGTTGCAAATACTCGGCTGTCTTATAAGAACATTTTGTTGATAAACGACGATTCCATTTTTCAGTTATTGTCAGAATACCACAACGAATGTCTGAAACAGGACGTGTAAAGGTTAATGGCTTGAGATCTTCGCGAACTTTTGTGTCAAATAGTATATAATTTTTCATTGCGCTTATTTTGAGTTGGCAAAGGTACATTTTTCTCACAAATAAATTCGTATGTTTGCGAGTAAAAACAAACAATCACAATATGGCTTACAAGAATTTGTCAGACTTTGTGCAAAAATTACGTAATGAAGGTGAATTACTGACTATCAACGAGTTTGTCAGCACCGATTTAGAAATTACCGAAATAACCGATAGAATATCAAAATCGGAGGAAGACCGAAACAAAGCCTTATTGTTCACCAATACCCACTCGCAATTTCCTGTGCTTATAAATGCTCTTGGAAGTGAGAAAAGAATTTGTTTAGCTCTGAATTGCAACAAACTAGACGATATAAAAAAACGCATAGAAGGTATTTTTCAAAAAGCAACATCGCCTAAAACCTCTCTACAAGACAAACTTTCACTTCTGCCCTTGGCCTACGAACTGCAATCGTGGCTTCCGAAGCATACCAAAGGCAAAGCAGAATGTCAGGAAGTGATAGAGCGAGAGGTTGATTTAAGCACGTTGCCCATACTCCAATGTTGGAAACACGATGCGGGCAAATTCATCACGCTGCCAATGGTGATAACCCAACATCCCGAAACGCACTCGCGCAATATGGGCATGTATCGTATGCAGGTTGTTGACAAACAAACTACCGGCATGCATTGGCATAAAAACAAAACCGGCGAAAATCATTATGAAGCATACAAGCGACTCGGAAAACGAATGCCGGTAAGCGTTGCCTTGGGTGGCGATCCGGCAAATATTTTTTCAGCTACAGCTCCACTACCCGAAAACATTGACGAAATGCTCCTCACAGGATTTCTTCGTCAGAAATCGGTAACACTAGTTAAGTGCATCACCAACGATTTGGAAGTGCCTACCGATGCCGACTTTGTTCTTGAAGGCTACGTGGACCCTATGGAAGAAAAGTTCTTAGAAGGACCGTTTGGCGACCATACCGGATTTTATTCCTTACCCGACTACTATCCAAAATTTCACATTACCTGCATTACACATCGCAAAAACGCTATATATCCGGCAACCATAGTGGGCATTCCGCCTATGGAAGATGCATGGATAGGCAAAGCTACCGAACGCATATTCCTTGCCCCTATTAAAATGCTCTTTTGTCCGGAATTGATTGACTACTGCATGCCGTTTGAAGGCGTGTCGCACAATTTGGTTGTGGCTAAAATCAAAAAAACATACAACGGACAAGTACAAAAAGTAACAAATGCACTCTGGGGCGCAGGACAAATGGCAAACAACAAAACCATTGTGATTGTTGACGAATCGTGCGACATTTTCAATCCCGTGGCAGTGATTCACGCCATTGAATCTAATTTCAATCCGATTGACGACGCAATTATTATGAAAGGTAGCCTTGATGTGCTTGACCACTCAAGCCCGCTCATTGGATTTGGCAGCAAGTTATCTATTGACGCGACAACTAAGGCAGAACAACGCCAAGGCAAAATTCTTTTTGTACCTGTTGCACAGACAACACACAAAGAACGAATGGACCAAGCAAAGAAGCTTTTTGCTGACGATGCAACACTCTCATGCATTATTTTGCATGACGAAACCATTGCTCCAACTGATAGAAAAACGATTATTTGGAACGTTCTTAACAACTATAACCCCATACAAGACTGCGAAATAGAGGAACAGAATGGTAATTCTTGTCTTATTATAGATGGAAGTACCAAAATTACAGATGAACAATTACGCGATTGGCCATCACCAGTAACAAGCGACAACGAAACTAGACAAAACATTGATAATAAATGGAATACGCTCAATATTGGCACGTTTATACCATCACCATCTCGTGCGTACAAGAAACTTTTATGCAAAGATTCTGCATGGCGTAATAAATAACAGAGAATAGGCACACCTAGCGAATATTTTTTTTCTTATCTTAGCCGAATGACAAAACGAATACTTTCCATATTATTTACTTTTTGGATTTCTATCCAAGTTTCTTGTTTTGCCATACCCCTTTTTTCCGAGAAAACACGACCGATAGAAACGTTTACTAATCTAAATGGTTTGTCGCACAACAACGTGCACTGCGTTTTTCAAGATTCAAAAGGGTTTATTTGGATAGGAACGAGTGCCGGACTTAACCGCTACGATGGCAAAAATTTTCGAGTATTCAAAAACGATCCGCAAAATCCTAAAACTATTTCTTCAAACAACATTTACGGCATTTGCGAAGACAAAAATCAAAATATATGGGTTGCTACCGAATATGGTTTCAACCAAATAACTCGCGACACGTATGAATGTAACCGCTATTACCTTGACACGATAAACGACTTTTCTTTTGACAATAATCTCATTCAGAACATTTTTTGCGATAGCGAAGGGAATATTTGGATAAAATCAATCACGAGTATCAGTCACTTTATGTTAAGAACTGGTGAAATTAAATCATATACTCTTGAAACTGATATCTTTAGAAATGATTACGAAGTATATTCCTATCCTATATTTCAAGATTCCAACGGAATTTTATGGATAGGGACCGAAAACGGATTAGGGTATTATGAACCCTTCTATGATGACTTTATATTTTTCAAAAAAGACTCGTTCGTCAAAAATAGTTTAAGTAACAACAACGTGCGCTCCATTTATGAAGACTCGCACCATAACCTATGGATTGGCACGCAGGATGGACTTAATCTTTTTAACAAAAAAACGAAAAGCTTTACCACCTACTTTTATACTCTACAAATGCAATCGAATGTAAATGGCATTACCGAAGGGTATGCGCCAGAAGGACATTCAAGCAATAAACTTTGGATTACCACCGAATCGAATGGATTGTACTATTTTGATTCAAAAACAAAACAATTCTTCGCATTCCAGATGCATACAAACCAACCAACCATAAATACAAACAATTGTATTACTAAAAGTAAGGACAACATTCTTTGGATTGGCACACAAAACGGACTCAATAAACTTGACATAAAGCAAAAATTGTTGCAAATATTACGAAACGAAGACGAAGAGACTCCAAGCAATTTTAACAATACCACAGCTATATACAGCATGAACGACCTCGTTTTTATAGGAACAAAATTCAGAGGTATTCATATTTACAACTTAAAACAAGAATCAATAAAAACATATTCCGCCAATAATGGCAATTTCCCCTCAAACCATATCACCTGTTTTGAAAAACTTTCAAAAAACGAACTTTTAATAGGAAGTGATGGATATCTCACTATTTATAATACAGAATCGCACACATTCCTTCCCTTTGACAAAAAATATCCGGAACTCCATACATTTAGCCTCTCTAAAAAAAGAATTCGATGTCTTTTATTCGACACGCATAAAAACTTGTGGATAGGAACAAACGATGGGATTATTCGTTTCAATACTATAACACGCACTATTACACACTACGATAAAGAAACGTTGCCCTCAAACCAAATACTTAGTTTGTTTGAGGACCACAAAGGGAAAATCTTTATAGGATGTAAAAATACTATTTGCTACTACAATTACCGATACGACACCTTTCGGAATATTGACATTTCTATACTCTTTACATCGCAGTCTCGACAACACATATTTGATATGGTTGAAGACGTCAACGGAAACATTTGGATAGCCACCAATGTTGGCTTACTCAAACTTGATTCGGGTACTCTCGAATGCTCCCTATACAAAGAGGATTTCGCATTTGATGAAATTTATTCTTTGCTCATGAACCATGATGAAATATGGATGGGCACAAACAACGGATTAATTAAGTTTTCCATTAAAACGAAAACGAGCAAGATATTTTCGGTACTCGATGGCGTACAAGACTATGAATTTTCACCTCATGCCGCATTTAAATTGCCCAACGGCTATATGTTTTTCGGGGGCATACAAGGAGTAAACTTTTTCCATCCCGATTCTATAAAAATTAATTCGCAGAAGCCAAATTTAGAATTGCTCGAAATTGAATATACCTTTGAGAACGCACGGCACAAAATTTATGTAAAAAATGGACAAGAGGTAACGCTTTCTTGGAAAAGTAGTAACATTACCCTCACCTTTGCCGTACTCGATTACACCCAACCTCATCTCAATCAGTACAAATATATTACAGGAACCGCACAAAATTGGGCTGAACTAGGCAACCAAAATTTTATAAACATTATAAATCCCAGCATAGGCGTTCACGACTTTAAAATACAAGGCGCAAATAGCGTTGGCGTATGGTCTGACATGGCATCAATCAGATTTATAGTACCACCACCATTTTGGAAAACAACGACAGCAAACATCCTTAAAATCCTCTTGATTATTAGTGTTATTGTAATCGCAATTTTTCGAATAAGAAAACGTATAGAACATCAGCACCAAGAAATTATAGAACACGAACGTATGATGGAACAATTGGAGCGACAACAACTTGAGTTGGAAGACAAGAACAAAAACATTCTCGACAGTATTACGTATGCTAAACGCATTCAAATGGCCATTATGCCTGCTCGTGCTAAATTCAGGCACTTACTGCCATCATCGTTCTTGCTCTATATGCCTAAAGACATTGTAAGTGGTGACTTTTTCTGGATTTCAGAAGTTGATTCAAAGATATTCATTGGCTGTGCCGACTGTACCGGTCACGGCGTTCCGGGTGCTTTCATGTCTATCATCGGAAACAACTTGCTACGTTCCGTTACCAAAGACATTCGCATTCATCGGGCATCTGAAATCCTTGACTTCATCAACAAATCGCTGATTGAGTTATTGAGTAAAAATGAACTTGACGATGACTCATCGGTAAAAGACGGTATGGATATTTCCATTTGCGTATTTGATAAGAAGACCTGCGTTCTTGAATTTGCGGGAGCACTTACCCGTATGCTTATAGTTCGTGACCGACAATTAATCACCGTGAGAGGAGATAAATTCCCGGTAGGTTTGAACAACGACCGTGACGACACTTACACCAATGTGGTAATACGCGTTCTCCCCGACGACCGCTTCTACTTATTTACCGATGGATATGCAGACCAATTTGGTGGCGAGAAAGGTAAAAAACTGAAATTCAAGAAATTCAAAGAGAACATACTTATGTGTCAGGACTTACCTCTTATAAAACAAGGCAACGAACTCAAAAAGCAACTATTGCAATGGCAAGGCAATTGGGAACAAATAGATGATGTACTGGTTATAGGGTTTGACTGCAACGTCTTTTTGGAAGAAAAAAAGAAACGCGACACTGAGAAATACATATAAAAAGAGGTTGCCAAATGACAACCTCTGCGGAAAGAGGGGGATTCGAACCCCCGGAACGGTTACCCGTTCGACAGTTTAGCAAACTGTTGGTTTCAGCCACTCACCCATCTTTCCTTGACTGAACCGCTTTTGAATAAGCACTGCAAAATTATACTTTTTTTCTTTAAAACAAACCCTTGAGTGAAAAATCGGCGCGTTAAACAAAAAAAATATAAGATATGTAGGTTAAATTAAGAAATTTCGTACTTTTGCGACTCGAAAATTATTTATAAACAATTAAACAAATTTAGCTGTTATGGTAAATCAGTATGAAACCGTTTTCATTTTAACTCCCGTTCTGTCAGAAGCTCAGGCAGAGGAATCGGTTAAGAAGTATGAACAGCTTATAAAGAGTTTTGGCGGAGAAATCGTTGTCTCTGAATCATGGGGTTTGAAGAAATTTGCATACCCTATTCAGAAGAAGAACTCCGGCTTTTACAACCTTTATGAGTTCAAAGCAGATAGCGAGTCTGTAGACAAACTAACTGTTGCATTCAAACGTGACGAAAGAGTGTTACGTAGTCTTGTTGTAAAGATGAACAAACACGCAATTGCTTACGCTGAAAAGAAAAGAAACAAAGTTCAATCTTCTAAAAACGAATAGTTATGGCACAATCAGAAATTAGATATTTAACTCCTCCTTCAATAGAAGTTAGAAAGAAAAAATATTGCCGTTTTAGAAAATTAGGCATTAAATACATTGATTATAAGGATCCTGAATTTTTAAAGAAATTCCTTAACGAACAAGGAAAAATCCTTCCTCGTCGTATTACAGGAACTTCTATAAAATACCAGAAGAAACTTGCAGTGGCAATTAAACGTGCTCGTCACCTTGCCCTATTACCTTATGTAACTGACTTGTTAAAATAATAGAGCCCATGGAAGTAATTTTGATAAAAGATGTCCCAAATTTAGGACTTAAAAACGATGTTGTAACTGTTAAGAACGGCTACGGCGAGAATTATCTTATTCCACAAGGATTTGCTATTATGGCATCAGCTTCTGCTAAAAAACAACATGCAGAAACGATGAAACAACGTGCACACAAAGAGGAAAAAATCAAAAACGAAGCAATTGAATTAGCTTCTAAACTTGAAACAGTTTCTCTTACTATTGCAACAAAAGCAAGTTCAACAGGAAAAATCTTTGGTTCTGTCAATACTATTCAAATAGCTGAAGCTCTTGCTAAAGCTGGTTATGAAATTGACCGTCACAAGATTGTATTAAAAGAAGGTGTTATTAAAGAACTTGGTTCATATTCATGCAAAATCACGCTTTACAAAGGCGTTGAAGTTAAAGTACCTTTCGAGGTAGTTGCTGAATAAGTATCAATACAAGTAAAGACCTCGTACATTCTGCGGGGTCTTTTTTTTTCTTTGTCCTATGGTGTAACGGTAGCACAGCAGTCTCTGGATCTGCTCGTTAAGGTTCGAATCCTTATAGGACAACACTGAAAAACCCAACGAACTTAAAATCAAGTAGTTGGTTTTTTTATTTTCTCGAAAATCAGTAATCTTTCTACTTGCTCCAATATTTTAGCAGAGAAGTCTTTTGAAAAATTGGGATAACGGTTCGGCTATGGGCAGTGACGGATTGCGTGCGACTTTCTGTCGGGAAATGTTTCGGACTATTTATATTCGATACAACAAGGTTTTCGCCTGAAATCCATTCATTATAGCTTAGTTTATAATTTATATTTCGATGAGCTGCATAGCAATTGAATTTTAGACCTCAATCTGTATTTTGCCATTAAAAATTCGCGTTTGGATTTCAGTGCGAGGATTAATAAAAGGTTGAATACTCTTTTCGAATTCATACAAATAGGAAATTCTTTTAGAACTGTTATTCTTTTGTAAAACTCTATAAAATAGCTCATGTACAGTTTAGCTATCCTATCTGCATTGCCCCAATAGGAGTTACATTCTTGTGAAAAAGCAAATGCTGATGAGAAACCCGCTGAGTATAAATATTTTTTTAATTGATAAATGTAGCTTTGTTTACAAACATCTGTTTTAAATATTTATTTATCTTTGTGAAGTATTACAAATTTAAGTATATGTCAAAAGCAAGTTCGATAAGATTTTCAAAGGGAGAAGAAATTTCAAATGCCATTTCGCATGGCTTAGGTATGATATTCGGCATTGTAGCTACAATTTTAATGATTATTGTTAGTTCAAAAGAAGAAAGTACATTGGCTATTATTGTTGCTGTTGTTTTTGGATTTAGTATGATTAATTTATACTTTTCTTCAACCATGAATCATTCGCTTAAAAATGGAACAAAAGCCAAAGATTTTTTTCATAATTATGATCAAGTCGCTATTTATTTATTGATAGCAGGTACTTATACACCCATAGCTTTAATTGGCATTCAAGGTATTTGGGGGTGGGTGATGTTTGGACTTCAGTGGGGATTAGCCGCAGCGGGTTTAATGGTAAAATTATGCTTACCCAATAAATTCGAAAAAGGGGTTAATATCTTTACCGTTATTTCATTTATCCTTATGGGATGGATGTTACTCTTCTTTTTGGTTCCAATTTTTGAAACTATTTCAGCAGGTGGTATTTGGCTTATTCTTATTGGAGGTGCATTTTACACTTTTGGCGTGTGTTTTTTTCAACTTGAAGGTAAATTACCATACACACACTTGATTTGGCATTTAATGGTACTTGCCGGAACAGTTTGTCATTGGTGTGCTATTCAGTTTTTTATTTTGTAACAAAAAAAAGCCGACACAAAGGCCGGCTTCCAAGTCAGGAATGCTTTACGGCTTTCACAAGCTGTAAAGCTTCGTTATATTGACGAATGATCTGAGAATACATAACACAAGAATGTTATTGCAGATATTTGTAGCCTTCCCTAAAAATCGGACGGAGTATAATTAGACAAAAGTGATAACTTTGTTTAATTAAAAGTATTATGAAAAAAAAAGCACAGAGTGAAAGTGAAATGGTACGTGCAGTAAAATCATTGAAAAGTGGCGTATCGGCAGAATTAGTAAGTAGGGGATTTGGAATCTCAAGAGCCACCCTATACAACTGGAAATCGAAGTATAGTGGCATGGATGTGAGCCAAGTACAGCATCTGAAAGCCTTATAGGAGGAGAATCGCAGATTAAAGCAGATGTATGCGGACTTGGCTTTGGACAACAAGATACTGAAGGACGTAATAGAAAAAAAAACTCTAGAACCCGAGATAAAAAAGGAGTTTACAATGGAGATAGTTCAAGAATTTCAGGTCAGCATAATCATTTAGATTTTTTTCTTCTATAATATAACCAGGTTGTGAAAATGCAATACTTGCATTAATTAGGAATAAAATAATTAAAATTTTAGTTTTCATTTTGAAGTATTTTTTCTTTCTTTAAAAAAAAGTGCTTTACGGTTAAAGTTTTTAACCTTGATTAACTTTCCAACTGCACTAAACTCCCGATTGACGCAAAACCCGTGTTATGTGCCGCTTTTTCTTTTCTTGTCTATTTGTTCTTGTATCTTGTCAATAAAAGTCCGTTTGAATTTATTGATTTGTCGCTTGTTTGCGATATACCAAAAGTCACGATTTATTAAACGATATTCAGTTGGATTGTCTAAACTGCTCAAACTCACAAACGCAAATGTCGTTACAGTTGTATCGAAGTTTGGTCGAGTCCATGTATGTACAATTTCTTTTGCGTCTGGATAATACAAGTTCACATAAAGCCAATAGTCGTGGTAGCAATTGTCATAATCTTTTTCTGGCATTGGTGTCAATGAATCTGTCTTTAGTTTTTCTAAATACTCTATCATTTCATAGGTGTTCCAATTATAACCTGTATCTCTTTTTGATATAAATTCAACATTACTGGGGGGTTGAAAATTTGGATTGGTTTTACTAAGTTCTTTGATTGCTTCTATTATTTCACTTTCGCTTGCTTTGATATCCCATATACTCAACAAATGGGTAACTACCTGCAAAACCTCCAATTTTTCTTCTGAAAAATTCTTCACAACCCCAGAAGAATAGAAATCCAGTCAGAGCAATTAGTAAATATTTTTTCGTTTTAATCGTCATTTATTTGTCGTTAGCTTGTCATCCTATAGTGGCACATAACGGTTACGTATATGAAACGTTTGGCATTTCGAAGCACTTTTTTGTCAAGTTACAAGTAATTTTGATACGGGCTGAAACCTGCAATAAACCACTGAGTGCCAAATATTTTATATACGATGTTAGAGCCAGTGCTTCTTTGTCATTCTTTAATAAAGTGTCCTGAAAATTTGTTATTTCCATCTATAACAGAATAAAAATATGTACCAAAAGTTAATTCTGAAACATTTATCATTTCGTTATTTTGTATGTTTCTGTTCATTACTAAGTTACCCACACTGTTATAAATTAATATTGAGAAATTCTTGCACTTATATTCTAAATTAAGATATAAAAACTCTTTTACAGGATTTGGAAAAACTTTTATCCTTAAATTATCATCTAAATTTCTATTTAATCCCGTTTCTTTTTTTTTTATTCCCTTACAAGTACATTCAAATTCGCCACCGGAACCACCTGAACTGTAATTAATTTTTATTGAATCTTGAATTACAGATCCTTCTCCCGAAATAGATAATAAAGAATTGTCGAAGTTTTGAAATGTTTGTAAAGTTATTTGAAAGGCACTATCGTTAATTAATTTAGCTCTAATAGTGTCAGAAAAATGCGCTTCTAAATAAAACTGAATATCAAATGTATCTACACTTGACGATTTTATTTCAATTTCATAATCAATCGTGTCTGAATAATTTGGAATCGTTCCAGAAGTGCAAATCTCTTGGATTGTATAATTACCAGAAAAATTTTGAATCTCTTGTGCGGTAAGACTTGAACCGAATACTATACATACAATTATTAAAAATACTTTTGTTTTCATTTTAATTCGATTTAAAGTTTATTTATCTCCACAACCATTCATATTGATTTCAAAAACACCTCCTTGTTGGATTTCAAACCCACCATTTAAGATAACTTCATCACCTGCTTCAAAAGTTACATTATCTGTATTTTTAACAGTAACCGTTCCTGATGTTGTAATAGAATTAGAAGCGTTAGTCAACGAAGGCAGAGAATTAGTATTTGAGTATGTAATATCTTCGTCATCACAAAACCTAACATCAAAGCTGATTGTGCTACCAGCTGATGATATGTTTTTGATATAAATATTACCTAAATTTCCATTAGAAATGAAACAATAGGGATTAGATGTATTATGAAAGACAATTCTACCTGAACTACTAGATAAATAAGCATATGAGTTGTCTCCTTTGCTTGTTGTTGAGCCGTCTAATCTAAAAACATAAACTTCATCAGTAACCCCTCCTGCACCTGAACCACTACTATTTCCATTATAACTTTCATTTATTCTATAAATAATCAATCCACTATTGGGTAAACTACTTTCAAATGCACCTGTTTTTCTTCTATATTCCAAAAACAAATATTGAGAAGAACCACTAATAGGAATTTTGTAACAATTATTTGAAGAAGAAGTTATTGGGTTTAATGTATAAGAGCCAGAAGTTGTTATTTCAGGAACAGTTGTTATCCAACCACCGTATTCAGATTTCATATATGCTCCCATATGTTGTGGTGGATTTTTTGTATGTTCCATTAAATCCCAATCACCAACAGGATCCATGTTATCACCATTATAATGATAAAGGTCTGGAGCTCCTAATGTGTGATACATTTCATGGCATAACACCCCAACTCCACTATTGGCAAGGTGGTCTTCAAGTTGAAAATTAAAATCCCAGACACGTTTACTATTAATATACTCAGAAACTGAATACAAAGACCATCTATGAGGCCACAATAAAGTATTCCATGCAGTTGTTCCTCCTCTAACGATAAAACAGATATTATCCACATAACCATCACTATCATAATCTAAATTTAGGGAAGTAGGTATTTGACTTTCAACAAAATTTATTGCTCGTTGAAGTAAAGCATGTTCTCTTGATGTTCTTTGAGATGAAGTATATCCAGAATCATTTGCTGTTGAATATGGAACATAGTAATCCCTAATATGATTATCTTGATATGAAATTATTGTCGTTCCACTATTCGATGGGTAAAATGAAGTTGAGATGTCAATTTCGTTATAAGTTGCCTCGTTGAAATAATTTCGCATAGAATTTGCACCACTAGTTGTGTTATTAAACATGGATGTATAGGTAGCTTGATTTGCAGGGAATTCTGTCTGGTCTGCAAATCTAATATAAACAACAATGTTATTTAGAGTCACAGTAGTTTTTAGTGATTTAATATCAATGGCTTTTGAAATAACTGCTTTTTTGGGAGTAGCCAACATAAATTCATTTCTTTTAGCCAATATTTTTTCAGAAGATATATTTACATTTGGTTTTAAATCCGTTTTGTTAGGGTCTATATCTCCAACAACATATTTTGAGGCAATAATTTCATCTTTGTCAAGTATTGCATAACAATAATATCCTGTCTTTGGATTTTGTATTATTGTAAATCCATCAATATCATGCAACCAATTATGAAATTCATCGCCAGTTGCATAAATTTTTAATTCTTTACCATTTGGTTGTTTAATTGTCACTGGAACATTTGTAAGGTAAGCTCCAAAAGATATAAGACTATACAATAGTCCAAATATCAGGAATGTTGTTTTAAGCAGTGTTTTCATTTTATTTTTAATTTTTGGAATTTTTGGTTAATATTTGTACTGTCGTTCTTTGCATTGGCTCTAACGGACAGCGGTATGTTTTTGTTGCCGACTTCGGAGCTCGCCACTGTCAACC